>JBBQUH010000046.1:0-30739 GCA_038212625.1 Gemmatimonadales bacterium | reverse complement strand
CATCGAGATGGTCGGCGTGGTCGACGACGTCCGTTGCTCGGAGGGCTGCACCCACGCGAGCTGTTTCTTCAGTTGCAAGAGCACCCCGGTGCACAACACCACCAAGAATGGCAGCGCCGCCGCGAGCGATCCCCAACGGTGCAGCTTGCGGTTCCAGATGCGAGGGTTCGACATACTCAGCGGCCGGGGGGCACGCGCTTTCCCCACGCGGGGGCGGTCGGCTCGGTGGACTGCCGGTCGTTCTTCCACATGCCCAAAAGCCGCAGCGCTTCCTGCACCGCCCGCTCCAATTGCGGATCGCGCCCCGCGATCACGTCACGCGGAAAATTCTCCACGTGGATGTCGGGCGCGACCCCTTCGTTCTCCACGGCAAACTTATTGTCCCGCGAGAAAAACCCAAAACGCGGCGCGATCATCGATCCACCATCCACAAACGGTGGTGTGTCGGTGGTCGCCACGAGCCCTCCCCACGTGCGCGCTCCAACCAGCGGGCCGAGTTTACGCCGACTGAACATGTACGGCATGAGATCACCGCCCGAGCCGGCCATCTCGTTGATGATCATCACCTTCGGGCCCCAGATCCCGTTGGCCGGACTGGTAAACGGGTAGCGCGCGCCCACCGGATTATTGAAGTACCCGTCGTAGTCCCGGCCAAGCAGATCGATGATGTAGTCGGCGGCCGAACCGCCACCGTTATACCGCTCGTCCAGCACGACACCCAACCGGTCCTGCTGCGCGAAGTAGTAACGATTGAAGCTGGTGTATCCGGGCTGCCCGGTATTGGGCAAAAACACGTACGCAATCCGGCCTCCGGAGAGTGAATCCACGATACGTCGATTGCGCTCCACCCAGGCGCGCGTGCGCAACCCCTGCTCGTTTCCTAGCGGGAGCACCGTGACCTGTCGCGATCCCGCAAGGTCCGGGCGCGACGAGACCGTCAGCACCGTCTGCCGATTGGCCGTACCATCCAGCAAGCGATACATGTTGTCGGTCGCTTGGAGTTGCTGCCCGTTGATGGCGAGCACGTAGTCGCCCACGTTCACCGCCACACCGGGCGTCACGAGCGGCGCCCGCAATTCCGGATTCCAGCTCTCCGCATCGTAGATTTTCGCCAAGCGATACCGACCGTTCTCGATCGTGAAGTCGGCGCCGAGCAATCCGCCGCTGCCATTGGGCACATCGGGCAAATCGCCGCCGCGGACGTAGGAATGCCCGATCGCAATTTCAGCGCCCATATTGTCGAGCAGATAATTCAGATCCGCCCGGTGGTTCACATGCGCCAGCAGCGGCTCATACATGCGTTTCACTGCGGGCCAGTCGGCGCCGTGCGCGTTCGGCACATACAGGTTGTTACGCTGGTTGCGCCACCCTTCGTTGAAGATTTGCTGGAACTCTTCCCGTGGATCGATATACGCACGCAGCGTGGCGGCCAGTCGCCCCGCGCCCGCCGCCGGCACGGTTTTATCGGTATCCACCAAATACAGATCACCCTGCGCCCCGCCGGTGCGATAGAGCAACTTCTTGCCATCGGCGCTGACCACGAACTGCGCGACGCCCTGCGCGAACGGTGCCGCGCGTCGCACATTCAATTGATACCGGTGCAGCGTGTTGCCCCCGGCGCCGCCACCCGCCGTGCCCACAGACGGCACCGCTTCGAGAAAGAACACGCTGCCCGCCGGACCGGCGCGCAGCGCGCTATAGTCACGCTCCACCACCGCCGGCACCGCGAGAATTCGCTGCGCCATGCCCGCCATATCGAGGCGCACCTGCGGCACTGGGGCCGCAGCGACGGGCCGCGCCGGAGCAGCAGCCGTCGGCGCTACCCCCGTACTGTCCGCGCCGGACGCCAAGGCGCGCGCTGCTTCATCGTCGCTCTCCGGCAACAGCGGCGAACGCTCCGTACGCGAGAGCACCGCCAGATACAATGACCGCGTGTCGGGCCGGTCGTACTTCGACATGTCGAGCAACGACGAATTGAGTGCAAAGTTCGTCGACGCAAAAAACCACAGGTACTTGCCGCTCGCATCCCACGCCGGGGTGGTCGCATCGGCCAGTCCATCGGTCATCTGCGTCACGGCACCAGTCGCCACTTCGTACACGAAAATCGCACGGAACAGCGACTTGAGCCGCTTGGGATACGCCAGCCACTTGGAGTCGGGACTCCACACCGGCACCACCGAACGATCGGCCATAAAGTATGGATCGGTATCTGCCACCTTCGCCTGACCCGACGTCACGTCCACCACCCAGACGCGAAAGTGTGTATCCTGAAACGCAATACGCGATCCATCCGGCGACCAACTCGGCGCATACGGCCGACTCGGCTCCGGTAACACAATCGTGCGTGACGCACCCAATCCATCCTGCGGCGTGATCATCAGTGTGTACTCGCCCGATCGGTCGCTGAAATACGCCACCGACTTCCCATCCGGCGACCACAACGGCGCGATCTCCGCCGATCCGCTCGATCGCGTGAGATTGCGCACGTCGCCCTTCTCCGCGGGAATCGTGAAAATCTCCCCGCGCGCTTCAACCGCTGCACGCTTCCCGGTGGCCGAGAGCGCAAGGCTGCTAATACGCGACGAGACATCCTTCCACGCCGGCATCATCCACGGGAAGTCACCAGCGGCCGTAATCGTGACGATCTTGCTGGTGCCGCTGGCTACGTCTAATTCGTGCACATACCCCGCCTGCTCGAAGACCATCGCGCCGCCGTTCGCATCGAGCGCCTTCACATCAAAATCGGAGAAGCGCGTGACCTGCGCCAACGCCTTCGAGCGCGGGTCAAAGCGCCACACGTTGCTCACGCCCGTGCGATCCGAGAGGAAATAGACGGCATCGCCCACCCATACCGGATCCATCTCCTTGGCCCCGGCAAAGGGCGTGGTGTCGAGCGCAAAGGTGGTCAGATCCAGGATCCAGATGGGCTTGTTCTGTCCACCACGATAGTTCCGCCGTTCTTCATCCCACGACGACGGCATGCGATATGCCACGCGCTTCCCATCAGGCGAGATTTTACCCTGATTTGCACGAGGCATCGGCATGGCCGACTCCGCGCCGCCGTCCTTGGGCACGGTCCAGAAGCGCGGTACGCCAGTGGGTGCCCACGTGGCACGGCCCGACGAGAAGACCACGCGCGCCCCATCGGGCGTCCAGCCCTGCACGAGGTCGGCGCCCGGATGCCACGTGATGCGCACCGGCTGCCCGCCGTCGACGCCCACAACGTACACATCCGTGTTGCCCGCGTACTCAGCGCTGAACGCCACCAAGCGACCGTCGGGCGACAGCTTCGGATTGGACGATTGGCCGGCAAAACTGGTGAGCCGACGCGCGGCCCCACCGCTACGCGGCGTCACCCAGATGTTGTTGGCATAGGCAAACGCGATGTGCTGCGCGCTCACCGACGGCGAGCGCAACAATCGCGTCCCCGACTGGCCCTGCGCGCCAGACGAGGCAAGAACGAGCGCCGCAGCGATCGTGAACGGGAGCCGGAGTGGAGAAGTCATTACGTACGTTACGTAGGGCCACGGCTCTGTGTTAGTCCTGCAACGCCCACCCGCAGGGGCCGCCATCACCCCGCCCCTCCCTACCGCTGTCGCTGGGCACGACTTGAACACGACTGGTACCAACTCCATGATTCAGCGGGTAGCATACGAACGCGGCTCCTTCTTCCTGCCCGCCGCCTGGTCCTCCATGCTTCTGCCATTGCAGGCCCTCTCCTCCCGCCGCGCCCTCTGGACAGCGATCGCCGCCAGCGCCGCTTTCGCGTGTCCGCTACGGAGCCAGAGCACGCCGCCTGAGAACCCGGCAGCGACTGGCTCCGTTCGCGGCACCGTGCGGACCGCCGCCGGGCTGCCGCTGAGCGGCGCGCAATTGCGCCTGAGTAGCGCGACTGGTGTGAGGGAAAGTGATGAGCGGGGCGAGGTACTGCTGAGTCGTGTGCCCACCGGGACGGCATGGCTGTCGGTGCGTCGCCTGGGATTCCGCCCGGACTCGCAGCGCGTCGTCGTGGAGAAAGACCGCGTCAGCGCCGTGTCCGTCGTGCTCGAGCGCGTCGTCGTCGAACTGGCCGCCGTTACCGTGGTGGGACGGAAAGAAGTGAACGGTCCGATGGCTGGCTTCTATAGTCGGCAGAACTCGGGGAGTGGTCGGTTTTTCACCGGCGCGGAGATCGACCGGCGAAATCCCACGGCCCTGACCGATCTCTTTCGGACCGTGCCCGGCATGCGGATCGAAACCCGTGGCTTCAATACCTATGTGCGTGTGCGCGGCGCCCGCTGTGCCCCGCTGGTGTGGCTCGACGGCCAGCCGCTCTATGCTGGCGAGTTCGACCTCGATGCGCTCGATCCGCGATCTTTCGAGGGCATCGAAGTGTACAGCGGCGCGGCCAGTGTACCGGTGGAATACTCCGGGAATCAGCGCATGAGCAGCGCCTGCGGCACGATTCTCCTCTGGTCCAAGCGCGGCGAACTCAGAGCGAAGAAACGCAAGAGCGGCGAACTGTCTCCGGCAGCGCAGATCGCCAAACTCATCGAAGCGCTTCAGGTGTTCACGGCCGCCGATGTGGACCGGGTTGCCGTCATGGACTCCGCCGAGATCGTCCGACCGGTCTATCCGGATTCACTGTTTGATGCGCACGCGGCGGGGCGCGTTGTGGCTGAATTCGTCGTGAGCACCGTGGGCGAGGTGAATATGGACACGTTCAGCGCCATGATCACCACCCATCTCTCGCTGGTCGAGCCGGTGCGCCGTGCGCTGCAGCAACAACGGTTCGCCCCCGCCCTGCGCGGAGGGCGCGCCGTCCAACAGTTGGTGCAGCAACCCTTCGATTTCCGCCCGGATTCCACAGCGCGTCGTCGCCGTGCGCCGTAGTCGACGTATGATCACATCACGCATGCTGTCACGCGGCGCACGGGCTGTCGCGCGTGCAACCGCCGCGCTCTTCGCACTCGGTGCCGGCGCTGCGCCGTTGCTCGCGCAGAAAGCGATGCCCAAGCTCACGCCCATCGGGAACACGTCGGTGGGCACACCGGTGATGCTCGAAACGGGTTCGGTGACCACCGCCAACGGCATCGTCACCGCGACCGTGCGCGTGAAGCTGCAGCCGCCACTCAAGTCCGCCAAGGGCGAACTGCTGAACTCGCGCACCATCGCGATGTTCGACTGCGCCAAGCGCACCGTCGCCACAAAGGAAAGCTGGTACTATCTCGACCAAGCCGGTAAAAACATCGGGATGCACAAGGTGATCAAACTGCCCGGCTTCGGCCCCGCCTTCAAAGGCTCTCTGGCCGATGTCGCCATGACGCATCTTTGCACGCCAAGCCGGTAGCGACAGGCAATCCGGACGCTATCCGTCGTTTCGCGCCGACCAGATCACGCCTGCCAGCACGGCCACCGCACCAGCGAGCCCCAACGGCGACAACCGTTCCTGCCACACCACGTACGCCGCGATCACGGCCACCACCGGTTCAAGTGTGGCAATCGTCGCGGCGCGTGATGGCATCAGTCGGCGCATGCCGTGCGCGTACGACAAGTACGCACCATACGTCGACACCGCCGCCATGAAACTCACCGCCCCCCATGCCTTGAGTGACAATGGCGTGAACGTCACGAACGGCCACAGCGCCGCTGCGCCGATGGCGAGCGCCCATGCGAGCACGCGGGCCGGCGCGTTGTGCGTAAACAGCGGGCGTCCCAGCAGATAGTACAGCGCGTAGGTGAGCCCGGAGATCAGCCCCCACACCAGTCCCGCCGACGAGACCGTCACTCCGCCCACGCCCTCGCCCGAGGCGAGCGCGACCATCACCACGCCCACGAGCGTGAGCCCAAGTGCCAGGAGCGCGCGTGGCGTGAGCCGCTCGTGAAAAAACACCCGCGCACCGAGCGCCACCCAGAGCGGCGCCGAATACAAGAGAATCGCGGCCAGCGCCACGCCGCCCGCCTCCACGCTTTTGAGATACGTCACGTAGAGCACCGCCACGCCGCCCGTCCCCAGTGCCACGGCGGACCAGCGATCAGCCGAGCGCAGCGGGGCCGCGCGCGTGACCGTGGCGTGCACCCCAAACAGCAGGGCCGCCAGCGACGCGCGCCAAAATGCCACCGTGAGTGGATCCGCCCGCTCAGCGAACGCCACACGCGCCACCGTGCCCAGTGCGCCCCACTGCAGCGCCGCCAGCACGATGAACCACGCCCCGGCCCGCCCCACCGCTCGGGGATCCCCTGACAACCGCGCATCCGTCATGCCGTAGCTTAATCGCTATGCATCGACGAGACTTTTTCCGGTTGGCGGGCGCCGCAGGCGCGCTGCCGTTCGTACCGTCGCTACGGCGCGCCGTCGCCGAGCCACTCGATCCCACCCTGGCGGTGCGGCGAGCACCGCTGGCCCGCGCGCCCTTGCGGTTTCCCGCAGCCGTGCGCCCCACCAACCTCGCGCTCACCGCCCGCGTGCGAACCGTGGAGGTCGCTCCGGGCGTGCCGGCGGAGGTGTGGACTCCCGGCGACGGACCCATCGGCCCCACCATCGACACCCGCACCGGAGAGACGGCGCGCATTGCGTTCGACAACGCGCTGCCGGAATCCACCATTCTGCACTGGCATGGGCTCCGCGTACCGGAAGCCGCCGATGGACACCCCGCACTCGCCATTCCCACAGGCAGCAGCTATCGCTACGAATTTCCCGTCATCGACCGCGCAGGCACGTACTGGTATCACGCGCACCCGCATCACCGCACCGGGATTCAGGCCTATCGCGGGATGGTGGGCCTGATACTCGTTCGCGACAACGCCGAGGAACGGCTGGGACTGCCGAGCGGGGTGTACGAAATCCCGCTGCTGATCCAGGATCGGCGACTCGACGCCGACGGCCGCTTCGCGTACGAGCCGGTGATGCACGAACAGATGGAAGGATTCTTCGGCGATACGCCGTACGCCAACGGCATCCGACTGCCAGAGCACAGCGTCGACACCACCACGTATCGGGTGCGTGTCGTAAATGCCACAACCTCGCGGATTCTCCGCATCGCGCTGTCCACCGGACGGCCCATGACACTCATCGGCGGCGACGGCGGCCTGCTCCCCGCGCCGGTCACCGTGTCATCCGTAGACCTCGGCACCGGCGAACGCGCGGACCTGCTGGTGGACTTCTCGAAAGACGCGGTTGGCTCTCGCGTCGCGCTCATGTCGCAAGCGTTTGAGTCGCCAGCACGTATGGGCGGCGGGATGGGCGGCGGGATGGGGCGAGGCATGGGTGGCGGCATGGGACGGATGGGCGCCAGCGGGTTACCACAGGGCGCCGAGATGCGTCTCGTGGAATTCGCCGTCACGCGTGCCGTGACACCAGCGCCATGGCGCCCGGTGCCACTCCCCACAATCGCTCGTCTCGATCGGTCACGCGCCGCCGTCACGCGCGTGTTTCAGTTCAACAGCGCCCGCATGCAGCACAACATCAACGGGCGCGAATTTGACATGTCGCGTATCGACGAGACCGTCAGGTTTGGCGACACCGAAATCTGGACCTTTGTGAATGACAGCCCCTTCCCGCATCCGGTCCACATGCACGAGGTGCATTTCCAGGTGCTCGAACGTATCGGCGGCCGTGGCCGTATCTTTCCGTGGGAGGCCGGCTGGAAAGACACGGTACTGGTGCATCCCGGCGAACGGGTGTCCGTGATCGCCACGTTCGATCAGTATCGCGGGCGCTTTCTCATGCATTGCCACAACATGGTGCACGAAGACATGGGCATGATGATGAACTACGAAATCCGATAGAACATGTCGATGATGATCACCACCCGATGGACCCTGTTGGCAGCGGCGTCGATTGCGTTGTCCGCCTGTCGCAGCGCCCCCGCGTCCGGTGCGGCCGCACTCACGCCGGCGCAGATGTCGATGCGCGACGGCGGTATCCCCCCGTACACCGCAGGCGACGTCACCTTCATGCAAGGCATGATCGGGCATCACGCGCAAGCCGTGCGGATGTCCGCTTTCGCCGAGCCGAACACGTCGAGCTCTGACGTGCGGGTGCTCGCGGGACGCATCGCCGTCTCGCAGACGGACGAAATCGCGTTCATGCAGAACTGGCTACGCGATCGGCGACAATCGGTCCCTGACACATCAGCGGGTCACGCGCATCATGACGGGATGTCCATGCCCGGCATGACCACGGTCGGCGGCGAAAGCGCTGCCATGATGCCCGGTATGTTGACCACTGCGCAGATGGACACCCTCGCCCGTGCCACCGGTCTGGCCTTCGATTTCTATTTCCTCACGTACATGATTCAGCATCATCGCGGTGCCATCGACATGGTCGATGACCTGATGGCGATCAGAGGCGCCGCGAATGACGACAACGTCTTCAAATTCGTGTCCGACGTGGTCGCCGATCAGAGTACCGAAATCGCCCGTATGCAACTGATGCTCAAAACCCGCCCGCGGCCCTGACTGCTGCCTCTCGCTGGCCGTTCCTCCCTCCCCTATCCCCACCTCGATGCGACGTCTCTCTCTCCCTCTGCTCTCCGGCATCGCACTGCTCGCTGGCTGCGCCGGTGGCCGCAGCGGCATGGGCTCCTCGCCATCGCCGTCGTCGATGTCGCTCGCCCCACCCAGTCCGGATCCTCGCGTTGGACTGAAAGCCGGGTGGTACGACGCCGAGCAGGCATCGTGGAACATGCGCCTGGTATCCACCACCAAGCCATCACCCGCGTTCGCGGTACCGTCCAATCCCGGCGATCCGCGGCTCACCAATTCCGATCTCGCGTTCAAGGGCAACCTCGTCTTTCAGGGCAATTACAGCGGCTGGCAAGTCTGGGACATCAGTAATGTCAAAAAACCAACGCTGCGCACCGAATTCGTATGCCCGGGCTCGCAGAGTGATGTCACCGTGTACGGCAATCTGCTCTTCGTCTCCGCCGAAGCCGTCAGCGGCCGCGTCGACTGCGGACTGGGAGGCGTGCAGGACACCGTCAGCAAGGAACGCGCACGCGGTATCCGCATCATCGATATCATTGATGTCGCCAAGCCCAAGACCATCACCACCGTGCAGACGTGCCGCGGCTCGCACACGAACACGTTGGTCACCGATCCCAAGGATCCCGACAACGTCTACATCTATGTGTCAGGATCCGCTGGCGTCCGCTCGCCAAACGAATTGACAGGCTGCTCGGGCCGCGCGCCCTCCGAAGATCCGAACAGCGCACTCTTCCGCATTGAAGTGATCAAGGTGCCGCTCGCCAATCCGGCGGCCGCCGCTATCGTCAGCTCGCCGCGCATCTTTGAAGGTCTGGGCACCGCCGTACGACATGGCGACGCGCCGCAAGACCAGCGCCAGCGCGCGCCCGGCGCCCCCGAACGTCCGTCAGTGGCCGGCCGCGGTCCCACGCAGTGCCACGACATCACCACGTATCCCGCGGTCGGTCTCGCCGGTGGGGCGTGCAGCGGCTACGGCATTCTTCTCGATATTCGCGACGTGAAGAATCCGAAGCGTCTCTACGCCGCCGCCGACACGAACATGTCCGCGTGGCATTCGGCCACTTTCAGCAACGACGGCAGCAAGGTGCTCTTCTCCGACGAATGGGGCGGTGGCTCATCGCCGCGCTGCCGTGCGACCGACAAAATGGAGTGGGGAGCTGATGCGATCTTCGTGCGCTCCGGCGATTCCTTGGTGTTCCGCAGCTACTTCAAGATGCCCGCTGCCCAGACGAGCACCGAAAACTGTGTCGCGCATAACGGCTCGCTCATCCCGATTCCAGGACGTGAAGTCATGGTGCAATCGTGGTATCAGGGCGGCATCGATGTCTTTGACTGGACCGATCCCGACCACGCGTACGAAATCGCCTATTTTGATCGCGGCCCGATGGACGCCAACAAGCTCGTGAGCGCCGGTCACTGGTCGGCGTACTGGTACAACGGCTACATCTACGGCTCGGAGATTTCGCGCGGCCTCGACATTCTCGAACTGCAGCCGAGCGCGCACCTGTCGCAAAACGAACTCGACGCGGCCAAGCTCGTCCGCTTCGAGTACTTCAACCCGCAGGAGCAGCCCCACCTGATGTGGCCGGCGGCGTTCGTCGTCGCACGGTCCTACACCGATCAGATGGCCCGCAACCGCAACGTCCCCACTACATGGCTGGACGGCGTCGTAGCGCAGCTCAACACCGCCGAACGAGCCTCCGGCACCGCCCGCCGCAGTGCCCTCACCACGCTCGCGACGCAGCTGGATCGTGATGCAGCGGGCAATGTGGAGTCGGCGCGCGTCAAGGCACTCAGCGCGGTGGTGAAGGAACTCGCCAAGTAATGCGACCAGTGCGTACGCCGGCCGCTACGGCACGATCTGCACCGGCGTACGCCCACGGTCCACCACCTCAGGCAGCCCCTTTGCCTTGAGCTGTTGATTCAGCGGCAGCAACTCGGCGCGCATCACCGCATCGAGCGCGGCGAGATGCTGCGTCAGTTGCACACCGAGCAGTTGCTGCACCTCCCCGTGCTGCGACGTGGGACGGAAGTCGGCCGTGGCAATACCGCCGGCAAGATAGCCCATCTTGACGATCAGCTTGGAGTCGAACCGGACGGCGTCCTGTCCCTCACCGGTCAGGCGAACGTCCACGAGGTTCATCTCCACCTCGATGAGCCGCGACTCGGCCTCCTGCACCGCGCGCAGCATCACGGGATCGACCGCGAGTCGTTGTACTTGCTGCATCTGCAGACGCACTTCCTCCACACGACGTACGGCCGCAGCAGCCTCGTCGAGCTGTCCCTTGATGCCGCGCAGCGCCTGCACCTGCGCGACGATCTCCGCGTCGGTGCCCGCACTGTTCGGATCCTTGCGCACCTCCAACGGCTGCGTCTGTGCCAATCCGTCGACGGTAAGGCGCACCGCATACATGCCCGGCGGCATCAGGATGGACAGGCGCGTGATGCCCGGCGCAGCCCGACCGGCGGGACTGGTGACCAGATGATCCGCAAACAGCGGACTGGTAAGCAATCGCACCTCGGCGCTCGGCTCATCACGCAAATCCCAGTGCAGCCGGTTCACTCCCACCCGATTGCTGCCGCGCAGCGTACGAATCACAGCCCCTGTGCCGTTCAATATTTCGACGACCGGCGCGTTTTTGGCGACGGCGCCAAGTGAGTAGTTGATCGAGGCGCCGTACTCCGGATCCTGGCCCGTTGTCGGATCGTCGTACGTGGTACTTGGCGGTGTGATGGGGCGGAAGCGATAGGCCGCGCGCGGTGCGAACAGGTGCGCCGGCTTATTCAGTAGTTCGGGGGTGAGCTGCTGCAGCGCCGAGAGGTCGTCGAAAATCCAGAACCCACGGCCGTACGTGGAGATGACCAGGTCGTTGAAGTGCGGCTGCACCACGATGCCCGACACCGGCGCATGCGGCAGGTTGTTCTGCAACGGCAGCCAGCGATCACCGGCATCGTAGCTTACATAAATCGCGTTCTCCGTCCCCACATAGAGCATGCCACGCCGCACCGGATCTTCAATGATGATCTTGGCATAGCTCAACATGCTGCGAGGAATACCGGCCACGATCTTCGTCCACGTTTTTCCAAAATCGGTGGTGCGGTACACATGCGGATCGCGATCGTTTTCCTGATGCGCATCGACCGTAAGGTACGCGGTCGCGGCATCCCACTTCGACGCGGCAATCGAACGCACGGAGCCCCACACCGGTATGCCCGGCAGGTTCGCGGTAAGATTGGTCCATGTGGCCCCATCATCCCGCGTGAGCTGCACCAGCCCATCGTTCGTACCCACCCAAATCACGCCCCGCTGCAGCGGCGACTCGGCAATACCGTACACGACGCCCGAGTATTCCACGCCGATGTTGTCGGGCGTGAGACCGCCGGAACTCTGCATCTTGCTGCGGTCGTTGCGCGTGAGGTCCGGGCTGATCACCTGCCAGCTCTGGCCGTCGTCGCGCGTACGGTGTACGTGCTGGCTGCCGGTGTAGAGCGTGTGCCGGTCGTGCGGCGAAATCAGCAACGGCGCGTCCCAGACGAAACGATACTTCACACCGTCGGCTGGCCCGCGCGTTTGTTGCGGCCAGACTTCCACATTACGGAACTGCCGTCGGTTTTCTTCGAAGCGGACCACGATGCCGCCCACCATACCGGAGCCCGACGCGGTGGACCAAATCACATTGGCATCGACAGGATCCGGCGTGGCCCATCCACTTTCTCCGCCGCCCACCGAGTGCCACATGCCGCGCGAGATACCAGTACCACGGCCGCCGAACACGCGGCTGTTGCTCGGCCCCCGATAGCTGGGCTCGTCCTGCTTGTTGCCGAGCACGTTGTAGGGAATTTCGTTGTCCACCGTCACGTGATAGATCTGCGCATTCCCCAACCGCTGCCGGAACCAGCTGCGACCACGATTGGTGGTGATGGAGAGCCCTTGGTCGTGCGCGACGATCTGTCGGTTGCCGTTGGTGGGATCGATCCAGATGTCGTGGTGATCACCACCCGGCGCCTGCGGGCCGGTGAGCTGCGTGAGCGTTCGGCCGCCGTCGATCGACGCGTGATACGACGCCGTCAGAAAGTACGCTTCGTTTTCATTGTCCGGCGTGACGGCCATGCGCGAGTAGTAGTGCGCGCGGCCCATGGCATTGCGATCCCGCGTAATGAGTGCCCATGTCGCGCCGCCGTTTTCGCTCCGCCAGAGTTGTCCGCTTTCGGTGGCCTCACCGTTCCAGGGCATGCCGTCGCCGGTTTCAATCAGCGCGAACACGCGTTGCGGATTGGACGGCGCTATCGCCAGCGCCACTTTCCCCACTGGCTTGGTCGGCAGTCCATTTCCGCGTAATCGCGTCCACGTCACGCCACCATCGCGTGAGGTGAAGAGCCCGCTGCCGGGGCCACCGCTGGTGCGACCCCATGTGTGAATTTCGATCTGCCACATGCCCGCATAGAGCGTGCGCGGGTTGGAGGGATCCATTGCGAGATCGCTGCATCCCGTGTTTTCGTCGACGAACAGCACGCGGGACCATGTCGTACCGCCGTCGGTGGTGCGGTACACGCCGCGCTCCTGCTGCGGGCCGTACGCGGTACCGAGCGCGCACACCAGCACCACCTCGGGGTTGGTCGGATGGATCGCAACACGCGCAATGCGGCCAGTCTTTTCCAGCCCCATCAGCGTCCACGTGCGCCCGGCATCCGTGGACCGGTAGACCCCCTGTCCAATCGAAATGTGGCTCCGGATATGCGCTTCCCCGGTACCGGCCCACACCACATTCGCGTCACTGGGCGCGACGGCTAACGCGCCAATCGACAGCACCGGCTGATCGTCGAACAATTCGACCCAATGCACACCGCCATCAGTGGTCTTGTAAATCCCGCCCGACGCCGCACCCACGTAATACGTGAGCGGATCACCCGGAATACCGGCCGCTGCGCTGAAGCGGTTCCCCTCGGGGCCGATGTTGCGCCATGGAAGCGATGCGTAGGCCTCAACCGACACCGCAGGAACCGCCGCCGCGCGGACGGGGGTACGCTGTGCGCCCAGCGCCCCGGCCGTTATGGCCAGCGCACCGAGCGAGAACCGGACAGGCACACGCATCAAAACCTCCGAGGGGAACAGAAATAGTGCGGCAGGCGGTAGACCGCGTTACGCCATCTTTACCTGCAATCGGCGATCGATCGCATCCAGAAACGCTTCCGTATGCAGATACGGCGTGTCGCGTGAGATCAGGATCGCGAGATCCTTCGTCATCTCACCGGCTTCCACCGCTTCGATGCACACGGCCTCGAGGGTATCGGCGAACGCGGTGACCGCCGGCGTGCCATCCAGCTTGCCGCGATGCGCCAGCCCACGCGTCCACGCGAAGATCGACGCGATCGGATTGGTGGACGTCTTGTTGCCCTTCTGGTGCTCGCGGTAATGCCGCGTGACGGTGCCGTGCGCCGCCTCCGCTTCCATCGTCCGGCCGTCGGGAGACAAGAGGACACTGGTCATGAGGCCGAGCGAACCAAAACCCTGCGCCACGATGTCTGACTGCACGTCACCGTCGTAGTTCTTGCATGCCCACACGTAGCCGCCTTCCCACTTGAGCGCCGACGCGACCATGTCGTCGATCAGGCGATGTTCGTAGGTGAGGCCCTTGGCGTCAAACGCCGCCTTGAACTCGGTGTTGAATACTTCCTCGAACAGATCCTTGAACTGGCCGTCGTAGGCCTTGAGAATCGTGTTCTTGGTGCTCAGATACACTGGGTAATTACGCTGTAGCCCGTACGTCAGACTTGAGCGGGCGAAGTCGCGGATGGAGTCGTTGAAGTTGTACATGCCCATCGCCACACCGCCGTCGGCGCCGAATCGGGCCACCTCAAACTGCATCGGCTCGCTGCCATCGGTGGGTGTGTACGTCATCGTCACGGTACCCGGACCCGGCACCTTGAAATCGGTGGCCTTGTACTGATCGCCGTGCGCATGACGGCCCACGACAATGGGCTTCGTCCATCCCGGCACGAGGCGCGGAATGTTGGAGATGATGATCGGCTCGCGAAAAATCACGCCGCCGAGGATGTTGCGGATGGTGCCGTTAGGGCTCTTCCACATCTTTTTGAGCCCGAACTCCTTCACGCGCGCTTCATCGGGCGTGATGGTCGCACACTTCACCGCCACGCCGTGCCGCTTCGTGGCCTCGGCGGAGTCGATGGTGACCTGATCGTTGGTGGCGTCGCGATGCTCGATGCCGAGGTCGTAGTACTCCAGTTCGACATCGAGATACGGCAGGATGAGCTTGTCTTTGATGAACTGCCAGATGATGCGCGTCATCTCGTCGCCGTCCATCTCGACGACGGGGTTCACAACCTTGATCTTGGCCATGCGGAGGGTGCCGGAGGTGCCGACCGAGCCGCCGGTCGGGAGCGCCCACGCCATGCGGCGTGGGGCGGGTAATGAGCAGAGACGGGTGCCGGTGTGTTGGCTGTCTGCAAAATGCCCGGCAAACCGCAGAGGGGCCAGTGGACGACCGGCGGGAAACGGTCGTGGATGCCGCGTTCTGACAACTCATGGCGGGATGCGGGACGGGTGGGTGAGAGGAGGTGGCGCAACTTGCAAACCTTGCGCATTCGGTCTATACTTATATAAGCATTCTTGTATAGCTTTGTCCGCAACCTTGTGCCCGGAGTCTCTCATGTGGTTTCCTCTTCAAGCCATTCGTTCGGCCCGCCTGGTCGCCGGCGCCGCCGTGGCCTTGTTGGGTTCGGCCTCCACCGTACACGCGCAGGCTAACGAGGCGCTGGGAAAGGCGGTCTCCGAGATCGAGCGGGTTGATGCCCTCCGCTCAGGATTGGCGGGCACGTTCCTGCAGTCGGGTGCTCCGGCCGATATACAGGCGTTCGCGGCCGTCTGCAGACCGGTGGGCCAGACGCTGCAGCAGATTGGCGCGGCCAACGGCTGGACCGTCCGGCAGTTGGCCACGAAGTATCGCAATCCGGCAAACGACGCCGATCCGGAGGCGGTCCGCCATATGCAGCGCTTCGCGCAGGACACCTCCCTGCATGCGCTCGTTCTACGCGCGTCGCTCAATGGTACTTCAGGCGTTCGCTATCTGCGCCGGATCACCGTTGAGCCGTCGTGCCTCTCCTGCCACGGCGCCAAAGACACTCGACCCGCGTTCGTGGTGGAGAACTACCCCCGCGACCGCGCCTTCGACTTCCGCACCGGCGACCTGCGCGGTGTGTACAGCGTCTTCCTCCCCTCAGTCCGCTAATCCGCCCCCATATGCCGACCTACAAGAACAAATCGGTGGCGTTGGTCGTCGACGTCCGCTCCAAGCTCGAATATTGGCTTGGTCATCTGCCGGGGGCGATCTGCCTCCCCGCGCAGTCGATCGCCGAGTCGTTGCCGATACAGGCTGGCATCACGAAGGACTCTCGTATTTTGCTGTACTGTGCAAGTGGTGCCCGCTCCGCGATCGCAGCGAGCACGCTCTCAGCCCTTGGCTATCGACACGTGATCGACGGTGGCCCGATCAGCACGGCGCGCGGACTGTTCGCCGCGTAGTGCCGCCGGAGCCGGGTTCGGCTCGCCGTGAAGGTCGGAGGAACAGCCTCACCACGGATACTCCCTACGCCAGTCCCTCGAACACCCCACGCTCGCGATTCTTGCGCACATTGTCCCACCGGAATACGTGGCCATTCATCGCCACATACACGCCGGCAGGCAACGACTGCGCAAAACTGAGCGCGCTGCCGAGATTGAACAGACCGTCCGAGCTACCAAAAGCATAGGGGATCATCGCCCCGGTCAGCACAATCGTCTTACCGGGCACCGCATCAGCAATGACCCGCGCCGTGTCCACCATCGTATCCGTACCGTGCGTAATGACGATCTGCGTTTCGTCGCACGTGCGACACGCGTGTGCGATGGCCACCCGCTGTTCGTGCTTCATGTCGAGACTGTCCATCATCATCAGCACGCTCACCTGCACGTCCACCATGCAGCGCCCACGCTCCAGCATTTCACGTACGTGGGTCTTCTCGAAGTGCAGCGTGCCAGTCAGCTCGTTGTACTCTTTGTCGAACGTGCCGCCGGTGATGAACACTCGCACGCTCACAGCGACGGCTCATCAGCGTCAGCGCTGGCATCATGGTCCGCTGCGTTCGCCGCCGCGACTCTGGCGGCCTCACGTGCGCGCACACGGGCTTTTGCCGCTTTCTCGCGCGCTTTCTTTGCCGCCTTCTCTGCCCGTACACGTTCGGCCTCGGCGATCACCGCCTCGCGCGCGGCAATCTCCGCTTCGCGCGCAGTCCACACCTCACGATCTCGCGCTTCCGCCTCACGCGTGCGCCGCAGACTCTCGCCGTCGCGCCAGGCGGCCACCTTCGCATGGTCCCCACCAATCAGTACGTCAGGCACTCTCAATCCGCGATACTCCACCGGCCGCGTATAGCTTGGCGCGCTGATGCCGCGATCGTAGAACGAATCCGTGCGTGCGCTCTCGATGTCACTCATGGCACCCGGCAGGAGGCGCACGGTAGCGTCGATGATGGCGAGGGCTGCCGCCTCACCACCGCTGAGCACGAAGTCGCCGAGCGACAGCACTTCGGTGGCCAGATGCGTGGCGACGCGTTCGTCGACGTCCTTGTAGTGGCCGCAGAGCAGCGTGAGTTCAGTGCTTGCAGCAAAACGCACCGCGTCAGCATGCGCGAAACGGCGGCCGCGCGGCGAGAGCAGCACGATCGGAGCCGTGGCCCCCAAAAACTCCACCGCTTCGAAAAACGGCCCTGGCTTCATTACCATGCCAGGTCCGCCGCCGCAGGGCGTGTCGTCGACCGTTTTATGCCGATCGTACGTGAAATCGCGCAGGTTCACGGTGTGGTACGACACACTGCCCGCCAGCGCCGCTTTGGCCGGAATGCTGAGGGCGAGCGGCTCCGCGAAGAACTCGGGGAAGATCGTCACCACGTTGATGCGCAGCACCGAACTGGCTCTAGGTCTCGAGCAGGCCGTCGAGCGGCTTCAGCACAATCGTGTTGCGCGCTTCGTCCACCCGCTCCACGATCTCCGGGCGCCACGGCACCAGTGGACGGCCGCTCACCGTCTCCACCTCGAGAATCAGTCCCTGCGGCGCTTCATACACGTCGCGCACATGGCCCACATGCCCTTGACCATCGACCTCCACCTGCATGCCGATGAGCGAGAAGATATACATCTCGTCATCGTCCGGCTCGGGCATGTCGGCCGTATCGGCCAGCAGGTAGCGGCCACGCCACGAATCGGCGACATCGCGATCAGTGACTTCCCGCACGCGCACGAGCCAGTCCTTGTTCATGGGCCGACCGTCCTCAATGTGCAGCGCGGCCGCGGCGGGGTCGCCGTCGAGATTGCCTTTGCGGTCGCCGGCATAGACGACGGCGCCGGACGCGAGCATCACGTCCGACGCCGAAGACAGCGACTCAACGGCCCAGGCGCCGCGCACACCGTGCGCGCGACGCACCTTCCCGATGATCACATAGTCCGCCAGATCACGCCTCGGGGAGGGCGACTGCGTTGGACTGGAGCTTGGCGGCCAGACGCGTTTCGTGACGGGCCTTGAGCACGCCGGCACGACGGAGCAGCGAGCGCACGGTGTCGGTGGGCAACGCGCCGACGTTCATCCAATGCTCCACACGATCGAGCTTGAGGTTGATCGCGTTTTCGCCGAGCTGCGGCTGGTACTGTCCGATGATCTCGATGAAACGGCCGTCGCGCGGCGCCTTCGAATCAGCGATCACAATGCGGTACATCGGGGTCTTCTTCCGGCCTTCGCGGCGGAGACGAATCTTGACAGCCATGTTCGGATCTCAATGCAGACAGTGTGGACAGCGCGCCGGCACCAGTACCGCCGGCGTTCCGGGCTCGTCGCGTAGTCGGTGGTTCCGACCCGCACCCAGGTCCCCGTTTTTGGGGAGCCTCTCAACATAGTCACACCGATCCGCCAAAGCTACCGGGCACCAGCCGCGCGCCGACGCGGTACCTTCCTTCAGAGCTCCCGCGCCACATTCCACCTGCCCGCCCCGCCTCCGCCCCTACCGATGCCGCTTCCCACACTCCTCCGGCGCCGCCCGCGCGCCCTGCCCGGCCATGCCGCCGCCCTGGCTCTGACCGGGTCGCTTGCGACGGCGTTCCTCGTGGCCCCACTGAGTGCGCAACCGGCAACCGCCCCGTGGCCCACCGCCGCCATAGAATCCAACGGCGGCATGGTCGTCTCCGCGAGCGCCTTGGCCAGTCAGACCGGCCGCGACGTGCTGAAGGCCGGCGGCAATGCGATCGACGCCGCCGTCGCCACCGGCTTCGCGCTGGCGGTGACCTATCCCACCGCCGGCAACATCGGCGGCGGCGGCTTTATGGTCATCCGCTTTCCCGATGGCCGGAGCACCGCCATCGACTTCCGCGAAAAGGCGCCGGCCCGCGCATCGGCCACCATGTTCACGGACAGCAGCGGCGCATATTCAGCGCGCACGCACCACAATTCACACGTGAGTGTGGGCGTGCCGGGCACGGTGGCCGGCTTTGCCCATGCGCACGGTAAATACGGCAAGACGCCGTGGAAGCAGCTCGTGCAACCTGCGGCCACGATGGCTGGTGAAGGCTTCGAGATTCCGACCGGGCTGGCGGCCTCGTTGGCCGGCGCGCGCAACAAGCTCGGCGCCTTCCCGGCGTCAGTGGCCGCCTACTACAAAAACGGCACCCCGTTCGCCGCCGGTGAACGACTCGTGCTCGGCGACCTCGCGAAGACGCTCGAGCGGGTGCGTGACCAAGGACGCGACGGGTTTTACCGTGGGACGACGGCGCAGTTGATCGCCGCCGAGATGGCGCGGCATGGCGGCCTGATCACGGAAGCGGATCTGGCGGCGTACGAGCCGGCGGAACGCACCACGGTGCGTGGCACGTATCGGGGCTACGAGATCATCTCCATGCCGCCGCCGAGTTCCGGTGGTACGGCGATGATCGAGATGCTCAACATTCTTGAGGGCTACGACCTCAAAAGCCTCGGCCACAACTCGCCACAGTATGTGCACTATCTCGTCGAGAGCATGCGGCGGGCGTATCGCGACCGGGCGCAGTTCATGGGCGATCCCGACTTTATTACGCCGCCGGTGAGTCGGCTCACAAGCAAGGAGTACGCCGCCGAGCAACGACATACGATCGACCCGGCGAAGGCGTCGCCGTCGGCACCATCGGATATCGCGCAGCGGCCGGAGAGCGAACAGACCACACACTACTCGGTGGTGGACAAGGACGGGCTCGCGGTGTCGGTCACGTACACGCTGGAAGTCGGCTACGGGCTGGGCGCCGTGGTGGACGGCGCGGGATTTTTGCTGAACAATGAGATGGGCGACTTCAACGGCAAGCCCGGGCTCACGGATAGCACGGGACTCGTGGGCACCACGCCCAACATCGCGCAGCCGGGCAAACGCCCGTTGTCCAGCATGACCCCAACCATTGTGGCGAAGGACGGCAAGCTGGTGGCCATCGTGGGTACGGTGGGCGGCCGAACGATCATCAATACGGTGATGGAAGTGGTGCTCAATCTGATCGATTTTCAAATGGCGCCGCAGGACGCCGTCAATGCGCTGCGGTTTCATCATCAGTGGTTGCCGAACACGTTGTCGATGGAGTCGCGGGGGACAACGCCGGCGCTACCGCAGGCCCTCGAGGGGATGGGGCACGTGGTGCGACTGGGCGGCAATCAGGGGGCGGCACATTCAATTTTTGTGAATACGGCAGGGCGGCGGTTTGGGGCGGCGGATCCTCGGGATCGGGATGCGGGGGCGAGAGGGCACTGAGAAAAAGGAGCGGCTGTTTGCGGTTATCAGTGACGGGTTTCCGGTGGCGGGTAGTGCATTCGAGGTACCTGTGACCGGAAACTTGTCACGCGCGACCGCAGACAGCGGCTGCAGCTTTTTACTGTAAGCCACTAATCAGGAAGGACTTAGGGTTGCCCCAGCCTCCCCAACGTGCTAGATTTCAAGTATGGAGTTGAGTTCAATGCCCAATGCAGGAGTTACCAATGCCAACGAGATGCCGCCGGGATCGCCCAGGCCATATGAAGTGCTTCTCGTGCATCAGCCGCGCATTTCTCGAACATGGCATCGCCCGCCCTGAGTGGGCCACTGCCCAGGAGAAACATCGATGACCTACAAAATTGAGCAGCTCGAGCACATCGGACAGAGCGACCGTGAACAGTTGGGCCTGGCAGGAATCAACACAACCGACGATGTACTGGCCCAGTGTTCGACCGAAGGACAAATTCGCGAAATGGCCGGACGGACCGGCATAAGTGCAAATCATTTACAAACGTGGAAAAACCAGGCGGATCTCATGCGCGTGAGCGGGATCGGTTCTGGCTACGGGCAGCTTCTTGAGGCGTCCGGTGTCGAATCCGTCGCCGAGCTCAGTCAGCGGGTCCCGGAAAATATCGTGAACTTGTTGGATCGCGTGAACACCATGCAGCGGCTCTCACGCTCAGTGCCGCCGCTGCGCACGGTTCAGAAGTGGGTGCAGAACGCACAGACCATGCAGGCGGCGGGCGAACGCACCAACCGACTCGAGGCTCGTGCAAAACTCACGATGACCATGGCGCGCGAGGTCCCATCGTTTCCGACACCGACGCGCGCGCTGCTTCCTACATAACGTCAACGGTGGGTGGGCGCCCGGCAACGGCGCCCACTCTGAATGCGTACGGATGCCGGTCCGCTATCCGGGACGTACGACCTTGGCGTTCAGGAATGGCATGAGCTCCCGCAGTCGCATTCCCACCTGTTCGATCGGATGCTCGGTGTCAGCACGACGCGCAGCCGTAAAGTTCGGTCGGCCGGCGTCGTTCTCGGCCACCCAGTGTCGCGCAAATGATCCGTCGCGAATCTCAGCGAGTAGCTGTCGCATGGCGTCTTTCGTGGCCGGTGTGACGATGCGCGGGCCTGCGGTATAGTCACCGTACTCGGCCGTGTCCGACACCGAGTAGCGCATGTAGTTCAGCCCGCCCTGGTACATCAGATCCACGATCAGCTTGAGCTCGTGCACGCATTCGAAGTATGCCATCTCCGGTTGATAGCCCGCTTCAACGAGCGTTTCGTATCCGGCCTTCACGAGGGCCGATACACCGCCGCACAATACTGCCTGCTCGCCGAACAGATCGGTCTCGGTCTCTTCGGCGAACGTGGTTTCGATCACGCCGGCGCGCGTGCATCCGATCGCGCGCGCGTAAGCCAGGGCGTCGTCGCGGGCATGTCCGCTGGCGTCGTGATGCACGGCAATCAAACCAGGCACACCGCCGCCCTCCATGAAGAGCTCGCGCACGCGATGCCCAGGCGCCTTGGGTGCGATCAGTGCGACGTCCGCCCCGGTCGGTGGGTCGATGAGCTTGAAGTGCACATTGAAGCCATGTGCAAACAGCAGCGAATTGCCTTCAGTGATTGACTCGCGGACGTCACGCTCGTAAATCGACCGCTGCTCCGTATCCGGCGCGAGGATCATGATGAGTTGCGCTTCCGCCGCAGCCTGCGCCACGTTACAGACCCGTAGTCCTGCGGCCTCCGCGACGGCCCAACTCTTCGACTCCTCGCGCAGCCCCACCCGCACGTCGCAGCCACTGTCGCGCAGGTTGAGTGCATGGGCATGCCCCTGACTGCCGTAGCCGACAATGGCGATGGGTCGGCCGCTGAGACGCGTGGCGTCAGCGTCGCGATCATAGTACACGCGCGTGGTCATGCGGCCATCTCCTCATGTGAGGCACCGTCGGCCTGTGCGCGGTAGTGCGCAGGAGCCTCCAGACGAGCGGGAGTACGACCGCGCATCATAGCCAAACGGCCCGTGCGCATCAGTTCGGCCAATCCTTCGGGGCGAATGCGTGCAATGAACAACTCCACGCGTTCCGGTGTGTCGGTGATCTCCACGATCATCTCGTCGTCACTCAGGTGCAGCACGCGAGCTCCCTGCGACACAACGATATCCACCAGCTGCGCGATTCGATCAGGCGACGCCACGAGCTTGGCAAGCGCCGTCTCGCGCTGCACCGCCTGCGCGTTCGTCACATCACTCACGCCAATCACCTCGACCAGACGATCGAGCTGGCTCACCACCTGCGTCGCGTCCGACGCATCGACCACGAGGGTCATGCGGCTGATGCCGGACACCTCACTTCGGCCAACAGCGAGCGACGCAATGTTGAAGCCGCGACGTCGCAGCAGGGTGACGGTGCGATGGAGGACGCCGGGGCGATCCTGCAGGAGCGCAATCAAGGTGTGTTGAGACATCAGATCAGACCTAGGGAGAAGGTGGAACGGACACCACGGGGGACGTTTCCTGCACCATCGTTTCGCCGATCGCCTGACCAGCGGGTACCATGGGAAAGACATTGGCTTCGCGCTCGACGCGGAAATCGATCACCACGCAGCCATCGTGCGCCCACGCCGCCGCAATGGCGACTGCCGCGTCGGCCGCATGCGTCACCGTGATGCCCCGAAGACCGTGCGCCTCGGCGAGCTTGGCGAAGTCGGGGCCGGTGAGCGGTGTGCCGCTGTATCGGCGTCCCTCAAAGAGCTGCTGCCATTGACGGACCATGCCGAGGTAGCCGTTGTTGACCACCGCCACCTTGAGGTTCGTCAGTCCTTCCTGTGCGATGGTGGCAAGCTCGCAAGCGGTCATCTGGAATCCGCCGTCACCAACCACCACCCACATCGTTCGCTCCGGGTCAGCGATCGCGGCACCCATCGCGGCCGGTAAGGAAAAACCCATTGTACCGGCGCCGCCGCTCGTGATCTGCGTGCGTGGGCGATTCCAGTCGATGAGCTGTGCCGCCCACATCTGATGCTGCCCCACGTCCGTGACCACGCGCCAGTCGTTACGACCACGGAACGCGCCATTGAGCGCTTCGAATACATCGTGCGGCATCAGCGGCGCCGTCCGGTCTCGACGCGTGTACGCCTGTCGTGGCAGGTGCGCTTCGCGCATCGCGGCGATCTCCTCTCGCCACGCGCTCCGCGCGGACGCGTGCCCGCCGGGCATCGCGGTGGTGATCGCGCGCAACACGGGCAAGCAATCACTCACGATGCCAAGCTCCGTGTGCACCAACTTGCCGATCTCCGCCGCGTCGATGTCGATGTGAACGACCTTCGCCTGCGGTGCAAACGAACTCGCCTTACCCGTCACGCGATCGTCGAAGCGACTGCCCACATTGAGCAGTACATCGCACCGCTGGATGGCGCGATTGACATGGACCCAGCCATGCATCCCCGGCATCCCCAGAGCGAGCGGATGATCGTGGGGCATTGCGCCCAACCCGTGCAGTGTCGTGACCACCGGAATACCCGTGGCCTCGGCCAGCGCGCGCAGTTCGCGCGTGGCGCCGGCTTGGATGACGCCGTTGCCGGCGAGAATCAGCGGGCGTCGTCCTTCGTGAAGCAGTGTGGCGGCGCGGCGGATCACGTCGAGAGGCACAGCGCTCGAGATCGACGCGGGCCGATAGCCCGGCAGATCCATCGCTACCTCCCAGTCGGGCACGATGCGCGCGAGTTGCGCGTCCTTCGTGATGTCAATCAGCACCGGACCCGGCCGACCCGTGTGCGCAATATGGAACGCCTCGCGAAACACGCGTGCCAGATCATGCACGTCGGTCACCAGGTAGTTGTGCTTGGTGATCGGCACGGTGATGCCGGTGATGTCCGTTTCCTGAAACGCATCTGTGCCCAGCAGGGCACTCGGCACCTGTCCGGTGATCGCGACCAGCGGCGTGCCGTCCATCCATGCATCGGCAATCGGCGTAACGAGATTGGTCGCGCCCGGTCCGCTGGTGCCGATGCAGACCCCTACCCGTCCGGTGGCCCGCGCGTAACCCTCGGCGGCATGTCCCGCACCCTGCTCATGCCGACACAGCACATGGCGGAGGCTCGCGCGATAGTCCCACATGGCGTGATAGAAGGGCATGATACAGCCACCCGGGATGCCGAACATTACCGATACGCCTTCTCGGATCAACGCTTCGCACATGATCTGCGCGCCTGAACGCCCCGCCGTCGAGGCGTCGCGACCGAGATGGCCCGGCGCAACACGTGGCGTGGCGGGTGACGCGGTGGACGTGGTGTTGGATGTTGCCGTGGACATGGGGACCTGGAGAACGAGAAAGGCCCCCTCCGATCTTTCGGAAGGGGCCTGGCACCGTTCGCCAAGGTCGCCGCTCCCGATGGTCTCGGGAGGGGCGGCGGTTCGCGTTTTACATCGCGACCTTCAAGCCCTGCTCCCGAACGCTAACTACGCGTACCACAACAACCGGCGTGACGAGGTTCGTTACGACGACGGGAATAAGACGAAGAATAAGTCGGGACGGCGCGAGTGAGGCAAACATCAGCAGAGCATTGCGCGGACTGAACGTGAAGTGGGAGGGGCCGCGATCGGCCGCTCCCGGTCCTGCTATCACGCGAACAGACGAATCGTTACGCCACGGGTAACAGACGGTTCGTCACCACCACGCCATCAAGCATCGGCATAGGTGTGGGTTTCCGCAACCCCCCCGGGGTGGACAACTGCACCGTACCGCGCCTGGCTCACGGTCTGCGCATAGCGCCAAATCGCCCCGGACTGGAAGTCGTGCTGACGCGGCACGAATGCCGCACGACGTTCGTCGAGTTCCGCATCGGACAGGCGAACACTCAGCCTGCCGGCCACGGAATCGATATCGATGATATCCCCGTCGCGGAGCAATCCGATCGGGCCGCCGATGGCGGCCTCGGGGTTCACGTGGCCAACGCACAGACCGCGCGTCGCGCCACTAAAGCGTCCGTCGGTGACGAGTGCGACCTGATCGCCCATTCCCTGCCCATAGATCGCCGAGGTGGTCGACAACATCTCGCGCATGCCGGGACCGCCGCGTGGCCCTTCAAAGCGAATCACCAGCACGTCGCCGGCGGCGTAGCGACGCTCCATCACGGCGGCAAAGGCCGCTTCCTCCGAGTCGAAGCACCGCGCCGGCCCGCTGAACGTGCGCGTGTGCAGCCCAGCCACCTTCACGATCGCGCCATCGGGCGCCAGGTTACCGCGCATCCCCACCAAGCCACCAGTTGGCGAGAGGGCGCGTGACGTGGGCATCACGACATCCTGCCCCTCGGGGATGACCACATCGGCGAGGTCCTCGGCGATGGTTTTACCGGTGACCGTGATGCAGTCCCCGTGCAGAAAGCCGCCGTCCAGCAACGCCTTCAGCACCACGCCTGCGCCACCGATGTCGTAGACGTCCTTGGCGAGATAGCGGCCGCCCGGCTTGAGATCGGCAATGAGCGGCGTACGCGCAAACACATCGGCCACGTCGAAGAGATCGAAGACAAGCCCCGCCTCATGCGCGAGTGCCGGCAGATGCAACGTCGTATTGGTGGATCCGCCCGTGGCCGCGACGACAGCCGCCGCATTTTCAAGGGCCTTGCGCGTGACGATGTCGCGCGGACGCGGGCCCTCGCGCACCAGCCGCATCACGGCTTCGCCCGATAGCTCCGCGTAGCGATCACGCGTTTCGAACGCGGCGGGCGGGCTCGCCGAGCCGGGGAGTGCCAGCCCTATCGCTTCCGACACGTAGGCCATGCTGTTCGCGGTATACTGCCCGCCACAGCTGCCCGCGCCCGGGCACGCCACCTTCTCCAACGCCGTGAGTTCGTCGAGTGTCATCTTCCCGGCGCCGTGCGCTCCTACCGCCTCGAACACATCGAGCACGGTGACGTCCTTGCCCTGAAAGCGTCCCGGGAGAATCGATCCGCCGTATAGAAACACCGAGGGCACGTTGAGACGCAGCATCGCCATCATCAACCCGGGTAGCGTTTTATCGCAACCGGCGATGCCGACGAGTGCATCGTAGCAGTGCCCACGCACTGTAAGCTCGACCGAGTCGGCAATGGTTTCGCGACTTACCAACGAGGCCTTCATGCCGGCATGCCCCATGGCAATGCCGTCCGTCACGGTGATCGTGGTAAACTCGCGCGGGGTCCCGCCCGCCGCTGAAACGCCGCGCTTTGCAGCCTCGGCCTGTCGCTTGAGCGCAATGTTGCAGGGTGCCGCCTCATTCCAGCTCGACACTACGCCCACGATGGGCTGCTGGATCTCCTCGGCGCTGAGCCCCATGGCGTAATAGAAGGCACGATGGGGGGCACGCTCAGGGCCAACCGTCGCATGACGGCTGGGAAGCTTCGATTTGTCCATGACGGAACCGGGGCTCGGGGCGGGAACGGAGGAGCGGAACGGTACTACCCGACCGAAAGCCTACACCCGCAACTCCGAAATCGCGAGTGTGCCGTACTTGCGCAGAAGGGACGGCGAAAACTCCCGGAGCACGGTCGCCGCGGTAGCCGTCTGCTCGTCTTCTGGCGCATAAATCAGCACGAACCCTGCGCCGCCTGCGGCAAGCTTGACCAAGGCATCCGACTTGGCAGCCTCATCGGTGTAAAACTTCGAGACTTCCTCGCCGATTTTTGCGAAGAATCCCTTATCGTCCTCAACTTCGTCCTCGCGCGCCATGAGTTCCGCGCCTGAAGCCACGATGATCCCGTCGTCGGGAAAGCCGGCAGCGAGTGCCCCGACACCGGCCTTTCGCGCCGTGGCCTCGTCGGCGAAGACGCCCAACAAGTAATTCTTCGGATAGAAAATGCCGAATGATGACGCACTGTCCTTGAACGACGGTTCGTCGGGAAATGCCTGGTCGTCCGTGGTATCTGACATCGGCGAGCGGTGTTGAGGACAGAATGATTGGCGCGATGTGTGATTGAGATAACCTACAGTATACAGCACCAGCCCGAAGCTTCGCGTGGCGGTTGGCACGATCCCGTGCACGGCGCGTTTACTACGGTATGGACGGCCCGCTGCGAAAAGCGAGTTGAGCAGGACCATCCTCCCTTGTCTCGGGTACCGGTCGACAATGCGACGTCTGCGACGGATGTTCAGCGTGTGTGCCATCTTGCTCGGCGTGGCCTCGGCCATTGCCGGCACCGCGTGGCGGCCGGCAGACGCTGCTGTTCCAGTATCTGCATCCGCTGTTCAGCCATCCCCGTTGGTGCGCCCGTTTGTGGTGGTCGCACCGATCAACGGCACCATCGATCTTGGCGTCGCACCGTTTGTCGAGCGGGTGATTGCCGATGCTACGCGCGACCGCGCGGCGGCCGTGATCCTCGAGATCAATACGTTCGGTGGACGTCTCGATGCAGCGGTGCTGGTGCGGGATGCACTGCTCGCGGCACAGATTCCGACCGTGGCATTCATAAATCGCCGCGCGATTTCCGCCGGTGCGCTGATTGCATTGGCCGCTGAACGCATCGCCATCGCGGACGGCGGCACCATCGGAGCCGCGACGCCCGTGCAGATGGGCAGCTCTGGCGAAACGGCGGCACCGGTAAGCGAAAAATCGATCTCGTATGTGCGTAAGGAGTTTCGTGCGACCGCTGAGGTGCGTGGCCGTCCGATGCTTGTTGCCGAGGCGATGGTCGACGTCAGTGTGAAGATTGAAGGTGTCACGGATAGTGGCAAGTTGGTCACGCTCACTACTGCAGAGGCGCTGCAACTCAAGGTTGCCGACTTCCGCGCCGGCTCAATCGCGGCGATCCTCGATTCGATCGGCCTCAAGGGCGCGGAGATTCGCACCGTCAACGTGAATTGGGCGGAGAACTTCGTGCGGCTGCTCACGAATCCCGTGGTGGCCTCCTTGCTGCTCTCGGTGGGCTTGCTCGGCATTCTCGTAGAGATCCGCACCCCGGGGTTCGGTATCCCGGGATTTGTCGGGCTCACGAGTCTGGCGCTGTATCTGGGCGGTCACTGGATCGTGCGTCTTGCGGGGTGGGAAGAAATTCTCCTCGTCGCGATAGGATTTGTCCTGATCATTGTCGAGGTGTTCGTGATTCCAGGATTCGGCGTGGCGGGGGTCGCTGGCATCGCGGCGCTCTTCGGCGGCCTCACACTCACCCTGGTTGGTGACGGCGCATCTGCTCAGGTCATGGCCGGTGCGGTGGGGCGCGTGACCGTTTCGCTGGTTGGAGCGCTCGTACTCGCGCTGATAGCCATGCGATTCATGACACGCTCTCCGGTCGGCCGCAAGTTGGTGCTCGAGAGTGAACTGGATGCTGGGGATGGCTGGGAGTCCACACCGGAGGCGGATCATCATCTGCGGGGCGCGGTGGGACGTACGCATACCGCGCTGCGCCCAGCCGGTATCGCCGACATTGCGGGCGCACGCGTGGATGTCGTGTCGGACGGAGAAATGATCGAATCGGGGACGGACGTCATTGTGACGCGCGTTGATGGCAACCGGGTGGTTGTCCGCCGACATCTCATCACACCAGAGCGTACATAATGTTGTATGGACTCGAAGGGGCGCTCGGCGTCCTGCTGCTGATTCTCGTTGTTTCTGCGGCCGTGCTGTATTTGGTGCCGCTCAACCTGTTTGTTGCGGCATGGGCCTCAGGGGCGCGGGTCAGTCTGTTGACGCTGGTCGCCATGCGTCTGCGGCGTGTACCCCCCGCCACCGTGATCAATGCGCGAATCAGCGCAGTCAAAGCCGGATTGGACATCTCGCTCAATGATCTTGAGGCGCACTTTCTGGCCGGTGGTAACATCGTGTCGGTGGTGACAGCCCTCATCTCGGCCGACAAAGCCAGTATCCCACTCACGTTCAAGCGTGCCGCAGCCATCGATCTGGCCGGACGTGACATCGTGGAAGCCGTCAAGATGTCGGTTATTCCCAAAGTCATTGAAACGCCACGAATCGCGGCCATTGCCAAGGATGGCATCCAGCTCATCGCGGTGTCCCGCGTGACGGTACGCACCAACATCGACCGCCTGGTGGGCGGTGCGGGTGAAGAAACCGTGATCGCCCGTGTGGGCGAGGGCATGGTGAGCACGATTGGCTCGGCGATGTCGCACAAGGATGTACTCGAAAACCCGGATCATATTTCGAAGCATATTCTGAGCAAAGGCCTCGACGCGGGTACGGCCTACGAGATTCTCTCCATCGACATCGCCGACGTAGATGTAGGTGAGAACATCGGCGCCAAACTGCAGATCGACCAAGCCAACGCCGACAAGCAGATCGCGCAGGCCAAGGCCGAAGAACGACGCGCGATGGCGGTGGCATTGGAGCAGGAAATGCGAGCGCGCGTTGTGGAAGCCGAAGCCGAGGTGCCGCGCGCGATGGCGGAAGCGTTCCGCTCGGGCAACCTTGGGATCATGGACTATTACAAGATGAAGAACGTAGAAGCCGACACCGAGATGCGCGGCGCGATCGCGAACACGGGTGACGACGCCGCGCGTCGACCGACACCGTAAGCCGGAGCGTCATCATGGGTGAAGGCAATCTGCAACAACTCATCGTCTTTGTACTGGTGACGGTGTTCGGGCTGGTGGAGTTGGCGGCGAGATGGTTCAGACGGCGCTCGGGGGAGTTGAGGCCAGACGATCAACCCTCCGCGCCGTTTGATCAGTCGGAGCGTGAGGAATTTGCCGTGCCGCGGTCTGCTCAACAGCCTGTACGGCGAACCGCGCCGCAGTCGGCGCCGGAGCCTGCGCCACAGTCAGTAGCCCGGGACACCATTGGCAGCAATCGGTCAGCACCTGCGGAGCGCGACCGTGCGCGGAAAATGCGCGAGCGCCAACTTCGCGACCGATTGGACAAAGCGCGTGAGGCGACCATTCGTGTTGCGCCGGCGCGGCGTGTGTCATCGCGCGCCGCGTCGCAGGGCATGACCGCGTCGGAGCGCTCCGGCGGTACTGCCACGGTGACGCGACGGCGTCCCGTATTCACGGCGGACGACGCGCGACGGGCGATAATTGCTCAGGCGGTGCTTGGACCGTGTCGCGGGTTGGCGTCGTATTAGAGTATGTGTAGAGAGTGCGTCGGCCATTGACGGCCAACGTGAGTACGATAAGTGACTACTTGACTCGTGAATCGTCTGACCCATGCCCCGTGTGGTGCGTGGAAATGCAATGGGTGGGGATGGGCCAGGTCACCTCTTCGATAGCCAATGCGTTTGACGCTGACAAACCCGGTACATCCCGCGACCGACGCGCTCTTTCTTTCTCTGCAAGATGCTCTTGCCGGTCGGTACTCGCTTGACCGCGAGCTCGGTCGCGGCGGTATGGGCGTCGTGTTTCTCGCACGGGAGGTCCGGCTGGATCGCCTGGTAGCGATCAAGGTGCTCCCGCCGACGTTAGCACAGACGGCGGCCACCCGAGAGCGCTTCCTGATCGAGGCCAGCACGGCCGCACGGCTCGCCCATCCACACATTATCC
>JBBQUH010000045.1:0-31314 GCA_038212625.1 Gemmatimonadales bacterium | reverse complement strand
ATTACTCTCGGGTGAAGGTCGCGGTCAGCTGCGGATCTGAGTGAGCTGTGACATCGGCAGCGTGATCGAATCGCCGATGATCAGGATGGGGTTGCCGTTTTCATACTTCATGCCGGTAATCCGTCCGGCGGTGTACGTCTTTGCGTTGAGAAACGGGCCGCCATCCGTTGCGACCGCGAACTTGTACGTGTACTTCCCCGGTTCGAGCTTGGGGTCCCACGTGAAGTCGCCAAGTTCAAACGACTGCTGGCCGGGTTTGACATCACCTACCATCATGCTGCCAACTTCCTCGCCTTTTTCATTGATCATGGTGAGGCGTCCCGGCCCCTTCATGCTGCCGGCATCGATCACGATCGTGCCTTGGCCGTCACGATTTACAAACGCAGTGTTGCCAATGGTCACGCCAATCTTGCCCACGGTGGCCATCGCCATCTGTCCTTCAATCAAGGTGGCCAGTTCATCGGCGCGTTCATTTTGAGTGGCTTCCAACGATTTGATGGCGTCGGTCATTTCAATCTGCGAGCTTTTTTGCTCGTCGATCGATGCATTCATCGCGATCAACTGTTCGACGGTGGAGAACTGGGCGAGCTGCGCCGCCATGTCCTTCCCGTCCATCGGGTTGAGCGGATCCTGATTCTTGAGCTGGGCGACGAGCATCTTGAGGAACTCATCGCGACCCATGCCACTCGGGTTGGTGGGCAGCGCACGCGGCACGGACGGCTCGGCGGCCCCCTGCGGTGGGACCGGTGGCGCGGTGGGGTCGAAGATGCTGGTAAAACTCGCGTTACGGACGGCGGTAATCATCACTCGGTTCCGGTGAAGGGGTTCCGACGGCCACGCTGCTGGCCATCCTGCGGCTTCTCGTCGCGGGCACGGTTGGCCTGTTCGCGACGGGCATCGTCCTGCTTGTCGCTATCGCGCGACGGGGTACGGTCACGCTGACTGTTGGCGTTGGCGCCGTCGCCCTGCGTGGAGGCCTGCGCTGCGCCGAGCTTGAGCGCATCGCGCTCGCTCAGCATGGTGCGCACCGCATCGGCGCTGTCGGACTTGGTCGCCGCGCGCACGGTCACGGTCTCGCTCTCCAGACCATGACGGCTGAGCGCGTCTTGCAGCTCTCCGCTATGCATGCGCAGCTTGTCCACGTTGGCGGGGTTCGTTGTGATGAACGTGTCCACGGTGTTGCCGCGCAGGTCCACCGTAATGCGCTCCTGCGTGCCGTTCGCGCCGTCCACATTGAGCGTCATGCGCGTGAGTGGGCCGGCAGGGGCGTCGGCGCGTAGCTGCTGAATGTCCGACACGCGCTGCGCCTGTTCACTACCGGCGGCGGGCGTCGTACCCGCCGTCTGCGGCGTCCCGGTGAGGACAGAGGGACCTACCGCCGAGGGATTGAGGCTGCCGAAGGCCGTCGGCTCTCCGCTGGCCGGGTCTCGGGCCGTGTGCCCAAGCTTGCGACCGGTGTTGGTCGGCGTCTCGCGGTCGTCGCGTGTCCCGCGTCCGAATGCGTTGCCAGTAGTGGACTCGCCCTGCTGACCGGCATTCTGTTGCGCGGCATAGGCGGCGTTCGCGTTGAAGCCGGGGCCAGTCGGCGCGCTGCTGGCGGTATCCGCCACGCGAGCAACACCAGCGACACCGGCTACGTGGGCCACGCCGGCCACCTGTGCCTGCTCGGGGAACCTCTCCACCTTGGCATCCACGCGTGCCGCGATCGCTGCCGCCTTGTTGAGGCTCTGTCCATTCCGCGGGAGTTCCAAGTGGCCCGGATCCTTCATGCCGAGCGTTCGAAGTCCCTCTTCGCGCGCAATCCGCTGCAGACGCGCAAAGCCACCGGCATTTTCCCAGCTGCCATCGATGATTACGTCGACCGCCTCGCCGCGGGTGTGCGCGGAGTCGCGCGTCCACGTGACCACCTGGCCGGGCCGGGTGCGCCCCTGAGCGAATAGAAAGTCCTGTCGCGCCTGCGAGCGGACCGATTCGACAATGGTGACATCGTGGCCATACTCGTTCTTCATGCGCTCGATGACGCGATCGATCCGCGCCCGAAGCTCGGGGGCGACGCCGTCAAGATCCTTGATCGGCGTGGAGACGTCCGCCGCTGAGGCGCTGAGCGAGGCAGAAAGCGCGTGCGCGGCATGCGTGTGTGCCGCATGCAGCATCGCGGTGTCGATGGCGTTGGCTGTGCCCAACGCCTGATCGGCACCGGGCGCCTCACCCTGTTGAGCGAGCCGCAGCCCGGCAGGAGTCCCTGCCTTCGACAGGATGGCGTCGAGAGCGGAGCGGATGTCGGCGCCCCGGTCATCACCGAGCGCGCGCAGTTGCTCCGTGCTGGCCCCGCGTTGGGAGACGAGACGGGACAGCGCGGACGTGGTCTGGTCGTCGCCGGCTTCGCCACGCAGGGTTTGTTGCACCGCAGCACGCGCGCTGCCAAGTATGGCGTTGGCGGCCTTGCGATCACGGGCGCGGGCGTAGGCGGCGAGATCGATCACGTCGGCGGTCGGTGTGGCCGCCGCGCGGGGATCGGGTGTGACCTTGAGCATGCCATAGCGCAGCGCTTCACTGGCTTCGTCGGTGGTCGGAGCAGACGCTCGCACTGGTGCAAGGTCAGGTGTCGTGGCGGCGGCGGTGGGCATACCCGTTGTGGCGACGGGACGCGCGGATGGATCGAGGGGGCCGGCGAGGGCCGCGTCATCGACGCTCTTCGCGAGTGACTCGTCCGCGGCCCCGTCCAGCAGGCGATCGACGAGCGAGGCGCCCTCCCGGGGCATCTGCTGCAACAGATCGGAGCGAACGCGCGGTCCGGCGCCGGCAAGTAACGCCAGCATCGCGGCAAACTCCGGGCGGGTGGGGCGCCGCATAACATCACGTGCGTCTTTTGCGTCGTCGTCGTCGCTCCTGTCCGTGCGCGTGGATTCCGTGCGCGACGGGTCGGTACGCGCAGCGTCGGTGCGCGCACTGTCTGGACGCCGCACTGCGGCGGGTTCGGCTGAGCGCGAGGCCTGCATGACGTTCATGGCGTACCTCCTGGTGCCTTCGCGGCGCCCTTGGTGATCGTTGCCGCGCGTGAGGCCGGGAACGTGGTAAGAACTGCTGCGGCCTGCTTGTCGCTCATGTTGCCGAGGATGGCGCGGATGTCGCTGTCAGTCATCTGCTCCAGCACCTTGGCTGCGTCCTTTGGCTGCATGGCGCCGAAGATCTTGGCGAGGCGCTGCTCTGGCATCGGCGCGTTGGTCGCGGCGTCGCGAGCCTCCTTGATGGTTGCCGCCACGTTGGGCGCCGGCGTCTTCGCGGGTTCCGTGGGTGCGGCAGATGGCGTGGCAGTGGCGGCCTTTGCCGGGACCGGGGCAACTTTTTCCGTGGCGTGGGTGCCTTTGTCCGCCGCGTGCGGTACACCCTGTGTGGCGTCCTTGAGCGTGCGCCGGGCTGTCTCCAGCGCGCGGATGCTGTCTGCGGGTGTCATCGGCGCGGCGTGGGCCGCGCTGTCAGTGGCGTCCGCATGCGCGGAATCGGCCGCGTGCTCCTCGCTTGGCTCGCCGTCGGCGTGTGCGGTGCTGTCAGAAGGAGGATTCGCCTTGAGGCTGTCCGCAACCTGCGTGGAATCCGCCACAAACTTGGCGGAAGCTTTCATGTACGCGTAGCCTGAACCGCCGCCGAGGCCGGCGAGGATTCCGATGACAATAGGGATGATCAACTGCTTCATCGTGTCGGGTCGTCAGTGTGGCGAGAAGGGGTCGGCGTGCTCGAGTCGTCCGGTGTCGTGAGCGGCGTCACATCTTGCTTACGCGTAAATTGTGCCAGCGCGATTTCGTCCATGGCGAGACGGTCCTTTTGCGCGAATTCCGCGCGGAACGTTTCCGCGTGACGGTCTTTCAGGCGATCAAGCACGCGACGGTCTTTTGCGGCGTTCGCCAACTCATCTTGCGCGACCGTCACCTGCGCGTCGGCCGCCTTGACCACCTCGCCGGCACGCTCCACGCGCGCGTCGAGTGACGCGAGCACGAGATCGAGCTGCCGGAGGTGCCCGATGCGTGGTGCGGCGTTGGTGGTGGCCCGGATCTGCGCCTGCGAATCGTGACGAAGTGCGGAGAGGGCGTCCTGTGTGCCACGCGCGGTCTCCGCAGCATCCTGCGCACTGGCCAGCGCGCGGGCTTTCGCCTGTTCGTACTGCGCACGCAGTTCGAGAATGCGCTGCAAACGAAAGGTGAACATCAGCTACGACGCGTGACTGCGGCTTCGATCGCTTCCGCGATCTGCGCCAGAGCGGAATAGGTGTCCCCGTAGTAGGAAACTTCGTCCGGGCGCTGCTGAAGAAAGTCGACGACGTGCTGTCGATACGTGATTGCGGCGTCGACATACGGATCGCTGCCCTTCTGGTAAGCGCCCACCATGATGAGATCTTCCTTCTCCCGGTAGGCCGCTTCGAGCCGCAGCATGGCCGTGCCAGCGCGCTTCTGCACGTCGTTGATGATCTGATCGCGCACGCGACTCTTGGAGTCGAGGACGTCGATCGCCGGAAAGTGGTTCTGCGCGGCGAGCCGTCTCGTGAGGACGATGTGGCCGTCAAGAATCGAGCGGGAGGCATCGGCGACAGGCTCGTTGAAATCGTCGCCGTCCACCAGCACCGTGTAGATACCGGTAATGCCGCCCCGTTCACTGTTGCCCGCGCGTTCGAGGAGACGCGGCAGGTTGGCGAATACCGACGGTGGATACCCCTTCGTGGTCGGTGGTTCGCCGGTGGCCAGTCCGATTTCGCGCCACGCCATCGCGACACGCGTGACGGAATCCACCATGAGCAGCACTTCTTTGCCCTGATCGCGAAAATATTCGGCGATCGCGGTAGCAACGAGTGCCCCCCGGGCGCGCACGAGCGCGGCTTGATCGCCCGTAGCAACAATCACCACCGAACGGGCGAGTCCTTCTTCCCCGAGTGAGTTCTCGATGAATTCGCGGACCTCACGTCCACGCTCTCCCAAGAGGGCGATGACATTCACGTCGGCCTTCGCATGGCGGGCGATCATACCGAGCATGGTGCTCTTGCCAACACCGGAACCCGCGAAGATCCCGATGCGCTGTCCGCGTCCGATCGTGAGCAGGCCATCAATGGCGCGCACGCCGGTTTCCAGGGGGCGATCGATCGTGTCGCGCGTGAGCGGATTCGGCGGTTCTGCACTCAGCGGCACGCGTTCGATCACATCGAGCTTGCCCTTTCCGTCAATCGGATGGCCAAGGCCATTCAGCACGCGGCCGAGCAGTCCGGGCCCGACATCAACGCCGAACGAGCGACCGAGTGGCTGCACGCTGGCGCCGGCATGGAGGCCATCGAGTTCACCGAGCGGCATGAGCAGCACATGGCGCTCGTTGAATCCCACCACTTCGGCAAGGACCGAGCGATCACGTGAGTGACTGGTGATCCGGCACAGTGACCCGAGGCCAACATCGATGCCGGTCGCTTCCACCACGAGACCGACCACCCGGGTCACGCGCCCGTACGAAGCAAACCGCTCGTGGCGATCGAGCCGTGCCATCATCACATCGAGCACCGGCTGCGACATGTCGATCGGACCTGCCGGCGGCTCGTACGTCCCCATCATCATGCCTGGATCCCACCCAGGCTACGGTACGCGCGCTCAAGCGCCGTATCCACGCGTCCGTCGACGATCCGTTCACGACCTTCGGTGAGACAGCCGCCTCGTTGAATCGACGCATCGGCCATCCAGTGGATATCATGTGCGATGGCGGTGGTCTCTGCGGCGAGGACGGTGCGGCACGCCGCGAGATCCTCTGGATGCAGGCGGACGGTGATGGCACGATCCACCGGATACTGCGTCACCGCGTGCAACACGAGATCGCGGACGAATGTGGGATCGGCAATGATTTCCCGCTGCACGACATGCCGGGCGACTGCCACCGCGAGCGCTGCGATGTTCTCCTCGATATTGGCCAGCCAGCGGGCCTCATGCACCTGCATACTGGACGTCACGTCACTGAGCGCACTCATGGCCGACGCGATCCCCTGTTCGAGCATCGTACGCGTCGCGCGCTCACCATCGTCTCGGCCACGCGCGTAGGCGTCCGCTTCGGCGCGCGCCCGCTCTGACGTGAAGTGCGCGCGCAGCGCCTCCTCGCGATCCACCGCATCCATCGCAACGTGCTCCACGTCAACGTCATGTGGCGCGTCGAAATCCGGGAACGCGTCCGGCAGGGCCAGTTCGTCAAGCGACCACGGCGTGGCATGCATGCGCGATCCGTTAGATGATGACATCGTCGCTGCCAGCGCTCAGGACAATCTCGCCGGTTTCTTCGAGCGCACGAACCTTCGACACAATGTCGGTCTGCGCCGCTTCCACATCGCGCATCTTGACCGGTCCGAGGAATTCGATCTCTTCCTTGAGGCCTGCCACGGCGCGCTGCGACATGGTGGCCATGATCTTGTCGCGGAGTTCGGGGCTGGCAGCCTTGAGTGCGAGGGCCAACTGTTTGACATCCACTTCGCGCAGCAGCCGCTGCAGCGACTTGTCGTCGAGCGCTGAGAGATCTTCGAACACGAACATGAGGTTCTTGATCTGATCGCTGAGATGTGGATCCTTCTCCGAGACCAGGTCCAGCACCTCCTTCTCCAGCGACGAGCTGACCAGGTTCAACACCGCGGCAACGGCGGCCGGTCCGCCCACGCTGCTCATACCCGCTGAGAACGCGAGGTCGGCTTCGCTGCCGATGGCGCGCTCCACGAGCGAGATCATGTCGGGAGAGACCTTTTCCATACGCGCGATACGAAACATCACATCGCCGCCGAGCGACGGGTCGAGCTCACGAAGGATCGCGGCAACATGGCTGGGATCAAGGTGCGCGAGAATCAGCGCGATCGTCTGCGGGTGCTCGCCGCGGAGCGTGCTGCTCAATTGCTGCGGATCGGCGCGTCGCAACCGGCCGAACCGGTCGCTGTCGGCGAGCTGGCCCTGAATACGCTTGAGAATGGCTTGTGCTTTCACGTTGCCGAACGCCTTCTCGAGCACGTCCTTGGCGAACTCCACGCCACCCGTGCTGAGCGAGTCCATACCGAGTGTCAGTTCGAGCCACTCGCTGAGTACGATGTCCACGGTGGCTGGCGGCACCTTGTCGAGCTGCGCCATTTCAAGCGCCACAATTTCCGCCTCCTCCGCATGGAGGCCGGCCGTAATGGTCGCCGCGTGCTCCGCGCCGAGCGCCATGCAGACGATCGCCACCTTCTGACGACCGGTGAGACGATCCGGAGCGTAGCGGTCGGCGCTGTTTTTCGAGAGGGCTATCATCGAATTGGATGTCACGAACGGAGCCAGCCACGCATCACCCGGATCGCGGCTTCAGGCCGCTGCTCCACGGTGGCCATCGCTTGCTCGCGTTCGGGGGTTGTCGGCGGGGGTGGCAACATCACCGGACGACGCTGTGCCTCGAGGGTGAGTGAAGGCTCCATCTCATCGCCAGCGGCCAAGGTGTCCTGCAACTGCGCGCTCGGCGGAAGTTCCGCGTACTGGGGCGCCGCGCTGAGTGCGGCCTGCTCGGCCTCAGCCATCGCTTTGGTCTTTTTCGGCTTGAGTGCGCTGACTGTCACCAGCGCAAGCACCAGGAGCACCACCAGCGCGGCGATTGCCACGACCGGCTTCGGATTGGCCTGCAGTTTGCTCACCATGTCCTGCGGCGGCAGCACGGTGTCTGCGCGCACCACGGGGGCCGGCATGTCGAACGGGGCACTCATGACCGAGATCATGTCGCCACGCGTGGAGTCCACACCGAGCGCGTTCTTGACCAGCATCTCAATGCGGGTGATCTCTTCGGCAGTCCGCGCCGTGACGATCGGCTCCGGGGGGATCGTGGCGGTGCTGTCGGCCGCGGGCATCGTCACCTTGTCCGCAATGAGCACGGCCACGGTCAACTTGGTGACGTTGCCGATCGCGCCCGAAAAACTTTCCACGCTGCGCGTATTTTCGTACGATGCCGAGGTCGTGGAGTAGCCCGCGCCCTGCTGCGGATTGCTCGGCGTCACTTCGGCCTTCTGTTCGGTGGCAAGCGCTTGACGATCCGGGTCTACCGCCTGTACCGTGCGCTCGACTTTGTCGAAGTTGATCGATGCGGCCACCTGTACGCGGGCGTTTCCCGCTCCCACGAGACTGGAGAGCAGCTTGTCGGCCTTCTGCTCCATGTACGTCTCCACTTCGCGCTGCACGGACAGCTGTCGACTCGACAGCCCGGTGAGCGACCCATCGTCCTCCATGGTGAGCGCCTGGCCGCGCTCGTCCACCACCGTGACATGTTCCGGGTCGAGGCCGCCGATGCTGCTGGCAACCAAGCTCGCAATGCCGCGCACCGTTTCGGCGCGTGGCGGCTGTCCATTGAGCATCGCGAGCGTCACCGACGCTTTCGAGGGCCGTTCACTTTTCTTGAACACCTGCTCTTCTTCGATCGCCAGGTGCACCTGAACCGTCTTGATATCCTTCATCTTGCCGATGGTGCGTTCCAGCTCACCTTCGAGCGCGCGGCGATAGTTCACTTTCTGCGTGAAGTCCGTCATGCCCCACGACGGCTTGTCGAACAGTTCGAGCCCCGGACGACCCGCACTCGGCATGGCTTCGGCGGCGAGATCGACCCGAGCGCGCGGAAAATCTCCGCTCGCAACCGAGATCGTAGTCCCCGACTTGTCGAGCGTGTAGGCAATCCCGATTTCGGTGAGCTTGTCCGTCATGGCCTTGACGTTCCCGACGGGGATGTCCGCGTACAACGGGACCATCACCGGCGCTGTCGCCCAACGCGAGACACCGAGCACAGCGACCGCGACGATGACCCCAACGGCAAGGATCGCTGCGCGTCGTACACCGCCGACGCTTCCGAAGAGCGATTCCAGCAACGAATTCATGGTGAACGGCGGCGTCAGGACTGCATGGCAATCACCGACCGATACGCTTCAACCATCTTGTTGCGTAGTTCGATGATCAGATCGAGGGCGACGCCCGCTTCTTCACTGGCGGCCATCACCTGATGGAGCTCGACGTTCTCACCAGCGGCGAAGCGCTTCGTCAGATCACTGCTGTAGTCGCGCGTGTCGGAGACCTCATTGAGCACCCGCGTGAGCGTGTTGCCGAAGGAGTTCTCGCCTTCGCCCATGACGTCCAGCTGTTTGATGCCCGTGTCCTGCCCGGTGAGCCCGGGCATGGCGCGGGTGAGAAGATCGAGTCGCGTCTGCATAGTGTGTGGAGTCGAGGCGTGAGCGTCGGGAATCAGGCGCGGACATCGAGGCGCACACCGCGCGCCGCAGGCGGCGTCGGCATGGTGGCGGCCTTGAGGCGTCCATAGGTCAGTGGGCCGAGGGCGGCGGTTTTCGCGAAGAAGTTCCGCTCTTCGGTGGTGAGCACGCTCCAGAGGGTCGGGTCGGTGCCGGCGGGCGCTTCGGCGGGCACGGTGTGCTGTGCGGTGGCCTGTCCGGCAATCGGTGTCTGCGGCTTGAGCGTGGCCGTCTGCGCGGCACGCGCCTGGGCGGCGGCCTGCTGCGCATTGGACGTCTGCGTATTCGCCGTCTGCGCGCGATCTGCACCCGGGTTGGAGCGCGTGGCATCGGGGCGCCCGAGGGAGCCCAGATTGGGGAGCAGACTGTTGGTGAGGCCGGTGACGCTCATGGAATGTCTCGGTGAAGCGGGCGGATCAGGAAAGCGCAGGAGCTGGCATGGGGACAGCGCGACGGGCCGGGAACCGATGTGGAATCAGAGAGGAGGAGGAGGAGGACGTCACACCGATTCCCGGACCCGTCGTGCGGTCATTGTCTGGGGTCGCGCACGGGTCAGATGTCGAGCGCTGCGCGGAGCATCGACTTGGCAGTCTGAAAGACCGCCGCGTTGGCTTCGTAGATGCGTTTGGCATCCATCAGCTTGACAAGCTCTTGCGTGGTATTCACATCGGGGTAGCGCACGTACCCATTGGCGTCGGCGTCGGGGTGGCCGGGTTCGTACGCAAGTCGGCCCTCACCCTGGTCTTCAGCGACTCCCGCGACACGCACGCCGTACTGGCCATTGGGCCCCATGGTCATCCCGTTGACACCGCCTGTGGTGGGCAGCACCGGCACTTCGATGCCACGGCGGAAATCGCTCATGGCCGGAGCGCCTGAAACCACGCCATTGCCGGAGCCCATGGCCGCAGGGTTGGGAGCGGTCGGGAAGAGTGCGTTCTGCGAGGTGGCCGCTTCGAGCACCAGTTCGCGGCGCCTGTACGGGCCGCCGTCGGGGCCGCGTGTGACGTCCGCGTTGGCAATGTTCTGCGCGATGGTCTCCATCCGCTGGCGCTGTGCGCTGAGCCCGCTGGCGGCAATTCCCATGGAGCGGAACATCGGACGCACCGTTTGCTGCCCGGGAATCGGCAGCAGCCCCGGTCCGCGCATCGGGTTGATCGGCGGCATCAGGCGCCACCTCCGCCCTTGATGGCCGTACGCAGGCTGGTATAGGTCTTCTCGAGCAACCGCGAGGTCGCGAGAAAGCGCAATTGCTCGTCGGCCAGCGCCACCATTTCGTCTTCGACGTTGACGGGGTTGGCGGTGGCCTGGGCGTTCCCGCCGCGGGCTTCGAGGGCGAAGCCATCACCATTTTGCACGGTGGCTTTGGAAACGCGATCGGCAATACCGCGCGACCGCTCGACACTCTTGTCGAGGGACGACTTGAGCTGCGGGGCCGAAGTGACGCGATCGATGAGTCCGAAGAGCATCGTACATTCCAGGATGAAGGGGCGAGCGTATCTGCCACCCTGAAAAGCAAAGGCCGGGCCACGAAGCGCCACACTCGGCGTTGGTCTCCGAGGTATTCCGCTAAGTCATTGTTTTGATTACATTTAGACTATTTGACGCGCGGTGCGATGTCACGTGATAGGAAGCCTGTCCCCCTTCTGTTTCCCCGTTCCTGCGGCACTTCCTGCCGGGTGATGCAGAGCACAAACTTCCCGACTGTGCCACCGGCAGCTTTTACCAGCCGAGCGCGATCGGCCCCTGCGCAATGTTATTCATCGTCGGTGCCGTCGGCGTCCTTGCCCGGGCCGTTCAGCTTGTTACGCAGCGTGCGCACGCTGATGCCCAGCAGTTCCGCCGCCTTCGTGCGGTTATTGTCGGCCGCCGTGAGTGCATGCTGAATCAGCACCCGTTCGGCGTCGGCCACATTGAGCGAGGTGAGGGCCACACCGCCCGGTGTCCCGGCGGCGGCGGACAGCGTCGCGGCGGCACTCACAGACACCGCAGGCATCGCGCCGGGGGTGGGAAAAGCCCGCGGGCGCATGGAGGGTGTGCCCAGCGAGTGAGCCAGCCCGAAGCGTGTACCTTCCAGGCAATGCGGATGGATCATCGGGTCGGGCGTGAGGATCACCGCCCGCTCAATCACATGCTGCAGCTCGCGGATATTGCCGGGCCACGGGTAGTGCTGCAGGGCGTCCAGCGCGTCCGGCGATAGTCCATCGATCTTCTTGCCTAGCTCTGCCGCGTTCCGCATCGCGAAGCGCAGCGCGAGCACGGGAATGTCTTCCGGCCGGTCCCGCAGGGGCGGAATGAGGACCGGGATGGTGGACAATCTATAATAGAGATCCTGCCGGAAGGTGCCGTGGTCGGCTTCGGAGGCCAGGTCGCGGTTGGTGGTGGCGATGATGCGCACATCCACCTTGATTGGCGATGTACCGCCCACGCGCTCGAACTCCTGCTCCTGGAGCACCCGGAGCAGTTTGGCCTGCAGATCGAGGCGCATCTCCGAGATTTCATCGAGCAGCAGCGTGCCACGATTGGCGCGTTCGAAGGCGCCTTCGACGCGCTTGATGGCGCCGGTGAAGGCGCCCTTTTCGTGGCCGAACAGTGCCGACTCCACGAGGCCTTCGGGGAGGGCGGCGCAATTCAGCTTGATGAAGGGTTTGTCGCGCCGCTCGCTCTGATCGTGCACAGCGCGGGCAAACAGCTCCTTGCCGGTGCCCGATTCGCCCTGCAGCAGCACCGTGGCGCGCGTGGGGGCGGCCATGGAGACCGTCTGGAGGATGCGGCGAATAGCGGGGGAGTCGCCGATGATCTGCCGTTCATTGCGGAACTGCATGACCTCCTTGCGGAGCGTCTCGTTCTCGCGACGCAGCCGGACGAACTCGAGCGCCTGATTGACCGCCAGTTCCAGCTGCTGCGGCCGGACTGGCTTGGTGATGTAGTCAATCGCGCCCGCCTTGATCGACATCACTGCGTGCTCGATGCTCGCGTACCCGGTGAGCATGATCAGCGGGATGTCGTACCCTTCGCGGGTGAGCAGCTGGATAAACTCCAGCCCCGTGATCCCGGGCATCCGGTAATCGGAGATGATCAGGTCCACGCCGCCCCGTTCCAGCACTTGGAGCGCCTCTGGCACGCTCCGTGCACCTACGGGCGTGTGACCGGCCTGCGAGAGGGTGTCCTCAAGCATGAGTCCGACGTTCGGCTCGTCATCAACGTAGAGAATCGTGGCCATCAGGGGCGTCAGAGGGACGAAGTGACCTGCAGATCCCGCAATCCGGAACCCGTCGGCTGCCAGCATGGTCGTGAGAGACAATCTACCCGGCAAAGTTAGCCGAGTCGGATGTTCCGCGCGAATGTGCGTTAAGGGCCGCTTCTGCCGCTCCGATATTCACCAAGAGCACTCGGCTGGTCTTTGCCACTGACCGGCAGTCGTATCAATCGAACTCATCCATAAGGCGATGCGCGTCACCAATTCGATCATCACGCGAAACAGCCAGACGCGCCTGCAGCAGGGATTGCAGGGGATCGATCGGGCGCGCGACGACATTTCTACGGGAATCAAGATCCGGAAGATGTCGGATGATCCCACAAGCGGCGGGCAGTTGGTGCGCATTGGCAGTTCGATGCGTGCGCTGAATCAGTTTCGTCGGAACGTGGACAACGGCGTGGCACGGGCGCAGGCAGAGGAAGGGGCGCTCGAACAGCTCACCAACGTGATGACGCGCGGTATCGAACTCAGCATCTCGCAGGCGAATGCGACCGCCAATCGGCAGTCGCGGCTGATCGTGAAAGCGGAAGTGGATCAGATGCTGAGCTATGCGGCAACGCTGGGGAATACGCGGTTCGGCGATGAGTATCTGTTCGGCGGCAATCGATCGGGTGAAGCGCCGTTCAGAAATCCCGCACCCACTACTGGCGATTTTTCGGCGCTCCTCCTGGGCGGGTTACCGGTCAATCCGAGCGGCAATCCGACGCTCGAGATTGGCGACAACAAGTTCATCACGCCGACGCACAATGGGACGCAGGTATTTCTTGATACCGACGCCCTCGAGGCGTTGCGGAGCTTATCGACGGCCCTGGAAGCGAACGACCCGGTGGCGATCCAGGCTGCGGGCGAACGGCTGTTGGCGTCGAACAGCAGGGTCCAATCACTGATTGGCACCGTAGGCGCGCGAGTGAACGAAATGGAAGGATCGCGGGTCAATCTCGATACCATCGAGCTGAATCTGAAGACCTATCGTTCGGACCTTCGCGATACAGAAATCGACAAGGCCATGGTGGAGCTGGTCGGGCGACAGACGCTCTATCAAGCCGCGATGAGCGCGACCTCACGAATTCTCGGCCTGAGCCTGGCCAACTACCTGTAATATGCCTTCGAGCGCTGCTGTCATGGAAAACGCACCGACTGAGCCGCTGGTGATGCAGTTCGCGAGCCCCCTGTGGGGATTCCCGGGGTGCACCGAGTACACGCTGCAGCCGGCCGCCCGGGAAGGCGTGTGGTGGTTGCAGGGCGTCGCCGAGCCGTATCCCACCTTCGTGCTCGGCGATCCGTTTGTCGCCGATGCGGACTACGCGTTCGATCTGAGTCAGTCTGATCGCGACCGACTGGAGATTGTCGAGGCCACTGACGTGATCGCCTTGGTCATGCTTGCGCTGCCGAGTACCACAAGCGGTGTGGTGACCGCCAACTTCCGAGCGCCGTTGGTGTTCAATCTCGTGAAACGGCGCGCCATGCAGATCGTGAGCAGTAACGAGGGGTTCTCCCTCAAGCAGCCGATCACGCTGGCGTCCTACGCGGCGCGCGAGGACGTCGCGCCGCTCGCCTGAGCGGCGTCGAGTCTTGATGCCGCCAGCCGCCAGTCCCGCCGACGAACAGTACCAGGCGGCCCTCAGCGCCGCCCGTGCAGGTGATGCCGCGCATGCGCGGCAGCTTTTGGAGCGCGCATATCCGGTACACCGGGCACATGTTGGGATCCAAAATGCCTTGGGTGTCTTGCGGCTGGAAGCGGGCGATGCGGCTGGGGCCATTGCGCTCCTCAAGCCGCTCGCGAAAGCGCTACCTGGCGCGGCGCCGATTCAGCTCAATCTCGGCAATGCCATGGTGGCCGCAGGACGCGCCGCCGACGCCGTGGCGCCGCTCAAGCGCGCCACGTCACTCGATGCGAGTGATCACCTCGCGTGGTACGGGCTGGGGCGCGCGCTGCAAACGGCGGGGCGGGTGGCGGAGGCGGTTTCGGCCTATCAGCGCTGCCTGCAGCTACTGCCAAGTCACGTGTCGGCGCGTACGAATCTGGTGGCCGCGTTCAATTTTCTCGATCAGTACAAAGAGGCCGAGCGGGAAGCGCGTGTGGTGCTTGCTGCGGCGCCCGACGATGCGGGGGCCCATCTCAATCTTGCGATGTCGCTGCTGGCACGCGGTCTGTGGGCGGAGGGATGGGCCGAGTATGAATGGCGTGAGCGCACCGCGTTGCTCGCCCTTCAGCGCCGCACGGCGGTGACCCCGCGCTGGGACGGCGAGTTGCTGGATGGCCGCGTGTTGTTGGTGAACGCCGAGCAGGGATTTGGTGATACGCTGCAGTTTGTACGCTACCTGCCGCTGCTGCGTGCGCGCGGCGCACGTGTGCTGCTGCAATGCCCGGCACCGTTGGTGGCGCTGTTGCGCGCGTCGGATCTGGCGGATGCGGTATTCGCCTTCGGTGACCCGGTGCCCGCGCACGATGTGCATGTGCCGCTGACCGGCGTGCCGCATCGGCTGTCGTTGCATGACCACGAGGCGGTGATGGGTGATGCGACGCCGTATCTCACGCCGCCACTGGACCGGGCCCTGCGCGATGCGACGTGGACCGGTGGTCCGGCCCGTCGTGTGGGGCTGGTGTGGGCCGGCAGTCCGACGCACGTGAATGACATGCACCGCTCGTGCGGGTTCGCGGCGCTCGATCCGTTGTGGACACTGCCCGGGATCACGTGGGTGAGCCTTCAGGCGGGCGTGCCGATCGGTCCGGGCGGCGTCAAGCCGCCGAAGGGCGTGGTGCTGCATGATCACGCGGCGCATCTGGAGGACTTTGCGGATACGGCCGTGGCGCTTCGCGCGCTTGACTTGGTGATCACGGTGGACAGCGCGGTGGCGCACTTGGCGGGTGCGCTTGGAACGCCCTGTTGGCTATTGCTGCCGCAGGTGGGGCTGGATTGGCGCTGGGCGGCGGAGACGCCGACGGCGCGTTGGTATGGGAGTGTACGCACGTTCCGGCAGGACGCGGTGGGCGGGTGGCTTGCCACGCTGCAGTTGGTACGGGCGGCGTTGGAGGCCTCGGTCGGCCTGACATTCCGACCGCCACGGGCTCCTTGCAAACATTGAAGCACCTAGGCGCGCTCCGCGAAGCTCGAGCGTAGCTTCGGTGTACGTACCGCGTTTTTGCCTGCCTACAGCACCCCGGACTATGCATAACAGCACCTGGCTTCCCGTTACCAAGAGCCTTGGAAAGTTCCCTTGGTATGTCGAGTCGTTTGTTGCGCGCCACGCGAAAACCGCGTCCGACGCGCGGCAGCAGCTGGAGCATCTGGGGTTCCTGTTCAACTGGCTGTGTAAGGCCGGGCCCTTCAAGGGCCGGGCACGCGAGGAGATCGATCTTTTCGAGATTGCCCGACTCCCGAGCGCCGAGATGGCGAAGTATCAGGCGGCGCTTTTCGCCGCGCCCAGATACCGCGACAAGCAGGAGGCCGTCAGGAATCTGAAACTGCTGCGCGACCTTCTCAGCTTGGCCTCCGAATGGCTCGGCACGAAGGTGCCGAGCCTGCTCGACCTGCGCGCCTCCAACGGGGTCGGTCAGGTCATGATCTCCGTTCCGCAGCCTCCACTCGTCATCGTGACCTGCGCGCGGCCTGAGGAAGACCTCTTCCCGGCGCTCTCCGATCGGCAGATCGTCGTGAGTCCGTTTGCGTCGGACGGCACGCTCGAGTGTCAACTTGGCGTGTGGGACATCACCAGCCTGTGTGAGCGTCTGCCGGCTGGCTACGAGTCCGCGACGCTGCTCGTTCAGGTTGATGCCGATCTCGCGCACCGCCCCACGAACCTTGCGGGCTGGCCGGGTCGCCGACTGCTCTGCGATATCACGCCCTCGCTCACTCGTCTGGGCGACGCGCCCCTGCTCACCTACCTGGAGGCCGAGCCGTTCGACGGGATCGTGTCCGCGCTCCCGTCCGCACCTGTGCGGCGTCTGAGCCGCCTGCCGGTCATTTCGGTACCCGGTCTGCTCTGCCGGTATGTGTCGAACGCCGCGACCGCGATGCCGCGCAATGAGGTCGTGGTTCTCGCGCCCCTGTCCATGGCCACTGCGTCCGGCGACACGGAGCGGCCGTCGCTCGCCCCCGCCGCTCGCCTCGCAGACCGCCTTATGGCAGTGGGCGTATCAGCCGCGATCTTCGAGGGGAGTCCGGCGGCGTGTCTGAGGCGCGCCGCTGACAGCCTGCTGGCCGTATGGCCCGGCGCGGACGCAGCGCCGCTTGCACTGCTCGCTGCGGGAGTCATCCCGGCTACCGACGCGTCAATCGATCTGCTGGCTGGTGCACCGTGGCGCCCGGAGCTGACTCATCTTCCCTACCACGGTGATCTGGGGCTCGACCCGGCGGTCCCGTCCGCCGTCGCGAGGATTGCGAAGACTGGCGTCGAACTCCGGCGCGGTCTCGAGGTATGGCAACGACAGGCGCGCCTCTCCGCGACACGGGAACAGCTCTGGTCCGGGATCGCGGCGCTCGACACCTCGTCGCCCGCCGACGAGTCGTTCAGCCTGTCCGTTGCCGCGCAGTTGCCGGCAACTACAGCACGCGCGGTGCCGCTGGGCAGCGATGCCGCTGATGACCGTCTCGATCCGTCGTGGCTCGACGTGGCGCCGAACTCGGACGGTATTACGCTCAAGCTCTATATCGATTCGACGTCGCTCTCCGTCATCCACCAGATGGCCGACTTCGTGCGCTGCGAATTCGACCCGTCGGTGGTCAAGGTGATCACGTGGCGGCGTTGCGAACTCGCAGAAAGCGAACTCGCGGCGAGCCAGACGATCTATTTTCGGCAAGCCAACATTGTCAGCGCACAACTCGTCGAGCTTGTCGCGAATCTGGTCACCCAGATGAAGCCGCAACACATCGAGCTCCATTCGAATCTGCGATGGACCTTCGAGGGCGTGTTCCCCGTATTGCATCACCTGTTCAATCGCGGTCTGACACGACCCCAGGACATTTCGCTCGTCCTCTACGATGACGGGATCTGGAGCCTCATGGAGCGCGACGCCATGCTGCGCCACCCGGGTTTCGGCGCCGACCTCGAACTCGCGGCCCTCGGTCTCATTCGGCGACTCTTCGACGGCGACAAGACGCCGGCGACGCGCTGGATGGGCTACGCATGGCACCGCGTGCTTCGCACCCAGTACGTGGGCATGCAGCTCGGACGTCTCTTCGACCATGTCGCACCACATCCGGTCGTTACGCAGTTCGGTCGCGCCCACAAGACGATGGATTTCGCCCATCGACGCGATCTTTCGGACGCGCAGTGGAATCGGTACCTGCACTTTTTCGGCCTCACCGCTCCACTCCAGGAACAATTGCGGTCGCTCTGCGCCGCGTCGGAGGCTTTCCTGTATCTCGGCACGGGCGTCACGCAGCCCGGTGAGAACCGGAGATACGCCGACCTGCAGATCGCGACCATCCAGCGCCTGCGCGAGCGTGGGGTGTTTCCCACCGGTGTCCCCTTTGCATTCAAGGGGCACCCAGCGAACCCGACCCTCGAACGGGAGGTCATGCGGGCACTCGGCGACGACGTCATCCACATCCCGGCGCGTATGCCGCTCGAAGTGCTGCAGATGGCCGGGCTGATCCCGCCGAGTGTGTGCGGGGTGTTGAGCACCAGCTACCTCAATCTCGACCCTCAGGCCGTCAAGTTCATTTTCGGACATCCCCTTGGGATCGATCCGAACACGCTCGAGGAGATTGTGCAACTGCTCGTCGAGTGCGGAGTCATCGACCGGTCGCGCATTTTTCCCTGGATGGAGTGACGGCGCGGCCATCGAGGGGCAAGACTATCGCCGGCAGATCTGTCGTATGGCATCGATGACGACCTGTTGATCGGCTGGAGCGAGCGACGTGGAGCATGGCAGGCTGAGTGCCTCGTGCTGGATACGCTCGGCAGTCGGGCACGGCGGTGACAAACTGTTCCGGTGGGCAGGACTGTGGTTCAATGGCTGCCAGAGCGGCCGTGCCTGAATGCCGTGCTCCTGCAGCCGGGCGATGTATGGCTTTGGCCCATCCGGGAGGAGCTCCGGTGCGAAGCGCGCAGTGGGGAGCCACCACGACGAGTGCGCCCACGGCGACTCGGCCTGCAGGTGAATGCCGGGGATGTCGGCAAAGCCGTCTCGGTAGCCGTTGGCGATCGTGCGCTTGGCCGCCAGGAACTCGTCGAGCCGTTCGAGTTGTGCACAGCCGATGGCCGCCTGCACGTTCGTCAGACGGTAGTTGTAGCCGACCGCCCCATGGACGAACTCGAGGGGGTCGTCTTTGGCCTGCGTGGTGAGGTAGCGGGCACGGCGCGCCAGCTCTGCATCGTTGGTGCAGAGCATGCCGCCGCCTCCCGTGGTTAGCAGCTTGTTGCCGTTGAAGCTGAAGCACACGGTTGAGGGGCCAGACCCGATCGGCTGGTCGCGGTACCGCGCACCCAGCGCCTCCGTTCCGTCTTCGACGATACGAAGATCATGGGCGACCGCCGACTCGCGTAGGCGATCGAGGTCGACCGGATGTCCGAGGAGATGCACCGGGAGAATGGCGCGCACGCGACGACCGGTTCGCCTGTTGCGCATCCCGCCAGGCATGGGCTCGCACTCCTCACGCAGAAACGCGGCAACCGCGTGTGGGTCGAGCTGCCACGTATCGTTGGTCACATCGAGAAAGACGGGCCATGCGCCGCAGTAGCGCACCGCATTGGCCGGCGCGATGAAGGTGAGCGCCGGCACGATCACCTCATCGTTCGCTTCAACGCCCGCGAGCTGTAAGGCGACGTGTAACGCCGCCGTGCCACTGGTGGTGGCAACCGCATACTGCGCCCCGACCGCACGAGCGAGTTCCTGCTCGAAACGGTCCACGAAGCTGCCGACCGACGAGACCCAGCCGGTGTCCAAACACTCCTTGACGTACTCCCACTCACGTCCGGAGATGTTCGGTACGGCCAGCGGAATGCTACGGCTCATTAGTGCCTCGGCCTCACGGGGATCAGACGGCATACTCGTCCGGTCTGAAGCGATGGCGGTTACTGCGCATCCACTCCGCCGTTTGCAGCAGCCCCTCCTCGAGTGAGCAGGTGGATGACCACCCAAGCCGGTCGCGTGCGCGGGACGGGTCGGACAGCAGCACCTCCACCTCGCTCGACATGGGACGCAAACGCTCATCCTTCACCTCGATGTCCGCCTCCACATTCAGCACGCGGCACGCCGCGGTGAAGATGTCGCGAATGCTCTCGCTTCGTCCGGTCCCGAGTTGAATCGTGTCGCCCTCGACACCGGCCGCCATCCCCATCGCGAGAAAGCCTGACACCGTATCAGACACGTAGGTCATGTCGCGACGAGTCTCGATGTTGCCCAGGGCAATAGAGGTGCGCCCGGCGAGGAGCTGCGACAGGATGGTGGGAATGACCGCACGCGCAGACTGACGGGGTCCATAGGTGTTGAAGGGTCGCAGGACAGCAACCGGGACGTCGAAGGACCGATGATAGGCTTCGCACAGTTTGTCAGCGGCAATCTTGGTTGCGCTGTACGGAGACTGCCCCTTGAGTGGATGCGTCTCGACGATCGGGATGTGATCTGGAGTGCCGTACACCTCGCTGGTGCTCGTCGCGACAACCCGACGAACGCCCGTCCGTCTCGCCGCCTCGAGCACATGCATCGTGCCACGAATATTCGTGTCGATGAAAGATTCCGGTGCGACATAACTGTACGGAATCGCAATCAGCGCGGCGAGATGGAACACGATATCGATGTCCCGGCAACTCCGCTCGACGAATGCGGCATCCCGGATGTCACCGAGCACCGGTTCGAAGGCCGCTCGCACATGTGGCTCGGACTGGTCCAGCCATCCGAGTGAACCGTTCGAGTTGTAGAGACAGAACGCGCGCACCGTCGCCCCCTGCGCCACGAGTGCTTCGGTGAGATGGCTCCCGATGAACCCGTCAGCGCCCGTCACGAGTACGCGGACTCCTTGCCATGTCATGAACCGGTCCTCGCGCGCGACAGCTCGTCGGGTCGGCCGATGTCCGCCCACTCCTCCTCGATGGCAAACGCACCAACGGTCGTTCCGCGTTCGATGCAGCGCTCTGCGAGTTGTGGCATCATGAAAGGTTCATTGCGCGGTATGAGGTCCAGGACTGACGGCGAAATCGCATAGATCCCGGCGTTCACCACGAAGGACAGCGACGGTTTCTCGACCATGCCCATCACGTGGTTCCCGTCGAGGGTCAGCACACCGAATGGCACTTGGACGGCATGGGGCCGCGTGGCAATGGTGAGACCGCTCCCACTCGCTTCGTGAAATTGGAGAAATCGCGTCACGTCGAACTGCGTGACCAGATCGCCATTCAGGACGAGGAGCGGATGAGAGGGGACCGTGGGTAAGAGGCCAAGCGCGCCGCCGGTGCCCAACGGCTCCGTCTCTCGCAGGTACTCGATCTTGCACCCGAACGTACCCCCATCGCCGAAATGCTGCTCGATGACGTCGCCCAGATAGCTGATGGCGAGATACAGGTGACGGATGCCGGCGCCTACCAGATGCAGCACGAGACGCTCGAGAATCGGACGCCCCGCCACCTGCAGCATCGGCTTGGGGACCTGTTCCGTCAGCGGACGCAGTCGCATGCCCAATCCGCCCGCGAGAATGACGGCCGTATTCGGCACGATGTCGGGACGGACGACGCGATGCAGCAGGTGCAGCCCCACCAGACGCTCCTGCTCATCGAGCTCGGGGAGCTGCTGAACGCCGAACGCCCGCATGCGGTCGAGAATTTCCGGTCGGCCGAGTCCCGGCGGCACCCGGTGAAACGTCCGGGTCATCACATCGGCGAGGCACGCCTCGCTCAGCACTCGTCCAGCGAGCAGCGCACGTCGGATGTCACCGTCGGTGATGAGCCCCTGAATACGCTGATCGGGCCCGGCCACCAGGATGACGGTGGCGGCGCTTCGATCGATGGCGCGCATGGCATCGGCGAGCGTTGCCTGTAGCGATACGATGAGATGATCGAGCGATTGGGTCATGATCGGGAACGGGAGAGCGCGCGTGCCGGAAGTCCGGCAAAGGTGGCACCGGCGGGCACCTCGCGCAGGACCACGCTGCCCATGCCAATAATGGCGTGGTGTCCGATGCTCACGTGATCGCGCACGACCGCACCGAGCCCCAGAAAGCAGTCGGTGCCCACGCGAACACCGCCGCCCAGAACCACACCCGGCGATAGCACCGCATGGAGTCCTACGTCGCAGTCGTGCTCGACGACCGCACCGCTATTGACGATGGCCCACGCGCCGATGTTGGCACGCGCATGCACGACGGCACCGGGAAGCACCACCACCCCATCGCCGATGACGGCCGACCGTGACACGTACGCGTGCGGGTGGAGCACCGAGACCCATTGACGATCCGGATACTTCTCCACCACGGCGCGCCGACGAGCAACCGAACTCCCGTTGGGTCCGATACCGAGCACCAGTCGTACCTTGCGGAACTGGGCGGCGGACGCATCATCACCGAGCCACGGCACACCAAGGGTTCGCGCGGTTTCTCGTGGCTCAGTCGGATCGATGATGCCGAGCAGCGTGAAGGCGTGCGGCTGCAGCTGCACAGCCTCGCCCACCACGAGCGCGTGCTCTCCACCACCGATCAGGAGGACGGGCATAGGGGTGTACTCGGCCTCCACGCTCCTCATTCGATGGCCTTCAGCAACATGAAGGCTTCAGCGGCGTGGACGCCCGCCGCAACCCCGCGCAACGCCGCCAGCGCCGCCACAGCGCGTTCACTCCGTGGGAACGGAAAGTCGAGAATCTCACCCTCGTACACGCGCAGCAGCTCGAGCTTCCGTTCGAGGTGCGCCGAGATGTCGATGAACAGGTTCGGACGGAAGGCGGCACCACCTGGATCGAGCGCGAAGTCCGTCTCGGATACGGTCTCATAGGCGAGCACGCGTCGCACACTGGACGCGCGGAACTGTTTGGTGGCGCCGACCGTCGCATCGAACACAAGGCGGTGATCCGTATGCACGTCATGACGGAACGGTGCGAGTACCGTATGCGGTTTCACCGTGCGCACCACGTCGGACAGCTGCTGGGTGATGGCCCCTGTCCCCACGCTTTCCAGCTGCGCGGGGGGAAACCCCAGCCGGTGCACGGCGGTGAAGCCGATCGCCGAAGCGATCGCCGCGATCTCCTGCTCCCGCTTGGCAATCCGTTCCACCGGGTACGTGCCCGCGGTCATGTCCGTGACGATCACCCAATGCCGTTCCTCCGACGGGTGCTCGGCCCGATGGCGCAGCAGCATCCCGCCGCAGCCAAGCAGCTCGTCATCGGGGTGTGGCGCTACGACCAGAATACCCATTGATCCCTCATCGGAACTCGCACGGTTCGCTCAGTAGACATCGGAATCGCCCATCTGCGGGTACCACGTTCGCTGATCGAGCCAATCACTCCAGGGTTCGCCGGCCACGAGCGAGCGGGCCGCCAGATAGGTGACCGGCGCATCAGTGGTGAAGCCCGCCCGTTCGAGCGTCCGGTGCAGCCAATGGTGCGATGGGGACCAGCAGTATAGGCGATGGCATCCTTCGGTCGTGGCATCCCGCAGGACCGCGGCGAGCAACGCTCTGGTCTCATCAGGCGATGCGCACTGGATGTCGACCAAGTCGAGGCCGTCCCCGTACGCCTTCACGACGATGTACGAGCTCACGGCGCCCCCAGTGGCTGCGGAATAGACCCGATAGCGATTGGTGGGATGCTGCGCATATCGCCACCTGAGGTAATCCCGCGTCCGCTCGACGCTGACGATGTCACCCGTCGCCACCCCCTCGAGATACGCGAGTGAGAACTCATCATCCCGCACGATCTCCGACGTGCCACCGGTAAGCATCGCCCGTTCGACGGACAGGGTCAGTGTCGGAATCTGTCGGATGTCTTCCCACCCGAGCTTCTCGACGAACGGCAGATGACTGTTGGCATTGGGAAATCCCCAGACGGCTCGGAGACCGGCGTGCGCAGCGGCCGCGTACAGCTCGTTGGCCAGGCGCGGGAAATGTCCGCGTCCACGGTGGTCCGGATGCGTCATCGTCGTCATGGAGAGACCCGTGAGAATACGCTCACCGGCGCGGGTCAAGGTGACGGGCGCAATGGAGTAGCTGGCGGCGAGGGTGCTTCCGGCATCCTCCACGGCAAAACACAGCTGCGGTGACCCGAATCCACGGTACCGCCAGTCGAGGTAGCTCGCCGCGAGCGGTTTGCCGAAGGACGCGTCGAAGAGCGATTCCAACTTCTGTCGCACATCATCCCATTGCTGCGGAGAAACGATCATGTGGCCTCGATCCTGTCCACGAACGTTTTTTCGATGAGCTCTCGTCCTCCAAGATGACGGCGCAGTGCCTCATGGATCACACCTGCGGCATGCCCGTCGCCATAGATCATGTCGACGGCCTGCATATCGATCTCGCGAGCGGCGTTCATCGCGGCGAGAATGGCGTCGGGCTGCGCTGCGCTGCGCACCACCGAGGCGGGCGCCATGCGCCCGCTCTGGCGGGAGCCGATGTCGACCGTCGGTGTGCCCAGATAGGCCGCCTCGTAGATGCCGCTGGACGAATTGCCGACGACCATGGCGGCGTAATGCACCAGACTGAGGTATCCCTGCTGTCCGAGCGAGGGGACGAGGTGGGTGTGCGGACGACTGGACACGTACGAGGTCAGCGCCGCGTTGACTCCCCGTCCCCCGTTGTCTGCATTCGCCATCGTAAAGACGATCCGCACCGCCGATGTTTCGGCATAGCGGTCGAGGGCGGTCAGCAACGCGTTCAATTCGGCCATGCCATCCGCCTGCTGAATGGTCAGCGGATGATACGTGACGGCGAGCAGATCACCGTCCGACACTGACCAGTCGAGACGGGCGGACAGTGCCTCCCGCGTGAGGAGGGGGACGGTGTTGATGTTGTCGACGCTCAGCGAACCGGCGTCGATCACGTGCTCGGGGCGTTCTCCAAGCTGCAACACCCGCGTTCGTGCCGCTTCGTGTGTCACGAAGTGCAACGACGCCATTTTGGTGAGACAGTGTCGGATCACGTTGTCGTACGTGCCCGCCCCGATGTCGCCGCCACCGATATGTGCAATCGGTATCTGTGCGATCATGGCCGCCTGTGCGGCCGCGAAGATTTCGAACCGGTCGCCGAGCAGCACGACCATGTCCGGGCCACGCCGCGCCAGTGCATCGGCGATGCCGATCACGCCGAGGCCAATGGCCTTGGACACCCCGACCGGCGTATCGCTCGAGAGCAGCGTCTCGACCCGCTCCCCGATGTGCAGTCCATCCGCTTCGATTTCCCGATAGGTGCCACCGAACTCCGGCGCGAGATGCATGCCGGTGACAAGGATTTCCAAGGCGATTTCGGGATCTGCCTGCAGACGCAGGAGGAGTGGTCGCAAGAGCCCGTATTCAGCGCGACTTCCCGTGATGACACAGATCGTGCCTTTCATGGTTCGATCATTTCGTCGGTCGCGTAGTCACGTCGGGCGGCGCGTCCGATCACGTCGTCCCACTGCATGGGAGAAACACCGGTCGCCGGCCGTTTCGCGGTAAGGTTTTCCGCGGAGAGGATCTCGCCGGCGCGAATCGCTCGTGCTGCAACGATCGACCGTCGGGCGAGCATGCGGGTGTGCTGCTCCGACTCGGTCGGGGCCTTGATGCCATTCCCCAACGCCGTTGTCACCGCGCGTATGCCTGACACCATCGACGCGAGCTCACCCGGCTCCAGGCTGGCGGCATGATCGGGCCCGGGCAGCGTGCGATCAAGTGTGAAGTGCTTCTCGATGACGGTGGCGCCCAGCGCCGTCGCGGCCAGGGACACCTCGATCCCCAAGGTGTGGTCCGAATAGCCCACGTTCACCTGAAACGCGTCACGAATGGTCGACATGGCGCGTAGGTTGACCTCGGTGAGTGGGGCCGGGTATTGCGACGTACAATGCAGCACGGTAATGGCGTCCTTCGCGATGCCTCCGGAGATCAGCACGCCGAGGGCGGCCTCGATGTCCCCGAGCGTTGCCATGCCACTGCTGAGCAATACGGGCAGCTGCTTCGCGGCGATGTGACGGAGGTAAGGAAGGTTCGTGATCTCTCCCGACGGCACCTTCAGATACGGCACACCAAGGGAGACCAGGAGATCGATGCTCTCTTCGTCGAACCCGGTGGAGAGGAACCCGATGCCGCGTGCGGCGCAACGCGCGAACAGCGTTTCATGATCGGCGTCTGATAGCTCCAGGCGAGTCAGCATGTCCCGCTGCGATTCAGCCGCGCCCGTCGCCGCAATCTGATAGGCGGCCTTCGCCGCATCGGCCGTCACGAGCCGAGTGGCACGGAACGTCTGGAACTTCACGAAATCCGCGCGGGCGTCTGCGGCAGCGTCCACAAGGGCGAGGGCGCGCTGGATGTCGCCGTTGTGATTCACGCCGGCTTCCGCAATGATCACCACCGACCGGGGAGAGGAGGTCATGATGCAATCCTCTCCGAGAGCAGCAGCTCCGCGAACTTCCAATCGTGTTCGTCGTCGAGGTCCACCGAGCGTTCCGCTGGCATGACGAATCCGACCGTTTCCGGCGAAACGAAGGAGCCGGTGCGCAGCAGCCACGCGGCATCCGCCACGTACACCGCCCCGTTCGGAACGACGACGGGCGGGAGATCCTGTCGGCGTGTGACTTGCGGTCCGTCGAGAACGGGCACGAGGAGGCCGTTCGAATTACGGGAGTACATCCAGGCCGGATGGCACGGCGCATCGCATACGGAAATCGCGGCCGGAGCACCCTGCCGTCTTCGCAGCGCCATCGTCCCCGTGACATCGGCCGCGGTTCTGAGTGGCGACGTGGGTTGCAGCACCACGACCTCCTGCACCGGGCCAAGCGTTTCAAGGGCATGCAAGATGGGAGCGATGCCCGGCGTCTCGTCGAGCGCCAGCTCCGCTGGACGGAGAAATGGAACCTCGGCGCCGGCCTCCTGCGCCACGTCCGCGATCTCGGGATCGTCGGTGCTGACGATCACGCGGTCTATCCCCGGACAGGCCAATGCACACGTGACGGCATGCCACACCAACGGCCGACCGCCAAAATCGCGAAGATTCTTACGCACGATACCCTTGGATCCAGCACGGGCGGGAATCACCGCGAGAGTAGACATCAGGTCGGGATAGGAGATTTCTTCGGGGACGTCAAGTATACGCCGTGGGTGCTGGGCTCGTGAGCGGCGGCGCGTGTTTGTCGCCGAACCCTTCGCTGAGCTGGCCACCGGGTGGGCGTGGCGCGCGTGACGCCCCCCCCGGTTCGCGGAGGCCCGCGTCGATTGGGTGGCTCCGCGCGCCGACCGTGGGCCCCTCGGACGTGTCGGACCGGTACCTCACCGCAACATGGCGACCCGCGAGCGGACCTGTTCGAGAACCGCCTCCCACGCGAAGGCTTCTGGCTGCCGTAGGACAGTCATATTCCGATACCACGGCGTCGTGGAGCTGTGTAGCTCCCAGCGGTAGTCTGGCGTAAAAGGTAAACAGAGCAGCGTGGGTGCCCCCGTTGCCCCAGCCAAGTGCGCAACGGCCGTGTCGACCGTGACGACGAGATCCACCCGTCGCATTGCATGCGCAGATTCGACAAAGTTCGCACACGCGCTGCCAAGATCGACCATCCGCTGCTGCAACGCTAGGGGGAGCAGCTCCTGTATCGTGGGGATCTTCTGCATGGCGACGAAACGCACGTTGGGCAGGTCAAGCAGAGGGGCGAGCAGCGCACCGCTGATCGATCGTCGCCGGTCATTCGAGTGTTTGGGATTCCCCTGCCAACTCAGCGCCACCGTCGGGATGCCATCGTCGGGCAGCAGCGCGGCAATGTGCGCCGGACATTCCCCAGGTGGTACCAAGTATGGCTCACCATCGAGGGATGATGGCTCAATCTGCATACAGGCCGGAAGCGACATCAGCGGCACATAGAAATCATGCCGCGGCAGTGCCGTACCCATCGACGTGCAGGTCGTTACGCCATGCGCCTGGCTGAGTAGTCCGACCAGCGGCGGCGGGCAGCGCACGTGGACCTGGGCGCCGCGCGCCGCAAGATCGCGTGCAAACCGCACGCACATCAGTGAGTCGCCCAACCCCTGCTCGTGCATGATGAGCACGGTCTTGCCATCGATCGCGGGACGGCCATCCCAGCGCGGAGCGGCCACCTTGTCGGTGTGGATCTTGACCCCCTCGACAAACTCTCGGTGCTCCAGCTCCGCCCACCCTTCCCGCCACTGACCAAGCGCGACCATGGTCATGCCATACTGCATCCGTAGTTTATGCGACTCGGGTGTAACGGTCAGCGCCGCGGCATACACATCACGCGCGCCCACCCAGTCGCCCAGATTCTTGAGAATTTCGGCAAGGTTGTTCATCGCCAGCGTATTGCCGGGATCAAGTGCGAGCGAGCGGTCAATAGCCTTGAAGGCCAGCTCCTGATGGCCCATCGCCGAGAGGACGCCCGCGAGATTACTGTGAGCGTCACCACGCTGCGGGAACCGTGTGGCGATTTCGTTGTACTCGCGGAGCGCCTCGCCCATGTTGCCGATGTTGTAGTACGCCCGCGCCAGATTCTGCCGGAGGCTGTAGTCGTCTGGCGCTAGCTCGAGTGCCTGCGCGAGCACTGGAATAGCGTCAGCCGATTTGTCCTGCTTGATGAGCGCGACACCACGCTCGTGGAGGGCGCGACAGTGTTTCCCGTGCGCTTTGGCGTCTTGTGACACGCGATCGGAGGCGCCACTCCGTGAGCTGGTGGACGCACGACTGAAGACTGGAGCCCGTTTCATGTATGCACGTGTTGGTGCGCTCCAGGCGCCGCGAGTAAAGTGCCACGACAGGTGGTACCGCCGACCGCTGTGGTTGGTGAGAGGCGGAGAATGATGCCCGTAATCGAATCAGCCACCGAACTGAGCTCCCCGATCATTGAGCAGATCCAACAGGTAGCGACCATAGGACGACTTTCCGTTCGCGGCTGCGAGGTCCGCAAGCTGCACCTTGTCCACCCACCCCTGACGAAAGGCGATCTCCTCCGGACAGGAAATCTTCAGTCCTTGACGCTCCTCGATAGTTTGTATGAACGAGGACGCTTGTAGCAACGTTTCGTGCGTCCCGGTATCAAGCCACGCGGTACCTCGACCCAGCGTCTCTACGGTGAGTGACCCACGACGAAGATATTCCGCATTCAGATCGGTAATTTCGTACTCGCCCCGCGCATTCGGTGCGAGCGACTTCGCGATGTCCACCACGTGTCGGTCGTAGAAGTAGAGCCCAACCACCGCATAATTGGAACGCGGCGCACTGGGCTTCTCCTCTAGCGAGAGCACGCGACCAGCATCATCGAACTCTACTACGCCGTAAGCCCGCGGGTCGCGCACGTAATAGCCGAAAATGGTCGCACCGTCTTTCCGTGCGGCGGCGTTCCGCAAACGTACTCCTAATCCCGTACCGTAAAAAATATTGTCTCCCAGCACAAGGCAAACCGGTTCTTGGCCGATAAAGTCCGCGCCGATCACAAACGCTAGTGCCAAACCGTCGGGTGTGGCCTGCTCCGCATATTGCAGCGACATGCCCCACTGACTGCCGTCTCCCAACAGCTCGCGGAAGCGCGGCAGGTCGCTGGGGGTAGAGATGATCAGAACCTCCCGGATCCCCGCAAGCATCAAGGTGCTCAGCGGGTAGTACACCATGGGTTTATCGTACACGGACAGCAACTGCTTACTCATCACTTTCGTGAGGGGGTACAAGCGCGTGCCAGATCCGCCGGCAAGAATAATCCCTTTCATGCAACGGTCTCCAAGAGCCCGAGACGCTCGGCGCGATAAGCTCCGGACAGGATGCGCTGCCACCACGAACGGTTGGTGAGGTACCAGCGCACGGTTTCTCGCAATCCGGTCGCCATCGTGTACGCCGGCTGCCAACCTAGCTCCGATTCCAGCTTGCTGGCATCGATGGCGTAGCGGAAATCGTGGCCGGGGCGGTCCGTCGCGAAGACAATCTGCGCGGTATACGAGACACCATCCGACCTCGGCTGCTCCTCGTCGAGGATGCGGCAGAGTTCGCGGACCAGATCGATGTTACGCCATTCACTCCGCCCACTGATTAAATACGTATCGCCAGTCCGCCCGTGCAACGCGACGGCCTCAAGCGCCGACGCATGATCATCGACGAATAGCCAGTCGCGGATATTGGCACCGACGCCGTACACTGGGAGCGAGTCGCCGGCCAACGCGCGGACTGTCAGATGCGGAATGAGCTTCTCGGGAAACTGATACGGGCCGTAGTTATTCGAGCAGTTGGTGATGACCACTGGTAGGCCATACGTGCGGTGCCAGGCACGCACGAGGTGATCCGAGGCGGCCTTCGTAGCGGAGTACGGAGAGCTGGGGTCATACGGGGACTGCTCGGTGAAGAACCCTTGCTCACCGAGGGAGCCGAAGACCTCGTCTGTGGAGACATGGACGAACCGGAAGTGCTCGCGCGCCGTCCCCGTCAGTCCCTGCCAGTACCGCAATGCTTCCGCGAGGAGGACGAACGTCCCGACCACGTTCGTTTCAATGAATGCCTGCGGGCCGTCGATCGACCGATCGACGTGCGATTCGGCGGCCAAATGGTACACCACATTCGGCTGGACTTCAGCAAAGAGGCGCCTCATCACGTCGCTGTCGGCAATGTCGGCCCGTTCAAACCGATGATCCGCATGGTCCAACACCCCGGGGAGCGATTCCAGATTACCCGCGTACGTCAGCTTGTCCACGGTGGTCACCTGATGGCGCCCGTTCCCGACCAGACGTCGTACGAGCGCAGAGCCGATGAAGCCGGCGCCGCCGGTGACCATGATGCGCCGACGGTCGATCTCAGGTTGGAATGAAGCCATGTCCAAGAAGCCGTCACCATTCGTGAACGAACGGGAAGAGGAGAAAAACGGGACAGTCTGCGAGCGGATACGAGACAGTTCGTCATACAGCATTTTTTATGCCAATGGTAACCTATTTCATTACAACAACTTACGGTTGTCTCCCTGCGTCCGGGCAGCGGCAGTTCCGCCACAAGCGGCAGCTTTTGCCGTCATCGTGGGCGTGACACCCCGCGAAATTCCAGGAGGGATGATTGGACGCGTTTCGGGCGGCAGGATCTGCCGCGCTCAGGCAGATGTTCCCAGAGGCACTCGTTGTAAGAATTTCTAAGGCAATACATACAAAGGATTTAGAGGCTGGCACGTAAGCTGCATTGCTCGGTGGCGTCCCACGACATTACTCACGCCCATGCCAACCACTTCCGCTTCACACACACCCGACGTAGCCCGCGACGTGACCGCCACTTTGGACGTCTTCCCTCAAAGCGCGAATCGTCGCCCGGTGCGTGTGCTCACCTACGGCACCTTCGATCTCTTTCACATCGGGCACCTCCGGCTGCTCGAACGGCTCCGCGTGCTCGGTGATCATCTCACCGTGGCAGTGTCGACCGATGAGTTCAATGCGCTCAAGGGCAAGACGTCGCTCGTGCCCTACGCCGATCGTGCGGCGCTGGTTGCCGCCTGCCGTTTCGTGGATGCCGTGATCCCGGAAGACACGTGGGGCCAGAAGCGTGAGGACGTCGTGCGCCTGGGCATCGACGTCTTTGGCATGGGCGGCGACTGGGAGGGGCACTTCGATGAGCTGCGCGACGTGTGTCAGGTGGTGTACCTCCCACGCACGGCCGGTATCAGCAGCACCGCCATCAAGGATCGGCTCAAGGTGTTCGATGCCGAGAGTCTGCAATCGCTCAAGACCGCGATCGAAACCGC
>JBBQUH010000044.1:0-31336 GCA_038212625.1 Gemmatimonadales bacterium | reverse complement strand
GTACGCAGCGTGCCCACGACCGGAAAGGCATCGCGCGCAAGCGTCACGCTTACATCGCCTACGAAATACGCACTATCGACGGTGACCGCCGTGCCTGACAACGTGTAGCGATTCCCACCCGTCAGCTCGAGCACTGGCGGTAGCAACGCGTTGATCTGTGCCCCGGCCGACGCCGTCACGGTGAGGCGCACCGAATCGCCACGCGCTTCGGCGCGGAGATCGGGTGCCAACTGCCGATCGGTCTCGAGCTCCGCCTGCGACACTTGCGGCAACGGCGGAAGGCTTGATCCAATGGCCGCAGCGCCGGACGTGGTATCTGCCGCCTGCTCCGCGGGCCGATCACCGGCGCACGCGGCCAGAATCGCCATGGTGCCGACACCGGCCATCACGCGCGCCGTCATCCCCACGCGAGCAAGATATTCCAGCAACATCACCATGACCTCAACGCCACGTTACCGTGCCGGACGCGGCGGCGCTGGCAGCGTACCTTTGTTCGCAATCGCCTTGTTGATCGCCTCCATGGTCACCTGCGTGCGGAACGCCACGATTTCCTTCGCGAGTGCCGTGTTCTTCTGGCGATCGGCGAGGTTCACGCCGTTGATGGTGGCCTTGCCGGCCTTCACGCGCTCGTCGTAGCGAATGGAGCGCGGATCGTCGATGAACATGTTGAGTGAAATGACCGCATCATCGTGCAGACCATCGGCCGCTCCATCCACAATACCGCGCGTCTTCATATGCTCGGCCACTTTGGCGTAGTCGTAGTACTCCTGAATGTGCGCCACCAGCGGTGCACCGCCCCAGAGTTTATTGAGCGAGTCGGCAACGGCGCGCTGACCACCTTGATTGCCGCCGCTGTCGCCAATCAGAAACAGCTGCGTAAATCCGTGCATCTTGAGACTGTGAATAACGTCGGTTAATACGCTGCGGAACGTGGACTCACGCACACTGATCGTGCCCGGGGAGGTCATGTGGCCAGTGGCCGGCTCAATCGATCCTTCGGGTACGAATTTTACCGTGGGTGCGCAGAGTGCATTACCCATTTTTCGGGCGATCGCTTCGCAGTTCGTGTGCAGCACGTAGTTGTGCTTGCCCAACGCGAGCCACGGACCGTTCGGCTCCACACCGCCGGTTGTCAAAATGACGGTGGTCTTCCCCGCTTTTATCGCATCGCGCACATCCATCCACGTCATCTCTTCCAGCCACACGGTGCTCGCAGCGGGCAATGGATTCGGGGCGTCCGGGCAGTTGTACGGATTGGCGGTGCAATTACCACCGCCCATGCTGGCTACGGCCGGCGCACCTTGCGCCTGTGCAGCGCGCGTGCCACCCACGGTGAGTGTGAGCACAGCGAGCGCACCAACGAGAGGACGGGCGACCGGATCGCGCAGGAAGCGGGACAGAACCATCGGGGAGTCTCCAACGGGAGGGAAGACGGCGGGGATACGTGATGTTGCGGCACGCGGCGCGTACGCGCCAGCCCTGACGGGCCAAAGGATTTGCGTATCGGGGACCGTTGAGCCACTGTACGGCGATATACACCCACCGCCCTGCGTTCGGTCTCTCTCTCCTGACCGTCATGTCGCCACTGCCCCTGCTTTCCTGCGCGCGTCCACGGGTCGCCGCGTTCGCTGCGTCGTTGCTGCTGCTCGCCCCCGCTGCCGGTCCGCTGCACGCGCAGGCCGCCGCACCGCCGGCCCGCGCGTCGGCCGCAACGGCGCAGCCAGCCGGCCTCTCCGACGCGGAGTTGACGGCCTTGGCCGAGACGCATGTGGCGCTCGCGGCGGTGATGGACTCGAGCGGTGCGCAGCTGGCCAAGGTGCGCAACAAGACCGCTGAGGCGCAGCAATCGGTGCGCGAGGCCACGCGGGCGCAGATCAGCGCGCTGCTGAGCAAGCGCGGGCTCACCCTGGAGGAGTTCGAACGGCGACGGTTCGTTGTCAGCACCAACGCGGCATCGCGCGCGCAGTTCGACCAACTGGTGGCCAGGTTGCAGGGGGCACCACTGCCGGGGGCGGTTCCGGTGCCTCCGGCCCCGTCGGCCCCGGAGGCACCAACCACCACCGCTGCGCCGTCCGCAGCCGCCATCACGCTGCCCGATGGCCCAGCCGGTGTGCACGTGGGTCACGTGGCCGTGAGCTTTGGTGACACCCCCGACAAGGCGGGGCTGCTGCCCACAGCGCTGGCCGAAGCACGCACGGCGCTCCAACACGCAGGATTCGCGGCGCGGACACCCGACAACCTGCAGGCCATGCAGCTGCACACGGGCCACGTGCTGCACGCGCTCAACCCTACGCTCGAGGCCAAGGGGCCGGGTAAGGGTTATGGCGCCACCCGAGCGATCGCTGGCGTCGTGTCCCATATCGAGCTGGCCGCCAAAGCGGACGGGGCCGGCACCGGGGTGAAGGCCCACGCGGGGCACATCGCCACCGCCGCACGCAGCGCCGCGTTGCGGGCGGAGCAGATGGTGGGGCTGGCCACCCAAGTGCGCCAAGCGACCACTGCGGCCGTGGCGGCCCCGTTGGTGGCACAGATCGCGTCGCTGGCGGAGCAACTCACGGCGGGCTACGACGCGAACGCCGACGGCCGCGTAGGCTATGGCGATGGCGAAGGCGGGCTACAGCAAGCCGACGAACACCTCAAGCTGCTGCTCGGGTCCGTCGGCAAGTAAACACACGCGCCAACCGTGATGCGGGTTAGCAGCTCACGCAGCGATGGCTGTTCGTGGCGCCAAGTTTCTCGAGCAGCTGAATGGTTTCAGGAAACGGTCGGAGGCGCTGCACGGGGCCGTTCGCCATATCCACCGTGGTGCGTCCGTTGCGCGCCACGGCGCGCACGTCGGCCCCCTTGCTCACCAGATACTCGATCATCACGTTGTCGCCGCGTGCAGCCGCGTGGTGCAACGGGGTGTAGCCGGAGAGATCGCGCCTGTTCACGTCGTGGTGCAGCTCCTCCACGAGATATTTCATCGCGGGCATCCATCCATCGGGCGCGTGACGGTGCGAGTTTCCGGCAAAGCCGTTGCCGTAGCCTACGCCGGCGGCCGCGTGCACCGGAGAGACGCCGATGCCCGGCACGGCGGCCTTCGCGGCGGAGTCGATCTGCGCATTTACCGGCGGCAGTGGCGCGGGGCCGCCGGCACCATCGGCTCCACCGGGACGGCGGCGGGCGGGCTGCGGCGGACGGAACGAGGGCATGGTGTCATCGGCACCCGCCTTTTTGAGCAGGCGCATCGCGTCAACATCGACCGAATACGAGGCGCGCCAGAATGCCGTGGTGCCGTCGAGCATTTCGAGACCGCAGTTCGAGTTCCCGCAGTTGTTGAACGCAAAGAACCAGAGATTCTTTTTCAGACGCACGTTCACATCAGCGCCGCGAGCGATCATGGCGCTCATCAGTTCGAGATGTGTGGTGCGCTGTGTCTGCACCGACTGCGGCTGCGGATATCGCGAGCGCGGCGCCCACTGGGTATTGAGCACCGCGTACAACGGCGTGAGGCCAGCCGTGCTTTCTCGGGTCACACTGGCACCGCGCGCCACGAGTTCCTTGGCGAGATCGAAGTGGCCGTTGATGGCCGCCATGAGCAATGGCGTGGTGCTGTCCGTGGCCGTAGGCGCGTTGATGTCGGCGCCGCCGTCCAGTAGCGCCACGGTGGCGGTGATATTGCCCTGCCGCACCGCGTGATGCAGCGCGGTCATACCGCCCAGGCTGCCCACGGTGGCTTCATAGCCCGCCACCTGACCGTCGGTGGTGTCGGCCTGTTCGGTAGTTTTCGGCGCCACGTCGGCGGTGAAGACCGTGCGCCCGACGCTTATGGCCGCCTGAATCTGGCCCGCAGTCAGCCCCTGGGTAGGAGGCGCCGCAATGCCCACACGAAACGGCTTACTACTATCGGCCGCCGTCTTGGCCGTTGCGCGCTTGAGGGAATCCGCCACATGACGAATGGAGTCGCGCTGCTTCTCCGGCAATGCCGCAAACAGTGCCTCGTTGCGCTGCCGCGCCGCTTGTTGCTGGCGCGCGAGTTCGTCGGTGAGATTCACCGCGTTGGTATAAAGCGCAGGGTTGGCGCCCCCGGCAATCAGGGCCTCTACCGCAGCCGCGCGATCTGCGGCGGCCGCAAACATGAGCGGGGTCTGTCCCCACGCGACTTCGCGCGCATCGGGATCCGCCTTGCCGGCGAGCAGCGCCGACACGACCTCGGCGGTACCAGCGCTCGCCGCGAGGTGCAGCGCGGTTGCCCCGGTACCGGTCACCGCCCGCGCATCGGCGCCCGCTGCAAGCAGCGCCCGCGCCACCGCCGCGTTCCCCTGCCGGCTTGCCAGATGCAACGGGGTATAGCCGCCAATACGCGTGCGCTTGGCGGTGCTCGCGCCCGCCTGCAGCAACAACGCCGTCATCGCGGCGTCTCCACGCTCGGCGGCCCAGTGCAGCGCCGTCATGCCATCCCCCTGCGCTCCCTGCACATCAGCACGCTGCGCCAGCACCGCTTTGACCGCCGCCAGATCACCGCGCGCGGCAGCGTCAGCCACGGCAGTGGCCGAAATGGCACGCGCCGTAGCAACCCGCGCGGTGGTGCGGCGGGGTGCATCGCCGCCGCGCACCGTTTGTGCCACCAGCGGCGTGACTATCGGAGCGAAAAGCGGTAGTGCCACGCTGGCCACCCGCCACACCCCAGCGGTCCACCACGGCGCGCTTGAAGGATTTCCGGCTCGCGGGATCATGAGGTGGTCTCCTAGACCTGCAGCGCGAACGGCGCCACGCTGTCGCCGAAACTCGGCGTTTCGATATTGAACCGATGCAGCAGCGACAGCATGACGTCGGCCATGGGTGTGCCATCGGGCGCCTTGAGATGCACGTTGCCCGGCAGCATGCCGCCCGATCCGCCCATCAGGAGCAACGGGCAGCGGCGATGATTATGAATATTCCCGTCGGCCATCGGCGAGCCGTACATGATAAGCGTCTGATCGAGCAGGTTGCCGTCGGCGTCGTTCGTTTCCTTGAGGCGCTGCAGGAAGTACGGCAGCATGCTCACGTGATACTCGTTGATCTGATTGAACTCGAGAATCGCCGACTCGCGACCGCCATGGTGTGACGCCGGATGAAAGCCCTTGTTCGTGCCGCTCTCCGGGTACGTCCGGCTCGAGGCATCGCGGCCCGTCTTGAACGAGAAGACGCGCGTCATGTCCGACTGGAAGGCGAGTACCTGAATGTCGAACATGAGCTTCATGTGCTCTTCAAACGAATCCGGCACACCCGACGGCGCCTCGGGGAGCAGCCGCTCGTCGCCCGTGGTGTTCTTGGCTTCCACCCGCTGGATGCGCCGCTCGAGCTCGCGCACATTCTCGAGATACTGCTCCACGCGACGACGGTCGGTCGCGCCAAGCTCGCGTTTGAGCCCCGACATCTCGGCCATCACCCAATCCAGAATACTGCCATTGTCGCGACGACGCGCCGACCGGTCGGCGTTGCTGCTGCCGGCCCCGAAGAGGATATCAAAGGCTGCACGCGGATTCCGAATCATCGGCAACGGCTCCGTGGGCGACGCCCAACTGATGGTGTCGGTATACGCACACGCATAGTTGTAGTAGCAGCCGCCCGCTTGATCGAGATTCTCGATGCAGAGTTGCATGGAAGGAATCGGCGTATCCTGCCCGATCTTTCGCGCGACGATCTGATCGAAGCTCGTACCCACGTACAGATCAGAGCCCTGCGTCTGTTTGGGATGCGATTGCGTGAGGAACACCGCACTCGACCGGAAGTGATCACCCCCGATTTCCGGCGCTTCAAACGCTTCGGCCATGCGCACATCGGTGTTGCTGATGATGTTCACGTAGTCGCGCCATGGTTCGAGCGACTTGAGCGCGCCATCGGGATTGAGCGTGAAATCGCGGCCCACCCCCTGCGGCGCCCAGAGGTACTTGGAGGCGCCCCACGCATTCGATCCAGCGGCGCCGTGCACCGATTCGATTGCCACCAGGCGTTTCGGCACCAATGGTGCGCGGCCACCGGAGGACTTGGCAAGAAACCGCCCCGCTGGCTCCATGGCATCGAGGTACGGCAAAGCAATGACGGCAGACATCCCGCGCAGGAAGGTGCGGCGGTGCAGGCTCTTTTGCGTCAGAAACTCCATGGGTCGCGCTCCTTGAAAGTCAGTCAGTGATTCGACGCATCGGCCGCCACGGCCTCCGCACGTGAGCTACGGAAGGCCCGGCTATTCACCACACCCAACACGAAGGCGGAAAACCGGTACTGCTTCGCCTCCGCGTCCCGCACGATGGACCGGATAGTGGCTTGATCGAAATCCTCCACGCGACGCCCCAACGCATACGCCATCAGATTGTCGGTAAACGATCGCACGAGCGGAATCGGGCGACTGAGCAACGCGTTGGTGAGCTCACCCGGCGTGGACACAGGCGTCCCATCATACAAGCTGCCGCGCGTGTCGAGCAGGGCGCCGCTCTCGCGATAGCGCAGCTTGCCGGTGACATCATAGTTGTCGAGGGCGAGACCCATCGGATCCATGTACTGGTGACAGCTCTTGCAGGTGGGATTGGCGCGATGAATCTCCATCCGCTCACGCGTGGTCAGTTGGCGTCCTTCCGCCGAACTCTGCGTCTGCTCCAGATCGGGAATATCGGGTGGCGGCGGTGGTGGTGGTGTCCCAAGCAACACTTCCATCACCCATTTGCCACGCAACACGGGTGATGTGCGATTGCCGAGTGATGTTTGCACTAGCACACTACCATGCCCCAGAATGCCGCGGCGCTGCGTATCGGAGTATGCCACTTTGCGGAAGGTGGGGCCGTTCACACCGGGAATGCCGTAGTGTCGCGCCAGCCGCTCGTTCACAAAGGTGGAGTCCGACGTGAAGAGCGTGAGCACACTGCGGTCGTAGCGGACCACGTCGCCAAAGAAGAGCTCCGTTTCCTTTTGCATCGACTGCGCGAGCTGCAGATCGAAGTCGGGGAAGAGAAACGCGTCGGGGTGTACTTTTTCGAGATCCTGCAAGCGCAGCCACTGCGCGGCAAAGCGCGTGGAGAGAGCCTCCGAGCGCGGATCGGCCAGCATGCGTTTCACCTCGGCGCTGAACACCGCCGGCTGCGACAGACGCTTTTGCGTGGCCAGCGTGCGCAGCCGATCGTCGGGCATCGTGCTCCAGAGGAAGAAGCTGAGCCGGCTGGCAAGTTCGAGATCATCGATGCGATAGTCTGCGCCGGCTGCTACGTTGGCTGGTGCCTTTTCGAATCGGAAGATGAAATACGGGCTGGCAAGCATGGCTTGCAGCGCGAGCCGCACGCCCTGTTCAAAGCCGTAGCTGGAGTCGGAGGCGGCCCCGCGATCATAGAACGTCATGAGGCTTTGTCGATCACGCGCTGAGAGCGGTCGGCGATAGGCCCGCGTGGCGAGGCGCGTGACAATCTGTTCCGCACACGGCCGCTGCGCGGCGCGCGTGGTGGGCAGACAGCTGAACACACGCTCGCGACTCGGCGACGCGGAAATCCCGGTCACCAACGTGGGCCCCGTAATGAGCACCTCCATCAGCGGCGTCGGCTCGGTGGTCCCCGCTGCGCCAGTGCCGCCGGACGCGCGCGACCAGTCATGCGGCTTGATGAGATCTTCATACGGTCCTTCGGCACGCTTGACGAACGCCACCGCCACTTTGCGCTGGCCCGCCTTGATCTTCAGCGGCGCGCTCCGGATGTAGTCGGCGCCCGACGGCGCATCGGCCGATTCGAGGTTGCGCGCCACGCCGCGGTCATATTGCAGCAGCGCGACCCGTTCACCGTCCACCGAGATGTCCAGATCTTCGACGGGGCGTCCGACACCACCACCGACATTCAAGCGGAACTCGTACTCGCCATCGGCCGGGAAGCTGTGCCACATCACCATGCCGCCGCGAGTCCCGAACGGCGTGCCTTCGACGTGATCCCACGGATGCTGCGACGTGAACGGCGACGTTTTATACGTGGCCTGCGTGACGACCGCGCGACGATCACCGATGGCCATGCGGCTCACGGAGGCCGCCGCGTTCAGGTAGCCTTCCAGCAAGGTGGGTGACAGCGACTGCACATCGGAGATGTTGTCGAAGTTGGCGCTCTTGGTATCAAGCGGCAGCCAGTCGCCGGCGCTCACTTCGAGGCCCAGCAGGTCGCGCACCACGTGCTCGTATTCCGCGCGATTGAGCCGCTGGAAGGTGCGAGACCCCGGATTCACCGGCGCGGAGGTATCCATCACGCGCTCGAGCGTTTCAACCAGCGCAAGCAACGTGTCACCCGTGGGGCGCTTGGAGCCAGGGGGCGGCATCATCTGCGTGCGCAACTTGCGGATCATCTTCTCCGATATTTCCGGATCGTTGGCCGCACCGTCCACCGTATACGCGCGCAAGTTGAGATTGCCGCGCTTCATGGATGGGTTGTGACAGGCCGCGCAGTACTTTTGCACCACGTCCGTGAGTGCCGTCATGGCGATGCCGCGTTCACCGAGCACGGCGTGCGTACCGGTGGGTCGCATGGCGCGATACAAAGGTGACGCGGGATCGCGAGCGACAACGGGTGGCGCATCGCGCCGCGCACTGGATGCGCCATAGAACGCCGCTATCACCGCCGCCGTGCGCAACGGCGGTGGCGCTGCGGACTCGTGACTTCGAGACGGCGACGTGATGGCTGCGACCGAAACAACCACGACCGCACTGGATACCGCGAACAAACCCTTCATGCCGGCCAAACCTCAGAGAGGGGCGCACAACGCGCCGCTATATGGCGAACTCGTCCTGCGCGGCGGGAGGGAGGCCGAGCAGGACGTACCGACTACACCAGTCTACACCTGCAATTTCCTTAATAAGTCTACGTCGTTCCGGCGTTCGCCGCTGGCCGGAGAGCGGCGAAGAGGATGTCGTGGGTAGGCACCGGCACCTGATGAGCACGCGCCAAACGGATCACCGCGCCCGTCTGTGCCTCGAACTCCGACGGACGACCGGCCATCAGGTCACGCTGCATGGAGGCGGTGGACTCGGCTGGGAGGCCGTCGTACCGCGCCCAGGTTTTGGCCACGGCGTCGTCGGGCAGCGCCACCCCGACGGCGTGCGCGACCGCGAGCACCTCGTGCACACAGCGGTCCAGCAAGGCGCGGGTTTCCGGGAGACTGCGCATGACGCCGATCGGCGCACGGGTGACCGCACCTACCGTGCCATACGGCTCAATGAAAAGAAACTTCGTCCAGAGCGGGATATCCATCTGCTCGTTGGTGATCGCCTTGAGACCGGCGTCGCGTAGCGCTTGGGCTAATGGCTCTATCTGTTTCCGGGCCAAAGCGTGCATTGGCATGACGGACCGTGGCCCGAACTCCAGCACGGGAGTCACTGCGGCGTGTCGGATGCGACCGGGCGCGGTCTGCTGCGCGATCACTTGGCACAGTCCCTCGAGCACCACGTCGTTGCCGAGGGCATGGGCAAGCTGCGCACTCGCCTCGACTCCGTTCTGCAGCGGAATCACCGCCGTGTGCTGTCCCAGCAGCGGGCGGAGGCTAGGCGCGAGCGCGTCCACTTGGGTCGCCTTCACGCCCACCAAGACCACATCCACGGGCCCCACCGTCTCCGGGTGATCGGTCGCATGCACGGTGGGCAGCACCACATCGCCATCGATGCTTTCTACGAACAGGCCGTCGCGCTGCAAGGCGGCGAGGGTGGCACCGCGCGCAATGAAGATTACCTCATGTCCTGCGTGGGCGAGACGGGCTCCGAACACCCCGCCCACCGCACCAGCCCCAACGACGGCGATGCGCATTGGTTGGCGCACCGCCGTGTCGGGTGACATCACGGCTTGCCGATCGAGAAGTTGGCGATGTGTGCGTCGGTGTTGTGGCCCATGCGGAAACCCACCATGCCGTCGGTGCTCTTGAGTTTGCCGGCCGCCACCAGCTCCGTCTTGCTGTAGCTCGCGACTTCTTTGCCGTTGATGCTGCACGACACCTTGTCGCCCTTCACGGCCATCGCGATCTCCTGCGTCACCGGCTTGCCCTTGGCCTCGGCCTTGTTCACCGCCGGGTCCGTCCCGCCACGTGGGCCGTTCATCTGAAACGGCGCCGGTCCGAAGCCGCGCACGATGAAGTTGCCGTTTCCGTAGGCGGCGCAGTACAGGTAGCTCTCCGTGTCGGTACCCATGTCGTTGCCAGCCATGACGATCCCGTAGGCATGGGGATGACTATTGATCGCCATATACTCGCGCTCGGAGAAGCTGGCCTTCACCACGTAATCGCCGGTGCCCTTCATGCTGGGATTCCAGTAGGTGATGGCCGGGCCGGTGGTGGCGTGCATCCCCGGGCCCATAGTCACGAACTTCGCGCTATCTACCGAAAGACCGGCCGTGGCTTCTTTGGCGTCGACCTTGCCCATCCAGCCTTTCACTTGGATCCCGCCCTTGACGGCCATCGACTTTTCGTTGTCCTGCGCCTGCGCCAGATATGGAACGAGCGCAACGGCCATCGCCGCGAGGGCGATCTTGGTGGTGCGTTTCATGACGAGCACTCCTGAGGGTAGTGCGGTGGGCTGACCGGAGGCGGACGCGCCGGTCAGTAATGTGGCAGGATGGGAATGTTCACGCCAAAGCGTGGGAATCGATAGGGCGGCGGGCATGGCTGGGCCAGCCCTACTCCCCCGACGGCAACTGTGGTACACCGCTCTGCCCCGCGCTGCGCAGCAAACCAACGCCGCTATAGAGCTCCAGCTTTTCGCGTGTGTCCACGATATCCAGGTTGCGCATGGTGAGCTGTCCGATGCGATCGAGCGGCGTGAAAAAGGCTTCGCCGCGCTCCATCGTGAGGCGTTCCGGTTTGTACGTAAGGTTGGCGCTCGAGGTGTCCATGATGGAGTAGTCGTTGCCACGACGCAGCTCCAGCGTGACCTCGCCGGTGATGGCCTTGGCGACCCAGCGCTGCGCGCTTTCGCGCAGCATCAGCGACTGCGGATCGAGCCAGCGGCCCTGATACAGCAGGCGGCCGAGCTTCTTGCCGTTCATGCGATACTGCTCGATCGTGTCTTCGTTGTGAATGCCCGTCACGAGACGCTCGTACGCGATATACAACAGCGCGAGACCCGGTGCTTCGTAAATCCCGCGGCTCTTCGCCTCGATGATACGGTTCTCGATCTGGTCCGTCATGCCCAGCCCGTGTCGGCCGCCGATGGCGTTGGCCTCTATGAACAGCTCCAGCGCTGAGGCATACTCGTGACCGTTGATGGCCACCGGCATCCCTTCCACGAAGCGGATGGACACCGTCTCCCGCTTCACCTCGACGCCATCCTTCCAGAACGCCACGCCCATGATCGGCTGCACGATGTGCATGCCCTTGTGCAGGAACTCGAGGTCCTTGGCTTCGTGCGTGGCACCCAGAATATTCGAATCGGTGGAGTACGCCTTCTCGGTACTCATTTTGTAGTCGAAGCCGCTCTTGATGAGATACTCCGACATCTCCGTACGACCACCCAGTTCGTCGATGAACTGCTGGTCCAGCCACGGCTTGTACACCTTGAGATCGGGGTTGGTGAGCAACCCGTAGCGATAGAACCGCTCGATGTCGTTGCCCTTGAAGGTGCTCCCGTCGCCCCAGATGTTCACGTCGTCGTCACGCATCGCGGCCACCAGCATCGTGCCCGTCACCGCGCGACCCAGCGGCGTGGTGTTGAAGTACGTCTGCCCCGCCGTGGAGATGTGGAACGCGCCGCATTGCAGCGCCGCCAGCCCCTCGGCCACCAACTGCGCGCGGCATTCGATCAGCCGCGCCTTTTCGGCGCCGTACGACATGGCCTTGCGCGGGATCTCGTCGTAGTCGGTTTCATCCGGCTGTCCCAGGTTGGCCGTATAGGCAAACGGAATCGCCCCTTTTTCCCGCATCCAGTGCAGGGCGGCGCTGGTGTCGAGACCGCCGGAGAATGCGATGCCGACTTTTTCGCCGACGGGGAGACGCTGCAGGATAGTGGCCACGGAGTGCTCGCTGGGACAAACGCAAAAATGGGCGGAAACCTTGAAAGATAGCCGATTTCGTGGTCCCTTGCTGGCCCGTGGGGTGCCCGGCGGCGTATCATCACCCGTAGCCGTGCCGAGCGCGCCGCGTCCATCCGACGCCGGCGCGCCGGCACGTTGTCACGGAGAGGTTCTGGTGCGTGTCATTCTTGCGCTGCTTGCAATGGTCGTGGTCACGACAACCGACGCGCGCGCGCAGGTGACGGGCAATCCTCCGCCCAAGGTGCTCGTGATAGCCACGGGCGGCACCATCGCGGGTGTGCAGGACGCACCCGGCTCGCTGGGGAGCTATCGCGCCGGCACACTCACGGCGGAGCAAATCATCAGCTCCGTGCCGGAGCTTTCAAAACACGCGCGGGTGGAAGCCGAGCAGTTTGCCAATGTGCCGAGCACGAGCATCACGCCGGCGCAGTGGCTGGCGCTCTCCAAGCGTATCGAACAGCTGTTACGGGATCGCGATGATCTCGCGGGGGTGGTGGTAACGCACGGGACCGACCGGCTCGAGGAGACGGCGTTTTTTCTCTATCTCACCGTCCGCTCGGACAAACCGGTCGTGGTCGTGGGCGCCCAGCGCCCCGCCACGGGCATCAGCCCCGACGGCCCGATCAACCTGCTGGCGGCGGTACGGGTCGCGGCCTCACGGCAGGCAGTGGGCAAGGGCGTGATGGTGGTCATGGACGACCGCATTCTCTCGGCACGCGAGGTCCGAAAGATCTACCAGCGTACCGGCGGCTTCGACGTGGGCGAGATGGGGATGCTGGGCGTGGTGGGTGGCAGCGGCCCGGAGTTCTTGTACGCGCCGGTGCGGCGGCACGGCCTATCGAGCGAGTTTGACATGCGGGGGGTGGATTCGCTGCCGGTGGTGGAGCTCGCGTACTCCTATCCGGGCGGCACCGGGCCGCGTTACGCGCGGCAGCCTGACGGCATTGCGGTGCAGAGCAACGGGTTCACGCGGGCCGAGGGGGAAATCTTCGCCGCACTGCGGCGCGCTGGCGTGGTAGTGGCCACGGTCTTTGCCGGCGGAGACAACATGACGGCGGTTCGTGATCCGGATGCGCCTCGGGATACGTCGCGCGCGGCCGCCGCCCCGGTGCGGGCCGAGTCGCCGGCGCGGGCCTCCACCTCGGCGGACTCCACGCGGAGCGATTCGCTCCGGACACCGCCGCTGCCGCCGGCTCCGCCCACCGTCACCGCCCAGCATCTCACGCCGGCGAAGGTGCGTATTCTACTGATGGTGGCGCTCACGCGTACAAAGGATCCGCGCGAGATCCAGCGATATTTCCTGCGCTATTGAACGGCGCATAGCGGGTCCGATTTTCGCGCCATGACCAGCATGTGCAGACGACCTGTGAACATTTTCAGCGAGAAGCCGACACTCAATTTCTCAAGGTATGGAGTCACTACACTATCCAGGTGGAAGTGCGATGCAGTGGTTCGCGGATCTTTCTGTAGGGCGTAAACTCGGTGCCGGTTTTGGTGTGCTGGCGGTTCTTTTATGTGTCGTAGGTGCTCAAGGGTTGCGCACCGCTGGCACGATCAATGCGCTGGGCGTCTCACTCCTCGAAATGCATGCCGTCCCGGCTCTCGGGCTCAAGGAAGCGAATGTCCAGCTCATCAAAATGTCCCGTGCCACAGGGAATGCGGTGCTCGACGACAATGCAAGCGCCGTGCGCACCCGGCAGGCGGACATCGCCAAGTACGACTCGCTGTTCCGGCGTGAATTTACCGCCTATCAAGCCAAGATCGTGAGGCCCGCGCAGCGTGCATTAGCACAGAACACACTGGTGCTCTATGGCGTGATGCGTGCCACGCAAGACAGCGTGGTGGCACTCGCGCTGGCCCGGAAAGGCAACGCCGCGCGCGCGCAACTGGGGGAACTCCGGACACTCACCAATGAGATCGAAGCCAACATGGATAAGCTGGTGGCGTCCAAGGTCGAACTCATGGAGCAGACCGCCGTGCAGAGCGCCGCCGCGTTTCGGTCCGCTGCATGGCTTCTGAGTGCGTTTATTGTTGCAGCGCTCGGCTTGGCGGTAACGGCCGCCGTAGTCATTACCCGCTGGATCGTCCGGGATGTCCGCGAGGTGGCCCGGGTTGCCGACGCACTCGCGATTGGCGATACGTCACAGGTGATCCACGCGCGAGGCACCGACGAATTGGGGCAACTGGCGCGCTCGATGCAGCGCATGATGGAGTCGCAGCAAGCAATGACGGCGGCGGCGGTCAGCCTCAGTGCCGGAGCCACGAACGTTTCGATCGAGGCACGCGGGGAGCGCGACGCGCTCGGGCAGGCCTTCGTGGCACTGCGTGACACGCTGCAGCAGCTGGTGAGCGAGACCGGGACGCTGGTGCGTGCGGCCACCGCCGGGGAACTCGGCGCCCGTGGCAACGCGGACAAGTTCCAGGGCGTGTATCGAGAACTTGTGGTCGGTCTCAACGCCACCATGCATGCGGTCGTTCAGCCGATCACCGAAGCGTCGGCCGTGCTTAGCCGCATCGCCGACCGTGATCTCACGGCGCGTGTCGGTGGCGAGTACCAAGGCGCCTTCGCCACGATCAAGCACTCTATCAATCTGGTCGGCGAGACGCTGGACGATGCCTTGCAGCAGGTGAGCATGGCCAGTGAACAGGTCGCGTCGGCCGGTCAGGAGATCGCGTCCGGAAGTCAGTCCCTTGCACAGGGCTCGTCCGAACAGGCCGCGTCGCTCGAGGAGATCGCCAGCAGCCTGCATGAGATGTCCGCATCGTCCGCCCACACTGCGGCGAACGCGCGGCACGCGCGGGATATGGCGGCCGTGGCCAGTGAACGTTCGGCGCAGGGGCGCGAGAGCATGGGACGGATGTTTGAGGCAATGAGCCAGATTCAAAGCTCGAGTGACCAGACGGCCAAGATCATCAAGACGATCGACGAGATCGCGTTTCAGACCAACTTGCTGGCGCTCAACGCGGCCGTCGAAGCGGCGCGTGCCGGCGATGCGGGTCGTGGCTTCGCGGTGGTAGCCGACGAAGTCCGCACCCTGGCCATTCGCAGTGCGGAGGCGTCGCGCACAACAGCCGCACTGATCGAGCAATCCGTGCAGCATGCGCGGACGGGTATGGCGCTCAATGTCGAAGTCATGCAGCGTTTAGACGAGATCGGCGAGGAATCGCGGCGCGTGGCGGCGGTCATTGTCGAAATTGCTGAAGCCGGGGAACGTCAGAGTGATGGCGTACGGCAGATCAACGCTGCGGTCGAGCAACTGAACGCGGTCACGCAGCAGATGGCCGCCAACGCCGAAGAGTCGGCGAGCGCCTCTGAGGAATTGGCGGGTCAGTCGACCACGCTGTCGAGCATGGTGCAGACGTTTGAAATCTCGGGGGGCCCGACGAATCACAATGGCGGCCATGCGCAGCGGGCGGGCGGGCTGCCGCGTGCGGGCCGGAATACGAGCGCCCGATTGGCAGGATCGGGAGCACGGCACCTGGTGGGTGTGTAGGCCAACATTGCGCGCCGGGTTATTCCCGGCGCGCGCCAGCCTCTACCTGCTTCGCCATGATCCGTAGCAGCTCCTGATTAGTCCACGGCTGCCACCCGTGCGGCTTGAGTGGCCGACCATACGCGATGGTACCGCCGTAATACGGTCCTTTGCCGGGCTGCTTGGTGCTCTCGAGGAACGTCTCCAGATGATAGACGCCAAGATTGAGGAAGTAGTTGTCCATGTCACCCACGGCGATATGGAGCTTGCCGACCAACTGTGGTCCGACGCTTTGCCAGTTTCGCTCAAGGTAGTCGCGGAGATCGTACCCCTTCGCGCGCATCGCCTCGGCCACCGCGTGATCAATCGCACCCGTGCGCTTATCCCAGAGCTGTTTCGGGTAGCCGTCGCTTCCCACCGGCGCCCACGCCGCTACCCACCCGTCCCACTGGCCGCCGGAGCGACCGCTGCTGCCGATCACCAACTCCGCCGCATTCTCCTCGCGCACCGTGAGTTCCGTCATCCCTTCGGCGTTGCGACTGGAGGGAATCTCACGCGGCAGCCAATCGCCACGATGCATCACAAAAGCGTTGGAATCGGTGTAGATGTTGCCGTATTGATAATTGCGGAAATCCACCTGGTCGGGATACAGCGACCATGCGCCGCCAAATACGGTGGGATGTTGAATCTGCAGCGCGAGCACATCCCAACCGCCGGTCGAGCCACCCGTGAGCATTCGCGCATGCGCCGAAGCGACGGTGCGGTAGCGCTGGTCGATTTCGGGTACGAGTTCCTGCACCAACGCATCGGCGTACGGGCCGTTATTCGCGGAGTTGACCACGTAACTGTCGTCGTAAAACGGCGTGGGATGCTGAATGAACACCGCAATGAACTCCGGGACATTGCCCGCTGTCCACGCGGCCGAAAATTCACACGCGGTCTCACGCGCTGATCGCGCCAATCGCACCGCACGCGCCGTAGCGCTTTCCGGCGTATCACAGCCTTGTTGTGTAAAGCCAAACGGTGCGCGATTGCTGAAATGGCCGATCGTGTACACCACCGGATACCGCTTCGTGGGATTGGCCGCGTAGCCCTTGGGAAGCAACACCACGGCGCCGATCGGCATCGGATGGCCCCAGAACGCGCTCACGCGCTTGGAGTCGAACTTGATGCGCTGCACCCACGGCGTATCCTCGATGGTGGGCACGGGCGGGAGCTTCTTTGTCAGCGACAGCGAAATCGGCGCAGAATTCGCGGGATCAATGCGAATCTGTTGCACCTCACTGACCAGCGATCCGGGCGCACTGTTGAAGCGCTGCCCTTCCCACTCGTCCATGTGCGCCCAGATCGTGTGGCCATCGGCGCGGCGGAATTGCGTGTAGGGTAGCAGCAGCCCCTGCACGAAATACGTGCCCGCCGGCAAACTGCCCAGTGACGCGACGGGAAACCCTGGCGTCGCCGCATCGATCGTTACCCGACCGCCCGGCGCAAGCCCGGACACGTCCACGCCAAAGAACGGCTCACTGGTGCGCGTCGACCCCGACTGCAAGCGCGGCTCCGCGCGATTGGTCCGCGAGATAAACACGAAGGCACGGCCGGTAATCGGCGCGCTGGCCGCCGTGGTCGGCACGGTGAGTACGACGGATTGCGCCCAGACCGAGGGAACGAGCCAGGGCGCGACCGCCGCCGCGACACCGAGGGCGACACGAGAGAGTGCACGAACGGCATTCGACATCAGGCAGTATCCCAGCCAGCGAGTGGCCCTGTGGCGATCACCCACAGATCGCGTCGATGGCGCCAGCGGACGCCGGCACGACTCCAACGTTACGTGCCAACCCGCGCGGGCGCTGCCGATCAGTGGCAGGGCGCGAGACGCTTGACCCGCCGCCCACTCATTCGTAGGCTCTCCGTATGTCTCCCACCCGACGCGAAGTGCTCGCGCAACTGGCCACGCTGTTCGCCCTCCCGCACGTTCGCTGGCCGGACCGCCGCAGCGACCCGCTGGAGGGTACCATCGCCGAGTATCAGGGGGGACGCGTGCGCGGCGAGTACACCGCAGTGGAGATGACAAAGTCCGCACTGGACAAGTGCGAGCGCTGGAACGGTATGCTGCATGCGATCGATCAGCTGGCGCAGAGCGCGCACGACGAAGCCCGCGCGTCGGATCAACGCGCCCAACGCGGCATGCTCCGTGGCCCACTCGACGGCGTGCCGCTCTTTGCGAAGTCGATTTATGACATGCAAGGATTACCCACGACCGCATCGAGCGCCGAGTGGGCGCGACTATTTCCCGAGGCCGCCACGCGCGATGCGCTCGAAGTGACGCGCCTGCGCGCCGCTGGCGCCATACTGCTTGGCAAAACGGTGGCCGACGACTTCGCCTATCGCGGCAATGGCACCAGTTCGCTGAGTGGTCAGGTGCGCAATCCGCATGATCGCAGTGGCCGGCACACCCCGGGCGGATCAAGCGCCGGGTCGGCGGTGGTGGTGGCGTGCGGCATGGCGTTCGCCGCGCTTGGCACCGACGACGGCGGTTCCAATCGTATTCCGGCGCAGTTCACCGGCGTCGTGGGCGTAAAACCCACCTTCGGCCTGGTGCCGCGCACCGGGGTGATTCCCACCTGGCCCTATCTCGATACGCACGGACCACTGGCGCGCACCGTGGCGGACGCGGCCCTCATGCTCGCGGCCATTGCCGGTGCGGATGCCTCCGACAGATTCGCGCTCGTGACACCCGCTCCACCTGGGCGGCACGAGGCGCTCCGCGATGACGCGCTGCACAACGCCCGGCTCGGCTTGGTGGAGTTTCATGTGCCACGGGCCCAGATGTCCACTCACGCGCTGGCCGTCTTCGATCGCGCGATCGCTGATTGCATCGCGGCGGGCGCTACGGTGGAGCTGTTTGTGCCGTCGGTGAATCGCGCTACGGTGCGCGAGCAGTTTGCCGCGCTCGCCCTCGCGCGTGGTGATGTCGCACCCAATCCGAATTCGCCCGCCGCGACCGCCAATGCGCTGCTGAGCTACTTCGAAGGTCGGCCCGAGCACGTGCAGCGGGGACACGATGCCTTTCGGGCGTTCTACGATGTCCTACCCGCCCCTTGGAGCGCCATGTCGGCCCTGATGGTCCAGCCGTATGAGCGCGATGCGGCGGGCGTCTCGTTCGCGCGATCTCGTGCCGAAGTCATTGCGCAGCTCGCGCAGTCGTTCCGCGCCCGGCGCATCGATGCGATGGTGTACCCCACCATGCCATTCGGTGCGCCACTGGCCACTGATCCGTGGCCGGACGTGCGCACAACGCTGGGCTATGGGAACTGGCTCGGTCTGCCCGAGGTATCGGTACCTGCCGGCTACGGCGCTGATGGGTTACCGGCCGGCAACCTGTCGTTTGTCGGGTTGCCAGGGAGCGACGTGCCGTTGCTGGCGCTTGCTCACAGCTATGAACAGCAGTCAAGGCGATTCACGGCACCACCGTCGCCCGCCGCGTAGTGATTTTTCGCACGCGTTTCCTCACCAAGTCCGCGCGCCCTCGTCCTGCGTTTCCCTCCTGTGGAGTATCTTCGATGCGTCGTTCTGGATGGCTCGCGCTGTTGCCTGTTGTCTCGGCCGTGGTTGCGGCCACGGTGATCCCACAGCAGGCAAACGCGCAGTCTACCGCTGTGCGCGTCTGGAAGTCCGGGGGTTCGGCGTTCGGCATGTTCGTGCCCAACGAGCGTGCGCCAGGGTCCACCGACGCCTCCGGAAAACGCTTGCCAGCACTGTACACGGCAGGTGGTGCGGAAGCGCTGGCTGCAAACCCGCTGCTCGACTACCTGTTTCTGAATCTCGAGGGCGCGTACGACGCCGACGCAGTGCGCGCGATGGTGACTGGGCTCAAGGCCACGAGCGCCGCAACGCGCCCCACACTTCTCGTGCGGATCCCCACCATTGAGGTCGCCGGTGCTGACTCCACGCGCGCCCGTGTGGCGCAGGTGCTTGCCCTCGGCGCCGATGGCGTGGTCATTCCCCATGTGCGGAGCGTCGACGAAGCGCGACTCGCCGTAGGGTTCTTTACGAAGACAGGCGCCAACGTGTGGTCTCCATCCAACCCCAACGGCACGGTGGTCGCAATGCTGATGGTCGAGGACCGCGGCGCCGTGACCGTCGCGCGCGACATCGCGGCCGTGCCGGGCTATAGCCTGCTCTCATGTGGCATCGGCAGCCTGACGCGCGACATGGGCGGTGACGCACCGGGGGCGGAGGCCGCGTGTCTGTCGGTGCGTGATCTTGGTGAGAAGGCTGGCATGCCAAGCATGATGACGGCTACCGCCGCCAGTGTGAAAGATCGGGTCGCTGCCGGGTATCGTGGGTTACTGATGTCAGGCACGGTAGAGCAGGCGAGCGCGGTCATCCGCGCGGGGCGTGAAGCTGCAGTGGGCCGATGACATGAAGAGCGCACACTACATCGGCGCGCTGTGGCTATTGACCATCGTCCCACTCACGGCGACTATGACACGGCCATTGGCCGCGCAACGCATCCCCGTTGTCGAGTCTTCGGTACCGTTCGACTCCGCGGGCCGCATCACCGTCATCACGCCCACGCTCGCGGCGCGGCTCGGGCTCGCGGCGCCCACTTGGCCCGTCATCGGCAGCTTCCGTGAAGCCCGACTGTACCGCGCCGACAGTGGCCCGGCAGTACTCGTAGTGCAGCGCACCGATGGCGCCGTGGCGCGCTTCAGCCTCGAGGATGATGCAGTGGCCAGCCTGCAGCGCGCAGTGACCACCGGGCTGCTCGCCCAAGGACGCGGAGGCGATCGCTTGGTGGCGGCCGGCACGGGCTTCGAGGTGTCGCAACCGGCCGGCAACGCGTTTGTACGCAATCAGACGTTGCTCGGACTGGCCGCGTATGGGCCGGCCACCGCCGCGCTGCTGAGCAGATCAAGCGGTGCCGCGGCTGCCGGGGGCTACTTCCTCGCTGCAGGCACCTCGTTTTTCGTGGCCGCGAATATGGTGAAAGACCGTACCGTCACACGGGCACAGGCCAGTCGCGCCGCTCACGGTGGCACCCGCGGCGCGATTACTGGTCTTGCGATCGCTGCGATCGCCGACGCCGAGGGGGGACCCGCGTGGGGAGGACCAATACTCGCTGGCGCCATTGGTGGTACGATTGCCGGGTTCCGGCAGGCACGTGGACTGAGCGACGGCGAAGCAGCGGGCGCAGGGCTCTTCGCCGACCTCGGCGCCCTCACCACGATCGGCATCGCCGGTGCGAGCGGTGCCTTTCAGGGGCGCGAATACGAGGAGCCGTTTGAGCCGGGATTTCCGGAACGCGGCACGTACACACGCAGCGACAATAGCCTCCGTGGCCCAGGCAAAGCCGCCATCGGGGCGGCCATCGGTGCGAACATCGTGGGTTATGCCCTCGGACCGCGATACGCGCGGCGTGCGGCATACAACGTCACCGCCGGCGACGTGAGCATGGTCTACTCCGGCGCGGTGCTCGGCGGGTTCGCCTTATCGGCGCTCCCCGGAAACAAGGCCGATGACGCGGTAGTCTATAGTTTGGCGACCGGCGGCATCCTGGTTGGCGCGTTACTCGCGGATCGCGGATTCGTTCGCAGCGCCGACCGCACCAGCGCCGACGGCACCCTCGCACAACTCGGCGCGCTGGCCGGTGCGCTCATGGGCGGTGGACTGGCGGCGATCACCGAATCCGGGCGGCAAGGGACGTTCGCGCTCGGCGCGATCGGTGGCACCCTCGGAATTATCGCCGCCGATGGCATTATTAAACCAGCCGGCGACGCTGGTCCGTTGCGCGGCATCATGCAAACCTCGGCGCGCGCCATGGATGGTCGGGTGTTCGTGTCGCTCGGGCCGGTGAGCTCGGTACGCATCACGTTCTGAGTCGTGACGGAGGGGCGACTAGATTCTGTGCGTATGCACTCACTCTCTTCCTGCAACCGGTCGCACTCATGACCGCCCCGCGCCCCGTCGATCCCCTGCACGGCATCACCCTCAAGGCGATGGTCGAGCATTTGGTCGATCGTTACGGCTGGGACGGACTGGGAGACCGGATTGACATTCGGTGCTTTACGCATGATCCGAGTGTGAACTCGTCGCTCAAGTTCCTGCGCAAAACCCCCTGGGCGCGCGCCAAGGTGGAGTCGCTGTATCTCCACTCGGCGGCACATCCGCGGAAAACGCCGCGCGTAAGTGACACCGACACCGCGCAGCCCCCGGTGACCGACTAATCAAGCAGGTGGACGTCGCGGCTCGCTTCAACCAGCGCTGGAACAGTTGCTTATCAGGCTCACCGCCAGTTCGGCAACGAAGCCTACGAGTTTTTCCCCTTCGTCGATGCGTACCTCTGCAGTTCGATTTCCGCGTCACGCTGGGCCGCCGAGTAGCTCCAAAGTAGACGCCGCGCCACGCTTTGACGAAACTCTCGTTGCACCGTACGTTTGCGGAATCGACGAACCCTTTGTCACTCCGAGTCACCCTTGCGCCCAGCCAGGAATCCTCCAATGCCCCGCCCTCGCCTCCCCGCGTCCCCCCCGTCGGGGCGCACCCGCGTGGCTACCCTCGTTGGCGTAGCCGGTGTCGCACTCGCGGCGTTCGCGACGCTGCGGCACGCCGAGCCGCTTGTGGCGCAGGATGCGGCCCCCACGTTCAGCAAAGACGTGGCACCCATTCTGTACAAGAATTGCACCAGCTGTCACCGCACGGGCGGACTCGGCCCCTTCTCTTTGATGGAGTACGATAGCGCCAAGGCGAACGTGGCCGATATCAAGGACGCGGTAACGAGCGGCTACATGCCGCCCTGGCACGCCGAGGGTCCTCACGGCGTCTTCAGCAACGACCGGCGGCTTTCGGCGTTAGAAAAAAGTACGATTGTACGCTGGATCGAAACCGGCGCGAAGCCTGGCGACCCCAAGCAGTCGCCGGCCAAGCCGACGTATGCGGACGGGTGGGAAATCGGGGCGCCCGATGCGGTGGTGTCGATGGCGGAGGATTTCACCGTACCCGCGTCGGGGACGATCGACTACCAGTATTTTGAGATTCCGACCGGCTTCACCGAAGACAAGTGGGTGACGGCCATCGAGTTCATGCCCGGTACCCGCGAGGTGGTGCACCACCTGCTGGTGTACGCCAAAGTGCCGGCAGCGAACGCCGGCTCCGTGAACACGGCCGCCACAGCTGTTGCGGCGGCACCGGCCCGCGTGGCCACTGCGCCGCGTACTGCCGCGGCGGCGCGCCCAAAGCCGTTGTTTCTCGACAAGGCGGAATACCAGACGCCGAGACCCCCAGCGCGTCTGGCGGGCGACAAGAATCCGCCGCCACGGCAGCTCGGGCAGTTGATTGGTGGCACGGCACCGGGTACCAACGTCATGCGCTTTCCTGCGGGCACCGCGTTGCGGATCCGCGCCGGCACCGTGCTCACGTTCCAGATGCACTACACGGCGCACGGTCACGAAGAGACGGATCGTACAAAGATCGGCTTTCGCTTCGCCGACGGCGTGCCCGACGAAGAGATGCGCATGAGCGCCTTCATCAATGGCAAGTTCGTGCTGCCCGCCGGTCAGAAAGACGTGGCCGTGACCACGGAGCTCGAGCCCACGGAGCCGGTGAAGCTGTACGGCCTGCTGCCGCACACCCACCTGCGTGGTACGCGCTGGAAATACGAGCTGCGGCAACCGGATGGTTCATCGCAGGTGGTGCTCGACATTCCGCGCTACGACTTCAACTGGCAGACGTACTATTTCTTCGCCACGCCGCTTGATGTGCCCGGCGGTGCCAAGCTGATCTCCACCGCGTGGTATGACAACTCCGCCACGAATTCGAGCAACCCCGATCCCAAAATCGATGTGACGTGGGGCGATCAGACGTGGGAAGAGATGCAGTATACGGCGTTTCTGTACACGATACCGAGCCGGAAGCCGCGGCCGTAGCGATAGACGATGCGGTGCGATGGGTACCGACAATCACCAGGGAGTAAACGGCGCGATGATCACGTACTTCGAGCTCGGAAAGAACAAGCAACTCAATCAGATCGTGGTTGCCGGTACACACGATGCCGGCATCACGATGGGTGGCGCCGGTGTGCGGACCCAAACCTTGAACATCCTCGAGCAAGCGTTGGCCGGAGTACGGTTCTTTGATATCCGGATTGCGGCGGCTGTTACCAGTCAGACCAATGCTGACGGCCGTGCGATTGCCGAACTCCGTGCATTTCACGCTGACGACAAAGTCGTGATGCACGTGAACCGGAAGGTTGTATTGAAAGGCTCCAACGAGAAGGTGGGCATTGTACAGTCGAAGCTGGCAGGCGGTGCGTTTGGACTGGCGCTGACCGAGATGCTGCAGCAGGCGCGCAACTTCGTGCACTCCACCCAGGGAGCTACCGAGTTCCTGATGCTCAAGTTCGACAAGTGCACTAATTGGCAACTCATCGCAGACGCCTGCGTCTCGGTGCTGGGGATCGCGCTTTACAAGGCCGGCGGTAACATCAATACGGCCACCCTCGAAGATCTCGCGGGAAAGGTGGTGGTGCTGTTCTCAGGGAAAGGACTGCAAGAGCTGGGCATGCCGATCCGAGGGATTCTGGGTTTCAAGAATCTGTCATCGGCCGGCAACGCGTACGCCGACAATTACGACGGGCTGCAATACTACGGCAAGGGCGGCACCTCGCCTTTCAATCCGAGCGGCAAGAAGGCGCAGAACATCGATAAACAGGCGAAGCTCGTTGAAGGCGCCGCAGCCCTGAGTAACCCTGCGGTAGTGGGCATGATGTACTGGACCACCACGGGACTTCTGGAAAGCATCGAGAAGCGTAACGATCGCATGTGGGATGCACCCAACGTCGCCAAGATGAAGGCGTTGTGGGCCCAGGGACTCAGCGATTTTGTCCAAGGCGGCGTGGCGCCGAGACCGCTCACTCCGATCATGCGGGGCGTGCAGCGTCGTAAATTCTTCCCCAACATTGTGATGCTCGACTTCGCCGATGATATCAAATGCCAGACCATCCGCGACCTGAATGATCTCACCGGACAACATCTGATCGACGTTGGCTAAGTTACATCGCACGCCGCTGCGCCCACTTCCTCTTTTCATCCATCCTTCAGATGTTCGTTCACGCTGTCTACTTCTGGCTCCGCCCGGATCTTTCCAGCGACGAGCACGCGCGCTTCGTCGCCGGCCTCGATACACTGCGTACCATCGCGAGCGCGGAGCAGTGCTACGTGGGTGTACCCGCAGACACCGATCGTCCGGTCATCGAACGCGGCTACAGCTATGCGCTTGTTCTCGCGTTCGTCGACGAGGCGCAGCACGATGCCTATCAGGTCGATCCGGTGCACCAGCAGTTCGTGGCTGACTGTAAGTCGCTCTGGGCGAGTGTGCGGATTTTCGATTCGGTGGGATAGCGCGTCAACTTCGTTCAGAACAACATCGCCGCCATCCGGCGTCGGGCGTCGCGCACCAAGGTATCGTCGTCTACCATGTGGAATGCCTCCAGCAAGGCCACCTTGGCCGGACTCTGCTCGTCCCCTCGCTGCTCACGCAGCGCGGTGAGCAGATGCTCAAACCCCGACGCCGTCTCGCCGTCGAGCAGGTCGCGAATCCCGAGCTGAAACCGGCTCTCGGTATCGTCGGCGTCGGCGGCAATCCGCTCTGTCAGCAGCTCGCGCGGGGGTGCGCTGATCACCAAACGGCGCAACACCAACCGCGCCCGCGCCCGCACGGCTGGCGGGTCTTGGTAGACGTTGGGCGGTAGCGCTTCAAGCAGGATGCCCGCCTCCCCCAGCTCATCGTTGGCCAGCAGCGCGATCGCGAGCTCAAGCTGGAGTGCGTCACGAGGCCCTTCGGCCTGCACCGCCGCACGCAGCTGCGCGACCCGTTCGGCGGGATTTTCAGCTCGCGAGACCGTAGCGCCTCGCGGCGCTACGCCATGTTCGGCCAGAAATTGCCGAATCTTGCCCTCCGGCAGCGCACCTTGAAAGCTGGCCACCATCTTGCCATCGCGAAACAGCATGACGGTGGGAATGGAGCGGATCTGATACTCGGCAGCCAGCGCCTGCTCCTTATCCGTGTCCACTTTGGCCAAAACAAAACCACCGGCGTACTCGGTGGCCAGTTTCTCGAGAATCGGGCCGAGTGCGCGGCAGGGCGCGCACCACGTCGCCCAGAAATCCACCAGAACCGGCACCGAGCGCGACTGCTCGATCACCGACTGCGGAAACTCCGCGGTGGTCGTGTCCAAAACGAACGCAGAGAGGGCCATCGAACTCGTCTGGGAGTTGTTTGATACCGTGGCTCGCGACTACCTGAAATGTAGTCGCACGCGGGACTACTTGATTGGACCGCCCTTGTTCGTCTGCGGCAAACCGTCCGCCATCCATTGCGGCATGGGCATACCCATGAGGTAGTGATCGAAGAACTGCTTCATGCGCACCGTAAAGTCTTTCTGGTTGTCGCGATTGGTGAGGTTGTGCGCCTCGCCGGGATACGACAGCAGGATGGCCTGCTTGCCCGCCGCGCGTGCGGCATTGAAGAACTGCAACCCTTCCACGTAGTCCACCGCGCCGTCTTCTACGCCATGGAGAATCATGAACGGCGTGCGGATCTTGTCCACGTGAAAAATCGGGGACTGATCCTGGTACAGTTTGGTGCTGTTGAAGGGCGTGACATTACGACCCATGCGCACCTGACCCACGGTGGTGATACCCTGCTGCGGTGTACCGGCGCTCTTGTACAGCTCATTGTAAAAGCTGATCAGGTTGGTGGGCGGTGCCCCCGTGACTACGGCCGCGAAGAGGTTGCTCTGCGTGACGATGTAGCTGGACTGATACCCACTCCAGCTATGCCCGTGCAGCCCGATGTGCTTGGCGTCGGCGTATCCGAGCTCGATGACCTTCTTCACAGCGCTCGTCATGCAATCCACCGCCGACGTGCCGGGCTTCCCGATTTCGTACACCATGTCCGGCTGGAACACCAGATAGCCGTTGCTGGCGTAGGTGGAGAGTTGCGGACTGTTGCTGTAGCCGGGAATGGAAAAATTGTGGTGCGTGTTGGATACGATCTCGTAGAAACTCACGATCATCGGATACCTCTTTCCCGGCTCGTAGCCGGCGGGGAGCATGAGCGTCCCCTGCAGCTTGTGGCCCTTGGATGTCGTGTAGTCGATGAGCACCTTCTTCGGCGACCACGCGTATTCCGCGAGCAGCGGATTGGCGTCGGTGATCTTGCGCGGTGATTCGAACGACGTGCCGGCCGTCCAGTAGTCGGGAAATTCGTTGAAGGCCTGCTGCGTGTACATGATGCGGTCCGCGTTGGCCGCCTTCGTCACGCCGCCGATATTCTTGTCCACCCACACCACCGGTGTGGGCGCCTGGCCGGCGGTGAGCTTCCAGAAACCCGTCTTCTTGGTACGGTCGCCGTAGGCCGACAACGTCACCGGCTGCGTGAGATCCACACCATCGCTGTCGGCCACGGCGGCGGCACCACCACGTCCACCACGACCACCACCAAGTTGCGCCACCCGGAACTGAATTGCCTGCGCACGTCCCAGTCCCTTGGTGAGGTTGGTGGGGCGTGACCCATCGAGCGGTGCCTGCCAGATGTCGAACTTGTCATACAGCAGCACGGACTTGCCGTCACGCGACCAGCCGCCGAGTCCCCAGATGGGCTTCTCGTACGCGTGGTCATCGTCCTCGTTCACGTAGCTCTTGCCGGGAATGCCGGACGCATCGAGCGTGACCGTGGTGCCGTTCTCCATGTTGTACGCCCGCACCTGCCGATTGCGCAGAAACAGAAACCATTTCGAGTCGGGTGACGTGCCGTAGGTGCGCGACAGCCCGTTCGCGATCGGCGTGCGAGCACCCGTGACGAGGTCCACCTTGAAGAAGTCGGCTCGGCTCGCGCCCCACGCGATCTCACCGCGATAGAGCGTATCGCTACGCCCCACACCCACGCGATTATTTGCCGCGTTGGTGACGGCGCGCATGAGTGGATCGCCGAGTCGCACGAAGGCGCCGCTGCTCACGGTGAGAACGCCGGGATACGTGGCGCGCCGTGCCTGTGCCAGTTGCACCACCTGCACCGGCTGCGGGACGACATCTTTCCAGTGAAAGACATCCACGTTGGCCTTGCTGGAATCGGTGGCCGCGATCTCGGGCTCCTGTTCCTTGATGCCCACAAACAGTCGCGTGCCGTCGGCATTCCAGCGTGGCGCCGCAAGTTCGCTCAGTACCATCCCCTTCGGGAATCCGGCCTCCGCGCGCGCGTCGTACACGATGGGTTTCTCCGCGCTGGTGCCAAGCCCCGTCCACGCGAGGAGCACATTCTCGCGTTGCTTCATGGTGGTTGGCTTGTCACCGCGCAACGCCGCCAGATTGGCGCCCTCGCTGCTCCACGTGAGCGCGTCGTATTGCGACGCGCTGGTGTTGAGCGCGCGGGTGTTCCCGGTGGCCGGATCGAGCAGGTACACGCCGCCGCCCAGCTTCTCCGGCGCGTCCACGATGTATGCAAAGAGCTTGCCGGCGTCGTCGAAGTCGAACTGGCTTACGTCGCCGATCGCGCGGTCGGTGCCGGTGGTGAGGTCGCGCAAAATCATATCCGCACCGGTGCTCGCCGGTACCGCAGCCGCGCCGACGGCAGCAGGCGTCGCACCACCGGCGGCAGGCGGCCGATTGAAGCGTACCGCCAGCCAGCGCGAGTCGGAGGAAAACTTCCAGGACGCCGCATTGGGAATGCTCTGCTTCGCACCGGTGGCGAGATTGAGGATCTCGAGACGCGCCGGCGTAGCGGGAGCGGCGGCGGCACCGGCCGTCCCTCCGCGTCCACCGGGCGCGGGAGACGGAGCCGGCGCGGGGCGACCGCGACCAGCCGCCCCTCCGGCGCGTCCTGGCGGATTTACCAGATACACCGCCCACTTCGAGTCATCGGAGAAGGCCGGTGCCGTGCTGGGACCTATTGCTGCACCGCGGGCTGGCGCCGCGCCGCGTCCCGCCCCACCGGCAGCGGCACCGAGTGACACCGTGTAGTCGGCGTCGCCATCCAGCGCCTTCACGTGCAGGACGGGGTCGCCGTTCTCGTTCGGCGTGTAAGTGAACGTCATCCACCGGCCGTCGCGCGACATCGCCGCCGCGCCAATGCGATTCCACCGCTCGTAGTCGTCGAGGTTGAGCACTTTGAGTGGTGCTCGATTGTCGACGGCTGCGGGAGCGGTAGTGCCGGACGCCGCCAGTCCGGCTTGCGCATGCAGCAGCGCGCACGGGGTGACGGCAAGGGTCATCACGATGAGCCATCGTGACGTTCGAAACGCAAACATGAAGATCTCCGGAGGGGAGGGGATACGCCGGTGGTGTGGCAAACGTGCAGTGCGCGACGGTCCGCGTCCAGCATAGGGCGAGCACGTGGTCGAACTTCGCGATCCGCGACGGGAGCGATAGGCGCGCAAGCTCGAGGGTCGTATGGGTGTCCCGCATGTGGCGAAGGTCTTCGGTACAGCCTCACCCGGACGCATGAACGCACTCCAGCGTCCGCCCACCCGCACTTCCATGCGCCGGGTGTCGAGAGGAATGCCCACCGTCGCCGTACTCAACAACACGGAAAAGTGGTCCGGCTTACCAGGGCCCGATTCCTTACAAGCTTCAATAAGGAAACGAAGCGGGACCTGCGTGGTAAAAGGGATGGCACGCACGCACTTGTTCATCTCTCACTATACGCTTCTATGACTCGCTATCAGTCGAAAACACCCGCTGTCCTTGTTGTTGCGGGCTCAGTGGCCGCGATTACGCTTTTCGCGCTGATGTGGCGACGGGTGATCGCCCCTCGCCGTGAACGACGCCGCACGAAGCATCGGGCGGATGAGCACGCCGGGTCGTCGGTGACCAAGGCACCAGCCGACCACGGCGTGGACCATCAAGGCGAAGAGTCGGGCGTCGGAGATCTGACGCACCGTCGCTATACCATTGAGGTACCAGGCTCCACCTTCTCACGGCAGTCGTTACTTCGGGAAATCCAGCAGCGTGTGCACGAGCTCTCGCCCTCGGCTCTCGCAGATTTTGAGAAAACCGCAGGCAACGCGTCGTATATGGTGGTGGGCGACGAATACGACATCACGATGCTCGGCCCGTGGAACGGTCGCGTGCGCGTGGCCAAGGTCACCGACGACAGCTTCACACTCGTCACACTCGATGGTCATCCGGAAGCGGGGCACATAACGTTCGCCATCGAAGACCAATCAAACCAACCCGACACGTTCGTGGTGAGTATCGAGTCATGGGCGCGTTCGCGCGACAAGGCCGTACAGGTTGCCTACGACACAATGTCGATGGGCCGAGAGGTACAGGCCGAAGTGTGGGTCACATTTCTCCAGCGCGTTGCGGAACTCACCGGATGCGAGGACACTCCCGACGTCAATATCGACTCCGAGGACCTGGCGACGTGACGCCGTCGCACGTGGCGGCTGAGTCGCGAGTGGACCAGCGGCTTCGTGCGAGATTGGCAGAGATCGCAGCGCTGGAGTCCACGGTCGATCTCACGAAGCGAGACACCTACCTCGCGGCTGCGGGCTGGAACGTTGATGCGCGTGAAATTACGTTGCCCAGCGAAGCGCCCGGCGAGCCGGAAGCGCGTGGGGCATTCGCGCTGGCGCGTGACATCCTGACAGCGTACACGTTTACCCCCGAACGATTGATTCGCGGCGCCTTCGACCCGGAAGCGCCACTGCTGGAGCGCCCCATGTTGCTGACCGCACGCTTCCTGTGGATGCGTTTTGAGCTGGGGGTGCGCGTGAACCGGGTGATCGATGAAACGCGCGAGAACAACGGTGTCACGGAGCGTGTGTGGGGCTATAGCTATCATACGCTCGCCGGCCATATGGAACGCGGCGAAATTACCTTCGAGGTTGCCAAGGAGATTGCCAGCGGCGCCGTGAAGTTCCGCATTCATTCCTTCTCGCAGACGGGTCACATCGCCAACTGGTTCTATCGGATTGGCTTCAAGCTGGTAGGACGCCGCCTGCAGCACCGCTTCGCCGAGGAATCGCTCACCAACGTGCGACAGCTGGTGGTGAACGCCTTGGCGCCGTGAGTCGCTCCTCACGCTGGTCCGGCCGGCAAGACACTGCGCGCAAACGCGCCCGTCCTCTTCGACTTACTTCCGGCCTCTGCGTCGTGCGCCCAACAGCCTTACGCCTGCGGGAAATGACTGCAAGCCGCACGGTACACCGGCAAGCTTCCGCCGCATATGCGCACAAGCCACTCCCCCGCGTCAGACCGCAAGCGACCACCCCACGATAAGGTCACGTAGCCCGCGCGCCGCTACCCTCCGTCTCAGTTGGCCTCGATCCTGAGACGCACCTCAACCTGACCGCCAAGCAGACTCCCCAGCGCGTCCACGTCCAGCTGCAGAATCGTCGGTGGCCTCGTCGGCACCGCCACCTCGAGCGTTCGCCAGCCTGCGGGGCTCGTGTCGCCAACGCATAGTCGGATGCCCGGTTCCGCGAACGACACCACCCGGCGTACACGCGTCACCCATCCGGCCGCGTCGTGCTCGAGCACAGGCACTGGCGGCGCTTCGTACATCGTGGCGTGAGGTACACCGCGATGAAGCGGTACCCACTCCAGTGCCCATGTACCGGGAAGCTGCATCGTGCGGCTGTCCATGACCAGCTCCACCATGCCGGGCCACGTTCGACGCAGTTGACGGGCGCGGGCGCGTGGGCGTTCGGCGGCTTCCAGCGCGCGATCGGTGCCGCCGTCGTCGTCGGGTGACCGGCGCCCGCGAAGGCGCAGGGGTGAGCGCACTCGCTTCGCGCTGGCCGGAGCAGCAGCGCCGAGCAGCATGACGAGCAACGACGAGACGAAGCGGAGCATGGAGGTGATGTCGAGG
>JBBQUH010000043.1:0-31617 GCA_038212625.1 Gemmatimonadales bacterium | reverse complement strand
CTCAGGCAGTGACGCCCCAGTACTCGTGGAGCGGCTCGGTGCTACCGAATTCCGTGCCTTCGGCCTCGTCTGTCCACATCGCGGCACCATCGTGGACGTTCGGAGCGATGGCTTTCGGTGCCCCAACCACGAAGCACGCTTCGATCTCGATGGTCGCTGGATAGGCGGGCAACCCACCTCCGACCTCGAGCGCGTGGCGGTGCGGCACAATGCCGACGGGTCGCTCACCGTGGGTGGGGCGATCGCGCCGCCGACGCTGGTGCTGAGTCAATCCGTTATCGTCTTCGCGGCCGCGGTCACGAGTACTACCATACCCGCACAGCTGATCACCATCGCCGACAGTGGGGGCGGCGCACTCACCGGACTCACCGTGCAGCTGGCCTACGGGGCTGGGCAGCCAGGCGGCTGGCTGGCAGTCAGTCTCTCCCAGGCCAACACGCCCGCCACCCTCACGCTGACCGCCCAGCGGGGCACACTCGCGGTGGGGTCGTACACCGCCACCGTAACGGTCGGTGCTGCGGCCATCCCCAACGGTGCGCAGTCGATGACGGTGTCGCTGCTCGTGCAGGATCCGTCCAATCTGCCGGCGCTCCAGCTCTCGAGCACCGCACTGGCTTTCATCGGCTCGGCCGCCAGCGCGCCCGCTGCGCAGACGGTCCAGTGTGTCAATGCGGGAGGCGGTGCCATCACCGGCCTCACCGCCGCCATCGCGTACAGTGGTCCTGCGGGGGACTGGCTGTCCGCGTCCTTTAATCAGACCGCCGCCCCCGCCGCGCTCACCGTGCGCGCCACGCCGGGCACACTCGCTGCGGGCAGCTATGGGGCCACCATCACCGTATCGGCGCCTGGGGTGGGACCACGCACCATCACCATCTCGCTGTCGGTCGCTGCACCGGGGCTCGTCGTCACCCTCGCCGCGTGGCCAGCCTTGGCCAACGTCGGCGGCGTGGCCGGCAGCGTAGGGAACGTGAACGGCGGCCCCGTGGCCGTGTCCCGCGTCAGTGCCACGAGCTTCGCCGCGTTCTCCATGCGCTGCCCGCATGCCGGCACGACCATCAACGTGGTGAACGGCATCAGCTTCCGCTGCCCAAATCACGGCGCCCTCTTTAATAGCGGCGGTCAACTCCTCCCCAACTCGCCGCAGCGAACGGACAATCTCAGCCCGCTCACCGTGGTCTACACACCCGGGGCGACCTCACTCAGCGTCTCCTGAATGGCCACACCACGCGGGCAACGCGCCGAGCCCGTTGAACCGCGTGCTCGGGGTGGCTATCATTCAAGGCTGGTCTTACCCTAGCCAAGTTTTGTCGCTATGCCGACTTACGAGTTCCGCTGTCCCGACGGCACCATCGTCGAGCGTGTCTTCAAGATCTCCGAGGCGCCGGAGACGATTCCATCGCCCAACGGCGATGGCGTCGCGATGCGCATCATTTCCGGTGGGGCCGCGCTGCTGTTCAAGGGCTCGGGTTTTTATATCACCGACTATGGAAAAGACGGCAAGAAGGATCAGCGCGCCGGTACCGGCAGCGCCGAATCGTCGTCTGAGTCCAAGAGTGAGCCGAAGTCCGAGCCCAAGACCGAGTCTAAAACCGAGTCCAAGACCGAGTCTAAAAGCGAGTCCAAGACCGTGTCTAAAACCGAGTCCAAAAGCGACGCCAAACCCGCGGCGAGCGCTCCGGCGACGCCCAAGCCCGACTGATCCGATTCTTTTCGCGCCATCGCGCGCGGAAAGTACGCCGGTCGTTTTCCCTGTCATCTTCGATATCGTGAATCAAGCCGAGGCTCTGCGCGCTGAGTTGGCGCGTGCCGCGCGTTCGCTCGGGGCGCCCGACGACGTCGCCCCCATCCTCGAGCGTCCGCGTGATCCGTCATTTGGCGATTGGGCCACCAATCTCGCCATGACGCTCTCCAAATCACTCGGCAAGAAGCCGCGCGACATCGCCGAAGCGCTCATCGTCGCCATGGATCAGGCCAGCGTGGGCGTCGTGAGCGCCGAAATCGCCGGCCCCGGCTTCCTCAACTTCCGGCTCGATGCGGGCTTTCAGGCGCAGGGGCTCCTGCAGATCCTCGCCGACCCCGACCAGTGGGGCCGACTCGACCTCGGCCACGGCGAACGGGTGGTTGTGGAGTTTGTGTCGGCGAATCCAACCGGACCGCTGCACGTGGGCCACGGCCGCCAGGCCGCGCTCGGCGATGCCATTAGCACGCTGCTCGAATGGACCGGTTGGCAGGTCGATCGCGAGTTCTACTACAACGATGCCGGCGCCCAAATCGCCAATCTCGCCAAGAGCACCCAGGCGCAGGTGCGAGCCATCGGTGGACAGCCGCTCATTATCCCCGAGGGCGGCTACCACGGGGAATACATCCGCGAAATAGCCGGGCGCTATGTCGCCGAACACCCCGAGGATGCCGCTGGCAATGATCTCGGCGCACTGCAACAGTTCGCGGTCGCCGCGCTGCGTCACGAGCAGGACCTCGACATGCAGGCGTTCGGCGTCAAATTCGACACGTATTATCTCGAGAGCTCGCTCTACGATAATGGGCGCGTGGCGCGCACGGTCGAGGCGCTGCAGGCCTCCGGTCACACATTTGAAGAAGACGGCGCGCTGTTTTTGCGCACCACGACCTTCGGTGACGACAAAGATCGCGTCATGAAAAAGAGCGCGGCCAAGGGCGGGGACTACACGTACTTCGTACCCGATGTGGCCTACCACGTCACCAAATGGGAACGTGGCTACACGCGAGCCGTCAATGTGCAGGGCGCTGATCACCACAGCACGACCACGCGCGTGCGCGCTGGATTGCAGGCGCTCGGCATCGGCATTCCAGCACATTACCCCGATTACGTCCTGCACCAGATGGTGACGGTCATGAAGGGCGGGGAAGAGGTCAAGATCTCCAAGCGCGCCGGCTCGTACGTCACGGTGCGCGACCTCATCGACGAAGTCGGGCGTGACGCCGTCCGCTACTTTTACCTCATGCGCAAGGGCGATTCGCAGCTTGTCTTCGATGTCGATCTCGCGCGCAGTCAGTCGGAAGAGAATCCGGTGTATTACGTGCAGATGGCGCACGCGCGCATGTCCGGCATTTTTCGGGTAGGCGGTATCGACGCCACGACTATTTCGGCGGAGGGCGTCGATCTGGGCGTCTTGTCGGAACCGGCGGAGCGTGAACTGGTCAAGCAGCTACTCGATTTCCCCGCCACGGTGAAGGGCGCGTCGGAGCATCTTGAGCCGCATCGCATTGCGAGTTGGCTGCTCGAGACCGCGCGCGCTGGTCACACGTGGTATCACAAGCATCATGTCCTCGGAGAACCCGAGGCCATCACGCGCGCCCGACTCGTCCTCGCGCGTGCCACGCAACTCGGCATCGGCGCCGGCCTGCGTATCCTCGGACTTTCTGCGCCGGAGCGCATGTAATGAGCAGCCACAGTACGCACGCGAACCCCGTTCTGGTCGTCGGCTCGGTGGCCCTCGATTCCGTCGAAACCCCGTTCGGCAAGGCCGATGAGGTGCTCGGTGGTTCCGGCGTCTATTTCTCCTCATCGGCGGCGCACTTCGCGCCGGTACAATTGGTGGGCGTGGTCGGTGACGACTATCCGATCGAATCGCTGGATCCGCTCGCCGCCAAGGGGGTGAACCTTGCCGGCCTCGAGCGGGCCAGCGGATCCAGTTTCCGCTGGCGCGGGCGCTACCGGCACGACCTCAACTCGGCCGAGACGCTCGAGACGCACTTGGGCGTGTTCTCTAATTTTGCGCCCAAGATTCCGGAGCAGTTCCGCAGCGCGCCATTTGTCTTTTTGGCAAACATCGATCCTCGACTGCAGTTGCAGGTCCTCGAGCAGGTGGACAAGCCGCGACTCGTGGCGTGCGACACCATGAACTTCTGGATCGAGTCACGTCGGCCGGAGCTTCTTGAGTTACTGAAGCACGTGGACCTCATCACGATTAACGACGCGGAAGCGCGCCAGCTTACCGAGCATACCAACCTCGTGAAAGCGGCCCGCTGGATTCTTGATCGCGGACCGAAGCATGTGCTCATCAAGAAAGGCGAGCACGGTGCGTTCATGTTCACCAACGAGAGTGTGTTTTTCGCGCCAGCCTATCCGCTGGAGTCGGTGTTTGATCCCACCGGTGCCGGCGATTCGTTCGCTGGTGGCTTCTTTGGTTATCTCGCGGCCACCGGCGATCTCAGTGATCAGAACATGCGCCGCGCCGTGGTCGTAGGATCGGCCATGGGCTCGTTCGCCGTGGAAAAATTCTCCAACACCCGCCTGCTCGAAATCACCCGCAGCGAGATCGACGCGCGCGTGCAGGAGTTCCGCCAGTTGGTGTCGTTCGACGCGGAATTGGTCGTATGACCACCGCTGCCAGCGCGGCCGGTAATACGTCACTCGATTATCGGTCGGCCGGCGTCGATATCGAAGCCGCCGAGGACGCGAAGAACCGCCTCGCCAAGCTCGTGCAGTCCACCATGACCGCCGGCGCGCGCGGCGCGTTTGGTGGCTTTGGCGGCATGTTCCGCGTGCCTGAAGGCTATCGGGCGCCGCTGCTGGTTTCAAGCGCCGATGGCGTTGGCACCAAAATCAAAATCGCCATTGAAGCAGACCGCCACGACACCATCGGGCACTGCCTCGTCAATCACTGCACCAACGACATTCTGGTGCAGGGCGCAGTGCCGATGTTCTTCCTCGATTACGTAGCATTCGGCAAGCTCGAGCCACCGGTGGTGGAAGCTGTCGTGGCCGGTGTGGCTGCCGGATGCCGCGAAAATCAGTGCGCGCTGATCGGTGGCGAAACCGCCGAGATGCCGGGCGTCTACACGCCGCCCGACTACGACCTGGCGGGCTTCATCGTCGGGATCGTAGAGGAAGCCAAAGTCCTCGGCGGCACGCGGGTGCAAGAAGGCGATGTGCTCATCGGCCTCGCGAGCAATGGCCTGCACACCAACGGCTACTCGCTCGCGCGGCGCATCATCAGCGAACGCCTTGCGCTCAGCGTACATGATGTCTTTCCCGATGCCGATGGCGCGTCGGTGGCAGACGTTATGCTCGCGGTGCACCGCTCGTACATGCCGTGCCTCGCGCCGGTGCTCGACGACATCCACGCCATGGCGCATATCACAGGCGGCGGCCTGCCGGGCAATCTCAATCGTGCGCTGCCTCACCATCTCGATGCCGCCGTCGATACCTCCACGTGGACCATTCCCTCCACGTTCCGGGTACTCGCCGAAGCGGGGGCGGTCGCTCCCCTCGAGATGTTTCGGGCGTTCAACATGGGAGTGGGCATGGTCGTGATCACGTCGCAGGATCAGGTCGCACACGTTACTGCACGCGCCGCTGCCGTTGGTATACCCGCATGGGAGATGGGGCGCGTGGTTCCGGGCACAGGGCGCGTCCAACTCGACGGCGTCGCGGTCTGATGGTCCCCGTGTCGTGGCGGGTCGCTGCAGTTTTGGGCGCGCTCAGCGCAGGGCTGGGAACGGCGGCCCACGCACAAACCACGACGGGACGCTGTATCGTAGGCGGTGGCGGTGCGGCCGTCTCGGATGTTTGTCAGAAAGGGAGTGAGCTGTTCTCCTTTCTCATGCCGCAAATCGGCGTTGCCGTGTCCAGCGGCAACCCAGTGCTCGGCGAAGGCGGCACACTCGGGGGATGGGGCAAACGCGCCCTCTCATTCCGTCTCACGGCGGTCGAGGGGTATCTCCCGCGTAACACTGTGCCACTGAACGCGGTCGGTGCACCGGTAGCCAGCGATTTCGGCGCCGTCAAGAGTGCAATTCCACTTCCCGCCGCCGATGTGGCGATCGGTCTGTTCGCCGGCGTGCCGCTCGGCCTCACCAACACGGGTGGTGTCGATGTCCTGCTGGGCGCTTCCTATCTGCCGAAGGTGAGCGAGAATGACTTCGAGCTCGAGCCTGCCGGTAACGGTGTGGCGTTTTCTTACGGTGCGCGCGTTGGGGTGCTGCAGGAATCGTCATTCATTCCGGGGGTCAGTCTGAGCTATATGCGGCGCAAACTACCTACGGTGGACATTGGCTACACGCCGGGCAACGAAGTGCTGCGCATCACCGGCACCAGTGTCACGTCCAACAGCCTGCGTCTCGTCGCGGGCAAGCGGTTCACCTTCCTCGGCCTCGGCGGCGGCGTTGGACGCGATCAGATCGTCAGTACAGGCGGCATGCAAGCCACGGTGGGCACTGGCGGTAGTCTGGTGGACGTCACGCTCAGCAATCTGCGCCAAGAGGTTTCGCGCCACACGGCGTTCCTCAATGCGTCGTTCAGCCTCTCTATTGTGCGAATCGTCGCCGAATACGGCTGGTCGAGCGCCGGCACGGTGCGCGAGACGCTCAATGGGTTTGGGGCGCGTCAAGTAAATGAAGGATATCGCTACGGATCCGTCGGCCTCGCCACGCGATTCTGACGATCGCCGCTACATGGCCCGAGCCCTCGAGCTGGCAGCTCGCGGGGCAGGACAAGTTGCGCCCAATCCGAAGGTGGGTGCGGTCATCGTGCAGCACGGTGAGATCGTCGGCGAAGGGTGGCACGCGTGCTACGGCGGTCCGCACGCAGAGGTGAACGCGCTCGCGCAGGCCAGTCACCGCGCTCGCGGTGCGACCGCGTACGTGTCCCTGGAGCCGTGCAATCACACCGGACAGACCCCGCCCTGTACCGAGGCACTCATCGCAGCCGGCGTGGCTCGCGTGGTGTATGCCGTGGCCGACCCCAACCCGCAGGCCGCCGGCGGCGCCGATCGATTGCGCGCGGCGGGGCTCATCGTCGAGTGCGGCCCGCTGGCCGACGAAGCCCGCGTGCTCAATGCGCCCTTTCTGTTTGCGGCGCGCCGAACCGATCGCCCCTTCGTCACCCTCAAGCTGGCCATGTCGATCGATGGCGGCATTGTCGATGCGTCGCGCGGCCGCGGATGGCTTACCGGCCCCGAAGCGCGCACCGCCGTGCATGCGGTGCGCGCCGAGGCCGATGCTATTGCAGTGGGTATCGGCACGGTGCTTGCCGATGATCCCGCCCTCACCGTCCGCGAGGTCGCCCCGCCGAGAGTCGCCCCGCGCAGGATTGTGTTTGATCGATACGCCCGGCTGCCGCTGTCGAGTCAGTTGGCCCAGACGGCTGGCGACATCCCAGTGTTGCTGGTCACCGCTGGTACGAACGGGACCCAAGAGGCCGCGCTCAAGGCAATGGGCGTTGAGATCCTCGTCAGCCCGTCGCTCGCCGGGGCTTTAGCGGCCCTGCGAACCGCCGGCGTGCATCATCTGTTGGTTGAGGGAGGGGCGATACTTGGCTCGGCGCTCATGGCCGCCGGTCTGGTCGACCACCTGATTACCTTTCAGGCACCGGTCATCCTTGGCCAAGGCGCCCTCTCGGCCTTCGCCGCGCTGCCTGCGCAGCAGGCGTCGACGGCCCCGCGATTTCGTGTGCTCGCACGTGAGGCGCTGGGTAGCGATCTGATGACCCTTTACGCTGTTTCCGGAGACTGATCACCCAATGTTCACGGGGCTCGTGGATGACGTGGGCACGATTACCCACGTTGCCGACACGCCGGCCGGACGCGAACTGCGCATCCGCTGTCGGTACACCGACCTGGCGAACGGCGAAAGCGTCGCCGTCAATGGCGCATGCCTCACCGTGCGCGAGCATGGAACCGACCAGCCGTCCGAAGGGTGGTTCACCGTCGCGGCGGTCATCACCACCCTCGATCGTACCGAGATCGCGCGTTGGGCAGTGGGGCAACGCCTCAACCTCGAGCGGGCCATGAAGCTGGGAGACCGGCTGGGCGGGCACCTCGTGCTCGGCCATGTCGATAATCTTGGAGAGGTCACGCGGACCGCGATGCAGGGCGATGCGTGGCTGGTTGATCTGACGCTGCCCCGCGAACTCACGCCGCTCATGGTCCAGCATGGTTCGATCACCGTGAACGGCGTCAGTCTGACCGTGAACGCGCTGCTCGATGACGGCGTGCAGCTCTCCATTATCGAATACACCAGTCGGCACACGACCCTCGGCGCCCTTGTGGCCGGGGATCGCGTGCACGTCGAAGCCGACGTACTCGCAAAGCACGTCGAACGCTTGTTGGCCCCTCAGCGCGCACTGCTTGCCGGAGCGATGTCTTGAGTGACCGCACACACGGAGCGAAGGAACCAATGCAGGAACCAGTGCCGCACCAGATGCAGGACCTCACCCAGGATCCGATGTTGGCGTACCGGCCGAATGATGCCGTCGATCGTACGTTCGGTACCGTAGAGCAAGCGTTGGCGGATATCGCCGCCGGTAAGTTCGTGGTCGTAGCCGACGACGAAGATCGCGAAAACGAGGGCGATCTGATCTGTGGCGCGGAGTGCGTGACACCGGAAATGGTGAACTTCATGCTCGATGCCAAGGGCATGATCTGCCTCGCCATCACCAACGAGTGGGCGGATCATCTCGGGCTCGACATGCAGGTCGACGAAAATACCGAAGCCATGCACACCGCCTTCACGGTCAGCATCGATGCCGCCGCGAAATACGGTGTCACCACGGGCATCAGTGCGTCGGATCGTGCCACCACCATTCGCGTGGCGGTCGACCCCTCGTCCACGCGCGCAGACCTGCGCGTGCCCGGGCACATTCATCCGTTGCGTGCCCGCGATGGTGGTGTGTTGCAACGCGTTGGGCATACCGAAGCCGCGGTCGATCTCGCGCGTCTCGCCGGTCTGCGACCGGCCGGAGTGATCTGCGAGATCCTCAACAAAGATGGTAGCACCGCGCGTCGCCCGGATCTGGAAATCTTCGCGCGCACCCACGGGCTCACGTTCATTACCGTAGCGCAGCTCGTGGCGTATCGCCTCAAGACCGAACGGCTCGTCCATCGCGTGGCTGATGCCCGCCTGCCCACGGAGTTCGGGGAATGGCGCATCGTCGGCTATCGCAACGACGTGGACAATCGCGAACACATCGCGATCGCGTTCGGTAAAGTGGAGCAAGGCGAGAGCGTGCTCGTGCGCATGCACTCCAAATGCCTCACCGGCGATGTCTTTCACTCGCAGCGCTGCGATTGCGGCTGGCAGCTCGAAACCGCCATGCGCATGATCCAGGCGGAGGGATGCGGCGTCATTGTCTATCTCGATCAGGAAGGCCGCGGCATCGGGCTGATCAACAAGCTCAAAGCCTACGAACTGCAGGATCGCGGGGCGGACACCGTCGAGGCCAACGAACAGCTCGGCTTCAAAGCCGATCTGCGCAATTACGGGATCGGTGCGCAGATCCTCCTCGATCTCGGGGTCCGCTCGATTCGTGTACTCACCAACAATCCCCGCAAGCTCGTGGGCCTCGATGGCTACGGCATCATTTTGAAGGACCGGGTCCGGCTCGAAGCGCCGTCCACCGATGAGAACGCGTCCTACCTCGAAACCAAGCGTACCAAGCTCGGTCACCTGTTCGCAATTTGATCCGAATTTCCGATGGCCGAGTTTAACGGAAGTCCACGTGGCGCCGGGCGCCGCATTGTCGTCGTGGCGAGCCGCTTTAACGAGAGTGTCACCATGCCGCTGGCCGAAGCGGCGGTGGCCACCCTCGTGGGGCAGGGCGTGCGCTTCGAAGACATCGATGTGCTCTGGGTGCCGGGTGCGTGGGAGTTGCCCGTGGCGCTACGACGCGCGCTCGTCACCGAGCGCTACGATGCCGGCGTAGCGGTTGGCGCCGTCATTCGCGGTGACACGCCGCATTTTGATATCGTCGCCGGCGAAACAGCCCGCGGCTTGATGGAAGCCGCCCGCGATTTCGACGTGCCGGTCACGCTCGGCCTGCTCACCACCGACACCATGGAGCAGGCGGAAGCCCGCGCCGGCGGAGTCCATGGCAACAAGGGGCAGGACGCCGCGCTGGCCGCGCTGGAGATGCTCGACCTGTTCGATCAGGCGTTCGCCGGAGATTCCTACGGTGATGACGAGGTCAACGCATGATGGCCGACCTGCGGGACGATACCTTTTGGGAAACAGAGGTGCAGGAGCCGCTCGCCCCGCAGAAGGGTCGGCGTAGCCGAGGTGGTCGCACGGTGTCGCGCGAAGAGCGTATGGAAACCCGCGGTCGTGCCCGGGCCCTGCAGGCGCTCTACGCAGCGGATGTGCGGGATCTCACGCAGCTCAAGCGGATTGCCTCGGTGGTCTTCGATGACCTCGCCGTGGCCCCCGAGGAGCGGGCGTTCGCGTCGCGCCTCATTGCCACGCTCGCCGATCGCGGCCCGGAGCTTGAGGCCCAGTTAGCCGAGGTCACGGCCAACTGGCGCTTTGCACGGCTGGGCGTCATCGAACGCTGTGTGCTGCGGCTGGCGGCGGCCGAGATGGCGCGTGGTGACACGCCCATCAAGGTGATCCTGCAGGAGGCGGTCCGCCTCGCAGAGCGCTATGGCACCACGCGCAGCGCTCGCTTCGTCAACGGTGTGCTCGACGCCTACGCCCGCCAACTCGGCTTGCTGTGAGCGGTTCTGCCGCACGGCAGGAGGCACCGCTGCGCATCGCGGTGGTGAACTGGCAGTGCCGGGAGAATCCGCTGGCAGGTGGCGCCGAGATCCATCTGCACGAGATCTTCGGGCGATTGGTGCAGGCCGGCCACGACGTGGTACTGCTCTGTGGGGGATGGCCAGGGTGCCCGCCTCGCGCCACGCTCGATGGCATCGAGGTGCACCGCGTGGGCACCCGGCAGTCATTCCCGTTTCTCGCGCGCGGCTACTGGCACCGTGAGCTCGTGCCGCGGCAATTTGATGTGCTCGTCGAAGACATCAACAAGGTGCCGCTCTTCACGCCGACGTGGAACGTGCCCCCGCTGGTCGCGCTCGTCCCGCATCTGTTCGGTGGCACCGCGTTTCAGGAATTGGCCGCGCCTTTGGCCCTTGCCGTTTGGCTGGCTGAACGTCCGCTACCGTGGGCCTATCGGGGTCGTGCGTTTGAAGCGATCAGCGAAAGTACCCGCGATGACCTAGTCAGCCGGGGCATCGCGCGCGAAGATATCCGGGTGATCTTCCCCGGAATCGATACGGCGCACTATACGCCCGATCCGTCGCAGCGTGCGGTTCGTCCCACTTTCGCGTACCTCGGACGGCTCAAAAAGTACAAAGGGGTCGATTTGGTGCTCCGGGCATTCGCGCAAGGCGGGGTTCCGGATGCAACATTGGAGATCGCGGGGGCCGGCGAGTTTCGCGGTGAGCTGGAGCAACTGGCAGGGACCCTCGGGGTAACGGATCGGGTACGGTTTTTGGGTCGGGTTGACGAGACTCAAAAGTGCGCCCTGCTTCGACGGGCCTGGGCGACGGTATTCGCTTCACCAAAGGAGGGCTGGGGCATCACGAATCTGGAAGCTGCAGCGAGCGGCACACCGGTGATCGCGTCGAATTCACCGGGCATCCGAGAGTCTGTGCGGCACGGTGAAACGGGTTTTCTCGTGCCCCACGGCGACGTGGCAGCGATGGCGGAGTCCATGCGGTACCTCAGCGGCGAGCGAGCGCTCGTTGAACACCTGGGGATCGCGGCGCGGCGTTTTGCCGAGGGCTTTACCTGGGCGAATGCTGCCAAAGAGACTGAAGCTCACCTCCGAGAGGTGGTGAGCAGGGAGGAAGGTCGCTGATGGAGATCATCCTGCACGCGCACCACGCCGAGGTACCGGACTCGCTCCGGAAAGACGCCGAGGCGGCCATCCGTCGCATTGCCGCGCGCGCCACGAGCGCAGCCAACGCTATCGTCCGCTTTGTGGGTGACGGAAAGACCCGACGCGTTGAAATCGTGTTGCGTCGCGCCCGTCATCGAGAACTCTTCGTACATGCTGATGCGCGTGCCTTCGCGCCGGCGCTCAGCGCCGCCATTCACCGACTCGAATCCCAGGTGTCGCGCACGCGTCGATCGCGTCGCGTTGCCGATGGAGACCGCACCGGGTGACACCGCGCCTCACCGTGGGCACGCTCTACGAATCGATGAAGGATCCGCTCGAATTGGAGTTGCTTGGTCCGGTATCCGGTCTCGATCGTGAGATCACGAGCCCCGAGGCGTCCAGCCCGGGGCTCGTACTCGCCGGATACATCAATCGGTTTCCGTATCAACGCATTCAGGTACTCGGCGAAACCGAGATCACCTATCTGCAGTCGATCGACGCGGTGCCGCGCGCCGCGCACCTCGCGCAGTTCTTCGGCTTTCCGCTGCCCTGCGCCTTTATCACCAAGGCCCTCGAGCCACCGGCGCCGTTGCTCGCACTGGCCCAGGAAGCCGGGGTCGCGGTGTTGCGATCGCGTTTGAAAACGGCGGAGTTCTATCGCCTCATCAAGCCGTATCTCGCTGATCAGTTTGCCCCCACCACCACCCTGCACGGGTCACTCGCCGACGTGTACGGCGTGGGGCTGTTCTTTACCGGCAAGAGTGGTATCGGCAAGTCCGAATGTGTGCTCGATTTGGTCGAGCGCGGACATCGATTGGTCGCGGATGATCTGCTGTTCGTCTCACGGCGCGGTAACGATGTGCTCATCGGCAAGGGCCACGAACTGCAACGCCACTTCATGGAAATCCGCGGTGTCGGACTCCTCGACATCCCCGCGATTTTCGGCATTCATGCCGTACGCCAACAGAAGCGGCTGGAAGTGGTGGTGGTGCTCGAGGAATGGGACGCGAACGCGATCGTCGACCGAACCGGCCTCGATGTGCAGACGATCAATATTCTTGGCGTGGAGATTCCGCGGATCACCGTGCATCTCAATCCCGGGAAGAATATTACCGTCATCGCGGAGGTCATCGCGATGAATCATCTCCTGCGCTATTATCGCGGATACGACAGCGCCACCGCATTCAACGAGCGACTCATCGGTCGGATGCGACGGAGTTCCGACGCGCAGCGCTACCTGCAGGAGGATGAGGAATAGTGGCACCGGGCAAGAGCGCATGAGCGGGGATGGTGTGCGGGGAATCGTCGCCGGACACGGCACGTTTGCGGTGGGGATCATCTCCGCCGTCGAGCAGATCACGGGGCGTGGGGCGATGTTGCTGCCGGTCTCCAATAGCGGATTGTGCCTTGATGATATCCAGGAAACCCTCGCACGAGCCGTCGACGCATCGGGCGCACGCATTGTCTTCACCGACCTCCCAGCCGGCAGTTGCACGATGGCGGTGCGGCGCATGATCCGCGCGCGTCCAGGCATGGCGCTGGTCACCGGCATCAATCTCTCGTTGCTGCTCGATTTCGTGATGCAGGACGACGCCGATCCGATCGCGGCCGTCCAGACGGCGCTCGATCGCGGCCGCGCCTCCATGGCATTTCACGGCGCCTGATCTCATGCCTGTCGCGCTGTATCGCATCGATGATCGACTGATTCATGGGCAGGTCGTGGTGGGGTGGGGCCAGCCGTTGGGTCTCCAGTTCATTGTGCTCGTCGACGATGAAGTCGCGGTGAGTGAGTGGGAACAAGAGCTGTACCGCATGGGCGTCCCGCCTGAGATGGCCGTCCATTTCCATTCGGTGGCGGAGGCGGCGTCCGTGCTCGCGACGTACCAACAAGATCCACGGCCCGGTCTCCTGCTCGTCGGCGACATCGGGACCATGGATCGACTCGTTGCAGCCGCCGATGGCAAAATCCGCCGCGTCAACGTCGGTGGCGTGCACCATTCGCCAGGCCGTACGGCACGACTGCGCTACGTCTTCCTCACACTGGCCGAGGAAGAGGGCCTGCGCGCCATCGCGCGGCGCGGGGTCGACGTATCGGCGCAGGATGTTCCCGGCGCCAGAGCGGTGCCGCTCGACGAACTGCTCGTCTCGACGCCCACCGATTGAGCGCGTGATCTTCTCGGTGGTCGACGTGCTGTCGCTCGGGCTGCTCGCGGGAGTCATCGGGCTCGATGTCGTGAGCTTCCCGCAGGCGATGTTCTCGCGCCCGATCGTGGCGGCCACGCTCGGCGGCGCCTTTCTGGGGGCGCCGGTGGCTGGCTTGGTCTGCGGCGCGGCCCTCGAATGCCTCGCGCTCGAGGCGCTGCCAGTGGGGGCGTCCCGTTACCCGGAGTGGGGCAGCGCCTCCGTGGTGGCCGGCGCCCTTGCCGCCACGGGCGCGTCCGCCACCGGAATGCCAGTGGTCGGCGCCTTTGCCGTGGCCATCGCCATCGGCATCATCTCCGCGTGGCTCGGCGGCTGGAGCATGGTGCGCCATCGGCGGCTGATCGCGGATTTTGCGCGCCCTCGCCTCGATCAACTCGCGGCCGGCAATCGGGAAACCGTGGTCGGGCTCCAAGTGTTCGGCATGACGGCCGATCTGGTCCGCGGCGCGCTCGTTGGCCTGGCCATGTACCTCCCGGGGGCTTGGCTCGCCGCCACCGCCTCCGCGCGCTGGACCGTGAGCGAGGATGTCTCTCGCGCGGTGGTCGTGACCTTCGTGGCGGCCGTTGCTGTGGCGGCGGTCTGGAAGGACTTCCACGCCATCTCCGGCACGCGCCGCCTGTTTCTCATATCGCTTGGCGTTGGGACGCTGTGGGTGGTGCTCCGTGCCTGACCGGCAGCGGCTCCCCGACGCCGTGCCGTCACCGAGGCTGCCGGTCGACACCCCAGCCATCAGCGCGGCCGGCATCACCGCCGGCCCCCCACTGCCGTGGCGCACGCGCAGCGCCATGTTTCTGCGTTGCCTCGCCATCCAGGGTTCGTGGAATTACGAGTTGCTGGTTGGAAACGGGGTCGGGTTCTGTGTCGAACCGGCCTTGCGGCAACTGCCGGGCGGCGTCGATGGCCCCGCGTATCGCGCGGCGCTCGCCCGCCAGTCGGCGTACTTCAATGCGCACCCGTATCTGGCGGGACTGGCCGTCGGATCGCTCGCGCGCGCCGAAGTGGAGTTGGTCCCACCCGTGCGGATCGAGCGCTTCCGCACGGCGCTCTGCGGCCCACTCGGCAGTGTCGGCGATCGGCTGGTGTGGGCGGCGTGGCTGCCTGCCTGCTCCCTCGTCGCGCTGCTACTCTTCGGACTCGGCCTCTCGCCGGTGGCGGTTGCCGTCGGGTTCCTGGTGCTGTACAACGTCGGGCACCTGGCCCTGCGCGATTGGGCGCTCCGCGCCGGCTGGCGATATGGTCTACGCGTCGCCACGGCGCTGGGGCATCCAGTATTGCAGCATGGTCCGCGCTACATTGGACGGGTGTCGGCCGTGTTGGGGGGGCTGGCCTTGCCGCTGGCGGCTCATCGGGCCATCGGCGGCGAAGCACCGCTGTCGCCCGTCCCCATCGGGGTGGCGATTGTGACCCCTCTGCTGGCGCTCCTGCTTGTGCGGCTGCAACGTCGTGTCGAGGGGTGGCGCGTAGTGCTCCTCTTGCTCGCGGCCTTCGTCCTCTACTCGGTGGTCCGTTGATGGCTGAACGATCAGTACAAATCGTGAACAAGCACGGCCTCCATGCCCGCCCGGCGGCGGAAATGGTCAAGGCCGCGTCGAAGTTCAAAAGCGACATTACCATTTCCCGCGACGACCTCGAGGTTAATGGCAAGAGTATCATGGGCGTCATGATGCTGGCGGCCGAATACGGGGCAACGATCACCCTGCGTGCCACCGGACCCGACGCCTCCGACGCGCTCGACGCGCTCTCCGTCCTCGTGTCCTCGCGGTTCGGAGAGGCCTGATGCAGTCGGTGCTCCGCGGCATTCCCGCGTCGCCGGGAATCGTCGTGGGCCCCGTGCACCTCTTGCGCTGGGAGGTGCCGGAGGTGCGGCAGCGGCTCATCGACGATGCGGAGATCGAGCGCGAGTGCGAACGCCTGCACGCCGCGCTCGACTCCGCGCGCGTGCGCCTCCGGCACTTACGCGCCCGCGCGGAGCAGCAGGCCGGACCCGAGGAGGCCGCCATCTTCGATGTGCAGCTCTCTATCCTCGACGATCGAGAACTGCTGCAGTCCGTCGAGGAACTCATCCAGCAGAACATCGGCGCGGAAAAAGCATTCGACATCGTACTGCTCGAATGGCGTCGACACTTTGCGCGTCATGCCTCGCCTATGCTGCGGGAAAAGGTCGGGGACCTCACCGATATCCAGATTCGCGTGTTGTCCATCCTGCTCAACCTCCCCGATCATGATCCGGTGGATGTCCCGCGTGGCGCCAACGCGATTCTCGTGACGCACGATCTGACACCGTCGCTCACGATGCAACTGGATCGCCAGTGCATTGCGGCCATTGTCACCGAGGCCGGCACCGCCACAGCGCACGTGGCTATCCTCGCGCGATCGCTCGGCCTGCCAGCGATTGTCGGGCTACGGAACGCGCTGAGTTTCCTGCAGGGCGGCGCGCTCGCCATTTTCGATGGCGCTGAAGGGACGCTGATGATCGCGCCGTCGGAGAGCGAGATCGCCGAGGCCCAGCAACGCATCGCTGACACTGCGGGGCGCGCGGACGAAGTGCGCGAGTTGGCGCTGAGCGAGCCCGTCACCCGCGACGGTGTACGGATGACCATTCGCGCCAACGTGGATATCCCCGAGGAGTCCGAGCTCGCCGCCACCAGCGGGGCCGACGGGGTAGGACTCATGCGCACCGAATTTCTGGTCGTCGGCCGTCTCAGTATGCCCGACGAAGACGAGCAGTATCGCGCATATCGCCGGGTGATACAGGCGTTCGGCACAAGCCCGGTGATCATCCGGACTTTCGACATCGGAGGCGACAAACTCCCGGTGGGCGGATTCCCCGCCGAAGCCAACCCGTTCCTCGGGTGGCGCGCAATCCGCATGTGCCTCGATGAGAGCGAGCTCTTCAAGGTGCAGCTGCGCGCGCTTCTGCGGGCGGCCGTGCACGGCGACCTCCGCATCATGCTGCCGCTGGTGGTAACAGTGGACGAAGTCCGCGAAACGCGTCAGCTCATCGAAGAAGCTGTCGCGGAGTTGGCGGAGCGCCACGTGCCGTTTCGCGCCGATGTACCACTCGGCGTGATGGTGGAGACCCCGGCCGCTGCCGTGGCGGCCGATACGCTGGTGCGTGATGTCGATTTCTTCAGCATCGGGTCCAACGATCTGGTGCAGTATATCCTGGCCGTCGATCGCGGCAACGCCAATCTCGCGCCGCGCTTCACACCGTTGCACCCTGCGGTGCTGCGCCTCATGGCGCAGGTTCAGGCCACGGGGGCCGCGCACGGCATCGATGTGTGCGTCTGCGGGGAGATGGCCTCACAGCCACTCTCGGTCTTTGCCCTGATGGGGCTGGGCATCCGGCAGTTGAGCGTAGCCCCGCGCAGCATTGCCGACGTCAAGCGGGTGATTCGCGGCGTGCGGGCCAGTGCAGCGGCCGACGCGGCGACGGCGGCGCTCGCGGCGGGCACGGCACGGGAGGTCGAGACCCTCTTGCGCCGCCGCTTACGGGCGGAGCTTGAAGCCGTCGCCAGCGGCGGCGGCGGGTTGCTGCCTCAGTCGTAGCGGACTAGTCTACGCGGTTCTCCCGCTGAGAACCGCTTTGTCACAGCGGCGCGTGTCGGCGCCGTGGGTACCAACCATTCCACACCAGAGTGCTGCGTGGCTGATCGTCATCTCTTCACGTCGGAATCCGTCACCGAAGGGCACCCGGACAAGATCGCGGACCAGATCTCCGATGCCGTCCTCGATGCACTGCTTACGGCCGATCCCGCGTCTCGGGTGGCGTGCGAAACGCTGGTGACTACTGGACTGGCCGTCATTGCCGGCGAGATCACCACGAAAGGCTACGTGGATCTCCCGGGCATCGTGCGGCGCACCATTGAAGGTATCGGCTACAACGATGCCAACTTCGGATTCGATGCCAAGACGTGTGCCGTGATCAGCACCATCGACCGGCAGTCACCGGACATCGCGCAGGGGGTCGACACCGGCGGCGCCGGCGACCAAGGCATGATGTTCGGCTACGCCACCGACGAAACGCCGGAACTCATGCCGCTGCCGATCCAACTCGCACATGCGCTCACGTTCCGTCTCGCCGAGCTTCGCAAGGACGGTTCTTTGCCATGGCTGCGTCCCGACGGCAAGGCGCAGGTCAGTGTCATCTACGAAGACGATCGTCCGGTCGCTGTGGACACGGTCGTCATCTCCACGCAGCATGACGAAAAGGTCTCCAACACCAAATTGCGTCGCGCCATATTGGACGAGGTGATTCTTGCCACCATCCCCGGGGAGTTTGTCGGGAAGCGCATCAAGACGCACATCAATCCGACGGGCCGTTTCGTGATCGGGGGGCCACAGGGTGATGCAGGTCTCACCGGCCGCAAGATCATCGTCGATACGTACGGGGGTATGGGGCGTCACGGTGGTGGCGCCTTCAGCGGCAAGGATCCCTCAAAGGTCGATCGTTCGGCGTGCTACGCCGCCCGGTGGGTGGCCAAAAATATCGTGGCCGCCAAGCTCGCGCGGCGCTGTGAGGTGCAGGTGGCCTACGCGATTGGCGTCGCCGAGCCGGTGTCGGTGTATGTCCAGACCTTCGGCACGGGCGCGATTCCCGATCGCGCCATCGAGGCGGCGGTGCGCGAGGTGTTCGACCTCACCCCCCGCGCAATTTCTCGCGATCTGGAACTGCGCAAGCCAATCTACCAAGCCACCGCCGCGTACGGCCACTTCGGTCGCACGCCGGTAACCGTAGGCCGCGGTCGGTCCGCCCGCACCTACTTCACCTGGGAACGCACCGACCGCGTCGCTGCCCTCAAGCGCGCGGTGCGGTAGCACGGAGCGGCACGCGTGATGGTCGAGGTCACGGTGGCTCGTCTGGGAATCGACAGCGCCACCAACTCCTACGTCGTCATCCTGCGGGAACGCGGGGGCCGTCGCGTGCTGCCTATCTGGATCGGCAAACCGGAAGCGGAATCGATCGTGATGGAGATGAACCAGGTCACCCGCGAGCGACCACTCACGCACGATTTGTGCAGGTCGCTCGTGGTGGCGTTGGGGGGCACCCTGCAGCGGGTGTCCATCACGCGTGTCCACCAGAACACGTATTTTGCAGAGTTGCAGCTGACCGGCTCCAAGGGCGTCTTACAGATGGATGCCCGCCCGTCCGATGGCATCGCGCTGGCGCTGCGTCTCCACGCACCCATCTTCGCGCAGTCGTCTCTCCTCACGGTCATCGTCGCCGAAGACGACGCCGATGAGGCGGAAGAGGGTGACGACGGCTCCGGGGATCTGCCGCTTGGTGATCCGCCCGGTGAGGAGCTCTCCCCCGAAGAACTGAAGGCGTATCTCGAAACGCTGCGGCCGGAAGATTTCGGCAAGTTCTCTCCCTGATTCGCTCGCCTTCGCTTAATCGTGCCCATCGTGCTTCGTGTCTTGTGGTTTCTCCTTGTATCGGCGGCCTCGCTCCACGCGCAGGTGGCGCCACGATCCGTTGAGGGGCGCGTGCTGCGCCCGCTGCGCCAAGGCGGCGACTCCGCCGGCATGGGCCCCGCCGCCGGCGTCTGGGTCACGCTGCATCGTGTAGGCCGCGATACCGCCGGCCCCATGGATTCGCTGCGCACCGATGCGCGTGGCACGTATCGATTCGGCTACACGCCCACCGGTGCCGCAGATGCCGTGTACTTCGCCTCCACCACGTGGGGAGGCATCGCGTACTTCACCGCACCGCTCCGCACCCAGAAGGTCCTGGGCGACGAAGCCGAAATCACCATCTTCGACACGACCTCCACCGTCTTTCCGTTGTCGATGAAGGGACGGCATCTGATCGTCGGGAAAGCCGATACCACCGACACGCGCACCGTGATCGAGGTGTTCGAACTCTCCAACGACAGCATCGTCACGCTCGTGGCGGCCGACTCAGGCGGCGCGCCCCCCACGTGGAGTATCGCCATTCCCGCGTCGGCGATCGATGTACGGGCGGGCGAAGGCGAGATCTCGCCCGATGCCTTTGCGGCCTCCAATGGCCGGGTGTCGGTGTACGCGCCGATCGCGCCCGGCCTCAAGCAGATCTCGTTTTCGTATCGTGTGCCGCTCAGTAGTTTTCCGCTCGCCGTCACCGCCGAGGTCGGGGCCGTCGTGTTCGAGATCTTGCTTGAGGAGTCGCAAGGGGCCGTCGCCGGCGAAGGCTTCGCAGCCGTCGCGCCTGTCAACCTCGAAGGCCGCGCGTTTCGACGCTTTCTCGCGCAGGACGTGAAGCCGCAAGCGCAACTCGTAGTCGACCTGCCGTCCAGCGGTACGCCTGGAGAAAATCTGTACATCGCCGGACTGCTCGTGGCGATCGGATTCCTCATGATGCTGGGGCTCACGCGCTCCATGCAGCGGCGCGCCAATCAACGCGCCGCCAGCGGATCGTCGGGGCCGTCGCTGCGCCCGCGCGAACCGGACGCGCCGCTGCACGAGCGACTTGCACAGGAAATCGCCGCGCTCGATGCGACGTTCGCAAAACAGGAATTGCCGAGTGCGTCCGTGCAACAGGCCTACGAGACGCGTCGCACCGAGCTGAAGGCCGCGCTCGCTGACGCGCTTGCTTCGGTGCAGACGGCCAGATAGCTTCACCCCATCGCGCATTCTGCGCGATGACAACTGATTTCAGAGCTTGGGACACGGAAGCCGGTGAAAAGCCGGCGCGGCCCCGCCACTGTAACGGGAACGCGTGTGCAGCCAATGCACACGCGCAGCGTCATCCACTACGCCACTGATCGGTAGCATCGATCGGGAAGGCGGGTGACGCCGCCCGGAGCCAGGAGACGACCCACGCTCATTCTCGGACGAAGACCCTCGAGGGGGGGCTCGCGCCACGCGATGTCGTGCCTCCGGGCTCGGCGTTCGCGCGTGCTCGGGCATCTTCTCGCGGGAGAGGATGCCCTGTGTTGTTTCCTCACCCACGATGGCTGCACCGCTCATGGTGTCTGCTGCTGCCGCTCGTCGGCAGTCTCGGATGCACCTCTGCGGATACGGAATCGAATGCGGTCGCGCAGACCGCGTCGACGCTCGTCGCGGATTCTATCGCGACGGCAGCGCTCGGAACCGATGACTTTGGCGCCCCGGTGCCGACCGATGCGCAGTTCGCCGCACGCGTCGTCTCGCTCAACCCCGCCGCCACCGAAGTGATCTTCGCCATCGGGGCCGACTCGCTGCTCGTTGGCCGGTCGCGTTGGGATACGTTCCCCAATGAGGCGCTGCGTGTGGCCGATGTCGGCGATGGTATCCGACCAAACATCGAAGCCGTACTGGCCGTGCGTCCCACACTGGTCGTGCTCTACGCCACCGCAGAGAATCGCAACGCCGCTGCGGCCTTCGAACGGGCTGGCGTCCGCACGCTCGCGCTCCGTGTCGATCACATCGCGCAGTTCCACCGCATGGTCGCGCAACTGGGCCGCGCGCTCGGTGCCGATGCTCGCGCGCGCATCGTCAGCGATTCCGTGCAGCAGACACTCGATCGCGTGTCAGCCGTCACCCGCAATGCCATCCGCAAGCGAGTCGTATGGCCGGTGTGGGAATCACCGGTCATGGTGATCGGTCGCGGCAGCTATCTCGACGAGTTGATCACGATCGCCGGCGGAAACAACGCCTTTCACGATCTCGATGCGCCATCACCGAGCGTGTCCATTGAAGAAATCGCGAAGCGCAATCCCGATGTCGTCATCACCAGCGCCCCGCGTGCCGCAGAACTCGCGGTGAATGCGCAATGGCGGGTCATTCCTGCGGTGCGCGCCAAACAGTTCGTGGTGCATGATCCGACCGTCACCGGGCGACCGTCGGTGGTGCTCGGTATGGGTGCGGTGCAACTCGCACGCGCGCTCCACCCCGAGCTCGCGGACCAACTGCGTTGACCCATCACGCGGTGGCTGATCGCGCCAACACCGATCAGAATGCGCGTCTCGTGTGGGGGGGCGGGTTGCTGGCGCTCGCGCTCGTCCTGCTGCTCGGACTCAGCATCGGCGCCGTCTCGCTCCCGTTCGGTGACGTGCTGCGCGCGGTGCGTGGTCTCGGCGACGAATCCACCATGGCCATCGTGCGCGATTTGCGGGCGCCGCGTGTGCTCCTCGCCGCTCTCATTGGTGCCGGTCTCGCCATGAGCGGTGGCGCGTTGCAAGGCACGCTGCGTAATCCGCTCGCCGAACCATATCTGTTGGGCGTCTCCGGCGGCGCGGCGGTCGGCGCGGTGATGGCCATGAGTCTGGGGGCGTATCAGCCCGCGTTGGTCACACTGTCGGCGTTCGTTGGGGCGGCCGTGTCGACCATGCTGGTCATCGCAATTGCACGCGGTGTCGGCGGCAGTGGCGATACACGCCTGCTGCTCATGGCGGGTGTCGTGGTCGGAGCGTTTGCCAACGCTGCGATTCTTGTAGCACTCGCCGATGCACCGCCGGAACGACTGCGTGGCGCCCTCTGGTGGATGATGGGATCGGCCGCCGATGCCACATGGCCTGCCGTGGCGCGAACACTGGCTGCGCTGCTGATACTGGGCGGCCTTTTGGTGTGGCGCGCGCGTGAACTCGATGTACTGGCGCTCGGCGATGAACCCGCCGCTGCGTTGGGCGTCGATGTGGACCGCGCCGCCCGACGCATATTTCTCATTGCCTCGTGGTTGGCAGCAGCAACCGTCGCTGCGGCGGGGCTTATTGGTTTTGTTGGGCTGGTCGTCCCCAATCTGGCGCGAGCGCTGGGTGCGCGGCAGCATCGCACCATGCTGCTGCTGTCGGCGTTGTATGGGGCCATCCTGCTGGTGGCCGCAGACCTGGTGGCGCGCACTCTCCGTGCGCCGGCCGATCTGCCACTCGGCGCTGTTACAGCGCTTGTTGGTGTGCCGTTCTTTCTGATGCGTTTGCGGCGGTTGGCGCAATGACCGCCGACCGCGCGCCCTCCATCGTGGCGCCCGATCTTATGTTTCACGAGGTCTCGGTCACGTATCCAGGGCGCAGCGTCCCCGCGCTCGATCGCGTCTCGCTCACCGCTGCGCCGGGACAAATCACCGCAGTGGTTGGGCCTAATGGCAGCGGCAAAAGTAGCCTCGTGCGTACCCTGCTGCGCCGAGTGCCGGTGTCCCACGGCGCGGTGCGGCTTGGCGGGGAAGCACTGACGGCATTCACACCGAGTGAGATCGCCACGCGCATCGCGATTGTCCCGCAGCGCGAAGAGCCCGTCATGCCGTTGCGCGTGGAGGAGTTCGTGGCGCTTGGGCGGCACGCCCATCGCAGCGCCTTCGGTGGCCCCCAACGCGTTGACCTCGACGCCGTACAGCACGCCATCGACACAGCGGGCGTTCGCAATACGGTGGGACGGCGGACCGATACACTGTCGGGCGGCGAATGGCAGCGCGTGCGTATCGCGCGCGCGTTGGCGCAGGCAGCTCCTGTGCTGGTGCTCGATGAGCCCACCACGTTCCTCGATATCGCACACGAAATGGCGGTGTTCGAGTTGCTGGATGCGCTGGCGCTGCGCGGACACACTGTGCTGCTCGTGAGTCATCAGCTCAATCTGGTGGCGCGCTTTGCGACGCATTTGGTGCTGCTCAGTGCGGGCACGGTAGCCGCCGCTGGAACCGTCGATGCGGTCATGCGTGGGGAGATCCTTGAGAAGGTGTATGAATGGCCGCTGGTGGTCACGCGCGATCCGGCCGTCGGGGCGCCGGCGCTGTTGCCGCTGCGCGGTGCGGGACGTCGCCGATGATCACGTTTATTCTCGCGTTGTTGCAAAGCACCACTCCAGCACCACGTGCTGTGGTTGGTCCCGAGCTCTGTCTGCTGGATGCCGCCAGCGGCGCGCCGATCCATGGTGCCGAAGTCCGGCAGCATCGAACAACTGATGCCACGCCGCAGCGAGCGATACCCGATGGCTGGCACCGCTGGCCCGTCAATTGCCAGGTGGTGCTCGGCGACAGCGTGTCTGTGCGTCGTATCGGCTATCGGGCTGCTGAGGTGTCTGTTCGTGAGACCACGACCGGCTCGGTGCGCGCCACCATGCAAGACACGCTGGTGCTCGCCCTGCAGCCGCTCGCTGATCCGCGCTTCGCGACCGCGCTGCCGGTGCAGCGCATTGTCGGGCAACGCGTCACCGGTGAAACGCAGCCGCCCGCGCGTATGGTCGCCACCGCCACCGTCAACGACGCGCGCCTGTCGGGCGCCGGCAGCAGCACCGGCCTCCTCGCACTGCTGCCATTCGTCAATCTGCGATCAGCGCGCGGGGAAACCGGACTGTCGCTACGCGGCGCGCGTCGCGAGCAGGTGGCCATCACGCTCGATGGCATGCCGCTCAACGATCCCGCCACCGGACTGGCCGATGTGTCCGATCTGCCGCTCGCCAGTTTGCAATCGGCCACGGTGTCATTGGGCGCGGATCCCGTGGGAGCAGGGTCGGGCGCGAACGGCGGCGTACTCGCGCTCACCTCAGGTGCCAACAAGCTGCTGTCGCTGCGTACCGGCGCGCTTGGGCAGCGGGGCGCCGAAGGCGCGTGGCACGGCACCATGCCGGCCGCTGTGTGGCAGGCGAGTGCGTCATGGCGTGATGCGCGCAACGATTTTGGCTTTACCAATGCGGCGGGCGCTGAATCCGCGCGCGAATCCCGCATCAACAACGATGAACGTCGCGCCGCGTTAAGCCTCGGTCTGATCGGCTCACGCGCGCAACTGTCAGTCATCGGATCCACCGGCGAGCGCGGTATGGTGGGCGCCGCCAATGTGCGCACCTACGATGCCGACCGCTCCCGCACCGACCGCATCGCACTGCGGGCGCAAACGGCCATCGGCTCCACACAGATGGTGGGCGGCGCCCGATGGTTTGGCCTGCAGTATCGCGATCCCACGCGCCGCGAGTTCGATTCTGAAGCATTCGCCGTTGCAACGGACGTAGAGTGGCTTGGCGCGGCGCGCACGTTGCGCTGGCGCACTGGCGCCGGCTTTGATCGGCTCAGCGCTACCGGTGGAATTTCGCAGTTGCGTCGTCGCGGCTTTGCGTCGCTCGGGCGTCTCTGGCCAGCACTGGCGTCAGGACGCGCCCAACTCGACCTCGGCGTACGCACCGATCTGATCGAGGGAAGTGGCGTACTGCCGTCGTTCTCGGTCGCGGCAGAACATCGCGCATGGGGACAACCCAATACCTCCTCGCTGTCGCTCACCGCACGCGCCGCGCAGGCGGTCCGCGTGCCCACGCTGTACGATCTGTATTTCTCATCGCCGCAACGCGTCTTCGTGCGGCCGCTCACACCGGAGCGTGTGTTGATCGACGCCAGTCTTGGTGCACGCGCTGTCGCGCACAGCAGTTCCTGGCAATGGGCCGTTGACGGGGCGCTGGTCGCGCGTGACACGCGCGATGCCATCATCTGGTTTCCCGGCAACTTCGGCTGGAGCCCGGCCAACGTCGGCATGGAACGCCTGCGTGGTGTCGAAGGACGTGTGCAAGGCACGCATCGTCTCCTCACCCTCTCGGCGTGGACCACGGCGTATCGCACCGAGCTGCATACGGGAGGCCTCACCATTCCCACCCCGTACGTCCCCACGATGGCCGGAGGCGGGCAACTGCTGCTCCGCCATCGTGGTCGGTCCGCGAGCGCCCTGCTGCGGACAACGGGTGCGCGGCCGTTCACGGCCGGACCGCGCAATCCGGCGTTTCAACTCCCCGCCGTCTCGCTGCTCGACCTCGCGGTCGCGCAGCAGCTGCCGTGGCGTCGCTCACCCGTGCTGGTGGTCTTCTCGCTCGAGAATGCCACCAACACGGAGTGGCAATCCGTCCGCGGTTTTCCGTCGCCCGGTCGTACATGGGCGATCTCATTTACACTGCAACACTCCCCAACATGATGCCGCAGGTCGCATTTCGTCGGTCGTTCTTTCGCTACACGCGCGCTGCTATCGGCGCCGTGGTCGGCGTATCGCTCGTTGCCTGTGGTGATGACGGCATCGTCACCCCTATCCCGCAAGCGCCACTCGGCATTCTTGTACTCGACGGCTTCATCCAGCCCGGCCTCACCTTCCTCGGCGACACGGGCACGGCCAGTACCAAGCTGGCCTTCGGACCGAGCACGGAATTCGACGCCGGAGGCTTCACGCTCGAACGCGATACGGTGCTCGCCACCTCCAGTCGATCGGCCGGTGATCTGCTGTACATCACCGATCTGACCAGCAATTCCGTACGCCGCATTCAACTTCCGGCGCGAAGCAACCCCGGGCGGGCACGGCTCTTCCGCGGCAGCAACGGGCAAGCGCAGATCGCCGTGGCCCTGCGCGACTCCTCTGTGATCGCCCTCGTCAACGTAGCCGGTGCCGCCGCACCGACGATCACGCGCATCGCCAACGCCGGACAGTGTCCGACGGACATGTTCCAGTACGACAACGCCACCTGGGTCGTCGATGCAAACGCCTCCTGCCGCACCAACTACGCGCTGCTTGGCAACGTACGTCTCATCCGCATCCCGAACACCGGCACAACACGCGACACCATTCAGCTTCCCGCACTGCGCAGTTCAGGCGCCAGCGCAATCATCATCAATGATGTCGCGTACATCACCGCCGGTGGCGATGCAAACTTCTCAGTCTCCCCGTTCGTGCTCAACGTGTCCGGTGCCGTCGCGCGCGTCGACCTGCGCGGGCGTCGGGTGCTCTCCACGCAGTCCATGCCCACCGGCACCTACGGTGCCTCGATGAAGCGCGGCCTTGATGGCTTTCTGTATGTCTCCATCTTCCAGGATCTCGCCAACTTCCGCAGCCGAGTAGTAAAAATGCGCCCCGAAGATCTGTCCTTCGTCGGCGGCACCGTCAACCCGTGGCTGCCACTCACCGACGCCACCGGCGCCGCCGTCTCCTGCGGCAGTGGCCAAGCCGATGCACTCGGCCGCGTCCATTGCATCCAGAACGGTACCGGCTCGGTCACGTCCTTGCTGGTCTTCACCCCCACCGGCACCGAAGTTCGCCGAGTGCGAGCAGGACAGGGTGGGGTGGATATGGCGATACGAGGTAGGAGCTAAGAGCTAAGAGCTAAGAGCTAAGAGCTAAGAGCTCAAAGCTAAGAGCTCAAAGCCCGACACGCAGTAAAGCTCTGAGCTCTTAGCTTTTAGCTCTTAGCTCTGAGCTCTGAGCTCTTAGCTCTTAGCTTCACAAATGCAAACCGACGCCATCGTCCTCCACACCGCCGCCTATTTGGAGTCGTCCCGGATAGTCCGGCTGGCGACGCGTGAATTCGGTGTGCAGTCGGTGGTGGCGCGGGGCGCACGGTCGTCCAAGAAACGGTTCGGCAGTGGGCTTGATCTGTTCGCCGAGGGGCAGGCGGAGATCCAAATGAAGCCGGGGCGGGATTTGCATACGTTGGTGGGCTTCGACGTCACCAAGTCCCGACCTGCGCTCGCGACCGACCTCGGGCGATTCACGGCGGCCAGCGCCTTGGTGGAGTGCGTGCTGCGGGTCGTCCACGACGAGGCCGCGCCAGCGGTCTTTGCTGGCGTTGCCAGCGGCCTCGACGCGATCGCCAGGGCTGAGGCCTCGGACACGGTCAGCGCGGCGCTGGGCGCCATCTGGCGGCTCGTGAGCGAGGTGGGGTTCATGCCGTCGCTCGACCGCTGCGTGGAATGCCTTGCGCCCATCGATACCGCCGGTGATGCCCGATTTCATCATCAGCTTGGCGGGGTCCTCTGCGCACGCTGTAGCGCGCGGGCTCCTGGTGGTCGCCTGTTGCCGGCCGAGGCGCGGCGCGCCATCGGTGCTTGGATGAACGGTGACCCGATCGCGGTCGGGCCGCCAGCGGCCAAAGCGCATCAGCGGCTGCTCCGCGAGTTTCTCAGCCAACATCTGACTGATTCCCGGACACTTCAGGCCTACGCGGTCTGGGAGCGTGGCGACTGGTAACCATGCACCTTCGACCGGGGTGGGACGAAAATTGTCCGGGAGCACAATGTTGCTTGACGGCCCCGGTCGCTCGTCCTAACTTCAATACAGCCTGATTCGCAGGCTGCATACTCACCCTTCATTTGGAGACTTCGACTAACTCAACTGTTTCGTCAGTCGGAGAAGCAACATGAAACGTGTGTGGGGAGCACTGGGTCTGGTGCTCGCTCTCAGCGTGTTCATGCCACGAGTCTCGGAGGCCCAGAGTACACGGGTCGTGCGGAACGGAGCATCACTCGGACAAAACTATCCGAATCCGTTCAATCCAGAGACTCGCATTCCGTTTACTGTGGGTGATGCACCCGCATGTACCGAGCCCGGCAAGCTCTACCGAGTCAGCATGAAGGTGTACAACATCATCATGGACGTGGTTTCAATACCGGTATTGCAAAGCGGGACGGGCGGAGTGGCCGGAGGTCAACCGCTGGAAAAGCTCTCGATTCCTTGCGGCGATTATGTCGCGTACTGGGATGGCAAGGTTCTAGCAAACGGGCGGGAGGCCGCTTCGGGCATTTATTTGTACAGACTCGAAGTGGATGGCGTAGCACCGCTGGTGAAGAAGATGATCGTGGTGAAGTAAGCTGGGAGTAAACGAGCACCACGAGACCCAACGACAAAAACTCAGGATGGCGCGCCGGGTGGACGGACCCGGCGCGCCGTTTTGCGTCTACCCCCTGCAGTTTCGGCGTAATCAATACGCCACCCCTCGTAACACCAGACAAACGACTGCAGTATTGACAGCATCCGCACGGCACCATGATTGCCCCTTTGACACACCATGATCAATCCTGACCGCTTGACCGTGAAGAGCGCTGAAGCGCTCAACGAGGCCGTCGCGCTCGCGCGCAAAGCCGGTAATCCGCTCGTCTACGATCTCCATCTGCTGCTGGCACTGCTTGCGCAGGACGAGGGCATCGTCGTCCCGGTGCTGCAGCGTGTGGGCGCCAACGTCACCGCCGTCCGCGCCGCCGCCGAACAGGAGGCCGCGCGCTACGCGAAGCAGAGTGATGCGCAGCCCACCTTCAGTCGCGAACTCACCCAAGTCGTCGATGCCGCCGAACGCGATGCCAAGACGCTCGGCGACGAATACATCTCCACCGAACATCTGCTGCTCGCGCTCTCCGATGCCAAAGGCACCGACAGCACACGCGTGCTCACCGGCGTTGGGGCGCATAAGCAAGCCCTGCTCGATGCCCTCAAGCTCGTGCGCGGCTCGCACACCGTCACCGATCAGTCGCCCGAGCAGCAGTATCAGGCCATCCAGAAGTTCACGCGCGATCTCACCGAGGCCGCGCGCAAGGGCAAGCTCGATCCGGTCATCGGACGCGACGAAGAAATTCGTCGCGTCATTCAGGTGCTCTCGCGCCGCACCAAGAACAATCCAGTACTTATCGGCGAACCCGGCGTCGGCAAGACAGCCATCGCCGAGGGACTCGCACAACGCATCATCAGCGGCGACGTGCCGGAGGGACTCCGGAACAAAAAGCTGGTCTCCCTCGATCTCGGCGCACTCATTGCCGGCGCAAAATTTCGCGGTGAATTCGAGGAGCGGCTCAAGTCGGTTCTCAAGGAAATCACGGCGGCTGAAGGGCTGTATGTGGTCTTCATCGACGAAATGCACACGCTGGTGGGCGCCGGCAAAGCCGAAGGTAGCATGGACGCCGGCAACATGCTCAAGCCCATGCTCGCGCGTGGCGAACTGCGCGTGGTAGGCGCGACCACACTCGATGAGTATCGGTTGCACGTGGAGAAGGACGCCGCCCTCGAGCGGCGCTTTCAACCGGTGTATGTGGGCGAGCCCAGCGTGGAGAGTACCATCGCCATTCTGCGTGGCCTCAAGGAGCGCTACGAAGCGCACCATGGCGTGCGTATTACCGACGGCGCCGTCGTGGCGGCGGCCACGCTCTCCAATCGATACATCGGCGACCGCTTCCTGCCCGACAAAGCCATCGACCTGATCGACGAAGCAGCCTCGCGGCTGCGTATCGAGATCGATTCGGTGCCGCAGGAAATCGACGAGGTCGAACGCCGCATCGTGCAGCTTGAAATCGAGAAGCAAGCACTGCGTAAGGAAACCGACCCCGCGTCGACTGAGCGTCGTAGCAACCTTGAGCGCGAACTCGCAGAACTCAAGGAGCAGGTGTCGGGCATGCGCGCGCAGTGGCAGCAGGAAAAGGATACTCTCGGCGCCGTTGGACGCATCAAGCAGGAGATCGAAGCGGCAAAGTTCGAAGTCGAACAGGCCACACGCACCGGCGATCTCAACAAGGCCGCGGAGATTACCTACGGAAAAATTCCGCAGCTCGAACGTGACATGAAAGTCGCCGAGTCCAAACTCGGCAGCCATGGCGAGCGTCCCCAATTCCTCAAGGAAGAAGTGGCCGCCGACGACATCGCAGACGTGGTCGCACGGTGGACCGGTATTCCTGTCACGCGGATGCTGGAATCTGAGCGCGAACGGCTCACCAAACTCGAAGACGTTCTTTCCACGCGCGTCATCGGACAGCGCGAGGCCGTGCGGGCGGTCGCGAACGCCGTGCGTCGCTCACGCGCCGGGCTTCAGGATCCTAACCGGCCCATCGGTTCGTTCATCTTTCTCGGACCCACCGGAGTTGGCAAGACGGAGACAGCCAAAGCGCTGGCCGAGTTTCTCTTCGACAATGAGCACGCGATGGTGCGTATCGACATGTCCGAGTACATGGAGAAGCATGCCGTGGCTCGGCTCATTGGCGCGCCGCCGGGCTACGTGGGCTACGAAGAGGGTGGTCAACTCACCGAAGCCGTGCGTCGTCGGCCGTACTCCGTGATCCTGTTCGACGAAATCGAGAAGGCGCATCCGGATGTCTTCAACATCTTGCTGCAACTGCTCGACGACGGACGCCTCACCGATTCACAAGGCCGCACGGTCGACTTCCGCAATGCGGTGATCATCATGACGTCCAACGTCGGCAGTCAGATGATTCTCGAGCGCGGCCAGCAAGACGAAGCCCAGTGGTCGCATGTGGAACAGGAGGTTTTGGCCGCGCTGCGTAGCGTGTTCAAGCCTGAGTTCCTTAACCGCATTGATGACATCGTGGTGTTCCATCCACTCGGCCGCGCCGAGCTCGATCACATCGTGGATCTGCAGCTTGGTCATCTCCGCAAGCTGCTCGGCGAGCGCAAGCTCACGCTGCGGCTGACCGATGCCGCACGCACGCGGCTCGCCAACGAAGGGTACGACCCTATCTTCGGCGCGCGTCCACTCAAGCGGGCGGTGCAGCGGATGCTGCAGAACCCGCTCGCGCTCGCGGTGCTGGAGGGCAAGTACAAAGAGGGTGATGTCATCATCGGCGATGTGGAAGGCGAGGGCAGGGAACTCGTCTTCACCCACGGCGATGCCATCGACGCAGCGGCGCAGGGCGCGTTCGAGGCCACTACCGCGTCGTGAGCCGCCAATGAGCCACGTCGGGAGCGGCCAGGCCGCCGTCCCCCCGCACATCGATGCCGCCATGCGTCTCGCGTTAAGCGAGGCGCGTGACGCGGCGCGAGCCGGCGAGGTGCCGGTGGGCGCCGTGGTCTTGCACGGCGAGCTCGTTGTCGCGCAGGCGCAGAATCAGATGGTCCGCGACCGCGATGCCACCTCACACGCCGAGCTGCTCGCGCTGCGCGAGGCCGCTGTGGTGGTGGGAGACGCCCGACTCACCGAGTGCACCCTTGTGGTCACCCTCGAACCGTGCGCCATGTGTGCCGGGGCGATCGTGCTCTCGCGGGTGGGGAGCCTCGTGTTCGGCGCCTGGGACGACAAGGCGGGCATGTGTGGGTCGGTCGGCGATCTGGTGCGGCACCCCAGGCTCAACCACCAGCCCGAGGTGCGGGGCGGGGTGTGCG
>JBBQUH010000042.1:0-32105 GCA_038212625.1 Gemmatimonadales bacterium | reverse complement strand
GGCGTGACCGGTGCCAAGGGCGACCCGCTGACGATGGATGAGGCGGCATGGGAGGACGCGCTGAACATCGACTTTCTCTCCGGTGTCCGCATGGCACGCCACCTGTGCCCGGCCATGATCGACCGTGGCTGGGGACGTGTGGTTTTCGTGACCTCGGAAAACGTGGCGCAACCCTACCCGGACGAGACTGTCTACAACGCCGCCAAGTCAGCCCTGTTGAGCCACGCGAAAAGCATCGCAATGGCGCATTCGGGCAAGGGGCTGCTGGTGAATTGCGTCGCCCCCGCCTTCATCGATACACCGATGACCGACGGCATGATGGAAATACGGTCTGAGCAAAAACACTGTTCCTTTGACGAAGCCGTCGAGAGTTTCCTCGAGCAAGAGCGCCCCTATCTGGTGTTGAAACGGCGCGGCAGGGTTGAAGAGGTCGCGCCGGTCATCGTGTTCCTGTGCAGCGAACTGTCATCCTTCGTCACTGGCGCGAATTGGCGCATCGACGGTGGCGCCGTTGGGTCGATCAACGTGTGATGGATCGCGCGACGCTGGAACGGCACATCCGAGCAACGCCAGTGGACGGATCGCCCGCCAACATGCGGGCAGCCTTTTTGTGGCTGGTTCATCCGGGCGAGGTTCCCGACCTGCCGACGGTGGAAACCGTCGGTGGCTGCAGCGGGCGCTGGTTCGGTACCGGCTCGCGCCCGATCGTGTGGCTTCATGGTGGCGGCTATGTCTTTGGCGGATCGGGCAGCCATGCCGCCCCGGCTGGCGTGCTGGCATCGATCAGCCGACGGCCAGTGTTCGTGCCGGATTATCCGCTGGCCCCCGAAAAACCGTGGCCCGCGCAACGCGACGCGGTCGCGGGCGTTCTTGATGCCTTGGTGGAATGCGACGTCGTGGGTGACAGCGCCGGCGGACATCTGGCGCTGGTTCTGGCAACGCGCCAATCGTTGAGAATCCGGCGACTGGCAGTCCTGTCCCCGAATACCGATCGCAGCGGTCAAAGCACGACGCGGAGCCGCAACAGCGTCACCGACCTGATGAACGACGATGCACAGGACCGGCGACTGTCGGACATGGCGTTGGGCGGTCTGCCCGACCAAGACCCGGAAGCGTCCCCGCTTTTGGCGGATCTTCGCGCGTTACCGCCGCTGTTCATGACGGCGACGACGACTGAGGTGTTGCTTGACGACACCCTGCTGTTCGCAACGCGTGCCGCGCGAGCGGGCGTGCCGACAACATTGCACGTGTTGCCGGACCTGTTTCACATGTGGCACCTGTGGCCCGATGGCGTGCCACAGGCGCGCCAAACGCTCGAGAGAGTTGCGCATCATCTGGCCTGACATTCGGCCCCATTCGCGCGTGTGGCCCGGTCTGCGATATGAATCCGGCGTTATCGCATCGCAAGACTAGCGAAAGTCGCCCTGCAAGTGACTGGGGGGCTAGCTCCGACACTGTCCAGAGTATGATGCTGATCGCCGCGATCCGTCCTTCTGGGGCCGGTGTCGCGCGACGACACGTAAGCCAGCGGCGCAATAGATTCAGAGGGTGTCAGTGCGGTGTATCGGCGAAGATTCGAGCCAATCCGCGATAACGCTGTTCGTCAACGGCCGGAGAAAACTGCTCTACCACGGACCAACGCGAACACGACACGGATCGTCCGTCGCGCGACGACGCGTCCGCCCGCCGCGCAGCACCTGCAATTGTGGTCGTTCCTGTTTATCAGCGGTCGCCGAGAACGGCATTACTGCGGATCAACGCGATCGACCACATGTTGTCGTTGGGGCGTATTCGCGAACACTCCCGTCAATCGGCGGTGAAGCGCACGATGGCCCCGCTCACGTGATTGCCGCCTCGACCAAGATCGTGCGGGCCGGTGTCGGACGACGCGGTGGATGGTGCATCTGCCGCGCGAAGTTCCGGAAGCCACCGCCGATCCCTGATTGATCAGGTTGAGGATCGTTCCCACCACAGCGGATACCTGCAAGGCGCCCCGCACCTTGGCCGGTCGCGACGCGATCTGGAGCAGCGGGCGCCACCTCATGGCCGATTTCTCAAACATAGGCAGGATCCGAGTGAAAGACCGTCAGGCGGTTGGCCCAGTGGCCCATCGCTTCCCAGACACGACGCAGCGCTCGCCGTTGCGGGCGGAACCACTCCCGCGACCGTCGTCTTGCCCACCTGTGCAGGACGATTTATCGGAACACCAAACGGAGCCACACCGTGAACGAGGCCTTTGTCTTTTCTCTCCCGCCAGTCGATCCCACCACGGGACCCGACGCGGCCACCAGCCAGCTGCAGGACTCGAAGCGTCGCATGGGGATGATTCCCAACATGTACACGCGTATGGCCAATGCGCCGGCGATGCTGCACACCTATTCTGACGGTTATGCCGGATTCCGCGCGGAAAGTGGCTTCACGCCGGGCGAGCAGGAAGTCGTTTTCTTGACTATCAGTCGTGCCAACGGCTGCGAGTATTGCATGGCGGCGCACAGCTTCTTGGCTGATGTGTCCTCCGGCGTGCCCAAGGAGGTCACCAATGCCTTGCGCGACGGCGTCGCGCTGCCCGAACCAAAGCTCAGCGCGCTCTCACTGTTTACGCACCACCTGGTGGAGACGCGCGGACGTCCCGGTCGAGAGCAGACCGCGACGTTTCTTGGTGCAGGGTTCAGCGAGCCGCAGATTCTGTACATCGTGCTGGCGATCGCGGTGAAGACCATCAGCAACTACTCCAACCACATGTTCGAGACGCCGGTGGACGCCCCGTTCACGGGTCGCACCTATCACGCGGCAGCCGCTACGGCGTAGTCCTCGTCGACGACCGTCACGGGGACTGCGTCCGGCCTCGTCGCGTATCGGTCGACGTATCCGCTGGCCCTCCCCGAGATAGGGCACAGCGGGCGGTGCTTGAAGATTCAGAAAGTGTCGATCATGGCACGGTCACGGCGCCCACCATGCCGCTCGAGAAGTCCGTCGAGTGGATCGTGCAGCGATAGCGATACGTGCCGGCCACGGCGAAGGCACGCTGGTGGGTACCGGTTACCCTGGTCGACGAGGAACCCTGTGCATCCTCAAACGTGACGTTGTGCTGACCGGCGCCACGCCATGTCCACGTCACCGCGGACGCCAGCGCCGCCCGAATGGTCGTCGGCTCGAAGCGGTTGTCCCTCACGTCCACGGCATTCGCGGCGAGCGGCGGGTCGGGAGTGGGTAAGGTGGTCATCCCCTCGTCTCCCGAACCGCAGGCAACGAGCAATAACGACGAGACGAGAACGAGGGAACGGGACACCATACGGACTTGCTCCGGGAGTCGAGTGGCTACGGCGCCGCGCCGCATTCGCAACGCAGTCGCAACACAGTGTGTTCGGCGGAAAGACCGGTCGGGGACGGAGAGTTCCAGCACGACGGCGCACGCCCGCGGGAACCACTTGGCGCCGTGGTGTCTTATCGCGGCGACTGCCTGCTCTGCCCTCGACTCCATCCTCGACCCTGTGGATCCGCGCATGCTGCCATCCCTGCTCCGTCGCCCGCTGCCACTTGCCGGGCTCGCGGCAACGCTGTGCCTGCTCGCGAGCGGGTGCAAGTCATCCGTCACCGACACGGCACTCGGTGAGCTGAGCTGCACGATTCCGCGGGCCTACATCGCCGATGGCGGTCCGGGCAAGGACGGGATTCCGGCGCTCACGAATCCGGTCTTCGTGCGCCCGGACAACGCCGACGCGGCCTATATGCGCGACGACGATCGGGTCATCGGCATGCAGGTCGCGGGCGAGTATCTCGCCATCCCGCTCAACATCGGGTGGTGGCACGAGGTGGTGAATCTGGACCGGGGCAGCATGCGCTTGGCGATCACGCATTGCCCGCTGACCGGTTCGAGTCTCGTCTTCGACCGCTCGACGGCAGACGGCGCAGCGTTCGGCGTTTCGGGGCTGCTGTATCTCAACAACCTGATGATGTACGACCGCACCGGCACCGAGTCGCTGTGGCCGCAGATGGCGCGCGCTGCTCGCTGTGGCGTCCGGAGTGGAACCGCGCTACCGCTCTTTCCCTCGGTGGAAATGTCGTGGTCGGGGTGGAAGGCGCTGCATCCCGGCACGACGGTCGTGTCGTCTAAAACCGGTCACGTCCGCGATTATCAGCGGTATCCGTACGGCGACTACGCCGCGCCGGGCAACTCGGCACTGCTGTCACCGATCCCGCGCCTGGATCCGCGGCGCGATGCGAAGGAGCGCGTTCTGGGGATCGTGCTCGGCGGCGGAGCGGCGGTGGCGCTCCCCTTCGGCGAACTCGCGGCGGCGGGTGCGAATGCGGTGGTCGCGCTGACTGTCGGTGCGCAACCCGTCGTGGTGTTCTGGAACGGGCCGAGCGCGGGTGGCGCTGCGTTTTCGCCACAACTCGGGGACCGACGGCTCACGTTCCGCACCGAAGGGAGCACGATCATCGACGCCGAAACCCGATCGCGCTGGGACGTCGATGGGCGGGCCGTGTCGGGCCCCCTCGCCGGCCAGTCGCTGACCGCCCAGGCGCGCGCGTCGACCGGCGCGTCCGACGGCTTCATGACCGACCTGCTTGCCGGCGGAGACCGTCTGCTCGCGGATGAGCCGCTCCGCGACGGAGGTACCGACACGGGACCGTCACCGTATGATTTCCTGTCGTCGGCGCTCGCGACCTGTACCAGCATGACGCTGCAGCAGTACGCCAGGCGAAAGGGATGGCCGCTCGAGCGCGCGATCGTTCGCGTCACCCACGGCCGCGCCATACCGCGTGCTGACCAGGAGCGAGCCTCCGCGTCGCGTGGCGACGGTTCGTCAGGGAGTTGGAGTTCCGCGGACCACGCGAAGCGTCGCAGCAGCAGCGATTGCTCGAGATTGCAAAGATGTGTTCCGTACATCGCTCGCTGACGAATACCACTTCCCGAAAGATCTCGGGGAGCGCGTACATCGACCTTCGGATCACCGCACGTATCGCGTCACCTTCAAACGAATCCGCGATCGAGTGCTGATGCTCTCGCATGTACTCGGCCATGGCCAGCGACTCCAGTTCCGGTGCGCCCGTTGGCACTTCTCGCTCGGCCCGCTGGTGCAGCCGAAAGAATCGATTGCGCGCGATCGTGAACAGCCACGCCCGGGAATCCGTGCCGTGCTGGAACTGATGCCACGACTGCTGTGCAATGAGGTACGTATCCTGAACGAGATCCTCAGCGTCCGACCGGTCCCTCGTGAGGGATTGGGCATATCGCAGGAGCTGGGGAAGCCATCGTAGGGCTTCTTCCTCGAAGGGATGTGTGGATCCCGCGTCGTCTGCCATGACTGAAACTTACGTGTCCGCGATGCCCACCGCGCGCCACCGTCGAACGCGTCGAGGCCCCGAGAACCTCCCGGATGCATCCCGTCTTGTCTGCGCAGACACACCACTCCGCCTTCCACGAGTCAACCTTCGGGAGATCGTTTCATGAATCAGGTACTCACAGCTATTGACGCAACGTTCGATCAACAGATCAGCGGCACCGAGTCGCAGGCCCTCGCGATAGTGGATTTTTGGGGCTCCCCGTTGCGGACCATGCCGGTTTATGACGCCGGTCATCGGTCAACTTGCTTAGACACAAGGCGACACGATGACGGTCGCGACGCTGAACATCGGCGAGAATCAGGAGACGGCGCAGCGCTTCAACGTGCGCTCGATTCCGACGCTGATCCTGTTCCGCGAGGGGCAGGAGATCGCGTGACACGTCGGGGCAATGCCGGCACTCCAACTGCACCAGTGGAACCTGACCCACAGCGCGGAAGCCACCTCCGGGCGATGACGCGACCCGCACCAACAGTCGCGCATCGAGCGATGTCCGCACCTCAACGCGCTGCGCTCTGCAGTGCGACGACCGCGCGAGGATACCGCGCACGCTGATCGGGCCACCACGAGACGCGATGGCTGGCGCTGGTTCGTGCCGTCCGCCGTGACTGCGCTGGTTGTCGGCACGGTGTTGACCGTGATCAACCAAGGTGCGCGTCTGCAACATGGGCCGTGGAATTTAGAACTCATGTCGCGTCTGCTTGCGAATCTCGCGGTCCCATTCAGTGTCTCCGTCTACTCACGCCGCACCACTGAACGCGAGGCGCGTCGGCGCCTCTCGGCGTGGTCATCTCAGTCGCCTTGCAGGCAACGGTGCGCGAGTCCGCGGTTGAAGTGTTCACCCGCGTCCGGGACGAGCATCCGCGCGCGCCCGTTGTCTTCGTCTCGCTCGCGGCGGGTCCACAAATCCTCGCCACACTCGAGCGGTCACTCGGCGCGGTGTCGTCACCCCCGACGATTCGCGCGCTTCACGAGACGGACGTTGGAGCCGCCGGTACGGCACTGTATCTCACGAAGGCTGACATCGAATCGAATCCTGCCCGGGTGCAGACCGTGCTGCGATCGCTGTTTCGCCGCTGACTGAATCGTCCGTCGCGATCAGGCGTCGGCCGACGAGGCGGCTCCGAGGGCCGCGACGAGTCTAGCGACTGATGGTGCCCCGGCGGCCACGCAGCCGCGGCCGGCGCCAGACTCCCCGCCGGCAACATCCCGACCGTCGATCAGCACCGTGGGCGAGCCATATCCGCGCCGGTCGTCCGGTGTGGTGGGGTCATCGATATTCCACTCAGTCCAGTGTTGCGGCATCGCTGTCCGCGTAAGCGCCTCGGCGATTCGGAGCCTTGCCTCGCTGAGGTTCGGGCAACCGTCAAAGTACACGAGCTCGATTCCTGGCATCTCGGTTCTCCGCGGAACGTGAGTCATCTATTCGGGGACATTGCTCGGAACAGCTTTGCATGCGCGTTGCCGATGCGCAGTTGCTACGTCATACGCAACGATACACGCCGTCATACACGCGAGAGTCGAGCGGCGTGAATACGCGCAGACGACACCCGCGACACACCGATGCCCGCCAGATCATGAAGGGCCTCAGCAGAGAAGGATTTTCGATCGCGGTCGGACGGGCGGGGCTATGTATTCGCGCCTACGCGCCGCGTGGTCGTCGTGAAACCGAAGAGTACTTCCCTTTTGCCCCGAACCCATCGCCACAGATCGTAAATATTGAAGGCGAGGCATACGGTGGTCATGGAGGCGACGAGCGCCGCGTAGCCGAGCGCGAGAGCAGGAGCCTCGGAACGGCCAATCCTGGCGGAGCGACGGGCGGCTGGCGCGACGGCGAGCAGTGCTGGGCCCTGGCCGGCGAAACGGTGGAGCAAGAGAATCGACGGCTCCGGCGCGAAGTTGCCACGCTGCAGCAGGAGCAGGCGTTTGTAAAAAAAATGCGGCGTACTTCGCGAAAGAGTCGCGTTGAGGTGCGCCGTGATCGCTCGCCATTGGGGCGAGTTTCCTGTGCGACTCATGTGCCGCCTGCTCGAGGTCTCTCCCGCCGGTCTCTCTGCCTATCTCAAGCGCCCGGAGCGCTGGCGGGCGGTGGATCGACGACGTGTTGATGGCGCACATTCGCGTCGCCTTCGCCGAGAGTGGCAAGACCTACAGCGCGCCGCGGGTGCTCCACGAGTTGCGGGAGGCGGGCCTGCCGACGAGCACCAAGCGCGTCGCGCGCCTCATGCGGGCGGAGGGGCTGGTGGCACGGCCACGGAAGCGCCAGCGCGTCGTGACGCGTACCGAACCGAGCACACGGCGCATGGCAGGCCTGCAAGCAGTGGGAAAGGCGACTGTTAAAGACATCTTCCGCCACATCGAGACGTGGTCCAACCGGAAGCGACAACACTCCACCCGGAGCTACGTCAGCCCCGTCGTGTAAGAAGGCGCAGTTGCAGATGGCCGCGTGGTTCCTATCACGTACGCGTCCACCAAACCGGGGCAAGCTCAGCTTGACGAACGCCCTCCTTCCCGCGCGCGGCGCCCTGCTCAGCACGATCGGTGCGCCGACTGCCCTGCTAATCCTGGCCGGTGGGAAACTCGGCAAGCAACGCCATCAGAGCACGCGGGTCGACCGGCTTCACCATGTGGTGATCGAACCCGGCTTCCCGTGAACGCCGACGGTCTTCGTGCTGACCCCAACCCGTGATGGCAATAAGCAGCATATCCGTGCCCCACGGCTGCTCACGGATCCAACGGCAGACTTCATACCCGTCCAGCTTTGGCAAGCCGATATCGAGCAGGATTACCTCGGGCCGGAATTCTGCGGCCACGTCAACGCCCTCCTGCCCATCGCCGGCCGTGCGAGTGTCGTTGCCCATGAGCTTCAAAATTTCCGACAAGCTATCCGCTGCATCCACGTTATCGTCCACGACGAGGACGCGGCGAGACATCATGACGGGCCGTTCTGCTACGCGCGCCAGTTCGCGGCTTCCTCGGTTGCGATCACCACCGGCAACCGCACGATGAACTCGCTTCCCCTGCCCGGTCCGTCGCTTTTGGCCTCCACCGTGCCGCCGTGCATCTCCACTAAACGCTTCACCAGCGTCAGGCCGATTCCCAACCCACCCTGCGCCTTGTCCAGTGAACGAACCACTTGCGTGAACATCCCGAAGACGCGGGACAACTGGTCGGCGGCGATGCCGATGCCGTCGTCCTTTACCGTCACCACTACATCGGTCCCGTTGCGCTCGACGTTCATGTGGATGTGACTTCGCCGGTCGCTGTATTTTGCCGCGTTGTTCAACAGGTTCAGGAACACCTGCGCCAGCCGAGTCAGATCGGCGTCGAGGATGACCGGTTCTGTCGGGAGTGTGACGGTGAGTTCGTGGCCCATCCGCTCGATCAGCTGTCGGCTGGACTCCAGGGCACTCTCCACGACCGCCGCCAATGACACGCGCTCCTTCCGGAGTTCCAGATCCCCTCGGCTGATGCGGCTGACGTCCATCAAGTCATCGACCAGCCGCACCAGCTGCGTCAATTGCCGTTCCATCATCCCGCGGGCCCGTTCGACGGCCGCCTGCTCACCCGCCTGCTTTATCAATTCGAGGCCATTCCGGAGCGGGGCCAGCGGGTTGCGGAGCTCATGTGCCAAGGTCGCGAGGAACTCGTTCTTTTGGCGGTCCGCCTCGGACAAGTCGGTGGCCAACTGCCGTAACTGCATCTCCGCTGTTTTCCGCTCGGTCACGTCCAGATTCGTCCCCACCACCCACTCGGTTTCGCCTTGCGCGTTCGCTCGCACCGTCTCGACGGATTCGACGTAGCGCACGGCGCCGTTGTCGCGTCGCCGGATACGGAACTCACGGCGGCTCTGTCCGCCGCGGCGCACAGTTTCCTGCCGTAGTCTCTCGGTCTCCGGCAGATCCTCCGGCAGCAGGGCTTCGCTCCAGTCGGTGTACTGTACGAAGCCATCCGCAGTGGGCGGGATGCCGTACAGCTGAAACATCTGCGCGTCCCAGCGGAGCGCATCGCTGTGGACGTTTCGCTCCCAGATCCCCACCGCTGTGGCCTCGGTCGCCAGTCGCGTGCGCGCCTCGCTCTCGCGCTGCCTTTCCTCGGCAGCGCGACGCACCGTGATTTCCATCGCCGATGGAATAAGATGTGTGATGCGCCCGTGCTCATCGCGTAGCGGCGCGACCTGAAAATCGATCCAGACGCGGGTGTCGCCCACCATGCGCACTGGCACGTCGTAGCGCACGATTTCTCCGCCGGCGGCACGTTCAAACGCCTCCCGCAATTGACTCTGGATTTCGGGGGAGTAGTTCCACCAGTAGCAGTCCCAGAATTTTTTCCCGAGCACCTCGCTGGCCGGGATGCCGGCTGCCTCCAACGGCGCTCGGTTCGCGTAGGTCAACGTTCCGTCCGCCGTCGTCACACCGACGAATGCAGCGAGATTGCTGTCCAGCAAACGACTGGTGAACTGATGGCTTTCCCGGAGCGCGTCGTCTGCCTCCTTGCGCGCAGTGATTTCCTCGACCACCGCGCCGAAACCCGAAATCTCACCCGCGCCGTCACGCACCGGATACCAGCTTTCATTCCACCAGCGTGCCACGCCGGGCTGCGCAGGCGTCTCACCGGAGAACTCGTGATTCAACACGGGCTCGCCCGTCGCGATGATCCGGTCTGTCAGGGCGACGAGATCGTCGGTGAGCGCCGGTACGATCTCTGACACATGACGGCCCAGGTGAGCCTCGGCAGACATGCCGTTCATCTCTGCGAGACGTGCATTGATGCGCACGTAGCGCAGATCCAGATCGAGAAAGCAAAAGCCGATCGGCGCGGTGTGGAGAATAGAGCCGAAGAGCGCGCTGACACGTTGCGCCTCCACCCCGTCGCGCTTCCGTGCGGTAATTTCAATTGCGGTGCCGATGAGCTGAGCGACCGCACCATCGGCGTCGCGCCTGAAGACGGCACCGCGACTGTAGAACCACCGCCACGCGCCGCACTTGTCACGCATCCGGTGCTCGAATTCGGCGATCTCGTCATCCTGCAGTGCGCGCACCTGCGACAGGTGCTCGGGGAAACGCGCCAGGTCCTCAGGATGCATCAGCGTCGTCACGATGTCGACGCCCATCGCGTCGATTTCCTCCGGGGTGTAGCCCAGCACTGCCGTCAAAGTGCGATTGACGAAGACGCTGCGTTGTGCGTCAAGATCGACGACCTGAATCACCCCCGGCGTGACATCCGTGACCCGCTTCAGAAAATGCTCACTGCGCTGAAGATCAGCCTCCGCCAATTTCCGCGCAGTGATGTCGCGAATGACGGCGATCATGCCCAAAGGGCTGCCGTCGTCGGCGTAAGTGACGGTGACGCTCGACTCCACATGCAGCTCCCGGCCGGCGTGGGTGACGTGGATATTCTCACCGCGCCACTCGCCGCGTTCGCGCAGCGTGGTCATCGCCTCGGCTTCATTTTCCGCGCGCAGCCAGCGGAATCCATACAGATCGGTGAGCTTGAAGCCGAGGATCGTCTCCGCCACCAGACCGTATTGCCGTTCGGCGGCTGCGTTGAGGTACGTCACACGCTGATCGGTATCCACGGCGATGACCGCGTCGCTGACCTGCGCGAGGATCTCGCCGCGGACGCGATTCGATTCGGCGTCGCGGTCTCGCAGCGTGAGGCCCTTTGGGCCGTCTGCAGCCTCGACCACAAGCGCCTCTACCTCTCCGTTACGGATGCCACGCAACGTATCCTCCGCTTTCTCGAGCCGGGCGCGCAGCTCGGCGTTCTCCCGGTTGAGCTCTTCCTCACGAGAGGGGACGGAAGTCGGGGTACTCATCATCTTGCGGGGGCCGGATGTCCAGGGTGAGATCGTCCGCCTGCTCCGCACCTGGACACATGCACGGCGCGCGGTGAGCCACATTGCAAGTAGGCAAGGAACGGGACCAGTCGCAGAAACTAGACGGGGGAATTAGCGCTGGCAAATTCGGAACATTAAAGACGTAATGTGCTGGAGTCGCGGGAAATGGCACTGGTGCGGACGAGTCCGCCGCCTTCGGACGTCTCGCCGACAAGAGCGTAAACACCCCCGCGTGCCCAAACGGGCTGGCTGCTGTCGGAGCTCGACGTTCGATGATTTTGTCAGATTGAGCAGGCGACGGGTGGTTACGGCAACGCAGGACGGTATGAGCTTGAACCCACGACTCAATTGCTCGGACTGTTCGCTGTGCCGTTGTCAGGACCACCTCCATCCCGCCGCCGCGCACGGTATGCTACCGCCCTTCGTCGCCGCCGCCCGCCGCACGATTCAGATATTCGTCTCAATCTGCTGCGCGCCGTGGCGCAACGTGCACTCATCCGGCGATGCGACGATGCTCTTGGGTTTGTCGAAAAAGACGCTCGGACACTGGCGCGTGAGCTGCTCATGATGGGTCCAGTGGAGTCGCGCCGTCTACCCACCCACCATCCTGCGGCAGGCGTCGGCGCACATTTGGCAGGCAATCAGTCACGCGACTTTCTGACATTCGAGGTTCCTCGAGGCGCTGCCCTTCAGATACTTCCCCAATTCGATGGCAGACATGGACGACTCCAGCAGAGGTGACCTACGGAGCGCGAAACTGATTCGCTCACTCCGCGCGCTTACATGAGCGTCGGCAGATTCGATGTTTTATCAAAGAGTGTTTCACATTTTGGGCATGCTGCTTGCGAGTGCCGGTGCTCAGGATCACTCAGGTGCACGAATGCCAGTCGGAGTGCACGAGTCTGCCGAATTATGGGAGATCCGTCCAAATCCAGTTGCGCCACCGTGGCCGCATTCGACGAGGCGAAACAGGTTGAGTATTACGCATACGGTTTTCACCCCGCTCGATACCGCGCATGCCGCGTCGCTCCATTACGTCAGCGACGCAGTCGCTGGGATCACCCGGCGCAAGCGCTCATCGGGCTATGCTTATCGTGATGCGCGCGGTCGGCGCATAACCGACGCGACGCAGACGGCTCGCATTCGCGCCATCGGTATTCCGCCAGCGTGGACGTCGGTTTGGATCTCGCCACGCGCCGACGGCCACATTCAAGCGACTGGCCGAGACACACGCGGTCGCAAGCAGTATCGCTACCACGTGAGATGGCAGGCGATACAAAGCGAGCACAAGTTCGGCCGCATGCTGGACTTCGGCGCTGCGATTCCGTCAGTTCGCGCGCGTGTGAATGCCGACCTGGCACTTGCGGATCATTCCCATACGAAGGTGCTCGCGATCGTCGTCCGCCTGCTCGAGACGACCTACATCCGTATCGGAAACGATGAGTACGTAAAGGCCAACGGTTCCTTTGGGTTGACGACGCTGCGCAACGAGCACGTACACATCCGCGGTGATTCCCTGCGGTTCGATTTTGCAGGGAAGATGGGTAAGGCCCATTCGATTCGCGTGACCGATCGGCGTCTCGCCCGTCTGATCCGGCGCTGCCGCGAATTGCCGGGGCAAGCGTTGTTTCAATACCGCAACGACGATGGCGGTACGCGATCGATCGACTCGACTGAAGTGAACGAATACCTCCGTGAGATTGCCGGCAGCGAGTTCACTGCCAAGGATTTCCGCACGTGGGCCGGCAGTCTGCTGGCGATCTCCCTGCTGATACCGCTCGGTGGCAACGGGGTCGGCGCCGACGGTGGCACCGTCCCATCGGTGAAAGACGTGCTCACCGCAGTATCCTCCCAGCTCGGGAACACCCCCGCAGTCTGCAAGACCAGCTACATACACCCACTCATCCTGAAGGCGTATGTCGACGACGGCTTGCAGCAGCAATGGAACCGTATCGTGCTCCGGGCGCGGAGTCGGGTTGGTCTCACGCGGGAAGAAAGCGCTATGCTCACCTTTCTGGCCGGAGCAACCGCCGCGCGCAGCTGAGGCTGACGCGCCGTCCCTCTACAAGGAATCATTTTTCAGGCAGACAATTGGGAACGGTTTTACCCGCTTTCTTTTTGGTGCCGATTTGTTCGTAACCATTCCAACACGGATCGGCCGTTTTCTTCGATGCCGACTTTTTTGATGCGGGTTTTTTCGGTGCCGCCTTTTTCGCTGTAGTCATCGCGTTATCCTGGATAGGGAGCTTGCTGAGGATGCTGGCCGTACATGAGGAAGTCGACAAAGTCCCGCGTCCTGCCCGTGGACGGCCTCTTGGCCGACGCGGACTTCCTCCCTGACGCTACGTCGAGTTGAGTCCGGCATCGACGAACCGGGGAAATGTCTCCGACGCGTGGCCTTACAGCGGCTGAGATTGCAATGCAGCGTTGTCCGGCACGAGGCGTGGTCTGCATATCGCGTACCGCAGACGGTGCCGTCGCGCACCGTGCCCCCAGACCGATCACCATACGCGCACATCCGAGCCTACCACGTCGCTGAAGTCGTCGGCGTTCATGGTCATTGACGTCGCCCGGTATAGCAGCGCGTGCGCGGCGACCATCCGGTCCAGCAGCTTCCGGCGCGAATGGCCGGCGCGTCGGCGGCATCGCGGTACACACCACCATCGAGCTCCACTGGGGTGACGATCGACAGCAGGATCGCATCATCCAAGATCGCAATCGGTGCCATGATCGCGCGACGGCCATGATGGGGCTGACGCGGATCATGCCGTGACGAGCGCGCGAGGCACCGTCACTATCGCACGGCCACCGGAATATGGTTCACCCATTTGAAGACCACGGTTGATATTTCAGATCCAGTGTTCCAAAGTGCCACGCGGTTGGCCGAGCGTCGGGGGGCGCACTGGCCCGCGATGCGTACGCTCATGTTGTCGGGGAAGGTCAGCGGATCGCGACTTCACAAGATTCCCGTCGCTCGTGGTGCGTAATCCGCTGGTGTAGCGCGGCGGAAGCCCTTCGGGTAATTCGCGCCACGGAAGCGCGCGAAAAGCCGCCGTGGGTCCAGCTCCTTTGTCGCGACCGGGGTCTGTCCTTTCCGCAGGGCCGCCAGCGCAACGTGCGACCATTCCATTGAGCCGTACACGTGGCCACGTCGTCGCAGTGCGTCAACGCCGGAGGCCGGAGAATGCTGAGGCAGGTGCCGCCGGTGTGACGGACGCTCGACCAGAGCATGCCCCACGCTTGGGCGGTGCGACACTGCCGACCGTCGGCGCGAGATACCGACATGGTGGCCGACGTCGGCCTGCGCCGTCTGCAGATCCTTGACGGCGCACCGGCACCGAAGGCTCCATCCGAGAAGCGCGTCGCGCTGTCCGGGCTCGGCGAGCGCACGAACGGGGCGAGGATCAACCCCGTAGCCGTTGTCCGCGCGGCCGTCGGCCAGTCGGTCGGCTGCACGAGCTGCACACCACCGAGAGTGGGCCGGAATACCGGGTCGGTGGCGGCGAGCGCTGCCAAGGCGACCGGCGGCGCTGATCCGTACAGGGCCGCCAGCAGCGCACGCGCAGCGGTGGTTGGCTCTTGACCGCGAACGAATTCTGTGAGAGGCTCCGAGATCCTACCGCGCAAAATTCACACCGCCCTCGCAAAAAGGACATGCCTTTCTCGCCGACCTCGCTCACCGCATCGATATCCAAGTCGGACCGATGGTCCGCTTTTGGTGCGATGCCGGGTTCGGACTATCGGCTGATTCGTGTGTTACTGCTGGCCCTCGGGTTGCTTGGTCCGTTGAACCTTCCCTTTTCCATACCGCCGCTCGGCGCGGATGCCGGTCCCGGGTGGTTTGGCGTGATGGCGACGAGGGATTCAGACGCCGTCGAAAGCGATGAGAGCGCGACGGCGCGACTGCGCGTCACGCGTGTCTCCCGCCGCGCACGTCAGGCTGGCGTGCTCCCTGGGGATGTGCTGCTGGCCGTCGACGGAGTGCCGGCAACGAAGCGCACGCTCGCAGCACGACGGGACGGCATGGTCTCCGGAGACACCGCCACGCTGGATCTCGAGCGGCGCGGCGTCGGTACGCGCGTCCGTGTGCAGGTCGATTCGGCAACGGTGGGATACCGCGTGTACACGACGTACGTTCTGCTGCTCACGTGTGTGAGCTGGTTAGTGGGCATGGCGCTGGTCGGCTGGCGAGTCTCGTCGACCTTTGGACTCCTGTTGGGCGGCGCGCTGCTGCTCATACCGCCGATTGCCTTTTCCAGCGGTGTGCCCGGCGACGGCGCCTTGCTCAGCGTGGTGCGATGGATTTGGCAGATGGAGGCGTCGGCGTTTCGCCTGTTCCTTCCCGCCTTCTTGTTGCATGCGCTGGCGCTGTCTGCGCGTCGTCCCGCCGTTCGGTCACGTTGGTTGTGGCTGCTCGTGTACACCGCATTGGTGTCTGTGCTGCTGGTGGTGACCCGGTTTGGACGGGACCCGCTGGCTTGGTCACAGCCCGGAGTATTTCGCGATGTCCGTATGCTGGTGGGTTCTCTGGTGGAGACGGTGACCGCCGTGTGGGCGGGATACCGGTTCCTGCGCGCCGATGCCACGCAAAGTGTCACGCTGCGCCTCGTGTACGGAGCGATCGCAATCGCCATGGCGTCCGCGGCGGTTTTTTCCTCCACCACGCTTTGGATAGGCCCGTGGTTCGGGGAAGAGTTCGTGTCGGGCGTCAACTCCGTCGCAACCCTGTTCCTGCCGACGTCGGCGGCGCTGCATTTCTTCGGTCCGGGTCGACACGAAGCCGGCGTCCGGCATAGACCACGCTGGACCTCGTGGACCCTGTCGATCGTCCTCACGACGATTCACGGCCTCGTGATTTTCGCGTCGGTCGCAGTAGTGCTCAACGGCTCCGGACTGGACTTGAACGGCAACGAAGGGCTGCTCTTCGCCACGGTGGTTGCCGCGACACTGCTTCCCGCCCCCGCGTTCCGTTGGCTGCGTGCCACGGTGGATCGGCGGCTGATGTCGCGCTGGCTCGCGGCGGAGGAGAACGCGCAGAAGTTCGTGTACGAGTTGAGTGGCGAGCTCAGTCCCGCGCGCATCTCGCAGCGTGTGGCCGACGCCATTCCGTCATTGCTCGATGTCACGCATGCTGAGCTGTTGCTGGTGGGAGATTCACCGCCGCTCCCGACGGGCACCGCCGCGGATCGTGGAGCGTATGCCGCTCGGTACGTGTCGCACGGTGAACTGCACGAGATGCGGCTGGACGACGCGCGTGAGGGCGTCATGATCTTTCCGGTGTGGGGCTCCGACCGCGCGATGATCGCCGCGTTGCGCATTGGCTCACGCACCGACGGCCGCATGATCGATCCGCCGGTGCGCGTGCTGATCACTACGATCTGCCAAGGCGTGAGCGCGGCGCTGTCGGCGGCCAAGGCGCATCTCGACCTGCGTCGTGCCGGAGAGGATCTCGCTGAAGCGGAGCGCATCGCGGCGGTGGGATCGCTTTCCGGTGGGCTTGCGCACGAGATCAAGAATCCGCTGGCCGGACTGAAAATGGGTGTATACGTGTTGCGTCGGGATGGCGTCGATCCCGTCAAGCTGCAGCGGTTGGAGCGGGATGTGGGGCGGATCGACGATCTCGTGTCCGGGCTGCTGCGCCTGACGAGCGATCACCCCGAGATCGGGGAGAGTACTGACCTGCTGGATGTGCGTCTGGTCTCCGAAGCCTGCATCAGCGACCTCCGCTTGCATGCCGAAGACCGCGGTATCGTGATCGTCGAGGAGTACCCGTCGGCGCCGGTGCTGCACCGAGGCGCCGCGCTGCAGTTTCGGTTGATCGTGCTGAATTTGGTAGCGAACGCGATTGAGAGCCTGGGCGCTGGCGGTCGTGTGACGCTGGTGCTGGACGTGTCAGATTGCGCCACAACGATCACCGTCCGCGACAACGGTGCGGGGATCGCCGACGAGATCATCGGCCGGGTGTTCGACTTGCACTTTACGACCAAGCGAACCGGGACGGGCCTCGGGCTGGCGCTCGTGCGCCGCGAGGCCGAGCGACTCGGCGGGAGCGCCGACGTTGCGGAAAGCTCTGCGCGCGGTACGATGATGCGAGTGACGCTGCCTCGGAGGTCGGAGGCGATTCCTTCTGCGGAGCCGGACCTGCATGGCGCAGCCGCTGTTTCTCATCATTGATGACGAGCGGAATTTCCGCGAATTTCTCGGCGAGGCGCTCGAGGGAGAGGGATACGATGTCCTGCACGCGGGAACGGCGCGCGCGGGCCTGCACGCGGCGCGCGAGTCCTTGCCCCGCGTCGTGCTGCTGGACCAGAATCTCCCGGACCAGACCGGCCTCTCGCTCCTCCCGGAGCTTCGGCGTCTGCCCGTAGTGCCGGTGGTCATCGTGATCACGGCGCACGCGGAAGTCGGCTACGCCGTGGACGCGTTGAAGGCCGGAGCGTTTCACTACCTCCCGAAGCCGTTCGCCTTCGCTGACCTGCTGGACGTGTTGGCGCAGGCGGCCATCACCAGCTCCGATGTCGCACTGCTGCATGCCCATTCGGCGGCGATGCAGTCGATCATCGGGACATCGCCGGTCGTGGACGAGATGAAGCGGCAGTTGGCGCGCGTGGCGGCGAGTCCGGTGCAGGTGGTGCTGGTGCAGGGTGAGTCCGGGACCGGCAAAGAGTTGGCGGCGCGCGCCATTCACGCCGCCAGCGCGCGACATGCCGCGCCGTTCGTGGCAGTGAACTGCGCGGCGTTGTCGGACACGCTGCTCCTGAGCGAACTGTTCGGTCATGAGCGCGGTGCGTTCACCGATGCACGACAGCAGAAGAAAGGCGTCTTCGAACTGGCGCACGGCGGAACGCTCTTGCTTGACGAGGTCAGCGAAATGGGAGCCCGGGCACAGGCTGCCTTGTTGCGCGCCCTGGAGCAGCGCAGCATTACGCGCGTCGGCGGGCAGGGTGAGGTGAAGGTGGACGTGCGGGTCGTCGCCGCGACGAACCGTGACCTGCACCAACTCGTCGCCTCCGGGCAGTTCCGCGCGGACCTGTACCATCGCCTGAATGTGGTACGGTTGATTCTCCCGGCGTTGCGGGAGCGTGCGGACGACATCGAGCGGATCGCCGAGTACGTATCGCGCGACATTGCCCACCGGTACAGCGAGCCAGTGCGCCTGTTTACCACGGCGGCACGTGCAGCGCTGGCTCGCTACACCTGGCCAGGCAATGTGCGCGAGCTGCGCAATGCGGTGGAGCGCGCTTACGTGATCCGCGTCGGTCCGGGCATCGACGTGTGCGATCTGCCGGACGAGGTGCGCCTCGTGCCTGGCGCGGCGGCCGTGACGGCGTCCACGCCGCCGACGGACGTGGTCTGCACTGGATTTCAGGACGCGAAGCGAGAAGTCGTGGATCATTTTGAGCGCGCGTTTCTGTTGTCCGCGCTTAGGCACGCAGGCGGCAACGTGACGCTGGCAGCGGAGCGGGCGGGCGTACTGCGACAGGTGTTTCAGCGCTTGCTGCTCCGACACGGGATCGAGCCGGATGCGTTCCGCGACGCGACGCGCGCGCGGGGAAGACAGTCGGACTGAGCGCCGGACGACGCACCACCGAGGGTGCGATCACTGCACCAGATAAGGTGCAACCGCTGGCTCGCGACCGTCGCGGCGGATAGCGCATGCCGTCGGGCAGACGCGGTTAACCGCCTTCCCTGCCGCGACTTGGTCCCCGTTCACCCGTGCGTGGGTGGTACGCTGACGAGCTGGCACACGTCATGCCGTCCACGAGGCGGATTGCCGTTTCGTCACACGCTCTCTCCGCGAGGCCACCGTGCGGTTTTTTTCCGATGCTGCCGTAGTGCTGATTGCGACGCTATTGCCGGCGAGTACGGGGCTGTTGGCGCAACCAACGCCTCCCGCGACTGCCGGCCCGCCAGTGCTGACGGTCGATCAAGTGCTGTCGGTGACGTCGGCGCTTGGCGGGCGGGACGCACCGATCTGGAATCCTGAGGGAACGCGCGTGGCGTTCCTTGGCAGCATGGGTGGACCGATTGGCTTGTGGGAGGTTCCCGCGACCGGTGGCCTGCCGCGACAGCTGATTGCGGACATGTCGCTGTCTGGTGTCGGGTCGACGGCATCGCAGAATCCACGGTGGTCGCCCTCCGGTGAGTTCGTGGCGTACGTGTCGAGCAAGGGTGGCGCACCGGAGATCTGGCTCTGGTCACGGCGCGATGGTCGCGACACACCACTCACATCGCTCGGCGGCCGCATCAACTCGATGAACTGGTCGCCGGATGGGCGTCGCATCGCGTTCGCCGCCGATCGGTACGGCAGTGAGGACGTCTATGTCGTCTCCGTCCCCTCCGGTATGGTAACGCGCCTGACCAGTCACCCCGACTACGAGGTGTTTCCCACATGGACGCCGGATAGTCGGTCCGTACTCTTCGACCGACTCGATGATCAGTGGCTCAATCACGATGTGTTATCGGTACCAGCGGACGGTTCTGCACCGCCACGTCTGGTCGTTCGTGAAGCCGACTTCTTCGACTATCGCGGTGGCACGGCGTTCGGGTACGCCGACGTGTCGCCGGATGGACAGCGCGTCCTGTTTCGCTCGCAGCGGAGCGGATGGCTGAACTTCTGGACCGTGCCGCTCGAGGGCGGGACGCCGACGCCTCTGGTCGCCGAGCCGGCGGAACAGAGCGACGCCGCGTGGTCGCCCGACGGGCGTCAGCTGGCCTACCTGTCCAACAAGAACGGGACGGTGCATTTGTATGTCGCGAGTGCGAGCGGCGGTACGCCGCGCGCGCTCGTCACGCCGAAAGACGGTGTCGTCTCCAAGCCCACGTGGTCGCCCGATGGCACGCGCATCAGCTACGCGCTCGGCACCACGACGGCCGCGCCCGATCTCTTCGTTGTCGATGTCGCATCGGGCAAGAGTACGCAGCTCACGTTCTCGATGCCGGCCGGACTCACCGCGTCGGCGTTGGTGGCACCGCGCAAGATCACGTATCCCAGCGAGGATGGATACACGATCAACGCATATCTCTATGAACCGCCCGGCCTGCAACCGGGCCAACGCGTGCCCGCGATCATGTGGGTGCACGGCGGACCCACATCGCAGTTCATGGACTCGTATCAGGCGCAGGCGCAGTTCTTCGTGCAGCGCGGCTACGCGGTGTTGATGCCGAATATCCGCGGCAGCTCCGGTTACGGTCGCGCGTTCGAGGACGCCAACAACGGGTGCTGGGGACACTGCGACCTGAACGACGTGGTCGCGGGCGCCAACTATCTCAAGACGCTGTCCTTCGTGAACGGCGCCAAGCTCGGCATTCACGGCATCAGTTACGGTGGCTGCATGACGATGTCGGCGATCGCCAATGCGCCGGGTGTGTTTCAGGCCGCGATTCCCGAATCCGGTTATGGCGACTGGGTGAAGTTCCACGAGTGGAATGACGAACTACAGCACACGAAGCTGCTCGCCTACGAGTTCGGCCCGTTTCCCGACAGCGCGGCGGTCTACAAGCGCAACTCGCCGATCTACAATGTGAAGCGCGTGACCACGCCGACGTTTCTGGTGCACGGCGAGGGTGCACACACGCCCTGGCGTCCGGGGCAAGCCGACGTGCCGGCTTCGCTCGACTTCGCGCGCGCGCTGGACGCCGAGTACAAGATCTTCCGCTACAAGGCCTATCCCGGCGAGACGTACTACGTGTACGGACGGGCGAACGTGCGCGAGAAGCTCGATGACATGCTCACGTTCTTCGATCAGTTTCTCAAGGATCGTGTCTCCGACGCCCCGTCCGCCGCGCGCGGATCGGGGGGGGGCCGCTGATGCCAACGCCTGTCGTCAACGCCACGGTGACTGGTTTCCCCGTCTGGGCACGTCGTTCGTTTGCCGCCTGCGCGCTCGCGGGCGCGATGGTCGGGGCAGCAGCGTGCCTGCAGGCGCAAGCGGGTGGGCGATTCGAGGTGCGCTTTCCCGCCTCGCTCAATCCGGCGCCCATTACGGGGCGGATTTTTGTGGCGCTCTATCCGCGTGACGATACCGAGCCGCGTATCGCGTCGTATCTGTCCGCGCGCACACGGGTCGGTCGCATCCCGTTTTTCGCCATCGATGTCGAGCAGCTTGCGCCGGGTGCGTCGGCCACCATCGACCAGAATTCAATCGGCTATCCGTACACGAGCCTGCGCGACGTTCCCGCCGGCGAGTACTTCGTGCAAGCCGTCTTCAACGTTTATACGAAGTATGCACGTGCCGATGGACACACGATCTGGGCGCATCAGGATCAGTGGGAAGGACAGCGCTGGGCGTTCGCGCCGGGCAATCTCGTGAGCACGCCAGTGAAAGTGCGCGTGGACCCGTCACGAGGTTTTCAGATCCGCCTGGACTTCGACAAGAAGCTTCCGCCGATCGAAGTCGAGCCGGATACGCGGTGGGTGAAGCGCATCAAGTTCCAGAGTCCGATGCTGACGAAATGGTGGGGGCATCCACAGTACCTTGGGGCGACCGTGCTCTTGCCCCGGGACTACGACGAGCATCCGAACACACGCTATCCCGTGGTGTTCGTTCAGGACCATTTCTCGCTCGTGGCACCCTTCAACTTTGCCACGGTGGACACGCAGCCCACGCCATCGGTCAACCTCGCCCGACCGGGGACGTGGACCGCCGCCGAGATCGGGCGGCCATCCGGCGGCGCCGGCAAGCGCGAATCAGGGTTCGAGTTCTATCAGCAGTGGATTCGCGACGACATGCCGCGCATGATCGTGGTCAAGTTCCAGCATCCGACACCGTTCTTCGATGATTCGTACGCCGTCAACTCGGCCAACAACGGCCCATACGGCGACGCGCTGCTGCAGGAGCTGATTCCGGAGCTGGAGAAGCGGTATCGGATGATCGCACAACCGTATGCGCGCGTGCTCACCGGTGGATCGACGGGCGGATGGGAGTCGCTGGCGCTGCAGGTCTATCATCCGGATTTCTTTGGCGGCGCGTGGCCGATGTATCCCGATCCCGTGGACTTTCGCCGCTACCAGCTCGTCGACATCTATCGCGACACGAGTGCGTTTCTGGTACCGAATGCGGCACCGGGTGCGCCGGAGCGCATGATGCAGATGAGTCCTGAGGGACAGCCGGTCGCCACCATGCGCCAGATCTCGCAGATGGAACTGGCGTCAGGAACCCGTGGTCGCTCGGCGGCGCAAATCGATATCTGGAATGCCACCTATGGACCCGTTGGCGCGGACGGCTATCCGAAACAGCTCTGGGATCTGCGCACGGGAGTGATCGATCGCGAGGTCGCCCTGTACATGCGCGACAAGGGCTACGATCTGCGGCACTATCTCGAGACCAACTGGCCACGGATCGGTCCGTCGCTGGTGGGCAAGTTGCATCTGCTTACCGGCGATATGGATGACTTCTACCTCGGACCGGCTGTGTACCAGCTCGAGGAGTTTCTCGAGTCCACCAAGTCACCGTACTATGGCGGCTCGTTTCGCTATGGGCGACCGATGAAGGGACACGGCTGGCAGCCGATGTCAAATGCCGACTTGCTGCGCGAGATGGCGACGCAGATTGCGCGCAACGCACCGACCGGTGCGCCCGTGCCAACGTGGCGGGACGGGCGACCGTGAAGCCCTGAACGAGGCGTCAGCTGACACCCGCACGCTCGTTGTTGCGCTGCACGCTCGGCAGCGCAGTGCAAACAACGGTTTCCGAGCGTTTTCCATTCCCACCCGAGGACACGATGCACCTCCCCTGTCTGGCCCGCGCAGCTCTGGTTGCGCTCATCGTACACGCGGTGCCCACCACACTCGTTCACGCGCAGGATCCACGCTCGGTACGCTCGCTCAGCGGCCGCGTCACCGAAGAGGGAAGCGGACTGCCGGCTACGCAAGTGCAGATCGTGCTCGGTGCCGTCGCAGTGGGCGCTACGCGAGACGATGGCACGTACGCCGTGCGGTTGCCGGCGGGAACGGTGACCGTGACGTTCCGGCGGATCGGATTCAAGCGCAATGAGCAGACGGTCGGGCCGAGCATGACCACGCTCGACGTGGTCATGAGCCGCGATCTCCTGCGACTTGGCGAGGTGGTCGTCTCCGGCCAGGCCACGGGGATCGAACGACGGAATGCGGCCACCGCGATTGCGTCGGTGAGCGCGGCGGAGCTGAACCGCGTGCCCGCCCCCAGTTTGGAGACGATGCTCGCCGGCAGGGTGCCGGGCGCCGAAATCTCAAGCAACTCGGGCGCACCGGGCGGCGGCAATCAGATCCGACTGCGCGGCATCTCCACGGTGATCGGCGCCGCCACGCCGCTGTACGTCGTGGACGGCGTCATCATCAGCGATGCCACGATCGCGCCGGGTGTGTTCGCCGTGACCGGCTCCTCGGCCAATCCCGTTGCCGGCGGCCGGCAGGACAATGCGTCGAATCGTGTGGCGGATCTGGATCCGAACAGCATTGAGCGCATTGAGGTGCTCAAGGGGGCCACGGCCGCGTCGATTTATGGATCGCGGGCGAACAATGGTGTGGTCTTGATCACGACAAAGCGCGGTGCGCTTGGCAAGCCGGCATTCACGCTGACACAGCGGTTCGGCCAATCGGAAGTGGCGCGTACCATCGGCATGCGTCGCTTCAACTCGCAGGCCGATGCCATCTCCACATTCGGACCCGCGGTCGGTGCGTTGTGGAAGGAGGGTGCGTATTTCGACCATGAGCGTGAGGTCTACGGACAGACGCCGACCTCGTGGGAATCCGTGATGAGCGTCAGCGGCGGCAGCGCCGACACGCGCTACTTCGCCTCAGGGTTGCTCAAGGACGATGGTGGCATCATTGAAAACACCGGGTACCGCAAACAGTCGCTGACGCTCGGTCTCGACCAGACAATCAGCGACAAGCTGACGGCGCGCATCACCAGCAACTTGCTCGGCACCAAGACCGGACGCGGACTCACGAACAACGATAATCGCGGCGTGGCGCTCGGGCAGGCACTGTCCCGCAGCCCGTCCTTCGTCGACCTGCGCCGCAATGCCGATGGCTCCTTTCCGCGCAATCCGGCGGCGCAAAGCAATCCGCTGCAAACGGCGGCACTCAGCACGAACGAAGAAGTCGTCTATCGGGCGATCACCTCCGGCAATCTCACGTACAGCGCGTTTACGCGGACGAGCCAGGACCTGCGGTTCATCGCCAGCGGTGGTGTCGACTTCTTCAATCAGCGCAGCAACATCCTCTCACCACCAGAGCTCCAGTTCGAGCCACTCGACGGACTGCCGGGAACGGCGGTGCGCTCGAATGCGCAGAGTCTGAACATGAATCTCAACCTGAGTGCGGTCCACACGTATCGCTCGTCGGGAGGCGGACTGCAGGCCACGACGTCGTTCGGTCATCAATACGAACAACGCGGGTTGAGCAACTCGCGTGTGGTGGCGCAGAACCTGATTGGCGGACTGGACAACATCGGTCGTGCCACCGCGGTGAGTGTCGCCGAAGACGTTTCCCGCACCAATGACATCGGCATCAACGCGCAGGAAGAGCTCCTCCTGTTCGACCAGAAACTCTTTCTTGCGGCGGGCTTCCGTGCCGACCGCAGCTCAAACAACAGCGACGCCGACAAGTACTACTACTTCCCGCGTGCCCAGTCGTCGTATCGCTTCACGTCACTGCCATGGGCCTTTGAGGAACTGAAGGTGCGTCTCGCTGTCGGCCGCTCGGGCAACCAGCCGCAGTTCGGCCAGAAGTTCACGGAGTTCTTCGGCGGCAATATCGGCGGACTCCCGACCATCGAAATCGGCGCCGGCGCGCAAACGGCGGACCTCAACTTGCGTCCGGAAATCCAGACGGAAGTCGAGACCGGATTCGACCTCTCGATGCTCAAGGGGCGGGCCGCCGTCGAGTTCTCGTACTTCAACAAGCGCATCGACGATCTGCTGGTGACCGCGACCCTGGCGAATTCCACGGGCTACGGGCTCCGCATCTTCAACGGTGGTTCGATGGAGTCGCGCGGGTACGAGGCGGCGCTGCGTGCATTCCCGATCGTGACCAAGTCGTTCGAATGGAATTCGACCACCACGTTCTCCACGGTGAACGCCAAAGTGCTCTCGCTTCCGGTACCGCCATTTCAGGCGCCGGGATTCGGCACGACCTTCGGGGTGTTTCAAGTGGAGGCTGGCAAGTCGCTGACCCAGATCGTCGGCAACGACTCGCTCGCGAACGGTCAGGGCATTGTCCGGCAGGTGGGTGACGCCAATCCCGATTTCCGTATGGGATTCAGCAACGCGTTCCGTGTCGGAAAGTTCAACGTCACGACGCTGTTCGATTGGCAGAAGGGCGGTGAAGTCATCAACCTGACGCGGTACCTGTGGGATGCGTCGCGGAACGGACCGGACTGCAACGAGATCGCACCCGCGCCGAACGCCACCAACGAGAACGTCTGCGCCCGACGCCTGCGCACGTTCCCCCGGCAGACGCGCAACTACATCGAGGACGCGAGCTTCATCAAGCTGCGTGAAATCGCGCTGACGTACGATTTGCCGTCGAAGCTCGTACGGCGCGCGATGAGCCGTGCCGAATCCGCACGCCTCACGCTGTCCGGACGCAACCTGCTCATCATCACGGACTACACGGGTGTCGATCCCGAGGTCTCGAACTTCGGCACGCAGGCCGTTTCGCGTGGCTTCGACGTGTCTCCGTATCCGCCGAGCCGGAGCTTCTGGCTTTCCATCGACGTGAGGTTCTGATCATGACCACCATTCGGTATTCACGCCGTCGCCGGTTGACCACCGCGCTCACCGCTTCGCTGCTGCTCACGGCCATCGCCTGCGGCGACATCGATGTCGCAAATCCCAATAATCCCAGTGTGGACGGGTTGGTGAACTCACCCAACGCCACGAGCGCGGGGGCCCTGGCCACCGGGCTGCTGCGTGGGACACGGGCGAACGTCGCGGAGGGTATTCGCTGGCTCGGAGCGTTCGGACGTGAGGGGTATCCGATGTCCGTCACCGGCGCGTCACTGCCCGGCAGTGTCCGCGACCCGCTCAACGGCAACGGATTTCCCGGCAACATCCTGTACGCGGACCCGTATCGCAACATCCGATCGGCCAACATCCTGCTCTCTGCCATCGACGGCGTTGGCTCATGGAGCGATGCACAGAAGCAGGCAGCGCGCGGTTTCACGAAGACGATTCAGGCGTACGACTTGCTGCAGGTCATTGTGACGCGCGACGCCTTCGGTGCGCCGCTGGACGCTGATCTTGATCCCACGGCCCCACCCGCGCCGATCGCCACAAAGGCGCAAGTGTACGCGCGTATCGCGACCCTGCTCGACGAAGCGAAAACGCACTTGCAGGCCGGCGGCACGGCATTTCCGTTCCCGCTCTCCACGGGATTTGCCGGCTTCAATACGCCAGCGACGTTCCTGCGGGTGAACCGGGCGCTACGTGCGCGCGCTGCGGTCTACACCGACAGCTGGCAGGTGGCACTGACGGCGCTGGGTGAGTCGTTTCTCAGCACGAACGCGCCGCTCACGCTCGGTGCGTATCATGTCTTCACCACGAACTCGGGTGATATCACCAATCCGAACTTTCGACCCGATCTGCTCTACGCACATCCCAGGTTGCGTACCGAGGCCAGGCTGCGCGCCGATGGAACGCTCGATCTCCGTGCGCAAACAAAGCTCATCACGGTCCCGACGTTCGTCGTACAGGGTATCAGCTCCAACGTGCAGTTCACGATGTACCTGTCAGCCACGGCTCCGATTACACTGATTCGCAACGAGGAGCTGATCCTGTTGCGCGCCGAAGCCAATCTTGGATTGGGCAACACGGCGCTGGCGATTCAGGACATCAATACTGTCCGCACCACCGCCGGTGGGCTGCCTCCACTTCCGGCCACCTTCTCGGGCGATCTGCTCACCGAGCTGCTGTACGACAAGCACTACTCGCTGCTCTGGGAAGGTGGAAACACGTGGATCGACATGCGACACTATGGTCGACTCGATCGCATTCCTGTCAGCGCTGCCGATCCGCGACTGTTTCCCGCCATGCCCATTCCGGTGGCCGAGTGTCAGCCGCGCAGTCCGCAGCCGCAAGGGTGCGGCGTCGTGAACGGCATTACGCCAACCCCGCGACCGTAAGCCTGCACAGCGCCGGACACCACACCCCGAGGCTGTCCGGCGCTGCGTCATGATCCTTCATGTATCGAGGCGCCTCAGCATGTCACGTACGCATTGCTCCACCATCACGCTTGCTGCCGGCATCTGTGCCATCGGCCTGTCGTCGCCTGGCTCGTCGCTTGGCTCGTCGCTCGGCGCACAGCCGCAGCCATTGAGCGCCGCCGAGGTTACCTCGATCCGCTCTATCGTCGGCGGCGTTGCACCCCAATGGTCGCCGGATGGCGCGCAGTTGCTGATCGGCGGTGCACTCGGCGGGTCCGATCTGTGGACCGTGCCGTCGGCGGGCGGGCTGCCGACGCCACTCGATATCCAGATGGGGGAGATCGCGTTCCTGCAGTCACATCAACCGAAATACTCGCCCAACGGGCAGTGGCTGTCGTACATCTCCAATCGCAACGGGCCGGCAGAGCTCTTCGTGCGTTCACTGCGCGACGGGTCGGAGTTTCAACTCACGCGGCTTGGCGGGCGCATCAACTCGTATACGTGGTCGCCGGACGGCAACGCCATTGCCTTTGCGGGCGACAAGTTCGGCCACTACGACATCTTCACGGTCACCGTTCCCGGGAAAGCCGTCGTGCGCGTGACGAACGACACTCGCTACGACGTCTTCCCCTCGTGGACGCCGGACGGCCAGCGCGTGGTGTACGCGCGTATGGATGATCGCTGGCTCGATCATGAAGTGCTGGAGATGCCGGCGTTCGGTGGCGGTCAGCCGCGGTTGATTGTGAAGGATACTGATTTCTTCGACTATCAGGCCGGTGGGAACTTCGGGTACTCGCTGGTCTCGCCCGACGGTACCACGTTGCTCTTTCGCTCGCACCGTAGTGGATGGGTCAACTACTGGGTGGTGCCGATGAGCGGCGGGACGCCACGTCAGATCGCGGCCGAAGCGGCAAACCAATCGGGTGCAGAGTGGTCTCCGGATGGCAAGTCGATCTTGTATCACGCGCTCTGGAATGGCACGCAGGATCTGCGCGTGGTCGCGGCGACCGGAGGTGCTCCCCGTGTGCTGGCGAAGCCCGATGGCATGGGCATGATCAGTAACGCCGAGTGGTCACCCGATGGACGGCAGGTGAGTTTCACGCGCGAAACGCCGGCTGAGGCCGCCGATCTGTTTGTTGTCGCTGTCGCTGGTGGTGTACCGCGACGGCTCACGGTCTCGGCGGGCCCGGAGTACATCGCCAAGCATCTGATTCAGCCACGCAAGGTTTCGTATAAATCCCCGGACGGTCTCACCATCCAGGCTTATCTCTACGAGCCGATCGTGGCGCCGGGAAAGAAGGCTCCCGGCATCATGTACATCCACGGTGGGCCAACGTCGTCCTTCAACGACACCTATCAGGCGCAGGTGCAGTTCCTCGCCATGCAGGGCTACGCGGTACTGTTGCCAAACATCCGCGGCAGCTCCGGCTACGGTAAACGGTTCGAAGATGCAAACAACGGATGCTGGGGGCGCTGCGATCTTCTTGATGTCACGGCCGGTGTCGAGTTCCTGAAGACGCTGCCCAACATCGATGTGAATCGCATGGGCATTACCGGTACCAGCTATGGCGGATGCATGAGTCTCGCCGCCGCCGCCTTCGCCCCCGGCGTCTTTCAGGCGGCGATTGCCGCATCCGGGTACGGCGATTGGCTGCACTTCCACGCCGAGCAGGAGTTGCGTCACGTCAAGTTGGTGGAGTACGAGTTCGGTCCGCTGCCTGCGGCGGAAGACAAGTACCGCATCGCTTCGCCGATCTTCTACATGAAGGACATTCAGACGCCCATCATGCTGATCCATGGCGTCGGTGCGCAGCTGCCGCGATCTGTTGCCTCCGAGCTGTTCGCCGACCGGCTTGAGATGAACTACAAGCCATTCACGTACAAGACGTATCCGAACGAGAACTACTACGTTCGTCGTCGAGACAACATTCAGGTCATGCTTGGTGACATGGTCGCCTACTTCGACCAGCACCTGAAGGATGACATGAAAGAGCCGGCGCGCGCGAACGGCGGCAGCCGGTGATTCGCCGGATTGCGCTGCTTCTGCTTTTGGCGCAGACACGCGTCGCCGCGCAGAGCACGGACCCACGCGCCACCGAACCACGCGCGCTCTCAGCGCAAGAACTCACGGGCATCCGCTCCGTCGTGTCGAGTGAACCGCAGTGGTCGCCGGATGGTGCACGACTGCTTTTTAGTTCGTCGTTGGGAGAAGGTGGGCTGTGGAGTGTGCCGTCGGCTGGCGGGTTTCCCACGTCGCTTAACGTCAGCACGGGTGGCACGGCGTTTCTTGGATCCGCGCAGCCCGAGTGGTCACCGGATGGCCGTTGGCTGTCGTTTGTATCCACCAAGTCGGGTACGCCCGAACTCTGGCTTTCGTCGCGCACGGACGGTCGGGAGCGACAGCTGACCACACTTGGCGGGCATATCAACTCGTATGCCTGGGCGCCGGATGGATCATCCATCGCGTTCTCGAATGATAAGCTGGGCAACTACGACATCTGGATCGTCCGCGTGTCCGACGGTGCAGTCCGCAGAGCCACCGACGAGCCGCTGCTTGAGGTGTATCCCCGCTGGACTCCTGATTCGCGCGAGGTCGTGTATGTGCGGCTCGATTCCACCTGGCGCAACCACGATGTGGTGGCCATGCCGGCGGCGGGTGGCGCGGCTCGTGTGGTTGTGCGCGATACCGATTTCTTTGACTACCAGGCCGGTGGTGCATTCGGATACGTGCAGGTGTCGCCTGATGGATCGCAGCTGCTCTTTCGTTCGCACCGCAGTGGATGGCTGAACTACTGGGTGGCACCAATGGCCGGCGGTGCGGCACGCGCCATCGCGCCGGAATCGGCCAACCAGAGTGGCGCGCGCTGGGCACCGGATGGGCGTCACATTTTGTATCTCTCGCTCCAGGATGGCACGCAGCAGTTGCGGGCCGTTCCGCTGGCGGGCGGGGCGCCGCGCACTCTCGCCGCGCCGTCTGGCATGGGCATGGTTTCCGCGGCCAACTGGTCGCCGGACGGCACACGAATCAGCTATGTGCTCGCATCGCCGGTGACGCCGGGCGACCTGTTCGTCGTGCCGTTCGCTGGTGGTGCTCCCATGCGCCTGACAAACTCCGACCCGCCGGCCCATGTGCAGCGGGCGCTGATCACGCCGGAAAAGATCATGTACAAGGCGGACGACGGCGTCAGCGTCTCTGCGTATCTCTACCGGCCCCGCGGTCTCGGACCCGGAGAGAAAGCGCCCGGTCTGCTGTGGATTCACGGTGGACCCACGGCACAATTCAGCGACGCCCTGCAGCGTGACGTGCAGTTCTTCGCCATGCGCGGCTATGCGGTGCTGCTGCCCAACATCCGGGGGAGTTCCGGCTACGGCAAGGCGTTCGAAGATGCGAACAATCAGTGCTGGGGGCGTTGTGACTTGAAGGATGTGCTGGCGGGTGTCGCCTTTCTCAAGACGCTGCCGTCGGTGCGCGCGGACCGGATGGGAATCACCGGCACGAGCTACGGTGGGTACATGAGTCTCGCCGCTCCCGTGTTCGCGCCGTCGGTCTTTCAGGCGTCGATTGCCGCGTCCGGCTACGGTGACTGGGTGCACACGTACGGCGAGCAGGAAACCCGACATCTGAAGCTGCTCGACTACGAGTTCGGGCCGTTTGCCACCAGTCAGGATGTCTATCGGCGGAGTTCTCCGATCTACGAGTTGGAGCAGTTGCAGACGCCGATCATGCTCGTACACGGCGATGCCACCAGCATCCCGCGATCGGAAGCATCCCGCCTGTTTGCGGATCGACTTGAGATGCTCTACAAGCCATTCGAATACCGCACGTATCCCAACGAGAACTACTACATCTCCGGCCGCGACAACACGATAAGGCTCCTCGAGGATATGCTGGGATTCTTTCGCATGCACTTGAAGGACGGCGCGGCGCTCGACGTGAAGAAGTAGTTCACGACGTGCACCTCGTCCGGGTGCAGCACCGCGGTCATGCAGGCGGTATGGCTCGCGGGCGCCGTGTCGAATGACCTGCGGCGTGCGTGCCACTGAGCAGCTACCGCACGTCCGCGTCGCTCAGCGCCGGCGCATCGGATACGTCGCCTGCCGCCAACCGTGTCTGGTCGTCGCCGCGTCTCGCGATGACCAATGATGACGCTGCGCACCCGGCGCCCATGAGCGCAAACGGTACGCTCATCAGTGTGGTGAGCGACCAGAGCGTGCCTCCTACGACTCCAGGGACGGCGAGGGCCGGTAGCGGAGCGTCAAAGACCGCAAAGAACCCGCCCCACGGCAACCACGGTGTGAGCACGCTGGTGACCCCGATCAGCAGCCCGGTGACCGCCCACGCGGCCGCCCACGCGGCCGCCCAGGTCAGCCCTATCCCGATCGCTCCCCGGGCGCGTCGCAGCCACGGCGTCATAGGCGTTTCCTGGTGGTATTCTGGGGTAGTTCTGACGAATGCCGGTGACCCGTCCCGTCGAATGGCGCCACCGCTTTCAAGCCGCGACCCATCTCGAGCTGGTGACCATCATCGTGCCGGACTAGGCGCCGGCCATCGACTTCTTCGTCAACGTCCTGCACTTCGACCTTCTCTCGAGACCCTGAAGCAATGTCACCTGGGGCGCAGTCCTGTATGCCAAGTCGCTCGACGCGATGACTGCGTTCTACACGACCGTGTTCGGTGCCACGGTGTCGGAGCGCGCGGACGGCTACGTGGCGCTCGAGATCGCACGCTTCCGGTTGCTGCTGCACGCCATCCCGGCGCGCATCCCCGACTCGATCGTCATCACGCAGCCGCC
>JBBQUH010000041.1:0-33290 GCA_038212625.1 Gemmatimonadales bacterium | reverse complement strand
TTCTGCGCCGTGAGCGCGGTGATGGCGGCCATGCCATAGGTGCGCAGGGCGGAAAAGGTCTTGAGGTCCGCCTGAATGCCGGCACCACCCGACGGATCGGAGCCGGCGATCGACAGGACATTGGGAATTCGCGATGTGGTCATGTGGAGATCCGGTCCGATACCGCGTCATCCGATGTCACAACGAACGCTGACAGCGCCTTCGCCGCATCACGTGGACTGGGTTGCCCGCAGATGGCCGAGACCACCGCGACGCCATGCACGCCGGTCGCGAGTACCTGCGCGAGATTCGCCAGCTGGATACCGCCGATGGCGATGGCAGGGACCGACGTTGCCGCGCGCGCGGCCGCGAGCATTCGCAGTCCCATGGCCGGCGCGTGATCCGGCTTGGTGGAGGTCGCGAAGACCGGTCCGAGTCCTACGTAGTCGACCACGCGCGCATCCGCCGCCGCGGCGTGGGCGATGGTCTCGCACGACACCCCCACGATGGCCGATGGCCCAACGCGTTCGCGTACGCGCTCCGGCGAGAGGTCGGATTGGCCCACATGCACCCCGTGTGCGCCGATCGCCAGGGCCGCGTCGATGTCGTCGTTTATCACCAACGGGACCCCGGTGCCCTCGAGCGCGCGCATGAGAGCGCAACCGACGGCGACGCGCTCTCGCGACGTGGCGTCCTTGTCACGGAGCTGCACCATGGTGACACCACCGTTGACCGCCTCGCGCACCGTGTCCACCACGCCGCGCGCACGGCACAGCACGGGGTCGGTCACGAGATAGAGACGCAGCTGCGATGCGATCAGCTCCATGTCACACGCGGCGTGTCGCTGAGATCCGCCGGAGACACGGCGGCCAGTGCATCGAGGAATCGCCAGCCGAACGAGCCCGGGCCTTCGGCGAGCCGGTGCGCGCGCTCTCCCGACTCGGCGAAATGCACCAGCGCCGCGATGGCGGCTTCCATTGGCGTTGTGACGGCGGCGTACGCCCCCATGAGACATGTGAGCGAACATCCGAGTGCCGTGACACTGGGCATCCAGGGGGAGCCGCCGGTGATCGTGGCCGCGCGGGTGCCATCGGTGACGAAGTCTCGTGGACCCGTGACCACCACGACACCACCGGTGACACGGGCCAGCTGGCGGGCCGCGTGAGCGGCCGCGTCGACCGGATCCGCACTATCCACCCCTTTGGCCGCCGTCTCGCCGCCACCCAGCGCAAGGATCTCGCTCGCGTTTCCGCGCACGATGGTGGGGCGCAGCGTAAGCAGTCGTCGCGCGACCTCTGCACGGTATGGTGTGGCGAAATGCGCCACCGGATCGAAGACCCATGGGGTGCCGACCGCATTGGCTGCAGTCGCCGCCGCGACCATGCCCTCCACCCATGCTGGCGACAACGTGCCGATGTTGATGGTGACCGCGTGGGCGATGCGAGCGAACTCGCCACTTTCCTGAACGGTATGGACCATAGCCGGCGCGGCGCCGGCGGCCAGCAGTGTGTTGGCCGCGATGTTCATCGCGACGTAATTGGTGAGGCACTGCGTGAGGGGAGCCGCCGCTCGCAGCGCCGCGAGGGCATCGGAGGGCAGGAACGCAGGTCGGGTCATGGTCGCTCCGTTTGGCGCACACGGAGACACGCGCCACTCCCGCGATGTGCCTGAGAGCCCGCGACTCCCTACGCCAGCATGATCTGGGTCAGGTTCAAAGGGTGCTTCTCAGCCCCGCCGTAGCGGGACGCCCCTGTCGAGTGTTGTAAGATACTCTGCGTGCGCACGATTGCGTCGGGCCCGCCTATCGGAGTTTGGTCACGATTCTCGGCCTCGATCACGGTGTAGCCATTGCCCACGTTGTAGGCCCCGGTCCAGCACTGGGCTGAGGCCAACAGCTTCCGCGTGCGCAGGCGGGTGATTGAAAGCGAGTCAGGCGACAGAGCCTGGTGGGCTTTCGACCATTGCCGCAGCCACGATGACTGGAGCGGGCAGCAGCGGCAGTATTCGGTCTTCTCTCTGTGGCCCTTTCTTGATGATGGCGTCAACGGTACCGATACGCGAAGTCGACGGCGGCGTTGACGGCAAGGACAACACGGCAGGCACGAGACATGCGTTTTTCGGCTCTGCGGGGAAATGTGCGGGTAAAAACGGCCTGTGACGAGGAGGGGTTCACGCCGTGTTCTGCGGCGAACGGGGCGGGGGGGTGCTCGTTGGTCGGAACAGTTTTGGGGGGCGTGTCGGTGGGTTGTTGTTGTCCTGAAGATCGGCGGAACAGCCTCTGCATCACTTGATCACCTTCATCTGTGTTGCCACGATCCCGTACTGACCGGGATTGAAGTTGGGATCCTTGGTGAGGATATACGCGTCCTGATTGTTCACGCGCCACGCATTTCGGATTGAACAGCGAGTTCATATAGAACACGGCCATGACCGCCATCATCCCGCGCATCTCGACACCGTTCTGCGTGAACGCGAAAAGCAGTTCGCCCCGTCCGCCTTCCCTTGCATCGAGAGGCCAGCCTGCTGCGCCATCTGTGTGGAGCGCTGCACCGACTCGACCGCCGACGCCGCGAAGTCCTGCCGGTCGCGTTAGTCGAGATTTCGCGCCTCCGCGCGGAAGCGCAGCTCAGTGCCCGTCGCGCCGACTCGATATCGGCCGCCGATCTGCTCCGCATCGCACGTGACCAGCTTGAAGCCGACGTGGGCGTGGCCTGGGATGTCACGCGCGCCGCGTCACAGCTGGCGTCGGCGTGATGGTGGGCCCCACACTCGGCGGCTACATCGTCGATGCGTCCGCGTGGCCACGGTGGCGGGGCTGCCGTAGCAATCGCTCGGGCAGGGCACGGGCTGTTCAACCTCATGCGGCAGCACGGCGGGTCGGTGGGTATCGCGCTCATGGCTGCGTTGCCGTCTTTACTCACCCGGGTGGAGAAGCCCGTACTGACGGAGCACGTCGGCGTCTACGATCCGGTCACCACCGAGCGGATCGCGGCGATCACCCGTGGGCTGACGGCCCGGGGCACTGATGCCTTCCTGGCCAAACAGCAGGCGTCGATGGTGCTGGACCGGCAGATCGGGTGGCAGGCGAGTGTTCTCGCGTTCTCCCGGCTGTATTTGATTTCAGGCATCCTGCTGGTGGGGGCGCTGCCGTTGCTCCTGATTTCGCGCACCGGGCGCTCGCAGCTCAGAGTGACCGTGGATATGCACCAAGCGGGCACCCGGTTTCCGCCTCCCGGCGTTCACCCGTGTACCGACGTTTTTCCATCCCGCCTGCCAGTCCCCGCTATGCCGACTCGTGACGCCGCCCTTTTTCTGATGCACGCCTGGACCCAGTCCGAGTCGTTGCGGAAGCATATGCTCGCCGTGGAGTGCGCCATGCGCGCGTACGCGGTGCATTTTGGCGAGGACCCCGAGTCCTGGGGTCTTGCCGGACTCATCCATGACTTCGATTACGAGAAATTTCCTAACAATGCGCAGGGGGCGGACGTCGAACATCCGGCCGAGGGCGTGCGATACCTGCGGGCCGAGGGGTGGCCGGCGGATATTTGTGAGGCGGTCTTGGGGCATGCGAATTACACGGGGGTACCACGGGTGACCCGATTGGCGCAGGCTCTCTTCGCGGTCGACGAACTCACGGGGCTGATCACCGCGTCGGCGTTGGTAAAACCCTCAAAAGCGGTAACGGATGTGGATGTCACGGGGGTCAAGAAGAAGATGAAAGACAAGGCCTTTGCCCGCGGTGTCAACCGGGATGACATCGTGCAGGGCGCACGCGCCTTGGGCGTGCCGCTCGATACACACATTGCGCTGGTACTCGAGGCGATGCAGGCACAGGCCGCCGCGCTCGGACTGGTCGGCGTTCCGGTAGTCGTGGCCCACGAGTCCCCGAACTCAACGCCCGTTTCGACGGATGCGTAATTCTCTTGACCTCTTCAACCACTATGACCTCACTCGCCCTCCACCTTCCTGTCGAGGCGCCCCTGCCGACGCGGAGTCAGCCGATGTCGGCTGATGCGCTGGCGGAGCGGGCGCTGGTGTTGGCCGCGCAGGCGGGTGATCACACCGCGTTTGCCGGGCTGGTCCACCGGCATCAGCGACGCGCATACGCGGTGGCTCGCGCCATTGTGCTGTCGCACGACGATGCGGAGGATGCGGTGCAAGAGGGTTTCCTGCACGCGTTTCGCGCGTTGGAGCGGTTTCGTCCTGAACAGGCGTTCGGGGCGTGGTTGCACCGGATTGTGGCCAACGCTGCGCTGGACATCGCACGGCGGCGTAAGGTGCGGGACGCGGACGAGTTGCCGGAGACGTTGTCGTCGCCGCATCGCGATCCTGCCGTGGCGGATGAACTGCGCGCGCGTCTTACCAGTGCGCTTCACACCCTCGGCGAACGGCAGCGCGCGGTGATCGTGCTGCACGACGTGGAGGGATACAAACATGCGGAGATCGGCGTGCTGCTCGGGATTCCCGAAGGCACGGCCCGGTCCGACCTGCACCATGCCCGCGCGCACCTGCGCCGGGAGCTGAGCAATCTCCGGAGTGAGAAATGACGGACAACACGCGACACGATCCTTCGCGGAGCGCGGGCGCCGACCCGAACACCACCGCGTTACTGCGCGCGGCCTACCGCGCGCCCACCGACGACTCCTACTGGGGTGGTCTGGAGCAGCGCGTGATGCAGCGCATCACCGCAGGCTTGGTACACGGTATACAGGAGCTCAAACCGGCCTGGTGGAGCGGTTTCGCGGAGTTCCGGACGTGGGAACTGCGAACGGCAGGGCTTGTGGCGGCTACCATCGGCTTGCTCGTGGCCGGTTCCGCCGTCGCGCGCGATCAGGCCACCGATCAGCGCGCTCGCGAGATGGCGGCGCGTGATGCCGTCGAATCGGCGCTCCCGTTGCCGATCGACGATGTCATGCTGACCCGCGCCCGTCCCAATCTGCCGCCGGATGCCCCCGAACGGTATCTCAATCCGCTCGACTACTAGTCGTTGCCTTTTTCGTCGACCGACATTTCTCCGCGCTCTGTGTCTCAGACTCCCCGTCCCAAGTTACTCGCCCTGATGTTCATGTTCGGGGCTTTCCTCACCGGTGGTGCGGTCGGCTTTGCGGCCAATCGTGCGGTGGGTGAATCGAAGCCGGTCGCAAGTGTGTACAGTGAGCGCGCCATGCGTGATGAGCTGGCCCGCGAGCTCAGCCTCGCTGAGGGGCAGCGGAGGCATTTCGACTCGGTCTTCGATTGGCGACGTGTTCAGTCGCAATCCATCATGAAGATCGTCCGGCCATCGCTCGACTCGGTGCGTGACAGCGCGCGCGTGTTGATGCTCAACTCACTCGACAGCACACAGCAGGCCGCGTTTCGCCGGCTGCTCGAACGCAATCAGCGCACCGCCGACAGCCTCGCGCGGTCCAGAGGGGAACTCAAGTGACACGCAGGTTTTTGCAGACTGGTGGTGCACTCCTTACGGGGGCGGTCCTGATGGCCGCCCCTCTTGCGGCTCAGGGTTTGCCATCTGATGACGGCGCCCGTCCGGTCACGCTCCGGGAGGCGATCGATCTCGCGACGCGGAACTCGGTGGCGGCGGTGCAGGCACGCGGCCTCGATCGTACCGCCTCTGCGGCGCGCCGTGAAGCTGTCGGCTCGTATGTGCCCAACGTCAATCTCACCGCCGGCACCGGGCATACGCAGGGTACCACAATTAACAACTTCAACGGCCAGCTGACGGCGCTTTCCGGCAACCCGTGGAGCTACAACAACGGGCTGCGGCTCGACGTTGAACTCTTCGACGGCGGGCGCCGTCTTTCAGAAATCAAGCGTATCCGCGCGACCGCCGAGGTCGCCGATGTCTCGGCCGTCACGGCGCGGTTCGATGCGTCGTTGCAGGTGAAGCAACAGTTTTATGCCGCGCTCGCGGCGCGCGAATCGTCGGCGGCGGCGCAGGCGCAGCTGGAGCAAGCGGAGCAGCAGTTCAAGGCGTCGGCGGCGCGAGTCGCAGCCGGTGTGGCCACCAAGTCCGACTCGCTGCGCTCCGCGATTCAGGTGGGCAACGCGCAACTCGCGGTACTGACGGCCGAGAACGACCTGCGCGTGGCGAACGCAGCACTCTCGCGCGTGGCCGGTTCTCCCACAACGATCACGGCGTCGCCCGACGATACGCTCGATACACAGGTGGCGATGCTCTCGGAGAACGAACTCGCCGCGTTGGTGGAAGACGGCCCCGCAGTGCGACTGGCGCGATCAAACGTGGCCGTGGCGCGCGCCGTCAAGCGGTCGCAGAAGTCGAGCTACCTGCCCACGATGACCATGGCCTACAACTACGCGTTCAGCCAGAATAGCCGTGGATTCGCCGGCACCAACCTGCTGCTCGTGACCGGTGACAATGCGAGCCGGCAGACGTACAACTTCAACATCTCGTACCCGGTATTCAATGGCTTTGCGCGCGAGGCGCAAACGGTGCAGGCTGATGTGCTCCTCACGAACGCGGAGGCGCAGTTGCGCGACGCGGAGTTGGCGGCCAAGCAAAACCTGACGACCCTCGTGCGCTCGCTGCAAAACGCTCAGGCCCGCGTGACGGTGCAGTTGGCGGCGATTGCGGCCGCCGACGAAGACCTGCGGGTGCAGCAGCAGCGCTATGCGCTGGGCGCCTCGACACTGCTCGATCTGCTCACGTCGCAGACACAGCTCAACGAAGCGCGCCAGGCGCTCATTCAGGCGCGGCTGGATGGCCGCATTGCTCGCGCCCAACTCTCAGCGCTCGTGGGGCGTGAACTTTGATGGGACAGCCTTCCAGGACGTGGCGTCGCCGCCTGCTGGTCGCCACGGTGGCGGTCGGCTCGCTCGTGGCGTGCGGGAAAAAGGAACTGGCGGCACCGATCATCACCTCGGTGGAAGTAGACCGGCGTACGATCGTGGTGGATGCCCAGGCCACCGGGGCGGTCGAGCCGATCAATGTGATCGAGGTCAAGTCGAAGGCGTCGGGGCAGATCACGCGCATGCCGGTGGAAACGGGTACGCAGGTGAAGGCCGGCGATTTGCTCGTGCAGGTGGATACGCGTGACGTGCAGAATCAGTACGATCAGTCGGCGGCCGACCTGCGCAGTGCGCGGGCGAGCCTCGAAGTCGCCGAGGCGCAGATGAAGCGGTCGGAGGAGCTATACAAAAATCGCGTGATCACAACGCCCGAGTACGAGACCGCGCAGCTGCAGCTCACGCAGGCGCAGGGTGCGATTGTGCGCGCCACCACCAACGTGGACCTCGCCAAGCAGCGCCTCGAAGATGCGCGCGTGGTCGCGCCCGTGGCAGGCACGATCATCGACAAGCCGGTTTCGCTGGGTCAGGTCATTGCGTCGGCCACCGGCTCGGTGAGCGGCGGCACGATCCTCCTCAAGATGGCCGACCTGAGCAAGGTGCGAGTGCGCGCGCTGGTCAATGAAACCGATATCGGCAGCGTACGGGCCGGTCAATCAGCGCGCGTGACCGTCGATGCCTACCCCGATCGCCCGTTTCAGGGCACCGTGGAGAAGATTGAGCCGCAGGCGGTGGTGCAGCAGAGCGTGACCATGTTTCCGGTGATTGTGTCGCTCAACAACAACGAGGGGCTGCTCAAGCCCGGCATGAACGGTGAAGTGTCCCTGTTGGTGGAGCGTCGCGAGAATGTGGTGGCGGTGAGTAACGATGCCGTGAAGACGCTGCGTGAAGCGTCAACCGCCGCACTGTTGGTGGGGCTCGATCCCGACAGCGTGAGCGCGATGGTGCGTGAGCAGCAAGCCGCCATGCGTGGCACGGGTAACGGCAACGCCACCAAGGACGCGGCGCCTCGGCAGGCGGTGGCGATGGACAGCGGCCGCAGCAAGGGGGCATCGCCTGCGCCGTCGTCGATCCGAGCTCGCACCGCCTTGGTGTTCGTGGAGATCGCGGCGGGCAAGTACGAGCCGCGCATCGTGCGACTCGGTGCGGCCAACTACGACTATTCCGAAGTGATTTCCGGTCTCAAGGAAGGCGAACAGGTGGCATCGCTGGCCGTGGCGTCATTGCAGGCCAAGCGCGACCAGCAAAACGAACGGTTCCGGAGCATGACCGGCGGTGGCGGCGTGCCGGGCATGCAGGCCACGCCGACGGCGGGTGGTGGACGTCCCAAGGAGCGCTGATGCTCTATCTCGAAGTTTTTCGGGTCGCCCTCGGCGCGCTGCGAGCCAACAAGCTGCGCTCGATGCTCACCATGCTTGGCATCGTGATCGGAGTGGGCGCCGTGATTGCGATGGATGGCATCGGCCGTGGTGCGCAGGAGTCCATCAAGTCTCGCATTACCGCATTGGGGACCACGCTGCTCACCGTCACGCCGGGGCAGGTGCGTGGAATGGGCGGTGTGGCAGCGGAAGCTGATCGCGCGCGACTGACCATGGCCGACGCGGCGGTCTTGGAGGAGCAGTCGACACTGGTGACCGCAGTGCAGCCGGAGATGTCCCGGCAATTGCAAGTGCAGTTCGCGGCGAAGAATGCCAGCACGCAGGTGGTGGGGACTTCGGCCAACTACCTCAACGTGCGCAAGTACGAACTGATGGGCGGCCGCATGTTCACCACGCAGGAAGACATCGGAAAGCAGCGATTGGCCATTGTCGGGCCCGCCGTGCTCACCAATCTCGGGGTCGAGAACCCCGATGCCATCATTGGTGAGCAGGTCCGCATTCGCGGGATTCAGTTCACCGTCATCGGCGTGCTCAAATCGAAAGGGCAAACGTCGCCGTTCCAGAATCCTGACGACCAGATTTTGATTCCGCTCAATACCGCACGATTCCGGGTGCTGGGCACCGACCGCGTGCGTTCGATCTCCGTGCTCGCCGTTTCCGAGGAGAAGATTCCGGAAGCCATGGCGGAGATCCAGAAGATCCTGCGCCGGGAGCATCGCTTGCCGCGCGAGCGTGAGGATGATTTCACGATTCGCAATCAGGCCGATTTTCTGAACACGTTCGCCGAGACGAGCAAGGTGTTCGGCTCCTTGCTGGCGGGTATCGCGGCCGTGTCACTGGTGGTGGGGGGTATCGGCATCATGAACATCATGCTGGTGTCGGTCACGGAGCGTACGCGCGAAATCGGCGTGCGCAAAGCGCTCGGCGCCACGGGCAACAACATCCTGTTTCAGTTTCTCATCGAAGCGATCGTGTTGTGCCTGCTTGGCGGCGCGATCGGCGTGGCCGTGGGGAGCGGCGGGGCGATCGTGCTCAGCAAGGTGTTCGCCTGGAACACCGCGATCAGCTCACAATCGGTGGTCATTGCCTTTGTGTTCTCAGCGGTGATTGGCGTGATCTTCGGGGTCTGGCCGGCCCGCCGAGCCGCCAGCCTCGACCCGATTCAGGCATTGCGCTATGAGTAATCGCGCGCTGCGTGCACTTCCGGTACGCAGAACGCTACATTTCGGCTTCTCGTAACAACTCGATGCCGAACGATTCCAAGTCTTCGGCCTCGGAGCCCCCCTCCGAGGCCGTTCCACATCGCAGCCCCGGTAGTCCCGCCGTCGCCTCCTCGGACGCGATACGCCACCCTACCGGCCCCGTCTCTGCCGCCAACGCCGCCAGTTCGGTGCCCGGCAGTGAAATCCGGTCCACGACCGGCATGTTTCCTGTGCAGCAACCGCTGCGAGCCCACGGGCACCATGAGAACCCCACCGGGAAACGCCTCGCCCTCCTGACCCTCACCGCGCTGGGCGTGGTGTACGGCGACATTGGGACGAGCCCGCTCTACTCCATCAAGGAGTGCTTCAGTCCGCTTTATGGATTGCAGCCCTCACGGGGCAATGTCTTCGGGATTCTGTCCCTGATCGTGTGGTCGCTGACGTTGGTAATCAGCATCAAGTATGTGAGTTTTGTCTTGCGGGCCGATAATCGCGGTGAGGGTGGTCAGTTCGCGATGCTCGCGCTCATCTTCCCGCGGGGCACGCCGCAGCGGTTCTTCAAAGGCGGACTCTTCGTCTCGCTCGCCCTCTTCGGCACCGCGCTGTTGTATGGCGACGGCATCATCACGCCGGCCATGAGCGTGCTCGGTGCCATGGAGGGACTCGAGATTGCCTACCCGTCGCTCGCACGTTTCATCGTGCCGATCGCCCTCGTAATTCTCACCTTGCTGTTTGCCGTGCAGCGCTTCGGCACCGATGTGATGGGTCGGGCCTTCGGTCCCATCATGCTGCTGTGGTTCGGCACGATCGCCACGCTCGGCGTCGTGGAGGTGGTGCGCTCGCCCTGGATTCTGGGGGCCGTCAACCCGATGTATGCCGTGCACTTTGCCCAGGCCCACGGTGCGCTGGCGTTCTTCGTGCTTGGCTCGGTCGTTCTGGTGATCACGGGCGGCGAAGCGTTGTACGCCGACATGGGGCATTTTGGCCGACGCCCGATCCGGGTGGCGTGGCTGGCGCTGGTGTTCCCGGCGCTGCTGCTCAACTACTTCGGACAGGGCGCCCTCCTGGTGCGCGACCCATCGGCGGCGGAGAACCCGTTCTTCCTGCTCGCGCCCAAGCCGCTGCTCATTCCGCTGCTGATACTCGCCACACTGGCGGCCGTCGTGGCGTCGCAAGCCATGATTTCCGGCGCGTACTCGGTCACCCGACAAGGCATTGCCCTCGGGTTCATCCCGCGGCTCGAGATCCGGCACACGTCCACGAAGGAAGAAGGACAGATCTACATCCCGGAGGTGAATTATTTCATCGCGGTGGGCTGTTTGATCATCGTACTCGCATTCAAGAATACCTCGGCGCTTGGTGCCGCGTACGGCATCGCCGTGACCGGCACGATGCTCATTACCAGCATCCTCTTCTACCTCGTGGCGCGTATCCGCTTCCGTTGGAAAGCGTGGCAGGCGGGCCTCCTGTGTGCGCTCTTCGTGACCGTGGATCTGGCGTTCTTCAGCGCCAATGTGGTAAAGCTGGCGAACGGTGGCTGGGTGCCGATGGCGCTGGGCGTGGTGCTCTTCCTGCTGATGCTCACATGGAAGCGCGGGAGGGCGCTGCTGAACGCGCGACTCGCGGAGGGCACGATGCCGATCGATCTCTTCCTCGATGGCGTGGAGAAGTCGAAGGTTCACCGCGTGCCAGGCACCGCGGTGTTCATGACCGGCAACGACGACGGCGTGCCTCCCGTGCTGCTGCATCACCTGAAGCACAACAAGGTGCTGCATGAGCGAGTGCTGCTCGTGTCGGTGAAGACGGCGGACGTGCCGGAAACCAGTGCGGCAGAGCGGGTGCGGGTCATGCCGCTGGGGCATGGTTTCTCCCGTGTCGTGGCGTCGTACGGCTTCATGCAGACGCCGAATGTACCGAACGTGCTGGAAGTGGTGGACCAGATGGGCATTCGCTGCCGCCCCATGGAGACCAGCTATTTCCTGGGTCGGGAGCGGCTCATTCCGGCGCCGACGCGTCCCGGCGATCAGTTTCCGATGCCTCGCTGGCGGAAGGTGATCTTCTCCATCATGGCGAGAAATGCACGGTCGGCAACCGAGTTTTTTGGTATTCCGCCCAATAGGGTGGTCGAATTGGGAACCCAGATCGAGTTCTAGGTCAACTGGGCGCTGACAGGCAAGGTCGCCAAACGGGCGACCCCCCCGCCTTGTCAGTGTTCCGGCAACCGTACTGATTACAGGAAGGATACGCCGACGTCGGCGCCCAGTCCTTCGCGGGTTCCGCGTTGGCAGGATGCTGCCCAATGACCGGTGGTGCCATGAGACCCGTTTCGTCGACGGAGAGTGCCGGACCGCCAGCTGCGACATCGTTCCGCCCGCTCAGTGACGCACAGTGTGCACTGCTCGAGGCGAGTCCGTACCCCATGCTGGTGCTCGACCGCGAGTTCCGCATTCGTTTCGTCAACATGGCCGCATCGGAGTACGGCGTGGTCGTTCCGGCCTTGCTGGTCGGTCGTAATGTGTGGGCGTGCTACCCGGCGCTGGAAGGGTCGGTGTTTCATGACGCGTATCAAGGCGTACTGGACAGCGGAACGGCTACGCGCTTCGAGCGCTATGACGCCGAGCGCGATCGCTGGCAGGCGGTCGTGGCGTATCCTGCGGACGGGGGCGTCGTCGCCAAACTGGAGGACATAACCGAAACGAAGCGCGCCGAGTTTGCATTGCGCGAGAGTGAAGCGGCGCAACGGCGCGCACTGAACGCGCTTCAGCGCAGCGAGGAGGTATTGCGGCTCGCACAAGAGGCCGCCAGCATCGGAAGCTTCGACGTTGATCTGCGCACTGGGCTCATGACGCGATCCAAGCAACTGCTGCGGCTTCTCGCGCTGGAACCGGGGGTGGGGCACGAGACGCTCGGGCTTGGTGCGGCAATCGATGACTTCGTGCATGCCGAAGATCGTGACCGCATACGCCGTGAATGGTCGGAGATCGTCTCAACCGGGGTTGGGCGTACCCTGCGCGTGCGCCTGATCAGGGCCGATGGTGTGGTGCGCCATGTAACGAGCAGCATGATGCTCGTGCGCAATGAGCAGGGTGCGCCGGTACGCATCGTTGGCACATCCATCGACGTCACCGAGCAGCTCCATGCGGAGGAGGAGCGCCAGTACGTGGAGGCGCAGATTCAGCATGCGCAGAAGCTCGAATCATTGGGCGTGCTGGCGGGAGGGATCGCTCACGACTTCAACAATCTGCTGGTTGGCATCCTCGGCAATGCCTCGCTGGCGTTGCTCGATCTCGATCCGGGCACCGAGGCGCGGCAGAGTCTCGCCGCGATCGAGGAATCCGCCCAACGCGCGGCGGATCTGACGCGCCAACTCCTCGCGTATGCTGGCAAAGGCCGGTACGTCATGGAGCGGATGAACATTGCGCCGGTCATTGAGGACATGCAGTCCTTGATGCGGTCGGCGATGTCCCGCAACGCCTCACTGCGCGTGGACCTCACCGTCCCGATGCCGGATGTCGAAGTGGACATCAGTCAATTCCGGCAGGTGATGATGAATCTGGTGACCAACGCCTCTGACGCGCTGGGCAACGCCAGTGGAACGGTGACGGTCCACTCCGGGCAGCAGGAGCTCTCCCGAGAATTTCTTGCCACTTGTGTTCCGGGGACGAACGCTGCTCCTGGTGCGTTCGCCTACGTGGCAGTGCGCGACACCGGATCGGGAATGGACGACAGCACACGGCGGCGCATGTTCGAACCGTTTTTTTCCACGAAATTCACTGGGCGCGGCCTTGGCCTGGCAGCCACCATGGGCATCGTGCGTAGTCATCGCGGCACTCTATGCGTAGAGAGCGCGACGGGATCGGGCACGTCCGTCACGCTCTTTCTTCCCATCGCGACTGCCACTCAACACGAGCCCGCGTCAATGCGCGATGGAGAATGGCGCGGAGCCGGCCACATTCTGGTGGTCGACGACGAAGACAGCGTACGCGCAGTTGCCACGGCGCTGTTACGCCGGCGTGGCTTTGAAGTGACCGAGGCGAAGGATGGGAGCCACGCCGTAGAGCTGTTGCGGCAGCACCCTGCCGGCTACGCGCTTGTCCTGCTCGACCTGACGATGCCGGGCATGAACGGCGAAGCTACGTTCCGCGCGCTCCGGGAGATCCGCGACGACCTGCGCGTGCTCCTGATGAGCGGGTACAACGAGCAGGATGTCACGCGCATGTTCCTGGGTCGCGGACCGGCGGGATTTCTCCAGAAACCGTTCCGCGCCGACGAACTCTACGCGCGCGTGGCGGATACCTTGCATGCGCAGAGCATGTGACGACCGGCGCATCGCGCGCCGCCCGCATGGTATCAGTCGGCTACGACCGGCATGGGTTCCATCGCCGACACCCGCTGCGGCGCTCGCGCTGCACGCTGCTTGAGACGGTCGAGATAGCAGTACACCACGGGTGTCACGTACAACGTGATCAGCTGCGAAAACGCCAGTCCGCCAACGACCGCGAGTCCAAGCGGCTGTCGGGATTCGGCACCCGCCCCGAAGCCGATCGCGATCGGCAACGTGCCCATGAGGGCGGCCATCGTGGTCATCATGATCGGCCGGAATCGCACGCGCGCCGCTTCGATAATCGCCTGCTCCGGCGACATCCCGTGATCCCGCTCGGCCTCGATCGCGAAGTCGATCATCATGATCGCATTCTTTTTCACGAGCCCGATGAGCATGATCACCCCGACGTACGCATAGACGCTCAGATCCTTGCCGAAGATCAGCAGGGTGAGCAATGCACCGACGGCCGCGAACGGTAGTCCGGAGAGAATCGTCAGCGGGTGAATAAAGCTTTCGTAGAGAATGCCCAGCACCACATAAATGACGAAGATCGCCACCACCAGCAGCGCCAGCAGTCCGCTCTGCGCCTGCGCGAAGGCCTGGGTGTCACCGGACAGGATCGGCGTGACGCTGGCCGGCAGCACCGCACGCGCCTCACGCTGCACCGCCTCCACGGCAGTACCGAGGGCGACGTTGGGTCGCGTATTGAACGAAATGGACACAGCGGGCTGCTGTCCGGTGTGCTGCACCGACTGCGGCCCCACGCCCTTGGTGAATCGCGCGACCGAGCCGAGGGGAATGAGCTGCCCCGTGTTCGAACGTACGAACAGCTGCGAAAGCGCTGCCGGGTCCCGCTGATACTCTTCCTTCAGTTCGAGTATCACCCAGTACTGCGTCGTCTGCGTGTAGATCGTGGAGACCTGCCGTGATCCGTACGCGTTGTAGAGGGCATTCTCGATCTGACTCGCTGTGATCCCCAACGACGACGCCCGCTCGCGATCGATTTCGATACCCACCTGCGGATTCCCGACCTGCAGGTCACTGGAGATGTTCTCAAGCTCCGGCAGTTCACGCATGCGCTGCTCGAGCACGCGCGCCGCCGTGTACAGCTCCACGATGTCGGAGGACTGCAGGCCAATCTGGTAGGCGCTGTTGCCGCGCCGTCCTCCGATATTGATGGGCGGCGGATTGCGGAAGAACACCTGCACGCCGGGTACCTTCGACGTGGCCTTGCTGAGTTCGCGCATGATCTGATCCACGTGCGGGCGATCGGGGTTTTCACTGAGCGTCATTTGCAGGCGCGCGCTGGTGCTGCCCCCGCCGCCGCCGCCGATTGAAACGAGCACGAATTTGACGTTGGGACTCGCCTGCACGATCGCCGCGACTTCGCGGGCTTTGGCTGCCAGCGCTTCGTATCCCACGCCTTCCGGTCCTTCAATCGATCCCGAGAGCCGCCCGGTATCTTCCGACGGAATGAAGCCCTTCGGGATGATGATGAACAGGCCGACGGTGGCCGCCAGTGTCAACAGGCTGAAGAGTGCCGTGAGCTTCCGGTGATTCATCACCCAACCCAGCGACTTCATGTAACCGGTTTCCGACGCCTGATAAATCCGCTCTACCGATCGCCACTTGCCATCGGTGGGTGCGTGTCCTTCACCAGCCTTGAGGAAGCGGGCCGCCAGCATCGGCGTGAGGGTCAGCGAGACAATACCCGACACCAGAATCGCGACGCCGATGGTCACGGCAAACTCGCGAAACAGCCGGCCGATGAGCCCCGGCATGAACAGCAGCGGAATGAAGACCGCCACCAGCGAAAGGGTCATGGAGATAATGGTGAAACTGATTTCCTTCGAACCATCGAGTGCCGCCTGGAGCGGCTTCTTCCCCATCTCCAGGTGTCGCACAATGTTCTCGAGCATCACGATGGCGTCATCGACCACGAAGCCGACCGCCAGGGTGAGTGCCATCAGCGTGAGGTTGTTCAGGCTGTAGCCGAGCGCCCACATGACAATACAGGTACCAATGAGCGAGAACGGCAGCGCGAGCGACGGAATGATGGTCGCGCGGACATTGCGCAAGAACAGAAAAATCACGAGCACGACCAGCGCGACGGTCAGCGCGAGCGTGAACTGCACGTCTTCGACGGAGTGTTCAATGGAGACGGACCGATCAAAGATCGTTTCCACGCCCACACTCTGCGGCAATTGCGGCCGTAGTTCGTCCATGGCCGCATTCACCGCCTTGGCAACCGCCACGGTGTTGACGCCGGGCTGCCGAATGATCGCGAGCGCGATATTCGAGCGCCCGTTGATCTCGCTCATGCCGCGCGTGTTCTGCAACCCGTCAAACACATTACCCAGATCGCCGAGCCGCACGGCGGCGTTGTCGCGGTACGCGACCACCAGTTGGCGGAATTCCGCCGCGTTCCGCAGTTGGCCGGTGGCCTGGAGCGTAAACGACTGATTGGCGCCCATGAGCACGCCGGCTGGTGAATTGGAGTTACCCTGCGTGATCGCCTGCTCCACCTCATCGATGCCGATGCCGCGCGCCTGCAGCGCGCCGGGATCGAGTTGCACGCGCACCGCGTACTTGGCCGACCCGTACACCTGCACCTGCGCCACGCCCGAGATGGTGCTGAGACGCTGCGCGATGAACGTTTCTGCATATTCATTAAGCTCCGGGCGGGACAGCACGTCGGAGTTGAGACTGTACATCATGATGGGCGCGTCGGCCGCGTTCGCCTTGTTGTACGACGGCGGCTGAATACCCTGCGGGAGCTGGCGCAGCGTCTTCGAGATGGCCGACTGCACATCGGCCGCGGCCTTGTCGATGTCGCGCTCCAGTGCGAACTGCAGCGTCACATTGGTGCTGCCCTGCGAGCTGGACGACGTAATGTTGTCGATGCCCGCGATGGTCGAGAACTGCTGCTCAAGGGGCGTAGCCACCGACGTGGCCATCACTTCCGGGCTCGCGCCGGGCAGACTGGCGGACACGGTAATGGTGGGGTAGTCAATCGTGGGCAGATCGCTCACGGGCAACTTCTGATAGGCCACCACGCCGAATACCAGGATGCTGGTCATGACCAGCGTGGTCATGATCGGTCGCCGGATCCAGATCTCGCTGAAATTCACCGTACTCCCCCGGGTGCGCTGGGCGCGATCGCGCCACGAATTTCTATCTTGGCGCCGTCACTCAATCGGCTTTGCCCCTCTACCACCACCTGCTCGCCACCAACCAGCCCGCTGTCCAGCTTGACCATCGTGCCCGAGGCGCGCCCGACCTTGACCGGCATCCGGCGCGCGGTCCCGTTCTCCACCACGTACACAAAACTGCCCGACGCATTCGTGACCACCGCCTGCGACGGAACCGTGATCGCGTCAGCATCAATACTCAGCTGCATGGCGGCCGTGACAAACTGCCCCGGCCAGAGCAGCCGATCGTTATTCGGGACGCGCGCTTTCAGCAGCACCGAACCCGTTGCACGATTGACCACGTTGTCCACGAACGAAAGCGCGCCGACCATGCGGCGCGCCGTATCGCCGACATTCGGCGTCACGGTGACTTCGAGCGCCTTATCAATGCCGGCGCGCCGACGCATTTCCTCGAAGTCACGCTCTGGCACACTGAAACGCACCAGCACCGGACGGACTTCGTTGATGGTCACGAGGGGCGGATCAGCCTGTGCCCGCACGAGATTGCCCGCCTGAATGGCCAGCTGACCGGTACGCCCGGAGATCGACGCCCGAACGGTCGTGTTCTCCAAATCGAACTGCGCCCGCTGCAGCGACGCTCGATCGGCCGCCACCGTCGCCGCCAACGATGTCACTTCGGCAAAGGTCTGATCAAGCTGCTGTCTGGTGACGTACCCATCACTGGCCAGCCCCGCAAAGCGTGCGGAATCGGCGCGAGCCCGCGCCAACGTGGCCTCATCCCGGGCCAACGTCCCTTGCACGCGATCCACCTCGGCCTGAAACGGCCGGGCGTCGATCTGGAACAGCAGCTGCCCCTGCGACACCTCGTCACCCTCGGCGAACGCCACGCGGGTCAGCATGCCCGACACCAGCGATTGCACCGCCACCGTCCGGTTTGCTTCCACCTCGCCATTGGCGGTCACGATGTATGGCAACGGCCCCTTCGTGACAACCTCCGCCGAGACAACGGGGGCCGGCCGTGGAGGACGGGGCGCGTCTTTACAGGCGGTGAGCGCCGTCAGGACCAATAGGCTTGTCGCAACGGCCGGATATCGAGCAGGCCGGCGCGAGGCGCGCGGCAGTGGATCATTGGCTTGCATTCGCGGGGGCGAACGGAACGGAACAGGGGAGCGCCGGAGGCGCTTCGGTCGCGCGGGTTGCGCGACGCTTCTTAGTTAGCAGTTACGTGCGCGGGAGCCGTTCCGTTGCCGTTGCCGGACGAGCACCAGCGGTGTGGGTCGCCGCCGGACGGCGGCGGCCCCGCCGCGTTACCGAGGGGCTGGAAGCCCCGCCGCCCGCGTGCGCAGTTGCGCCGCGAAGTCCTGGCGCCCGATCGGCTTCCCTAATACCAGAACGGAGGAATCCCGGAGCAAGTCCTCGGCCTCCGCCGTGGCAGCGCCGCCGGTGATCACGACCAGCCGGGCCCGGAGGGCCGGGTACTGTTGCGCCAGCCGCGCGGCAAACTGCACCCCCGACATCACGGGCATCATGAGGTCGGTGACCACCAGGTCGGGCGTGTTGGACGCCAGCCATGTCAAGGCCGCCCGTCCGTCGGTCACACCGAACACGGTCACTCCCTCACGTTCCAAGCCACGGCTGAGCGCCGTGAGAGTAGCAGGATCGTCCTCTACCAAGAGCACGCGCAGTGCCGGCAGCCTGGCGGGTTTGGTCAGCACCGCACAGGGGACGGCGGGGGTGGAGCCGGTGCGCGCCTTCGCCGCCGACGGCAGCCGGATGATGACCTCGGCGCCACCACCGGGGTAGTTGCCAAATACCAGCAGCCCACCATGCGCCTCCACCATACCGCGTGACACGAACAGTCCGAGTCCGGTTCCACCGTAAATGGCTTTGGTGGTCACGTAGGGCTCACCCAGTCGGCCCAAAACCTCAGGCGAGAATCCAGGCCCCGAGTCGCGGATCACGATTTCCACCCACCCATCCATGGCCATCTGCGTGGTGATCTGCAGCAGGTGGGCCGCACCGCCTCCGCTGCTGCCGCCCGCGTGTTGCATGGACTGAGCAGCATTGATCAGCGGATTGAGAATCACCTGCACCAATTTTCCTTCGTCTCCCCGCACGCGAGCGACCACTCCCGGTTGGTACGCCACGGTGATGGCGTGTTTCCATTGGGGCGTACCAAGCCGGAGTGCCGTCTCCACCAGATCATTGACCTCCAGCACATCCATGGCATCGGCCGTCCGTGCGTAGGTGCGTAAACCGTCCACCACGCGGCGAATACGATCCACACCGTCGAAGGCGTGCTCGATCGCTTCCTGCACCGGCGCCGGGATGGCGGCCATGGTCAATGGCGGCGAGAGCTGGTCACGAATTTCTTCGAGGCTGAACCGCAGGTACTGCAGAGGATTGTTGATTTCGTGTCCCACACCGGCCGCTAACCTGCCGAGCGCTGCCAACCGCTGCTGCTCTACGAGGTGCACACGCGCCTCGTCGCGTTCTGCCGTGCGACGTTCCACTTCGTCCGCGAGCACGGTGGAGAGGGTGTCCAAGCGCGCCGCGTCCCGCGTGAAACGCTGTAGCAGTTGCCACGTGACCGGAATGGTGACGAAGATGTAGCCGAGATCACCGAGAAAAATGAACTGTACAACGCCGGCGGCAACCAATACTTCCTCGACGGCACACACCGTGAACAGCACGAACCCGATCACGACCCCGACGGCGCCAGCCTCTCCGCGTCGCGCCCGACGCACATGGCCTATTGCGCTGAACATCAGGAACGCCAACGGGATGATCGCTGCCACCCGTCCGATGGTACTCAACCGCGAGATCGGCCGCTGCACTCCGAGGCTGGGCACCTCGAGCAGGACGCGTTGGCTCTCCAAGCCGACCCCGAGCAAGCTCACCGCCGCAACGAACGCCACGCCGCCAAGCAGCACCGCGCGGACCCACAGAGACAGCGACCGCCAACGGCCTTCGCTATCGGAATACGTGTAGGCGACCCAGGCGGCCATGTGGATCGTCGCCAGCAGGATATTCAGTCGCGGCACCCACTGCGTGTCGTGGGCCACCTCGGTCATCGCGAGCGCGTCCACCACGCTGTAGAGCCCCGCCGAAAACGCTACCAGCGCAAACCAGCGGACGCGCTGCCACCCCGGCGCCCGGGCGATCACGGACATCGCCGCCGTCGTCGAGAACTGCAGCGTCAGACTGACGACGGCGATGAGCAGCGACACGTTCATGACGACACCGGAAGGGTGGAGTTACACCACAATGTTCAACAGGCGCTTCGGCACAAAAATCACCTTTTTCGGCTCGCCCGTGACGTGCTTCGCAATGCCGGCGTCCGCCATCGCCAACGCCATGGCCGCCTCCTGCGTCACGTCGATCGGCACGGTCAGTTTCCCGCGCAACTTGCCGTTGACCTGCACCACCAGATCCACCGTCTCCTCGACCAGCAGGGCGGGATCGAACGCCGGCCAGCCGCCGTCGAACACACTGGTGTGATGACCGAGCTGCTCCCAGCATTCTTCCGCCAGATGCGGCGCATAGGGCGCCGTTAGCTGCACCAGCGGCAAGAGTTCGTCGCGGTGCGGCGTGCGTTCACTCCGGCGCACGGTATTCATGTACTCCATCATCGCCGCGATCGCCGTGTTGTAGCTCAACGCCGCCGAGTCCTCACCGACTTTCCTGATGGTGCGATGCAGCTTGCGCATGACATCGGCGTCGGGTGTTCCCTCGCTGCTCACGTCACGCACCGAGGCCCACAGCCGGTCGAGGAAGCGCCGCACACCGCTGATGCCCTGATCGCGGAAGTCGCCGCCCTCTTCGTACGGACCGAGGAACATGAGATACATACGGAACGCGTCGGTCCCCCACTCGTCCATGTACACATCGGGGTTGATCACATTCCCTTTCGACTTCGACATCTTGGCGCCGTCACGGATGATCATGCCGTGCGCGCGGAACCGCGTGAACGGCTCCTCGAAGTCGATGTGCCCCGCGTCCTTCATGACCATGGTCACGAACCGCGAGTACAACAGGTGCAGCACCGCGTGCTCATTGCCACCGATGTACGAATCCACCGGCAGCCACTTTCTGGTGCGCGCCGGATCGAACGCCACCTCGGTGTGCTGAGCGCTGGGATAGCGCAGAAAATACCACGCGCTATCGAGAAACGTGTCCGACACATCGGTTTCACGACGGGCCGGCTTGCCGCACGTGGGACACGGTACGCGATACCATTCTTCATGCCGCGCGAGCGGCGAAATGCCGGAGTCGTCGGGTTTGAAGTCGGGAATGAACGGTAGCTTCACCGGCAACTGCGACTCGGGTACGGGCACGGTGCCGCACTCGTCGCAGTAGATGATGGGAATGGGCGGCCCCCAGTAGCGCTGGCGCGAAATACACCAATCGTACAACCGGAAGTTGGTCACCGCAGTGCCATGCCCGCCCTCGGCGAGCCACGCGGTGACCTGGCGCTTCGCCTCAGACACCGCGAGTCCATCAAACGCGCCGGAGTTCACCAACCGACCCTGCGCATCGTCGGTGTACGCCGCGTCACCGAGCGGCGTGTCGGCCGCATCGTCGGGCCCAGCCACCACGCGCACGATCGGCAACTTGAACCGCTGCGCGAACTCGAAGTCGCGCTCGTCATGCCCCGGCACGGCCATGATCGCGCCGGTTCCGTACTCCATGAGCACGTAGTCGGCAATCCAGATGGGGATTTGCGCGCCCGTGGCCGGATTGGTGGCGGTCGCGCCGGTAAAGACACCGGTCTTCTCCTTACTGCTCTTGCGCGTGATCAGGTCCTGCTTTGTGGCGGTGTCCCGATACTCCCGCACCGCCTCGCGCTGGGCGTCGGTGGTGAGCGCGGCAACCAGCGGATGCTCGGGGGCGAGCACCAGATACGTAGCGCCGAAAATCGTGTCCGGGCGCGTGGTGAACACGCGCACCGCCTCATCGTGTCCCGACACACGGAACGACAGTTGCGCACCTTCCGACCGACCGATCCAGTTACGCTGCGCCTGTTTCGTGACCGGCGACCAGTCGAGCCAATCGAGGTTATTCAGTAGCCGTTCGGCGAACGCCGACGTGCGGAAGAACCACTGTTCGAGAAAGCGCTGCTCGACAGTCGTGCCACACCGCTCGCAGGTGCCGCCCTCCACCTGCTCGTTCGCGAGCACCGTCTTGCACGAGGGACACCAGTTCACGGCGGCGGCCTTCTTGTACGCCAGTCCCTGCTTGTGCAGTTGCAGGAACACCCACTGCGTCCACTTGTAGTACTCGGGACGCGAGGTATCCAGCTTCTGGCGCCAGTCCACCATCAACCCGGCCCGTTCCAGTTGACGCTGGAAGTTGGCCACGTTCTTTGGCGTGAGCTCCATCGGGTGCGCGCCCATCTTGAGCGCGTAATTTTCCGAGTGGATACCGAACGCGTCGTAACCCAACGGCTGGAACACGTCGTATCCCAGCAAGCGATGGAAGCGCGCCGAGATGTCGCTGCCGGTGAAGGCAAAGAGGTTCCCCACGTGCAGCCCTTCGGCCGACGGATAGGGGAACATCATGAGCGAGTAAAACGGTCGCTCGGCGGTATCGAGGCGCGCCTCGTTGGTGCCACGCTCAGCCCAGCGGGTTTGCCACTTGGGCTCGATGGTCGCGGGCTCGTACGGAGTCGGGATGACGGTTTCGGACATCCCTACAAGATAACGCATTCCGCCCCTCCGACGGGCCCGTCGGCGAGGCCACCGCCGTCAGCGCGGGTCGGCCCGCCGGAACAGGAAGGCCGCGTCTTCCAGCCGAGCCCCGCGCTCGTCGCACACCGCGTACTTGCCGCCCGAGTACAGGGTGGCACCCGCGTGACGACCGTCTTTGGCGACCGCGTAGAACTCCAGGTCGAACTTCGGCCGGCCGTTAGGGCCCAACAGGCGGGATTCCGTCATCGCGACCACCCGCTCCAGCGTTTTGAGCAGCGCCTGCTGCGGCGCCAGCCCTTGGCGCATGAACTCAACCGCCAGGAACGACGCACACGTCTTGATGTTTGCCTCGCCCCGCCCCGTGCTGCCGGCCGCGCCCACCAGGTTGTCGCAATACTGGCCGGCGCCGATCACCGGCGAGTCACCGATCCGCCCCGGGATTTTCCAGGCCATACCGCTGGTGGTCGTCACCGAGGCCAGATCGCCCGCCGCCGTGACGGCGTTCATGTTGATCGTGCCGGTGGTGAATTTGATCTGCAGGTCGTCGTTGTGGTCCAGCCACGCGTCGTTGGCATTGAGACGGGACTTCCAGCGCATCCAATCCTGCCGCGACTGCTCGGTGAGCAGATTCTGGGTGATAAAGCCCATGGCCTTGGCAAACCGCCCTGCCCCTTCACCCACCAGCATCACGTGGTCGGTGTAGTCCATCACCGCCTTGGCCACCAGGCTCGGGGTGGCAATCCCTTCGATGCACGCCACCGACCCTGCCCGCCGCGTGGGTCCGTGCATGCAGGACGCGTCGAGTTGCACGACACCCTCTTCATTGGGCAGGCCGCCCAGCCCCACCGACTGATCCCTCGGGTCGAGCTCCACCACGTTCACCCCGGCAATCACCGCGTCGAGCGGGTCCTGGCCGGCGACGATCTGGTCGTACGCGATCCGGACCCCGCGAATGCCGTTCGACGACGACACCACCGTGGGTCGGGCGCGCAGGGCCCCGTTGGCCGAGGCCCCGATGGCATGCGCCGGCGTCTCGGCCTCCAAGAGGCGGGGCACGAAACCAGCCGCCGCGAGGGCAGCGGACCGCTCAAGGAACTCACGACGGGACACGGACATGAAACACTCCGGAACAGGGACGGCGGTCACGACACTACAAGGCCACAGGAGGTGGTGCGCGCTGCACACCCCCCGGACCCGCACAGACTGCCCACGATATCACTTCGTCAGGCCGGTGGCGAGTGTGGCGTTTCTCCGCCAGTATCCGTCATCCGGTTCCCACCCCGAACTCCTCTATGACCTCTCCGGCCGAAATTGCCGATCTCCTGCGCGAGACCTCGTTTCTCGAGGATTTTTCCGACGCACACCTCTGGAAACTCGCCCGCCACGTGACTCCGTTCCCCCTCGTTCCCGACGAGGCATTTTTCACTGAAGGCGACCCTCGTCGACGGTTCGCCATTCTGATCAGCGGCGCCGTGGCGATCGAAAAGTCCTCCGACGGGCGATCCACCCGGTTGGTGACACTGGGCGCGGGCGAAGCGGTCGGTGAAGGACTGCTCCTCGACGACTCGGCCCATGGCACGACGGCGCGCGCGATCATGCCCGGGCTGGCGATGGTGCTCACGCGTACGCAACTCGATGACATCACCCGCGAGGCGCCACAGCTGTACGCCGCCCTCGTGGCACGCGCCGCGCGGGCCATCTCCCAGCGGCTGCGCCGCGCCGACGCCACCCTCGTCGGTCGCGGGCGCACCCTCGGCTTCGGGGGGCATCGCACCCGCACCGAACACGACCTGCTCGGCGATCGTGAGGTGCCCTACGAGGCGCTCTACGGGATTCAAACGCTGCGCGCGCTGGAGAATTTCCCGATCACCGGCATTCCTCTGCGCGAATTCCCGGTGCTTATCGAGGCGCTGGCGGCGGTCAAGGAAGCGGCCACCCTGACCAATCAAGACCTGGGACTGCTCGGCTCCACTGAAGCCGATGTGATCGTCCGGGCCGCACGGGAAATACGCGCGGGTCGCCATCATGAGCACTTTCTGGTGGACATGATTCAAGGCGGCGCGGGCACCTCCACCAACATGAACGCCAACGAAGTGATCGCGAATCGCGCCCTCGAGCTGCTGCACCAGCCGCGCGGCCGCTACGACGTGATCTCCCCCAATGATCACGTCAACCTCAGTCAGAGCACCAACGACGTGTATCCCACGGCGGTCCGTGTGGCACTGTTCAAGAGCCTCGGGGTGTTCCGCGCAGAACTTGCGCTGCTGGCCGAGGCCTTCGGCGAGAAGGGCACCGAGTTTGCCGCGATGCTCAAGATGGGGCGTACGCAAATGCAGGACGCCGTGCCGATGACGCTGGGTCAGGAGTTCAACGCCTTCGCCAATACGCTCCGTGAGGACGTGGAACGCCTCGCCGACGCGCAGTCGCTCATCCGGGAGATCAACCTCGGGGCAACCGCCATCGGTACGGGCATCAATGCCCCACCGGGCTACGCCGATCTCGCGGCCAAACACCTCACGATCGTCTCCGAAGTACCGGTGATCACCGCGCCCGATCTCGTGGAGGCCACCAGCGACACGGGCGCGTTCGTCCTCGTTTCGGGCGTGATGAAGCGCACCGCGACCAAGCTCTCCAAGATCTGTAACGATCTGCGCCTGCTGTCGTCGGGGCCGCGTGCCGGATTCGGCGAGATCAATCTACCGGCCATGCAGCCGGGATCGTCGATTATGCCGGGGAAGGTCAATCCCGTCATTCCGGAAGTCGTGAACCAAGTGTGCTTCGAAGTGATCGGCGGCGACGTGACGGTGACGATGGCGGCGGAGGCGGGGCAGCTGCAGCTGAACGCCTTTGAACCGGTGATTGCGTACCGGTTGCTGCGCGGTTTGGATATGATGCGGAACGCGTGCGCGGTACTCCGTGAGCGATGCGTGACCGGGATCACGGCAAACGAAGACCGCATGCGCCATTTCGTAGAACATTCCATCGGCATCGTCACTGCGTTGGTGCCGGTGATTGGCTACGAGACCGCCACCGACGTTGCCCGCGAAGCGCTCGCCAGCGGGCGGGGTGTGTTCGAGCTGGTGCTCGAGCGCGAGCTCATGACCCGCGAGCAGCTGGACGCAATACTCGATCCATCGGCCATGACCGCCCCGCGGAACGTGACGCAGGAGTTCGCGGCGGTGCGCGCAGCCGCCAAACGGTAGTCGGCCACTTTCCCTTTTCTGGTTTTCTCTGTGCTCATCCCACGCCCGCAGCGGCTCGGTGTTCTCGCAGTTTTTCTGCTGGCCGCATGCAGCGGCGGCGGCGATACGGTGGCCCCACCACCGCCGCTGGTCCCGGCGGTGCGGAGCGTTACCGTGACGCCGTCCACGGCCGCACTGCGGGTTGACGAAACACAAACCCTCTCGGCCGTGGTCGATGCCATCAATGGCGCGGGCACCGGTGTGACGTGGAGCTCTGAGGCGCCCACCGTCGCCACCGTGTCGGCGAGCGGGGTGGTCCGCGCGGTCGCCGTTGGAATGGCCACAGTGCGCGCCACCTCCATCGCCGACAGCCGCGTGAGTGGGACGGCGTCCTTCACGGTGCAGGCCGTGCGGGCGGTGACCATCGCGCCGACCACCGTGAGTCTGGGCACCGCGCAGACGCGGACACTCGTGGCGACGGTGCAAATCGACGACGGGCAACCCACCACCGTGACGTGGCGTACCAGTGCGGCCGCGATCGCCACTGTGTCGCAGGCAGGGGTCGTGACCGGCGTGGCGATCGGTGCCGCCACGATCACCGCGATCGCTACGGCCGACACCACGTTGCAGAGCAGTAGTACGGTGAACGTGGTGCCCGTGGTGCGCGCAGTGGCCGTGAACCCAGCCACGGTCTCGATGTTCATCAACGGTACGCAACAGCTGACCCCAACGGTCACCGCTGATGCCGGCGCCAGCCAGGCGCTCATGTGGCGGTCAAGCAACCCGGCGGTCGCCACCGTCAGCGCTACCGGGCAGATCACTGCAGTGGCGCTTGGCACGAGCAGCATCACCGCGCTGTCCACCGCCGACACCACGCGGCGTGCGGTAAGCAACGTCACGGTGATCACACGACCGATCACGGTGGTGATTCCCGATCGCGGTCTCTCCGTCAATCCCGGCACCAGCGCCACATTGACCGCCATCGTGAGTGCCGACCCGGGCGTCTCCACGGCGGTCACGTGGATGTCAAGCAATCCCGCCGTAGCCACGATCAATGCGCAGGGGGTGATTGCCGGCATTACGACCGGCAATGTGCTGATCACGGCGACTGCGGTGGCCGATGCCAGCAAGCGGGACAGTGTGATCGTCACCGTGGTGCAGCGACTCGCGACCACCTGGACGCCTTCGCGCCTGAATGGTGCGCTGTACGAAGACGTCATCTCCGTCGCCGCACTCACGAACAGCTCGGCATTCGCGATCAACGTATTCGGCGACATCTACCGCTGGAACGGGACTGTGTGGACGCTGACGCTGGCCGGCGTGACCTACAACACCGCGTTCACCGCCATTCATGCCGAAGCGGCCAACAACGTGCTTGCCGTCGGGCGCGGCGGTGTGATCGCGCGCTGGAATGGCACCGCGTGGTCGGCCATGTCATCAGGCACAACCCGCGACCTGTTTGCCGTCTACGTGGAGAGCGCGACGAGTGCCTGGGCGGCCGGCGCAAACGGTACCGTACGACGCCTCGCCGGGAGCACGTGGAACACGGAATCGGTCGGCTCCACCGAGACGCTCAACGCGATCTGGGCGGGTGACAATGTGGTCTACGTGGTGGGCGCCAACGCTGAGGTGCTGCGACGGACCGGCAGCGTGTGGGGGCGCGTGGCGGTGCCGAGTTCGGAGACGCTGTACGGCGTCCACGGAGTGAGTGCCAGCAACGTCGTCGCGGTCGGCACGCAGGGTACAGCGCTCGCCTGGGACGGCACGAACTGGACTGTGCTCGGCGCCGGCGGATTCGACGGGAGCTTCTTCGGCATCACCGGGTCGGCGGCCAACAGCGGTCGGCGATTTCTGGTAGGAGACGGCGGCGTGGCGCAGCTCGACGGGAGCACCATCACGCTGGTGACCACGCCATACACGCCGCGCACGTTTGGCGTCTCGCTCACCGCCGCTGGCACCGTGTGGGCCACCGGGCAGCGGGGCGCGGTGCTGCGGAGCGCGGCCCCAGCCTGGGAAACGCTCAACCTGGCACCCGATCTGCTGGACGTGTGGACCACGTCGGCGAACAACGCCTTCGCTGTGGGCGAATTCGGCTTCGTGTATCGCTGGAATGGCAGCGCGTGGACGCGTCAGCCCACGCCCACTACCGCCTCGCTCAATACGGTGTGGGCCGTGAGCGCCACCGACGCCTTCGCCGCCGGCGAAGCCGGCACCATGCTGCGCTGGAACGGGAGTACGTGGTCCACCATGGCATTTCCCAGCACGAGTTCCGTGTACGCGCTGTGGGGCACCGCGGCCAACAACGTGTACGCCACCACCCGGAGCGGCGAAGTGCTCCGTTTCACCGGGACCACGTGGAGCGTGGTGACCACGAGCACCAGCGCATTGTGGGCGGTCTACGGCTCGGCCGCGAACGATGTGTACGCCACAGGTGAGAACGGCACCGTGCAGCGCTTCAATGGGTTGACCTGGAGTCCGCTGCCGTCGCCGGGGTCGGGCACGCTCGCGGGGTTGTGGGCCACCGGTCCGACCACGGTGCGCACCGTCGGCGCGGACGCACTCGGGACCACCGGCGTGGCGTTCGGCTACAACGGCAGCAGCTGGTCGTCGCTGCAGGTGGGCTCATCGCGCGTGCTCACCAACATCTGGGGGCCGAGCCTCTTCGACTTGTACGCCACGGGCGACGAGGGCACGCTGCTGCGTTTTAACGGCAACACGTGGTCTACCATCCCCACGGGCACGTCGGATCTGCTCTGGAGCGTATCGGGGTCGCCGGATGGTCTGGGCGGAGCCTTCGCGGTGGGCTTCAACGCCACCGTGCTGGCCGGATCGCACGGTGCGGCAGCAGCCATGCTTCGCGGATTCGCGCCAGTCACACCGGGCAACCTGGAGCCCTCGGAGGCCGCGCGCACAACGGACCAACGGTGGGGCCGTCGGCCCCCGCCGCCGTCAGGAGCGGCCCGCCAGCGCCGCCGCGGCGCGCGCTAAAGTTGTCAGGCCGTGCGACCGTCGGCCGCCACGTGACAGTGGGGCCGCTGCTGTAACGACGGTAGCAGAAGTTGTCAACTTTGCGTGCCTCGTCCGCACTTCGGTCGTCCAGAAAGCGAACTGGATGATTGGGGGTGCTGACTGACCAACCCGGCCGCGCAGCACCCTGGCCCTCTTGCTGGTGTGCGCTGCCGCTATGTCCCATCTCTTGTGCTCGACTGCCTCATTCCCGCTGCGCCGTGTTACGGCGTGGCTGACCATCGTTCTGCTGCTGGCTGGCTGCGCTGGCGGCGGAGACTCGGTCACTGGTTCCGGCTCCGGCAGTGGTGGCGGCTCGGCAGGAGCCCCCGCTCGCCTTGATCTCTCTACCGGGTCGATGGCGCTCACCGCCGTGGGTGCCTCCGAAACGGTGACGGCCAGCGTCCGCGATGCGAACGGTCGGTTGATACCCGGAAGCGCCGTGTCGTGGACGAGCAGCGACATCACCGTCGCCGATGTGTCGGGCGGGGGAAATACCGCGGTAGTCACGGCACGCGCGCCCGGCCGCACCACCATCCGCGCCACGACGGCCGGGTTTGTGCAGGAGCTCACGGTGCAAGTGCTCGGCGTGCGCACCATCACAATCGCGCCACTCTCCCTCGCGCTGCGTGCCGGAGATCAGCTGTCGTTCACCACGTCGCTGGACGCCGACCAAGGCGCGCTGCTCGACCTGCGCTGGCAGGCGGAGAACCCGGCCGTTGCCACCGTCAATTCGCAGGGGCTCGTCACCGGCGTCGGGCCGGGTGCCACCGTGGTCCGGGTGACGGCCGTGGGCGATCCGCGCGTGACGGCGACCGCGCAAGTCACCGTGGCTCCGGCGCGTCGTGTAAGCATCACCCCCAACGCGACCACCCTGTGGGTCGGCGACGCCGGCGCCCTCGCGGCGACTATCGATGTGGACTCTACACAGGCCAGCACGCTGACGTGGTCGAGCGACAACGCCGCGATAGTGAGTGTATCCGCCACCGGCGCCATCACGGCGGTCGGTGTGGGCACGACGTTCCTTCGCGCCACGGCCACTGCCGACGCACGCGTGCGCGATTCGGCGAGCGTGCGGGTGCTACCGGCACGCGTGGTTGCCGTCTCGCCGGCGACGGCGTCGCTCGGGGCGGGCGAGCAGCGGGCGTTCACCGCCCAAGTCACGATCGAAGCCGGGCTCAGTACCGCCGTCACATGGCGCAGCAGTCACAGCGCCGTCGCGACGGTGTCGTTCAGCGGCACGGTCACGGGCGTGGCCCTCGGCACAGCCACCATCACGGCGGTGTCCATCGCGGACACGACGCGACGGGCCAGCAGCACCGTGACCATTGTGCCGATTGTGCGCGACCTGGATGTCTCGCCCAGTGCGGTGAGCCTCTTTACCGGCGATACGCGACAGCTGACCGCCAATCTCACCGCGGACCCCGGCGCAGCGCGCGGCACCATCTGGCGCTCGAGCAACCCCGCCGTCGCCACCGTGTCGAGCAATGGCGCGGTATCGGCGCTCTCCGTGGGCAGCGCCATTGTGACGGCGCTCGCCGAGGCCGATACCACGCGGCGCGCCACGTCGCTGATTACGGTGCGATATGCGCCGGTGGTGACCGTGTCTCCGACCGCGCTGTCTCTGTCATTGAATGAACAGCGCACACTCACCGCGAACGTGCAGGCCGAGAGCGGTGTGAGCACAGCCGTGACGTGGCGCACGAACAACGCCGGCGTGGTCAGCGTGACGGCGACCGGTGTGATTACCGCGACCGGGTTTGGCACTGCCTTGGTCACCGTGGTTTCGGTGGCCGACACCACGCGCCGCGCCGCGGCCACGGTCACCGTGGCGCCCGCCATCCGCAGCCTCGCCCTGTCTCCAACGGCCGTGACGGTGTTTCAGGGTGACGTGCGTACACTCACGGCCACTCTGGTGGCCGACCCTGGAGCGTCCACGGCGATTATCTGGCGCAGCGGGAACAGCGCCATCGCCTCGGTATCGGGAGGCGGTGACGTATCCGCGCTGACCGTCGGCACGACCACCGTAACGGCCATCGCCGCCGGTGACACCACCAAACGCGCCACGGCCACGGTAACTGTCGCGGCCGGGGGCATCGCGAGCATACACGTGGTCCCCACCGCCGCCGCACTCTTCGCCGGGCAGAGCGTACAGCTCACACCGATCGTCGTGGCGCAGGGCGGACTCTCGCAGGGTGTGATCTATCGCTCGAGCAATCCGGCGGTTGCCAGCGTCAACTTCGCTGGCGTGGTATCGGCTACCGGCAACGGACTCGCGGTGATTACCGTGGCCGCCATCGCCGACACCACCAAGAAGGCCACCGCCAGCATCTCCGTGGCGCCGCGCCCCATTACCGTCGCGATCGCGCAGTCGGCCCTCTCACTCAGCGTCGGCGGCAGTACGACGCTCTCCGCGTCAGTCAGTGCGGACCCCGGCGTCTCCACGCAAGTCAGCTGGAGCTCGAGCGCCGTCAACGTGGCGACGGTCAGCAGCGGCGGAATGGTGACGGCGCTCGCGGCGGGCAGCACGATCATCACGGCGGCGTCGGTCGCAGACAACAGCAGGCGCGACACGCTCACGGTGACCGTAGCCCCCACTCGACTTGCCACCAGCTGGGCCTCGTCGCGGTTGAGCGGCGCGCTGTACGAAGATGTCATCGCGATCGATGCAATCGATGCATCGAACGCGTTTTCCGTGAATACACTCGGTGACGTGTTCCGGTGGAACGGGGCCGCGTGGGCGCTGGCCACCACCGGCGCGGCGCATGGTACGCAGTTTCTGAGTGTGAGTGCGATCTCGTCAAGCAACGTCTTTGCGGTGGGCGTGAACGGTGTGGTCGTACGCTTCAACGGGAGCAGCTGGAGCCCGGTCAACTCGGGCACCACCAATACGCTGCGATCGGTCTGGTTCGAGAACACGAGTACGGCGTTCGCGGTCGGCGAAAATGGGACGGCGGTGCGATGGAACGGTTCGTCGTGGTCCACGACCTCCACGGGCTCATCGCGCACGCTGCGTGGGGTGTGGTCGTCGGCCGGCACGGCCTTCGCGGTGGGCGACGGCGGCGAGATGCTGCGCTTCAATAGCGGCGTGTGGTCCTTGCAGGCCACGCCGACCACGGAAACGCTGTACGGAGTCGCTGGGACGACGTCGGCCGATGTGGTCGCGGTGGGCAGCTTCGGCACCGTACTCCGTTACAACGGCAGTTCGTGGACGCTCGCCAACAGCGGGGGCAGCGCCGACTTGTACGCGGTCAGCGGCAGCAGTGCGAACGGCGGTCGCATGTACATCGTCAGCGACATGGGGCTGCAACAGCTCAATGGCACGACGCTCTCGCCGGTGGCCACCCCATACACGCCGCGGATGCTGAGCACGTCGATTGACGGCAGCGGCAACGTGTGGGCGGGTGGGCAACGCGGGAGTGTCCAACGCCTGAGCGGCAGCACATGGAGCACACTCAGCATCGCCCCCGATTTGGTGGACGTCTGGACCACCTCGGCCACCAACGCCTGGGCGGTCGGCGAATTCGGATTCGTCTACCGGTGGAACGGGAGCAGCTGGACCCGTCAGACCACTCCCACGACCCTTACGCTGAACACCGTGTGGGGTGCGGGCAATACCGAGGCGTTCGCAGCGGGCGAGAATGGCACCATGCTGCGCTTCAATGGCTCCACGTGGAGTGCCATGTCCGTCCCGTCGTCCGCGACGATCTACAGCCTGTGGGGCACCAGTGGGTCGAACGTGTACGCGGCGACGGCTTCCGGGCAGGTGCTGCGCTACAACGGCTCGTCGTGGAGTGTCGTAGCCACGGCGGGAAGCGCACTCTGGACGGTCCACGGGTCGTCAGCCAGCGACATCTTCGCTTCGGGAGAAAACGGCACCTCGCTGCGGTTCAACGGCAGCGGTTGGAGCGCGGTTGGCTCTGCTAGCGGCGCGACGCTGGCTGGCAGCTGGTCGGGAGGCGTCAACACGGCCTTTTCGGTGGGCGCCGCCACCAATGGCACCACCGGAGTCGCGTACCGCTTCATCGGCAGTGGATGGAGCAGCATGAGCACCGGATCGTCGCGGGTACTGACATCGATCTGGGGCCCCTCGAGCACCGACCTGTATGCCACGGGCGAACAAGGCACCATTCTGCGCTACAACGGCACCGCGTGGAGCAGCATGAGCACCGGCACCAGCGACCTGCTCTGGAGTGTGTCCGGCGCGCCGGATGGCTCGGGTGGCGCGTTCGCCGTGGGCTTCAACAGCACCGTGGTGACGGGGACCGGCGGTGCGGGCTTCGCCGCCGGCATGATCCGCACGCGCAGCACGAGTACGCAGAGTCTCGATCCCGCTGCGAACGCGCCGCGTCGCAGTGGTCCGCTGCCCACCGGCGCCGCGCGCGCGCTGCGGCGAGACGATCAGGGGAGCGCGCGGCGGCGGTAGGGCCCGCCGCGCGCGAGACGCCGCTCAGTCGCGCGTGAAGGCGGCCATGGTAGGCCCCATGGCGTCGATCGTTTCCCGCGCGTGCCACCGGTCCTTGCCGTTGTACAAAAACGCGAACGCCAGAATCTCGCCGTTCTCCGCCGTCA
>JBBQUH010000040.1:0-33809 GCA_038212625.1 Gemmatimonadales bacterium | reverse complement strand
GTTGACGAATTGCCGGACGGTATCCCGGATCGCCCGCTCCTCTTCGGTGAGCGCGGCATCGATGTTGAACAGATCGGCCGGATGGGCCGTCAGTTCGACGGAGGGTAGCGCGGGAATCGCGCTCGCGGTCAGGAGGTCAGTTGACATAGCGTCAGGTCGCAAGCATCGGGGGGAGTCATGGGGAATCAGTGTAATCTAGCGAACGGACGTTCCCACTGACGGCCCCGGCTGGCAGAACCGCCGCGTTTGGTTGACATGGCGCGGGTCACGCAGTCGTATATAGGTGGTCGAACATTCCTGGCATTTCTTCATTATGAGGGGTTCATGCGACGTGCATTAGCAGTAATAGCCTTGGCGATGGGGGCAACGGCGTGTTCGGGCGGCGGAGACGACACTCCCGTCGCGCCGATTCCGACGCCGTCGATCGGCGTCACGCTGTCCCCGTCGACGGGCACGGCGGCGCGGGGGGCCTCGGTAACGTCGGCGGTCACCCTGACGCGCGGCGGCAGTTATACCGGCACGGTGTCTCTGACAGCGGACGGGCTTCCGTCGGGGGTCACGGCAACGTTTGCACCAGCCCAGCTCACCGGCGCCACGTCGAGCGCCAGCGTCACCTTTGCCGTCGGTGCTGCGGCCGCTCCGGGCACCGCCGCGATTACGGTGCGTGCCGCCGGTGCCGGCGTGACCGCAGCGAGCACGTCGTACTCGCTGACCGTGCCTACCCCCGCCATTACCCTCGCGGCCGGTAGTGCCACCGCAAACGTCGTGCAGGGTACCGCCGCGTCGGTGGCGCTGACGATCACCCGTAGCAATGGCTTCGCCGGCGACGTCACCCTTGCCGCGAGCGGGCTGCCCACCGGCGTCACGGCCAGCTTTGCGCCAGCCACCCTGACCGGCACCGCCACCAGCAGCACGATGACGTTGACCGTGGCCGCCTCGGCGGCGGCGGGAACTTCGCCGGTCACGGTGACCGCGTCCGGCACCGGTGTAGCCGCCCAGACGGCCACCGTGGGGCTTACGATCACGGCGGCGACGATCCCCGCTGTGTCGCTGACTGCAACTCCCGCGTCGCTCAGTGTCACGGTAGGACAGAGCGGCATCAGCACGCTCACCGTCGCGCGTACGGGCGGCTTCTCCGGCGCTGTGGTCCTCGCGGTGAGCGGCGCGCCAGCGGGCGTGACGCCGACGCTGTCGGCGGCCTCACTGGCAACCGGGGTCACCACCTCCACGCTCACAATGGCCGCGGCCGCTAACGCGACGCCCGGGGCGTATAACCTGACGGTGACCGCCACGGGCACCGGAGTGACCACGCAGACCACCACGATCGCGCTCACGGTGGCGGCGGCGCCTGGAATCACCGTCACCGCAGGCTCGCCCACGCTCGCCGCAGCGGCGGGCAGCAGTGCGACGAGTGCCGTCGCGATCACCCGGGTAGGCGGATTTGCGGGAGACGTGGCGCTTACGCTCGAGGGCGCTCCGACGGGGGTCACCGCCGCGTTTACGCCGCCTTCGATCGCCGCAGGGGCGACCACCTCGTCGCTCGCGCTCACCGTTGGCGCTGGCACCGCCCCCGGCAGCTACACCCTCACCGTGCGTGCCTCGGGCACCGGCGTGACCGCACAGACGACCACCATCGCGCTCACTGTGTCCGCAGCGCAGGGGTACACGCTCTCCGCGACGGCCACGGGCGTGACCCAGGGAGCCACCAGCACCAGCACGGTGACCATCACGCGCACGGGCGGGTTCACAGGCGCGGTGAATCTCACGATCGGTCCGCTGCCTACCGGGGTGTCGGCCGCGTTCAATCCGGCGTCGGTCACGGGCAGTTCGTCGACTATCACTTTTACGGCCTTGGCCAATGCCGCCGCCGGGCCGTTTAACGCCACCATAACCGGCGCGGCCACCGGATTGGCCAACGTGACCACCAGCGTGGCCGGCACCGTGACGGCGAGCGGTGGTGGCGGCGGCAATATCGCGTGGCGCTTCTGCGATCCGACCGATTTGCCGCTATTCTTTGCCGTGCGCAGCGGCACCTCGGGGGCGTGGACACGGGTCACCGCGGGTGCCAACAACACGTACAGCTTCAGCCAGACGGGCGTCGGCTCGGTGGCGATTGTGCGTCCCTTGGAGGACGGCGTAGCGAACGTGGCCGTATTCAACTTCACGGCGACGGAGATGGCGGCCACCGCCCTGCAGGAATGCACCTCCAACCCGCTCGGCAAGTCGCTCAACGGCAGCTTTGCCAACCTCGGCGCTGGGCAAACGGGTAGCGCATATCTCAACGGTGGATTCGGGAGCGCCACTGGTCCCAGCACGACATTCGGCATGACCGAGGTCGGTGATGGCATCGGCGACCTGCTCGCCTTCCGCTACGCCACGACGCTCGACGCCAGTTTCATTCCGTCGCTGACTCCGGATCGCGTGGCGCTCCGCCGCAATGTGAACTATGCGGCGGGATCAACCATCCCCGTGATCGACTTCACCGGTGCGGAATCCTTTGCGCCGGCCACTGCCACGTACTCCGTGACCGGAGTGGGTGCCGGTGAGTTTTCGCAGACCATCACCTCGTTCGCTACCGGCAACGGAACGAGCGGCTCGTTCCTTTTCGGTTCGCTCGTTCCGACGACGGGCCCCCGCACGGTGTACGGCGTGCCGAGCAACCGTCTGGCGGCCGGTGACTTCCACCTCGTGTTTGCGACCGCCGGCGCACAGGATGGCAACACCGTGCGTGGGGTGTTCCAGTACAACCGTGAACTCGCAAATCGTACGATCGCGTTGGGCGGGCAGCTGACGGCAGCGTCGGTCACCTCGCTTGGTGCATCGCCGTACGTCCGACTCCGCGCCAGCGGTTCGTGGCAGGCGGAGTATGGCGACGGCATTGGAGTGACCTTTCAGCAAACGGGCCAGGGCACGAGTCGCGTGTGGACGACCTCGTCCTCACGGGCGTTCTACAACGCCGGGGGTTCTTATGCGGAAGAACTCCCCGACCTCTCCGGCGTGAGCGGTTTCAACACCAACTGGGGACTGCGCCCAGGCGTGGCCACGACCGCAGCGCTCTCGGCGAATGGCGGGATCGCCGGAACGATCGGCGTTCCCGGTGAAGGGAGCACATGGCGGTTCGCATCGAGAACGTCGACGATCACGCCGTAACTGCCGTGTTTGATGAATAGACCACGGCCCCCGATCAGCGCATGATCGGGGGCCGTGGCGCATTGCAAATCTCTTATGAATCGTTCGTGGAACGCGATCGCACCCGCAACCGTGTGGCAACTATCCCGCGCGTCCCTTCCGTCTCAGCTCGAGCGGTGTGACATCCCGTCGCGCAGCCGGCGTAATCCCCACCTCGCGGCATTTATCGCGGAACGCCGCGCCGTGATCCACCGACCGGCCCGTCTCATGCTGCCACTGGTGCACCATCTCGTGCAGCAGCGTGTGCATCGCCTCGCGCCAGCCATGTTTGATGACATGCGTGCGCGACATCACGATCTCTGCGGTCGTGTGCCGTGAGCCCGGATCGAAGTGGCCCAGTCGTGTGGCCATGCGCCCCGACAGCCCGATGGGAATCGTGGAGAGCGCGCCCGCAAACCACCTGGCGTTGAGGTCGCGATGCGCTTCGGTGAGCTGCGCAATCAACGAAAGATCACCGGGACGGGGCGGCTCGCGCCGACGCTGAGGTGGCGCCCGGTCTACATCGTGCGCGAGAATCACCTCGCGTGCCGCCACGCGTTCATGCTTGGTGCGCGCGACCGCAAACGCCACGATCGCGCGCAGTACCGACTCCGGCGCCTCGGCGTAGTCTTCGTGGATACGCAACGTGCGACCGATGAGGCTGACCATCACGGTGCGTGTCCGCATGAGCACAAGGCCGTCCACCCCGCGAAGGCCGAAGTCCTCGAGGCGCGAATAGAGCACCGCCGTGCGTGCCCGCAGCGCGGTGCGACCACGCGCCGGCCGATGGTCGTCTGCGGGGGCAGGCGTGACGGCGAATGCAGCGGCCAATAACGGCAGCGAAGGCCCCGATGGGGCCGCAGGTTTGGGAGGCGTGGGCTGGACGCCCTCTGACACGACCGGCGACGGCTTGCTCGACGCGGCAGGCGCCGTGCCGAAAAAATCAAAACCGAGCTGCCAGCCGAAAAGACTCATCGTGGGGAAAATGGCGCCTCCGATGGCTGCAGCGCAACGTGCTGCCGCAGGTAGATCGCTCCGTCGCTCCCTGCGCGCGAAATCTCTGTCTCCCGCTGCCGTCCGGCAGTCTGGCCGATAAGTTCACGTCCATGATGCCCCCACCGCTTCCGTTGGCACTCGCCGCGCTCTTTGACGTCATCCGTCCATTGGGCGTAGGGGGCATGGGCGCCGTCTGGCTGGTACGGGATCGCTTTCTGGACCGGAATGTGGCGATCAAGGTGTTGCTCGCCGAGCAGACCAACATCGAACAGCGCGAGCGGTTTCTTCGGGAGGCGCGTACGAGCGCGCGTCTCGAGCACCCCCATATCATCGACGTGTACCGGGCCGACGAGACCGAGGGTACGGTCTGGTTCACGATGCGGTTCATCGACGGCGAATCACTCGGTGATCGCATCCGCGACCGCGGTATCCTGCCCGCCTCCGACGTGGTGCGCATCCTCCGCGAGGTGGCATGGGGACTGGCGTACGCGCACGCGCGCGGGGTAGTGCACCGGGATATCAAGCCGGACAACATCTTGATTGATCGTGAGTCCGGGCGCGCCGTACTGTCCGACTTTGGTATCGCGCATGATACGCAGCTCGCCGCCGGCGGACTCACCATGGACGGGCACGTGCTGGGCTCGGTGCACTACATGAGTCCTGAACAGGTGACTGGTGAGCCACTTGATGGCCGCAGTGATCTGTACGCGCTGGGGTGTGTGGCCTTCCACGCGCTCAGTGGCCAGGTGCCGTTTGACGGCACCCCGGCCAGCGTGCTCGTGGCGCACGTGCAGAAGGCGGCGCCGTGGCTGCGCGATGTCGCCCCCGTCGTCCCCACGAGCGTCTGTGACGTTATTGCCCGCTGCCTGCGCAAGGATCCCGCAACCCGCTACCCGAGCGCCGATGCGTTGGCCTCCGCGCTGGACGCCGCGCTCCGAGACGCGGAGCAGGAGGAGCGAGCCGTGGCCGATGCCGCGCCCGGTGCCTTGCTGACGGAGCGTGAGGCGCAGGCGGTGTGGCAGCGCGCGGCGCAGCTGCAAGCCGAGGCGGCTCATCGGTTGGAGCGGAACGCCGCGATCACGGGCGCCGGTACCGGCACCGGCGTCCACCAATCGGCGGGCACGGGCACGTATCGAATGCGCGACGTCGAGGCCGCTGCCGTGGATGCCGGGATCTCCCGCCAGTACGTCGCGCTGGCACTCGCCGAGCGGCAATCGCCGGGTGGCGCGCCGTCGCCCGTGGTGGTGCTCTCCGAACGCCGCGACCGTCAGTTCACCACGATGCTCGGGGTGACTGATCGGTCGATCAGCGTGTCACGCGTGATTCCGGCCAGTGCGAAAACCACGCTGGCGGCACTTGGCGCCGTGTTTACTGCCGATCCCTACCGCTTGAGCGTGAGCGATTCGGTCAACGGTCATCCGCTCGATGGTGGTGTGCTGCGATTCGCGGTACCGCGGCTGACCGCGCAGGCCGCGGGCAATCCGTTTGCCTACTTGGCGAAGCAAAACCAACTGTTGTATCGCCTCGAGCAGATCGAATTATTTGATCTCAGTGTGACGTTGCAGTCGCGCGGCACGGGTCAACGCCCGATGTGCGAAGTGGTGATCACTGGTGATCTGCGCGAAGGGCTGCGTCGCAATCTCATCATCGACTGGGCCATTCTCAGTGGTGCGGGAACGCTGACCGCGACGGGGAGTGCGGTGGCCTTGAGCGGCCTGATGGGCTCGCTCGCTCTGGCAGCGCTTCCCGGTGTGGCGCTCGGCGCCGGCGCCGCCGGCTTGTCGATGGTGTGGTACCGCTGGCTGTTTCGCAGCGCTCTCGCCGAAGCGCAGTCCGAATTGGCAGGCCTGCTGGCTGCCGTGGAGCGGCACCTGACGCAGCGCGACTTGTTCAGCGGGGAGGCGAAGGCGCTGCCGGAGCGGTGAGAGGCAGCGTCGCCGTCATCGCACTCGGCCGGAACGCCTGTTCGCTGGCATCGAAAGTCCACGCCGTCGCCTGCACACCATGGGCGGTGCGTTCGATCACGTTCAGCGCGCTGGGGCGCCGACCCCGCATGCGCGTACTCAGCGTGTTCGCCGCGCTCACGAGCAGCGACTGCTCGCCGCGCGTCACCACTTCGATGCGCTCCTCGTGGTCATGGCCGGTGCACACCACGTGGGCGCCGCTGGCCACGATACGGTCGAGCGTGGCGCGGGGCTTCTTGAGCCCCCATCGATTGGAGAGCCGACCACGCAGCACATTGTGATGCACCACCAGCAGGCGGAGATCGTCGGCTGGACTCGCGGCGAGGCGCGCGGCGGCGGCATCAAGCTGGGTGGGCGTGAGTCCGCCTTTCACCCGCCAGTCCCGCGGATACCACGTGAGCGCCGGGGCGAGCGTTCCCCACGCGGAGTTGAGCCCGACCACCGAAACACCCGGCACGCGCATCGTGGGCTCCAGCGTGTCGTCGATGAACGTGCGGTACCGGGCGTGGAGGCGCGACGCATTTCCCACGCCGAACGGTGCACGCCACCAGGCGGCATCATGGTTGCCCGGCACCGTGAGGACCGGCGCGAGAGCACGGAATCGATCAAGGATCTCACGTGCCGCGCGGAATTCGCGTTTTCGCGCACGCTGCGAGAAGTCGCCGGACACCACGATGACATCAAAACGCGACCCAGCCGCGACCGCCTCGGCCGCCGCGACATGCTCGGCCACGAAGGGCCGACCACAGTGGATGTCCGAGAGGTGGAGCACCCGAACCGACCGTACCGCCTCGTGCGCCTCCAGCACCGGATCAACCACGAGCGTCAGCGCAGCTTCGCAATGACCGCGTCGGTGAATTCGTCGGTACTGGCGGACCCGCCCAAGTCACGGGTCAACACCACGCCCTCACGAATGGTGCTCTCGAACGCCTCACGAATGCGGGTGGCGCGATCGGCGTCGCCGAGGTGTTCGAGCATCATGCAGGCCGCGAGGACGAGCGCGCCGGGATTCGCGATGCCCTTACCGGCGATATCGGGTGCCGTACCGTGCACGGCTTCAAATATTGCCGCGTTGGTGCCGATGTTCGCGCCCGGCGCGAGGCCGAGCCCTCCAACGAGGCCCGAGATTTCGTCGGAGAGGATGTCGCCAAACAGATTGGTGGTGACGATGACATCAAATTGCTCGGGACGCATGACCAGGTGCATCGCCATCGCGTCGATGATACGCTCTTCGAACTCCACGCGCCCTTCGTATTCCCGCGCCACCATCCGCCCCACATCGAGGAAGAGTCCCTGCGAGAACTTGAGGATGTTCGCCTTGTGAACGAGCGTGACCTTCTTGCGGTTGTGCGCGATGGCGTATTCGAACGCGTACCGCACAATGCGCTCCGAGCCGTGCCGCGTGATGATCGCCACCGATTCGGCGGCCGCCTTCGGGTCATCGCCGATCTTTACGTAGTGCTCGACCCCGATGTAGAGCCCTTCCGTATTTTCGCGCACGAGCACGATGTCGACATTGTCGAACCGCCCCGGCACGATGGTGTGCGCCGGCCGTACATTGGCGTACAAATCGAACGTTTTGCGCAGTGCCACGTTGATGGAACGGAAGCCATCGCCCACCGGTGTCTCGAGCGGTCCCTTGAGCGCCACCCGGGTGCGCTTGATCGAGTCCAGCGTGGTATCAGGAATCGGATCGTTCCACCGGGCGATACCGGCCATGCCGGCCACCTGACGGTCCCATTCGATGTCGGCACCCGCGGCGGCGAGGATGCGAACCGTGGCATCAGCGATGGACGGGCCGATGCCGTCGCCGGGAATGAGCGTAACTGGGATGGCCATACACAAAGGATCGACGAGTGACGGGGAAGACTCCACTGTCCGAATGATAGCCACCCGCCACAAAGATGGCGGAATGCATTGACAGTCTCCGCCCCAGAGCCCATACCACACTCGTCACTCCCACCCTCTCCCCCGCCTGTGCCCCGCTTTCTCAAACTCCTCCCCTGGCTTGGCGTCGCCGCTCTCGGTTCCGGCGCCTTGGCTACTATCGCCCTGAACAAGGGTGAGACGATCAGCGCCGCGTGGCTGCTCACGGCCGCGGTCTGCACGTACCTGATTGCCTACCGGTTCTACAGCCGATTCATCGCCGCCGATATCTTCGGCCTCGATGCCACCCGCGCCACCCCGGCGGAACGGCTGGACGACGGCCGCGACTACGTGCCGACCAATAAGTGGATCACGTTCGGTCATCACTTCGCCGCGATCGCCGGCCCGGGGCCGTTGGTTGGTCCCACGCTGGCTGCGCAATTCGGCTTCCTCCCGGGCGCCCTCTGGATTCTGGTGGGCGTTGTGCTGGGTGGGGCGGTGCAGGACTTTGTCATTTTGTGCGCCTCGGTGCGCCGAGACGGCAAGTCGCTGGGACAGATGGCGAAGGAGGAGATCGGCCCTGTGGCGGGCGGTGTGGCGCTGGTCTCGATTTTGGGCATCATGATCATCCTGATTTCGGTGCTCGCGCTGGTGGTGGTCAACGCGCTGCGTGATAGCCCGTGGGGTACCGTCACGATCGCCCTGTCCATTCCCATCGCGATGCTGATGGGCGTGTACCTCCGCTGGATCCGTCCGGGCCGCGTGCTGGAGGCCACCGCGATGGGGCTCCTCCTGCTGTTCCTGGCGCTGTACGTGGGCAAGTGGGTGTCGGAGTCTGCCGAGTGGGCGCCGCTGTTCACGCTCAGCGGTACCACGCTGTCACTCTCGATCATGGTGTACGGCTTTTTCGCGTCGGTGTTGCCGGTGTGGATGTTGCTGGCGCCACGTGACTACCTGTCTGCGTTCGTCAAAATTGGTGTGGTGCTCGCACTCGGCGTAGGCATCATCGTGGTCATGCCCGACATGGAAATGCCGCCGGTGACCAAGTTCATCGACGGTACCGGGCCGGTGTTCGCGGGTAAGTTGTTTCCGTTCGTGTTCGTGACGATTGCCTGTGGCGCGATTTCGGGATTTCACGCGCTGATCGCATCGGGTACCACGCCCAAGCTGCTGCGCCGCGAGCCGGACGCCCGCCTGATCGGCTACGGCTCGATGCTGATGGAGTCGTTGGTGGCCACGATGGCACTCATCGCGGCCTGCGTGCTCACCCCGGGCATCTACTTCGCCATCAACTCGCCGGCGGCCGTGATCGGCACCACGGCCATGAGCGCGGCCGATGCGATCAATGGCTGGGGGCTGTTCAAGACCATTTCGGCGGCGGAGCTCGAAACGCTGGCGCGTCAGGTGGGTGAGAACTCCCTGCTCTCGCGCACCGGTGGCGCCCCCAGCCTTGCCGTGGGCATGGCGCATCTGTTCTCGCGCGCGCTGGGTGGCGAGGCGGCCATGTCGCTGTGGTACCATTTCGCGATCATGTTCGAAGCGCTGTTTATTCTCACCACGCTCGATGCCGGTACGCGCGTGGGGCGCTTCATGCTACAAGATCTGCTGGGCCAAGTGTACAAGCCCCTGGGTCGCGTGTCGTGGTATCCCGCCGTGGTGCTGTGCTCGGCGTTGTTCGTGTCGATGTGGGGCTACTTTCTGTATCAGGGCGTCACCGATCCGCTGGGTGGCATCAACTCGCTCTGGCCGTTATTCGGTATCTCCAACCAACTGCTGGCTACGGTGGCGCTGTGTGTCGGCACCACGGTGATCGTGAAGATGGGGAAGGCCCGGTACGCCTTCGTGACGATCATTCCGCTGGTGTGGCTGGTGATCGTGACGGCGAGCGCGGGGTTTGCCAAGATCTTCTCCAGCGATCCCCGGCTGGGCTTTTTGTCGCACGCCCGACTGCTCGAAGGCCAGATCGCAGCCGGTACGCTGCCGGCCAATCTCAGCGCCGCCGGTGCTGCGCAGCGGTTGATCTTTAATGATCGACTCGATGCGGCCGTGGCCGGATTTTTCCTGGTGGCGGTGGTCGTCATCCTTGCGGCGTCGATCACCGAATGGATCAAGGTGATCAGCGGCCAGAAGCCGGCCGTGTCCAGCGAAACGCCCTACGTGCGGACGCAGTTGGTGGACGAGGTCGCCTGAGCGGACTGTGTCACGCCGTGTATGACGTGACGGCGTGACAGTAGTAGATGCGAGCACGGGCGGCGGCTGGCACGACTGCCCGTAGCACGATATCCAACGCCGGGCTGCGCAGCGAACCCTCTGCCAGCCCGGTTTCGAATTTCCGCAACAGCTCGCGGCGGGTCGCGGCCGATACGTCGCGACTCGGCAGATCCTGCAAAGCGACATCGAGGCGCTCGAGCCCCTGCCAGCGCTCGCGGTCTGGTCCGAACAGCACTTCGCGCACCCGCAGACAGGCGCCGCGCGACACGAAGGTGAGGGCAACAGACTCGCGGTACTCGGGGGTCAGCGCGGCATTCGACACCACCGCCGCCACGCGAACGCCCTTGGGATCGGCCAGATCGCGGGCCGCAATCACGGACGATTCGCCCGCGCTGGCATTCTCAGCCCCGAAATGCCGTCCGGCGGACGTCGACGGGTCGAGACGGAGGGGCCTACGCTGCGCGGTGGATGCCACAATCACCGTGAACGCCGTCGCGGCGGCCAGAAGACCCGACGTGGCCAGCGCCATCAGCACCAGCAAGCGGCGGGGAGCAATCTGTGGTGCAGGGGGCATGCGCTCTCGTATACTTGTAAGAGACCCATTCGCTGGCCAGGCCGCCCCAAGGCGTTCCGGCTGGTCACGCATTACGACCGATCGTGCGCTGGGTCACTGAATCGTCACATCCGCTTCCTCAGCCGTCACACCATGACCACGTCGCCTGATCGCTCGGCCCAGCGCGCTTCCGGGACTGCCCGGGGATCGTGGCGTGCCCTGATTTCCCGGGTGGGAGCGATCGTGCGCCGCATTATCGGGGCGCCCGACTACGAGACGTACCTCGCCTCGATGGCCAAGCATCATCCCCAGTGCATGCCGCTCGATGCCCGCTCGTTTGAACGGGATCGGCTGGCCGCCCGCTATCGCGGACCGGGCAGCCGCTGCTGCTGACGGGCCGCCGTCCGCGGCGGCCTCCCCATTTTTCCAAACTTCTCTCATGATCGTGCTTCGCCCTGTGTTCGTCGCAGCCCGCGACGGCGCCTGCGCTGCCGCTTGCGCGTTGGCGCTATCCGGCGGTGCCCTCTCGCCATCCGCGCTGGTGGCCCAAGCGGCGCCGTCGGCGCCCGCCCGCTTCAACTTGAGCGTGCCCAACATCATGCGCGGTCCCGAGCATTTCGGGCGCGAACCGCAAGGCGTCACGTGGAGTGCCGACGGCCAGTGGGTGTATTTCCAATGGGCCACCGCCGGCAGCGCCTGGGATGCCCCCGGCGGCACGTATCGGATCCGGGTGGGTGATGTCAGCGCGCCGGAACTCGTGACCGACGCCCATCGCGATAGTGTGGCCGCGCTCCTCGCGACTGGAGCGCTCGATGCCGCAGGCGCCACACGCGCCGTGTCGGCGCGCGGCGATCTGTATCTGGTAGACGCGAAGCGAGGCACGGCCCGCCGACTCACGGAGACCGTGGCCGTGGAGAGCGATCCGCGCTTCAGCACCGACGGACGCCATCTGCTGTTCGCGCGCGAAGGCAACGCGTTCGCCATGACACTCACCACCGGCGCGATTCGTCAACTCACCGATGTACGCGCCGGCCCCGCCCCACGCGATTCCGCGCCACCCACGGGAATGCGCGGCTCACTGGAGCGACAGCAACGGGAGCTGCTCGCCGTAGTCCGTGACCAGCAACGCGCTGACTCCGTAGCGCGCGCCACGCGAAAAGCCGCGACCGCCCGCGCCATACCGGTGGTGTATCTGCCCACCGGTGAGCGGATGGCATCGATGAGCATTGCGCCAACCCTGCGCACCGGGGTGGTGATCACGGTCAGCACACCCCCCACACCAGCGCGCGTGGCGCAGGTGCCCAGCTACGTCACGGGAAGCGGCTTCACCGAAGACATTCCCACCCGCGCCAAGGTGGGGGAGAACCCCTCGCGGTTTCGCGCGTACCGGTTGGACGTGGTCACCGGTCGCTTGCAGGCGCTGCACCCCATTGGTGGCGACAGTACGCGCGCGGCGCTGCAGGTGCGCATGGTGGGGTGGAGCGACGACGGTGCCACGGCACTGCTCACGGCCACCACGCCCGACTACAAATGGCGCTACCTGAGCACGATGGGCGACTCCGGCGCCGTGCGCACCGTGGAAGCGCTCAACGACAGCGCGTGGGTGGGCGGTCCGTGCGGCGGGTGTCAGGGCTTCCTGCGCGATGGCCGCGTGTGGTTTGCCTCGGAGGCCAGCGGCTTCGCGCATCTGTACAGCGCCAACCCCGACGGCAGCGACCGGCGCGCCCTCACCGAGGGACGCTGGGAAGTGGAGCGCGCCGAGGTGGCGCCCGATGGCCGCACGTTTCTGCTGCACACCAGCGAGGAATCACCGTTTGTCCGCCACGCGTACCGCATGGCCACGAGCGGGGGGGCGCGCACGAAGCTCACGCGCGCTCACGGTGGACACACGGTCACGATGAGTCCCGATGGCCGGCGCATGGCCGACGTGTTCTCCACCGCCAATCAGCCACCGGAGTTGTATCTGGCGCTTGCCGATGGCAGCGGCGCCACGGTGCGCACGCAGTCCACATCGGTGGAGTTTCGTGCCGGTCGTTGGGTCACGCCGGCCATTGTGCAGGTGCCGGCGAGTGATGGGGTTGCGGTACCCGCGCGCATTTATCGTCCGCAGGATGTGGGAGCGTCACCGAACGGTGCCGCCGTAATTTTTGTGCACGGCGCCGGCTATCTGCACAATGTGCACGATTTCTGGAGCAGCTACGCGCGCGAATACATGTTTCATCATTTGCTCGCGTCGAAGGGCTATGTGGTGCTCGATGTGGACTACCGCGCGAGTGCCGGGTACGGACGCGATTGGCGCACCGCGATCTATCGCTTCATGGGTGGCCGCGACCTGCAGGATCACGTCGACGCGTCACGCTATCTGCAAAAATCTCACGGCATCGATCCGGAACGGATCGGCATTTACGGTGGCAGCTACGGCGGGTTCATCACGCTCATGGCGTTGTTCAACGCGCCCAAGGAGTTCGGCGCCGGTGCGGCGCTGCGCAGCGTGACCGACTGGGCACACTACAACGAGGGCTACACCGCCAGCATCCTCAACCGACCGCAAACTGATTCGCTGGCCTACCGCCGCTCGTCGCCGATCTACTTTGCCGAAGGGCTCGAGGACCCCTTGCTCATGGCGCACGGCATGATCGACACCAACGTGCATTTTCAGGACATCATCCGCCTGACGCAGCGCTTCATCGAACTCGGCAAAACGGGCTGGGAACTCGCCGTCTATCCCGTCGAAGACCACGGCTTCGTCCGACCCGATTCGTGGACCGACGAATACACGCGCATTCTCGATCTGTTCGACCGCACCATCGGGCCCACTGGCAGCAAGGTCAAACGCTGACGGCAGGTGCCGGCGGGCCGCGATCCCGCGGCAACATCACCAGCAGGAGCAGGGCGGCGCTGAGCGCGAGCGCCGCCCCCATCGCGAAGGCTGACGGCGCGCCGTACCGGTCCCACACCACGCCAAAGAGGACGCTGGCCGGCAACGCCGCAATGCCGATCGTGGCGTGGTACCAGCCGAACGCCGCGCCACGCCGCGCCGCCGGCACGAGGTCGGCCACCAGAGCCTTTTCGGCCCCTTCGGTGAGGCCGAACATCACGCCGTACAGCGCGAACAGCAACCACACGTGCCATGCCGTCGTGGCCACCGCAAAGCCCCCGTACACCGCGGCATACACCAGCCAGCCGGCCACGATGAGCGGCCGCCGTCCCAGCCGATCGGACAGTGCGCCCCCCGGAACACTCGCCGCGCTTTTCACCACGTGCAGCACCATCCAGAGCACGGGAATGAACGGGGTGGGCACGCCAAGCGAGGAGGCGCGCAGGAGCAGGAAGGCGTCGGTGGAATTGCCAAGGGTGAAGAGCAGGATCGGCGCCAGGGCGCGCCAGAAACCGGCTGGGAGCGGCGCGCTCCGCGCGTCGGATGGGGCGTGCTCCGCAGCCGCCGGTGCCGCCAAGTCCGCCAAGTCCGCCGGCGCCTCGGCGCCCTCCAGCGCCGCCTCCCGCACAAAGAGCACCGCCACCAGCACCGCCAGCATCCCGGGCACCGCCGCCACCCAGAACACCTGACGTACCGGCAACATCAGCAACTGCAGACAAAACAAGGCCACCAGCGGGCCCACCACGGCCCCTGCGTGGTCCGCCGCCCGGTGGACACCGAACACCCTGCCCCGCTGGTCGGGAGGGCAGGAGGCGGCCAACAGGGCGTCGCGGGGGGCTCCCCGGATCCCCTTCCCCACGCGATCCGTGAGCCGGATCGCCAGTACCTGCGAGGCGGACGTCGCGATGGCCACCAGCGGACGCACCAACGAGGCGATCGCGTAGCCGGCCACGATCAATGGCTTGCGCCGCACCAGTCGGTCGGACCACCATCCACTCAGCAGCTTGATCAGCGACGCCACCGTCTCCGCGCTCCCCTCAATCACTCCCACCATGCTCACGGAGGCTCCCAGTGTCCCCACCAGAAACAGCGGGAGCAGCGGGGCGATGATCTCACTCGACGCATCGGTGAGGAAACTCACCACCGAAAGGGCAATCACGTTGCGACCGAGTCGTGCGGTGGAGATCGGGGTCACGAATACGAAAGTGAAAGACGAAGCGAACCACGAGCGGAGCCGCCCGTGCTGACGCGGCGGCCGGCCCTCACTCGCACCTCTGCCGCAAGCGCCGCCTGTCAACAGTGGCTGTCGCCACTCCTCATTGCCAGCCGGAAACACGCGCCGTGGGTGCTCGCCGTGCAGCGCAGCATCGCCGAAACCGCCGCTCCCACCGGCTCTGAAGGCGCGCGCGCCGACCTCGTGCAGCGCACGCTGTCGCAAACTCAGGCCACCGGTGAGACTCGCGACGTGTCGCACGGCGTACCGCAGGGATTTCGTGATCGCACCGGGAACGTGCTCTGGGAGATCGCCCCCCCTCAAGAGGTCGCGACCGCACCGGCGCTGGTGTGTATGGCGCACCTCGACACAGTCTTCCCACCCGACACGCCGCTCGTCGTGCAGTCTCAAGGCTCGCGCCTCTATTGCCCGGGTATCGGGGACAACAGCCGAGGCGTGGCCGCTCTGCTGCTGCTCAGCCGCGTGCTGCAGCTACCGGAAATTCAGAGCGCCCTGCGGCGTCCCGTGGTGCTGGTGGCCACCGTGGGGGAAGAGGGGGCAGGCAACCTGTGCGGAGCCCGCGGCCTGTTCGACGATCGTATGGCACGCGGCGACTCGACGTTTGCCGCGTTGGCGATCGACGGCCCCGGCGATCGCGCCATTATGCATCACGCCATCGGCTCGCATCGTGTGCGTCTGCACTTCCGAGGCGGCGGCGGACATAGCTGGGCCAACGCAACGGTCCCGAATCCGGCGCACGTGGCCGGTGCGGTCATCCATGCCATCGATCAACTCGCGCGTGCCGTGCGTCCACGCGCCACGATCAGCGTCACCCGTCTCGGCGGCGGCGAGACGCTCACGAGTATTCCGCAGCACGCCTGGATAGACGTGGACATCCGCGCGCTCGAAGCCGCACCGTTGGCGCAGCTCGGACGCCAAGTCGGTGCGCTGGCACGCGAGCAGGCGCAACGGGCATCACGTGGCACCGTCCTGCCGCCGATACAGGTGACCACGGAACTGCTAGGCGACCGACCCGCCGGGTCGCTCGATGCCCGGCATCCGCTGGTGCAACTCGCCGAAGCGATCACCCACGCCGTCGGCCGCGCGCCGTATTCGGCGTCGGCGTCTACCGATGCCAACATTCCGCTGGCGCTCGGCATTCCGGCGATTGGCGTTGGTGCCGGCGGCACCGGAGGCGATGCGCACACAGCCGGTGAGTGGTACGACGACGCCGACAGCGCCATCGGACTCGCGCGACTGCTCACGCTCACGGTGGCCCTGGCAACCACGCCGTTACCGCAGTTCGTCTGACAACTCGAACGCCGCCATCGTCGGTGCTGTGATGAAAAACGTCGCACGTTGCGTGGACTTCCCGTGCACGCGTAGGTAGCGCTCCCGCCACTTGCGTGCGAAATGCTCCGCATCGCTCGCCTTGACCATTGCCCAGACACTACCACCAAACCCCGCGCCGAAAGCGCTGGCGGCCACCGCCCCGAGATCACGCGCGTAGCGCACCAGATGCACCGTTTCGGCGATCTGATTCTCAAGCGCACGCTCCGCCCCGGCCTGAGAGCGTTCCACGAATCCCCCGAACGCCCCCATGTCTCCCTCGGCGAGCGCCGCTGCGGCTCCGGGCACGATCATGAAGGTCTCATCGAAGAACTGATGGAGACGCTCTTCCAGATGGTGGGCCGAAAATTCCGCGTCCGCCGCGTCCCGCGCAGTCTCCACCAGCAACGGCGGCAGAGCAGTGGGCAATGTCGTGCCCGCTGCAGCCTCAATCGCTGCACGTAATGTGGTGGCCTGACCACCCACGGACGCATTCCACGCCTGAACCAGACGGTGCGCGGTGCGCGCCGCGCGGTTGTAGCGCTCCTTGGCGCCGCCGGCCTTAGACGCGACGACGCCGCTGACGCCAATCACCAACACATACCCCGACGGCCACACCACCGTGCGCTCACAACGAACAGGCGCCCACGCAAATTGCCCCAGCGCATTTGGTACGCTACACAGAATGGCCGTCTGATCCTGCGCGCCGCCCATCGTGCCCACGCCCCGATCACCGGCTAGCGCACCGAACGACAGTCCGTTCTCCACGGCGCCCACGTAGCCGGCAAGCGCCAACCGGTCGGTGAGAGTCTGCTGCCACGCCGGATGCGCAGCGAGCGACGAGAGCGCAGACACCGCGAGCGTGAGGCCAACGGTGAGAGCGCTGGAACTCGACACACCCGATGCGGAAGGCAAATTGCTCGTAATGGCGACGTCGCATCCGCGCACACTGTCGCCGAAATTCTTCGCCAAGCGGCCGAGCACGGTGCGCGGATACACCGACCAAGGCACCGTGTTGACGCTGGGTCCGTCAAAGCGTACGTGCACCGTCTCTTTCCGGCGCACATCACGCACGGCAGTCGTGCGATCGTCGCGCGCCCGGGCTACCAGCACGATGCCGCGCTCTACGGTACAAAGCAGTGACCGGCCGCCCGCATAGTCCACGTGCTTGCCAAGCACTTCGACACGCCCCGGCACGATCCACACGCGACGCGCATCAGCGGGCACGTTGGCAGCGTCGAGTACACGATGCCCGTCCCGCACCATGCGCCGATACTCCGCCGTCACCTCGGGCGACCACCCCGCGTCCTGCATCGCCGCGCGCACAAACAGTGGCTGGAGTAACGAACTCATGAGCAGCTCACGGCATGGGCTCCACCGCGGCGAGATGCACGACCACGCTCGCGATATCTGAACGCTGTGACAGGTCGAGCACTGGCGCCGCCATACGGATGGCGCGTATCGGCACGCCGTGTTGTATCGCCAGTCCCACGGCCTCCGGTAACTCCAACTCACCACGCGCCGAGCGCGGTACCGCGGCACAGGCGGCCACGAGGGCCGGCGTGACGGCCCAGCAATTCATGCCGACCCAACGCGCCTCTTCGCTGGTGAGGTCCACGTCGGCTCCCGGCTTCTCGCGAATGCCCACCAGTCGTTCGTCGTCACTGACCGTCAAGATGGCGAAGGCGCGCACGCGCTCGGTCGTGATATTGCCCAACGCTACCAGCGCCTCGCGATCAAAGGCCACCGTACCGGCACTCTGCTCCGCTGCCAGCGCACGCAGCGCCTCCACCGGGTAATAGTTATCGGCGTTGAGCACAAGAAACGGTTCCTCACCGATTACCGACGCCGCACAACACACGGCATCGGCGGTGCCCTGCGGCGTCGCCTGTTCGGCGAATCGGATGCGGACGCGCTGCGGCGGTGACTCGTGGGTGAAATACCGACGCACCGCGTCATGATTCGGCCCGAGTACGAGCACCACCTCGACGATCCCGGCCTCCGCCAGCGCGGACAGCACGTAATCGAGGAACGGGCGCTTGATCGGAATCATGCCCTTGAGTCCCTGCTGGGCTGCCGCCTCCCGGGAGGCCTCCAGTGGCACCGCGTCGTCGGCACGCTGCATCCGCGTGCCGAGACCCGCCGCAAGAATCGCGGCGGTGCGGATCATGTCGTGCTGGGCCCCTGCGGCGCCGTTGCATTCCGCCAGGCACCGCGGGTGAAGTCGGGAAACTTGATCGGGGCACTGCCCTTCCGGATGGACTGCTCGCAGAGCGCGTACGGCACGCTCCACGCGACGGCGTCGTACACGTCGAAATCCGGCGCGAGCCCTTCGCGCATGCACTGCACCAGACGATAGGCCATGATAAAATCCATCCCGCCATGGCCACCGTTCTTGCGCGCCATATCGCCCACGGCCGTCCAGAGCGGGTGCTCGTACTTGCCCTTGAACTCCGACAGTGGCGTCCAGCGTTCTCCTCCGGCCGCGCCATCGATGTACAACCGGGCCGGGTAGTCGTTGAAGATGGCTTTTGATCCCTGCAGATTATTGAGGCGCGAATACGGGCGCGGATTGACCACATCGTGCTGCAGCAGAATGGTGCGCCCCTTCGCCGTCTTGATGAGCGACGTGTTCATGTCGCCCGCCTTGTAGCGCTCGTTCCACTTGGCGCTGTCCTTGGGCTCGGTCTGTTCCCGCCACTCCGACAGACCAGCCTCGGGCGAGGACATGGACACCACAAATTCGAATTTGTCGCCCCGGTGAATACCGAGGTACTGCGCCACGGGACCGAGGCCGTGCGTGGGGTACAAATTGGTGTCGTGCTCGGTGTGCGGCTGCCGACGCCATAACCCTTCATCGCGATTTTCGAAGAGAATCTTGCGCAGGTCGTGCAGATACGCCGCCTCAGCGTGCAGCAGCGTGCCGAACACCCCCTCACGCACCATACGCAGGACCGTGAGTTCGCTGTTGCCGTAGCAGCAGTTCTCCATCATCAGGCAATGGCGCCGCGTCTTCTCCGATGTCTCCACCAGTTCCCAGCTCTCCTCCACGGTGAGCGCGATGGGCACTTCACTCCCGACGTGCTTACCGGCACGCATTGCGGCCAACGACACGGGCGTGTGCCACGGCCACGGGGTGGCGGTGTACACGAAATCGATGTCATCACGCTGGACGAGGCGCTCAAAATCGCGCTCACCGTTCGTGTAGAGCGCCGGTGCCTTGCGGCCGGCCTTGGTCACCATGTCGGCGGCGCGCTGCGCTTTTTCCGGTGCGATATCGGCGAGCGCGGTAATCTCCACACCCTCGATCGCCAACAGTTCTCCCAGCACGGAGCGACCACGCAGCCCTGTGCCCACAATGGCCACGCGCACGGTGCCATGCTTGTCGAATGGCACCCCGAGCATGCTCGCGGCACTCGAGCGAAGCGGTGGCGCGAGGTCCACGCGCCAATCGTCGGTGCTCGCCAGCAATCGCGCCGGCGCAGCTGTGAGCGCGGCGGCGGCAGCGGCCGCTGCCGCGCCAGTCAGCAGGTCTCGCCGCGACAGGCGAACGGCACCGGACTCCTCGCTCATACCTCACCCCGAATTTCCGAATGATCGCCGATGGTCATGCTCCCGGTGACGCCCTCTACGACTACGGAATCGCCAAGGAATACGTCGTGGAGCGTGGCATTCACGATCAGCGCCTGTTCACCGATCACGGCATTCCGCACCGTCGACCCGCGCACAATACTGCCGGCACCGAGCGACACGTTCGGACCAATCGTGGCGTGCTCAATAGTGCAGCCATCTTCGATGTACACCGGCTCGATGATCGTCGCTCCGTCACCCAAGGTTGCAGGGCGCCGCGCCCGACCCTTCTCGAGCATGACGCGGTTGGTGTCCAGCAGCGTTTCCAGCTGGCCAGCGTCGTACCAACCGTCGACGTCGACCACTTGAATGCGGGCGCCGTGGTCGATCATGTACTGGAAGGCATCCGTGAGATACCACTCGCCCTTGTTGGGCGTCGTGGTGAGCACATGCGCGATGCCCTCGTAGAGCAGCTGCCAGTTCTTGATGTAATACAGCCCGATATTGGCCCGCTTGGAGATTGGCGTGCTCGGCTTCTCGACGATCTTCGTCATGAAGCCCTGTGCGTCGGTGACCACGACACCGAAGCGCTGATAGTCCTCGACTTCCTTCACCCAGATAATGCCGTCGGCGTCGGAGTCCTTCACGATGCTCAGATCGGCATCAAAGATCGTATCCACAAAGATGATCATCACCGGCTGATCCACGTATGGGCGCGCGAGCGCGACCGCGCCCGCCGTTCCGTCCTGGACCGCCTGCTCGATGAAGACACTGGGAAAGTCGTACATCGCGCGCACGTACGATTCCACTTTGTCTTTGAGGTGCCCGGTGATGTAGACCACCTGCTCCACGTTGCCAAGTCGCTGCACGTCGTCCATCACGTAGCTCATCACGGGGCGACCGGCCACCTTGAGCAGCGGCTTGGGCACGATGTGCGTATGAGGGCGAAGGCGACTGCCTTTGCCGGCGAGCGGGATGATGATCTTCATGTGGGCACGGTGGGGCGGGGAGAAAGTCTCACGGTCGCAGGCAGTGACTGCATGCAAGATGCAGAAAGGCGACGCCCCCCGCGAGAGGACATCGCCTTTTTCCGATGGAGGTCCGCAGACAGCGCGCAGTCAGCGCACAATCGGCGGGATCACGGCGCGCTGGTCCCTTCCCGTCCGTACCGGTCCTGAATTCGGACCACATCATCGAGTTCTGGCGTGCTCGCCTCAAGGATATCGCAGTCGGACACGGCCTCCATGTAGTGGATCGTGCCCGGCGTGATCCGAAACGATTGCCCCGTGGTCAGCCGCTGATCGCGGAGCTCCGTCTCACCGGGCAACTGCACCCAATACTTGAGCTCCCCCGACAACAAATAGACGGTTTCGTCTTTCCGCTCGTGATACTGCACCGACAGCGCCTGCCCAGCCTTGACGTGCAAAATTTTGCCCACATACCGATCGGTATGCGCCCAGATGGTTTCGTGCCCCCACGGCTTGGGAACATGACGCACGTCAACGCGACCACTCATGACGACAACTCCTGAACCAAGGACAGAGAAAACATCCGACAACAGGGCATCGCCGGTTCAGCGGGCACGTTGTGGCGCATTGAGCGATACGCGGTAGAAACGCGCCGACGGGCTGTCGGTGCTGCCAAATGGGTCCAGCCAGACCGCATCGGGCGGGGCATCGACTACAATCTGCACCGACTGCACGTCCGCCTGCGGATCGCCGCGTACGACGGTCCATCCAGTGGCCGTGCGCACGCCCACCGGCATCGGGTGTCTATAGGTGCCGACCCGTGACAGCTGCACGGTGACTACCCAGCGGCCCGTTGCCCCCGCCTGCTGTCGGACGACTGGAGCCCGCAGTGCGTAATCGATCACGCCCACCTGATCCACCCACTGATCAAAGAACCACCCCAGCGGCTTCATGTGCTGCGTCTCCGCCACTCCCTGCATCGCCCAGCGATCCACGTGGCGGAACTGCCACGTCGCGAAGTACGCGCGCAGGAAGCTCTGGAAGGCTTCTTCACCCATCACGTCGTGGAGCGCCTGATACATTGACTCTGCACGACCATACACCATGCGGCCGTACACCGGGAACGACTGAAACAGATCGCCGCGTGTGCCGATCGGCTCTGCACTCCCCTCCCGCACCGCCTGCGCCTGCTGCAACGCCGTGCGATCGAGCGCGGTCCGCACACGCCCCAAGGCCGCGTCGCGTGGGGCCGACGGATCACGGTCGTTGGCCATGGCCAACCGCGCGGCCAACAGCACGCGCACGTCACCGTCATGCAGCGCCGTTTGATACGACGTCAGCCCTTCATCGAGCCAGCCGCTCTGCCACTCATTGTTGGCAAGAATCCCGTAGCTGTAAATGTGCCCCACCTCGTGCAGCGTGAGTCCGAGCGACGCCGACCCGTTCTGCACCATCATCGGGAACTCGGTCCCCCCACCATCGAGGCGCTTGAGCACCGTCAGTTGCGGATACGGATAGTCTCCGTACAACCCCTCCAACCAGCGCAACGACGTGAGCGCGTATCGCAACGCCTGCCCCTTCTCCCACTGTGTCAGCGACGTCGCAACACACGCACGCTCGACGTTGGACCGCGCGTCATCGTCCAGCGACGCCGCAGAGCGCGCGCAATCGTCGGCCGCATCGGCCCGATAGAGCACATGAACCGAGACCGTATCCCAGATCGGGAAGCGCCACGCCTGCTGCGGCGGCCGCACGTAGCGGGTGCCCTCGTATCGGAAGCCCGGTGACGTGGACCACGCGAAATGATGCACATTGCGCGCGACGAACCGCACGGCGCGCGCGCCAGCTGGCACGGTTGTACGCGGTGCAGCGGCGAGATCGCGATACGCGGTGGCGGCCAGCCGAGGCTTCGCGCTACCGGGGGCCATGACGCGCTCCCAACCCGGATCGCCGCTCACCGGCACTCCTGTCGCGCCCACGGTCTGATCGGTGGGCAACACCAGTGTGACGTCGAACGATCCGAACTCCCCATAGAACTCCCCGGCCGGCACCAGCGCATTCGGCTTCCAGCCGCCGCGGTCATACACCGCCACCTTGGGATACCACTGGGCAAAATCATAGCTGCGGCCCCGCCGTCCTTGCCGACGCGCCAGCGTGCTGGTGCGCGCGGTCCAGGCGAAGTCCACCACCAGCGAATCGCCGGGAGCGAGTGGCGTCGGCAGCGCAAGGCGAACCACCGTGCTATCCGGCGCCAGCGGATACTCCGGCAACACCGCCGTGCCATTGATCCGCGGCGCCGCCGTGAAGCGCTCGTACGCGTAGTCGGGCTCGGCGAGCTCCTGAAAACGCAGGCGCCCCTCGCGCTCATCGGTCGCTGACCAGCGGGAACCGGGGCGAAACGCGTTCAGATGCTGATGCACCCAGAGTTCGCGCAAGGTGTCCGGGCTCTTGTTCACATAGCGGAGTGTTCCGGTGGCGCGGATCCCGCCCATACGCTCGTCGAGCGTGGCTACGATGGTGTAGTCGGCGCGCTGCTGCCAGTAGCCCACCGTGTCGTTTCCAGGTGGCGTACTGGCGCGCACGGCCGGAACGCGCGGCGCGCGGCTTTCCTGATTCGGCAGCGTCGCGTTCTGACCGGACACGTTCGCTGCGGGCAGCACGAGTAACGTCAGACCAACCGCAGCGGACCAATCAGAGCGTACGAGAGCTTGGGTCATGGTGAAACACGGAAAAGGGCGGTTGGCGGTTCGCGGACATGCGCAGCTTGCTGCTGCGCGGGGGAGCACACCGTGACTGGCATGCTCCCCCGCGCATCATCATGATGACTCGTGACGCGACTCAGGCACGACCCGTGTTCATGCGACGACGCAGCACGCCAAGCTTCCGGCGCAATGACCCGTCCATGACGGTATCACCAATGCGCACCACCACACCGCCGAGGATACTCGGATCGATGGTGAGGTGCGGCACGACCTTCTTGCCAACGACGCTCGACAGCCTCGTCGCGATGGCCGCGCGCTCGTCGTCGCCGGTTTCGCGGGCGACCGTCACCCGCGCGTGCACGATGCCCTGTGACGCGTCGAGCAGCGTGTCGTACTCGTTGGCGATCGTCGGCAACAACATCTGGCGACGGTTGTTCACCAACTGCTGCAGGAACCGCATGAACAAATGGGGCACCCGATCACCCAACGCCGCCGTGAGGACTGCCGACTTGCGTTCGGCTCCCACGCGCGGGGTGTCGAGGAACTGCCGAAGTGTCTCGTCGCTTTCGATGGCGTCCACGAGTTGGCGCAGCATGGTACCCCAGCCGGCGGCGTCGTCCGCCTTCCGACTGAGGGTGAGCAGCGCCTCGGCATAGTTCCGAGCGACCGATTCGCCCTGCACGCCGGCCGGCATCAGCGCACGCCCTTGGCGCCGTCGAGCGAAGCAAGGAAGCTGTCGACGATCTTGCGGTTGCCGGCAGAATCGAGGTTCTGTTCAATGACGCGTGACGCACCGGCAATCGCCAAGTCGACGGCTTCACTGCGGAGGGCGGCAACGGCCGAGGCCTTCTCGCCTTCGATCACGCGACGGGCCTGGTCGAGCATTTCTTCCTGCTGCTGCTTGGTCTGCGCCAGCAAGTCGGTGCGCATCTTTTCTGCCGTACCGCGGCTGTCGGCGATGATGCCCTGCGCTTCCGTGCGCGCCGCTTCGAGTTGCGCGCGCTGCTGCTCCAGCAACTGACTCGCTTCGGCCCGATCGCGCTTGGCGCCATCGATGGCGTCTTCGAGCGCCTTCTCCCGCGCCTCGACGGCCGCGAAAATCGGCTTGAATGCGAAGCGCGACAGCACGAAGAACAGCGCCGCAAAGATGACCAGCGTCCAGAACATGACGCCGATATTCGGGTCGAGCAGACTGGGCTGAACGCCCTCGGCGGCTTCCGACGCAAACGCCGGTGTGGCGGTGACCATCAAGGCAGCAGTGAGCGCGCCGGCGCGGCGAGCAGAAAAAGCGAACATGGAAAAGTCCACAAGGAGAAGAGAGTGCGGCGGAGCGTCCGGGTGGACGCTCCGCGCGCGAACGCATCAGAACGTGATCTTGGCCTGAATCAGGTAGCCGATGACGACCCCGAACAGCGCGGCGCCTTCGATCAGCGCGGCCAGAATGAGCGCGGCGGTCTGAATGCGACCGGCGACCTCCGGCTGACGCGCCATGCCTTCAACCGCCGACCCCCCGATACGGCCGATGCCCATCCCCGCGCCGATCACGGCACCACCGGCAGCAATGCCGGCGCCGATCATGGCCATGCCCTTCGGATCCTGCACCACCGGCACAATGCTTTGGAGGAGACCCATGATTTCCATCGTACAACTCCGAGAAGATAGTCGTGAAGTCCTGCACGCCCTGCGACGGTCCCGACGACCGGACACCGCGGAACCCGTCGACGGGCCGAAGCCCAACGGGTCTCACCGATCGCTCGATCGGCTACCACGTTTCGCGGCAAGGGACGCGCCGCCGGAAACGTTTCACAGCCCTGAGACGCACTCCTAATGATGCGCTTCGCGAATCTGACCAATGAACACGCAGGCGAGCAGCGTGAAAATGAACGCCTGCAAAAAGCTCACAAACAATTCCAGCATGCTGATCGCCGTGGCCATGAGCACCGGCACCCCGGCCACCGCCCAACTCTGGAACGCGAAGATAAGGCCGACGATCGCGAGGAGCAGGATGTGCCCGGCCGTCATGTTCGCGAACAAACGGATCGTCAGCGCGAAGGGCTTCGAGATCTTGCCGACCATTTCCACCGGCGACATCACGAAGAACATGAGCACGCGCATGACGATCGGCAGTTCTTTGTTCCAGTAAAAAATCGTGCTCAGATATCCCAGGCCATTGGCGCGGATGCCGGCGATCTCCACCACCACGGCGGTGATGATCGCCAGAGTGGCCGTCACTGCGATGTTGCCGGTTGCCGTCGCGCCGTACGGAATCATCCCGAGCAGATTGCACGTGAGGATGAAGAAGAACAGCGTGAGCGCAAACGGCACGAACGCTTCGCCGTGGTGGCCCACGTTCGGGAGCACCACCTCGTTCCGGAGGTAGAGCGCCATGGCTTCCATCGCACCGGCAAAGCCTTTGGTGCGTCCCGCCGTTTCATGCTGTTTCTTCGATGTGGACGCGGCCGATATGAGTACCACCGACACCAGAAACGCGGCGAGCAGCATGAACACGACATGCTTGGTGGGCGACAGGTCGACTTCGAGACCGCCGATGCGCACCGGCGCGAACTTCGGCAGTTCGATCTCCTTGGCGAGATGACTGTTCGGCCAGGGGATCTCGAGATGCGACCCGTCGGTGATATGCGGGGTAATAAAATCCACCGGTCCCGCCGCCGGCGCGGCCGGAGCGTGATCGGTCGACTCCTGCGCGCTGAGGGCCAGGGGCGCCAGCGCGAGCAGTACGGCACAAGACAACGAACGGATCATCGACTGCATCGGGATCAGGCGTTCAGAAATAGCGGCTCGATCAGCGTCGAGACGAAGTAGAAACCCACCAACGACATCAGCGCCGGCCCAGACGGCAGCCCGAGCGCCTCCACACCGAAGAATCCAAACGCCGCGACCGTGGCAAAGCGGAGCAGCACACCGATTCCCCATCCCGCAATCACCTGCTCGCGCGCGACCAGCCGCGCAATTGCAAAGGTGAAGAGTTGCACCACCACGGCAAGCCACGCGCTGACCCGCACCGCGCGCGCCGACTCGCCATCCGTCCAGACCAGCTGCGTCAGGCCGACCGCGAGCAGCCCCACTAACAAGGCCTGCGCCACCGCAAAGGCCAGCAGCGCATTGAAAAAACGCGAAGGAGCAGTTCCGGACACGGTCACGATCGGTTGGACGTCTCGTTGTTGTCCGGGTCACGCAAAGGGCGCGGCACGGTCAGACGCCGGTAGCCCACAAAGAACACTCCGCCTCCACCCACCAAAACGCCGCTGAGTAAAAACAGTGGCGCCGTGCCAAACCGGCGGTCGAGCCACGTGCCGACATAGACGAACATCAACAGTGCCACGAAGAACTGCATGCCGAGCCCAGCAACCGCCCAGGGCGACTGTTCGTCGTCGGGCCGGGTCCGGGGGGAAGGCGACTTCGGGTCTTCAGGCATACGAAGGAGGAACCTAGAGGCTTGTGAAATATTTCGCAAGCGAACACTCTGACTGAAACCGAACAAATGCCGTAACATCGGCGATGGCAGTCAAGATCAGGCCACATCGTCACTTAGCGCGTCAATTGTGGCTTGACAGACGCCTCGGGCGTTGATAACGTGGCGGAGTATCGAATTGTGACAGTCGAGCGTCCAATTCCTTGCGGGGGTTCACTGTTGATCCTCGTCATCGCGTCACAGCTATCTCCTCAACTACCCTGATGCTCGCACGCATCATCGTTCCGCTGCTGGCTGCTGCCGGGCTCGTCTTCGCGTGTGGGCCGCGACCCTCGAGTTCGGTGTCGAGCGCGCGTGCAACGGTGTGGTCCGATCAGGGGGTCACGTCGCATGTGATGGTGGACACGGCCAGCGGCGACGTGCGGTTCGCGATCGAAGTGCTCAACGACACGCGCAAGCGGGTCGAATTGACGTTTCCGGACGGCCGCACGCATGACTTCATCGTCCTCGACGCCACGGGCCGCGAGGTATGGCGCTGGAGTGCCGGGCGGCTGTTTACGCAGGCCATGCGGAACCGGTTGCTCGACTCGCACGATACGGCCGTGTATGATGAGCGATGGTCGCCGCCGGCGCCGGGTCAGTATACGTTGGTGGCGCATCTGCGCAGTGCGAATTATCCTGTGGAGCAGCGCGTGGAGTTTGCCCTGCGCTGACGTGCGCTGTACGACAACGACCTGTGGCGTGGCCCCGTACATGAGGGATCACGCTTTTTTCTTTTCTCGCAGTCTTTGCCACGGACTTTGTGACGACGCCCACTGAGAGTGCGGACCTTGTTCTGCTGGATCGCCTTGCCGAAGCGCGCCGTGCGTTGGCCGAACAGATCGGGCGCCGTGTGGTGGGCCAGGCGCAGGTGGTCGATGATCTGATGACGGCGTTGCTCGCCGGCGGCCACGCGGTGCTGGTCGGGGTGCCGGGGCTGGCCAAAACGCTTCTCGTTCAGACGGTCTCGCAGGCGCTCGACCTGTCGTTCTCGCGCGTGCAGTTCACGCCCGATCTGATGCCAAGTGACATTACGGGCACCGAGTTGATGGAGGAGGATGCCGGGACCGGCAAGCGGGCGTTCCGTTTTGCGCCCGGTCCGGTGTTCGCCAACATGGTACTCGCCGACGAGATCAACCGAGCGCCACCGAAAACGCAGGCCGCGTTGCTGCAGGCCATGCAGGAGCGCACGGTCACCGTCGCGGGACAGACGTACGAACTGCCGCGCCCCTTCTTCGTGCTGGCCACGCAGAACCCTATTGAGCAGGAAGGGACGTATCCGCTGCCGGAAGCGCAGCTCGACCGGTTCATGTTCGAGCTCAAAGTGGGGTATCCCACGCGCGAGGAAGAGGAGCAGATCGTGCAGTCGACGACGGGTGACACGCAGGGCACGGTGACACCCGTGCTCGACGGCGCCGAGTTGTTGAGTCTGCAGCGCTTGGTGCGGCGGTTACCGGCTCCGCCGACGCTGGTCCGGTATGCCGTGCGGTTGGCGCGGAGCACGCGGCCTGACGATCCCGACGCGACCGCGCGGGTGAAACAGTATGTCAGCTGGGGTGCCGGACCGCGTGCCTCGCAGTACTTGGTGCTGGGAGCGAAGGCGCGAGCGGCGATGGACGGGCGGGCGATGCCGGATATCGACGACGTGCGTTCGGTCGCGCAGGCCGTGCTTCGGCACCGTATGGTGCCGAATTTCCAAGCGGAGGCGGATGGTGTGCGGATCGAATCGTTGATCGAGTGTCCGTAGTGCGACGCTATATGAGGGACCACACGAATGACGTTGTGAAAGGCGGCCCCGATATCGGAGGTCGCCTTTCTGGCATTTTGCAAGGGAATAGGGCGTAGAGAGCGCCGAGTGGTGGGAAAGTCTTAGCGCTGACAATTGAATGACAGGCGCGCATGATTGTGGGTGAGTCCTCGGAGACGCCGTGGATACACGTCAGGTGGTGCGCGGGGTTGGTAGCGCGTGCCCATTCCCTTTTCGGAAGCGCCCATGGCCCGTCCTCGCTCTCGGATTGCTGCGCGCCACACCATCCGCCGGCCGCTGGGCGCGCAGCCGTCGACGGACCATGGCGCGGACGATGTGGCCGGTGTGGCCGGTGCGGCTGGCGCGGCGGACGACAGCCCGCCCGTGGAGGATTCTGCGGAGCGCGATGCTTCCGGGATGCCGAGCCGGGATACGGCCGAGGCGCCGAGCCTGCGGTACCAGACGCTGGGCGCGGCGATCGTGATGGTGGGTGATCTGCGCATGGATCCCTCGTTCGGCACGCTCTTCTGGCTGCTCGTGCGTTTGGCGTATTCGCCGGGTCTGACGGTGCTGCGAGAGGAACTATTGCGCGAGTGCTGGCCGGGCATGACCAACGTGCGACAGCGTGGGAATCTGCGTCAGTCCCTGTACAAGCTGCGTTCCTTCGGGGTGGACGTCGCCCTCGCGGGCAAGACGGTGCGATTGGCGGCGGCGCAGGTGGATCGCACCTTTTCGGTGGAGCGCAGCCGGGAGGCGTTCGAGCGCGACGTCACGCGGGGCCACGAGCCGTTCGGCTCGTTTCTGCCGGGATTTCAGGCGCCATGGCCGGAGTTTCAGGAGTGGCTGGACCGCGAGCGGGAGTCGGTGCACGCGGAGGTGCGGCGGATCCTGGTGGAACAGTTGCGGTCGCGTCGGGCCCGTGCCGATTGGATGGGAGTGGAGGCGATGTCGCGTTGGCTGCTGCCGCTCGATCCGCTGAACGAGGATGCGACGCTGGCGCTGGCCGAGTGCGCGATGATGGCGGGCTCCAAGGCGGAAGCGATCGCGATTCTCGACCGCTATCTGGCGGACCTCGGCCCGGGGGCGGGCGAGATCCGGTTACCCGCAACGCAACTCCGTCGCCGTTTCACGGAGCCCCCCACCCGCAGTCGGGTGTCGCTGGCGCCGACCGAGCGTCACTTCGTGGGTCGTGAGGAAGAGATGGCAGATCTCACGCTGTCCATGCGCCGCGCCCGGTGGCACGACGGCAGCGCGGTGCTGCTGCACGGTCCGGCCGGGATCGGAAAGACTCGGCTAACGGCGGAATTGGAGAAGGTAGCGATGATTGAAGGGTTTCGGACGATTCGGGTGGAGTGTCGGGAGAGTGATAGAGCCAGACCGCTCCGTGCGTTTATCGAGACTTTAGAGGACCTATCGGAACTCCCGGGAGCTCTTGGATGCGCCCCTGAGAGCCTCTCGCTCCTCTCTCGATTGCTCGGTAAAGAAATCACCGCGCCCTCGAAACCACACGAGATCGTGACCGAACGCCACGATAGAGCCGCAGCGAACGGTATCGATTCTTCGGCTCAAGATTTCGATGACTTTGACGAGCGCATGCGAGATAGCCGCACTCGATCACTTCGTCATGCCGTAATAGATCTGTTCGCGGCAGTTTCTGAAGAACGTCCAATTCTGCTCATAGTCGACGACGTCCAGTGGATCGACGATGATTCCTGGGAGCTCCTCTCGGATCTCACGGAACGTGTGATCGCAATGCGGCTTCAGGCCGTTCTCACCTCCCGGCTGGAATCCATTCGAGCCAAACTCCCTGAGCGAATTCCGAACAACCTACTATTTCGGCATCTACCCCAGCTTACGAACGAGCGCCTATCTCACCTAGCGAATGCGATTTCGCACGATCTGTCCGCTGTAGTAGACGATTACCTAATGACGTGGTTCGTAAATTCGTGCGAGGGTAACCCTCTGTTGCTTCACTCATTAGTCAATCATTGGATAGAAACGGGTGATGCCGGCGGAGTTCCGGCTCGCCTCCATGCGCTAATTGACCAGAGAATCGACCGCGTCTCGCTCGGAGCACGAAAGTCGCTGCAGACGATTACGCTCCTTGGACGTTTCGCAAGTATCCGCAGGGTAAAGAATGCTCTACAGCTTCCTACACATACGTTTCTCGATTTCTTGGGTGAGCTAGAACAGGCGAATTGTCTGTCTCGTTCATCGAATGGGGTGATCGGTGTACACGAGCTCATTGCACGATCCGCACTTACTCGGATGTCATGGCTCGTGGAGACCACTTTGCGAATCGAAATATCGAACGCGCTCCTTTCGGAATACGAGGAGACTTTCTCCACAGAGGTTCTTGAGCAGGCGATCGAACAGCTATCACTCGCTGGCTCCTATGAGGAGCTATTCCGTGTGATGACTAAACACTCCGATCCCATAATCGACTCTGGACGACCCCAGGTCTTTCTGCGCACGCTAAATGACGCAGTTCAGCACTTAGGTGGAGTTCCAAACAACCCTCTTCTTACCGAACTATTCGCTAGACTCGAGCTCGAATCTGGCCAGTATGGAAGGTCGTATTCGATTTGCCCGGATAGATTCTCACTGCCACATAAGCTTGATTGCCTTAGTTCAAAAGAGGTTGAATCTCTCCTTTCATGGGTCGACTCCGCTTATAGAGCCGATCCGATCATCGAAAGAGACTCACTGGTGACGTTTGCGCTCGATGTTGCTGAGACCCGCCAGATACCGTGGACAACGCGATTGCGCGCAGCGGAAATCACGCTTGTCATCTCGTCAAACACATGCGATGAGCTATCGGCGAAGCGCGCAGAATTAGTTATCGATGACTTGGAGACCGGGAGTTCAGATTCCACAGCATTCAGTCATCCTCGACTAATCTTTCATACAATCTTCGGCGATAGAGGAAAAGCTGCGACTCTGGCCTCCTCAGTACTGCGCTTAGCTGAAACAGGCACCGCATCAACAGTGACCTATCGGAATGCAGTGCGTAGTGGATTTGCACTGAGATCCGCGGGTGATTTCGCATCTGCGAAGTCAGCATTGAAGTTAAGCCTGCGCATTGCCAGCGTGTTGAAGAGTCCGGGTCTTGAACTCTATCCGCTGTGGCAGCTTTCTTCGATCGCACTTGACGAAGGAGATCTCCATGAAAGTGAGGGATGGGCGTCAAAGCTTGCTGATCATTCGCTGTCAGCGGAAGAAGCGATCGCGTCCAACTTCATTCCAAGCCATTTTTGTCGCCTCGCGATCCGACGCGGCGATTACCAAGCGGCATCTGTTCTCCTCGAATCATACCGAAGGACACTTCCTAGGCTACCAGTAGTTCGGGCTAGTGCGTTTTCGGTTGCATTAGAATTGGGCGTAAATCTCATGCGAACGGATTGGTACCCCTCTGATGCTCTTCTCACGGTAGCTAGACTCCGCCATGTTGAGACGAGCTGCTATGGGTCGAGTGACTTCCTTACTAGTAGTATTGTCGACGGGCTTGCGCGAAATCAGCAGAAAGACGTCGCAAGCGTTCTTGTTTCTAATTACGTGACAATGCAGCGGAGAGACCTTTCTCCTCTCTCCGCGGAGTTGAAGTGCTCTATCGCTCGCCTTGGCAATGATCTACACAGTGAGACGGATAGCTAAGCAACCGCAGGAGTCTTTCGACGCATTCGCACAATCTCAAGAATCTGAGTGAGTGAGTGAACACGCCCAGTGTCATTCTTGTCGAACAACCGATGAAAATACTGAGAGCTTAGCAGTGCATCACAAATATCAGGGTCAAACTGAGATCCACGATGGCGCTTAATCTCCGCTACCACATCTGCTTCGCAGAGAGCCTTTCGATAAGGCCTGTCCGTCGTCATCGCATCAATAGTGTCAGCAAACATGATGATTCTCGCACCTAGCGGAATATCCCTACCTGACAGCTGATCAGGATATCCGGTGCCATCCCAGTTCTCGTGGTGATGTCGGACAGCGGGTACGATTTCCACGAGATCCGTGATTTTTGCCACTAGCTCCGCGCTCTTCACCGGATGCAACTGCATAATCGCTCGTTCTTCCGCTGTGAGACGGCCGGGCTTTGAAGAGATCGGATCAAAAATTTCGTGGATTTTCCCAACATCATGCAGGAGTGCAGCTTTCGATACTTTCTCGATGTCCCTTTGGCCGAGCCCAATCATCTCTGCAATAATCCGCGAATAGCGACTGACTCTCTGCGAATGTCCGGACGTGTACGGGTCACGAAATTCGACTGTTTGCACGAAGAGTTCTAGTAGCTCGCTGTTTGTTGTCTCGAGTTGATGCCGAGATTGATAGGTCATGCGAATACCAACCAACAGCGTCCCAAGCACAACAACCCCCCAGAGTTCCCAATCTACGTACACAATTGCGAATATGTACACGGCGAAAATCGCTACTACATCAAAGAGGAGTCCAGCGATGTTTCCAGTGTACCACGTTTTAAGGATACTCTTTTTTTCTGCAAGACCGATAGCGATTGCGACAGCGAAGGTGTTGATCAGCAGAAAGGTGGAGACCGCAGCGCTGTGCGCAAAGGGATTAAAGGACCGATCAATCTGAAGGGAGACACCACCCAATGCAGTGTAAACGACCACCGACGCGGATGTCGCAAGCAATACTTGCCCGAGATTGAATGCCCTCTTGATCGCAGGCTTCGGCCGGAGGAGCTCAGCAAACAAGGCGCCAATTCCCACAACCAATACCGCTTGCCAAGCGGGAAACAGGACGACGGCAGCGAGATACGGAATGAATGACACTTCACCAAGCGTACTTCCCTTTATCCGGTAGCCACCGAACACACCCGCCACGGCCACCAGCATGAGCAAGCAGGGGCCTGCGAAGTACTTCATATCCATTATAGGACCATAGAAATACAGGCCGAGCAGGGCGAGGAACCCTGCTGCGACTATCGCATTCACGTACGCGACGATGCCTGTTTTCATGGTTTTTTGAGCGCCCCGCCATCCGTTAGACCTAGATTAACCCCAGGTCTTCATATCGGCCAAAACAACCGACCAAAGTGCATTCACGAGCTGAGCCATGAACTCCATGTTGCGTCACCTCCCATACGGGTAGTCACACGTGTCCCGCTCGGGACGCCGCGTGCTGTTCCTGGTTGGCTCCGCTCCTACTGCTTGG
>JBBQUH010000039.1:0-33848 GCA_038212625.1 Gemmatimonadales bacterium | reverse complement strand
TGCGCCGCCACGTCGAACGCTTGCCGGTAGGTGCGATTGCGATCGGCGTCGACGGTGTTCATCTGCAGCGACTGCACACGCTCATCCTGCGTGCGCCACACATCGACATCCGCAATGGAGTCGGTGCTGCGACGGCGAGCCGTATCGGGCGCCGCCGATTGTCCGATGGTACCGAAGAACACACGGGCGCCGTCATCACTAAAAGCAAGCGGGGCGCGGTCGCTCACCATGAATCCTTTCGGAAACTCCGCGACCTTCGACGCATCAAACAAGACCGACGTGCGCGCCGCAACATCCGGCACCACCAACAGGCGGTTGTCGCGCTCACGCATCCGCTCCACCTCACGGCCCTTGAGCACGGCCATGCCGGTGCCGCGGTCGTTCCACGTGAGCCGCGTGTAGCGCAACGAATCATTGTCGATCACGTCGGTGCGACCGCTCGGCAGGTCGATCACGAACAGGCCGTTACCATCACGCACGGTCGCGTCAACGGTGTAGGCGAGCAGCGTGCCGGTTTTGTTGAAGGCGATGTCACCGACACTGCCGAGGAACTGCGTGCGGCCGGTTTCGAGCGCGTGCACCAACACGTCAACGCCGCGGGGGGCATTACCCACCGTCGCACCGGCGCCAGCTGCGCCGCTGGGACCGCCCGGACCGCCGCCACCAGGGGCTCCGCCTGCCGCCGCAGCGCCAGCGCCGGCCGCGCTGGCGAGACGGCGGCGCAGCATGACGTGCTTCGAGGTTGGCGAGAACGCCACGCTTTGGATGTCCTGAAAGGTGATCGTGCGGCCGGTGGCCAGTTCTCGCAGCTCATATCGGCGTGGCGGCGCCACCGCGCGTGCCCCGGCGGCGGGCTGCGCGGGCACTGCGCCCGGCGGCGTGATGGCCGGCACGACCGGCGGGGTGCCGGTCGGCATGGTGACCGGCGCGACGGGCGGTGTGCCGGGCGGTGGTGTGGTAGGCGGTGTCGCGGGTGGCGAACCCGGTGGCGAACCAGCCGGAGCCGTCGCCGAATCGGCGCCTCGCGCGCCGCTGCGGACTGGCGCGGGCGGCTCCACGAGGTAGGCGAGCCAGCGGGAGTCAGGTGAGAATTGCGCCTGCGACGCGTGGGCAATCTCGATTTCCGCGTTGGTACGGAGGTTCCGGAGCTTGAGCACCGGCTTCGCGTCCACGGGGAGTGCGCTGGCAAACCGGAGACCGTACACCACCCAGTCACCGTCTCCGGCGATCGATGCACCGTCAATGGCACGCCATTGGCCGTAGTCGGCCATCGTGAGCGGCTTTTTCGCACCGGGCGTTGCGGTCGCCGGGGCCGCCTGCGCGGCAAGGGCCAGCGGTACCGCCGCGAGCAGCAACGTTACGGAGAGCAGGCGGCGAGGGAGCCGGAACAGAGCGAGGGATCGCGCAACGCGAAGCAGCATCGGGGTCTCGGGGGAGGCAGGGGCAGGCAACGGAGGGACGGGACTGGGTGATTGGAACCGATCACCCAGCGACGCAAAGGACGCAGCGTCGCGGAGAACAGCAATCAATATCGCCGATTCTGCGTCCGCTGCGCCTCTGCCTCTTCAGTCCTCCGCGCGCATGCTACGCTGCCCGCGCCCGATGGTGCGACTGTTTCACCGCGTACAATTTGGTATCTGCCGCCCGCAGTAGAGCGTCGAGGGTCTGCGGCGAGGCAGGGTCGAACGCAGCAACCCCGATACTCAACGTGATCGGGCAGGGACATCCGTCCGCCTCGCCGAGCGCGGCAAGCGCACGCTCAATCTTGGCGATCACCACGTGGGCGTGTTCTATCGGTGTGTTGATGAGCAGCGCGGTGAACTCGTCACCACCCAAGCGTGACAACACGTCGGATGCGCGGAGGTTGTTGCGCAGCACTGCCGCTACGGCCTGCAAGACACGATCGCCGACGTCGTGGCCGTAGGTATCATTGATCTGCTTGAATCGGTCCGCATCGGCGAACAACAGAACACTGCGCATTTTGCGGTGCTCCGCGTCCAGCAATTGCTGATTTCCCGTCACGAAGAAACCGCGGCGATTGAGCAGGCCGGTGAGTTCGTCGCGTGACGCCTGCGTACGCAAAATTTGTTCGGCATGCTTGGCGTCCGTGGCGTCGCGCATCACGCACACCAGCCCACCCGTCGGCAGCAGCGTAATCGAGAGCCCTTGAGGAAAGGCCGTCCCGTCGGCGCGCTTCCCCGTCACTTCGCCGCTCCAGGCTCCCAATCGCGTGACTTGCGGAATAATCTCACGTTCGATACGCAGCGCCTCCTCCGCAGGGAACCGTTGTGACCAGGGCTGCCCGATGAGCGCGCGGGGACGTTCCTGATGTACCCGCGCATAGGCATGATTCACAAATTCGAGCCCACCACCCACGCTGATAATCCCTACGCCATCGGCCGTCACGGACAGTGCGGCCGCCAGCATCTGCCGCTCCCGTTCGCCGGCCTTTCGCTCCGTCACGTCGCGTTGGACAGTCACCCAGGAGGTGATCACACCGAGCGTGTCACGCAGCGGCGTCGTGGACAGCTCAATCCACTTGGGCGTGCCGGCCTTGGAGTAGTTCAGGACCTCGCCCGACCAACTTTCTCCCGCCCGAAGCGCCGCCCGCATACGTTCGATCGTCTCGGCGCTCGTATGCGGACCGTGCAGCAGATCGCTGACGCACTGACCGGCCGCCTCGTCGAGCGAGAAGCCCGTGCAGCGCGACCACGCCGGATTTACCCACGAAACGCACAGGTTCGCGTCGGCCAGTGCGATGCCCTGCTCGGTTTGCTGCATGGCCACCGAGAACAGCTGCAATTGGTCGGCCGTTCGTCGTTCGTCGGTGATATCGACAATACTGGCAACTGCCGAGCGACGGGTCGCACCCGCCGGCAGCACGGTCTCGATCAGCCGCGTGTTCACGCGCAACCAGCGTCGGTTCCCCGTCGCCGGCTGAAAGCTGACCAGCAGATCCGTGTGTGGTGTACCCGTACGCAGCGTGGTGACCAGCGGATTGCGACGGCCGGAGAGGGGCGCACCCTGCTCATCGCGGAAATCCCACGCGACGTCGAGCTGTCGACGACCGGCCATCTCCTCGTCACCGACGCCCAGAATACGCGTCGCGCTTGAATTCCAGGCCACCAATTGCTCCGTGTCCTCAAGCAGGAGCACGCCCTCGGCAACGGCCTCCACCACGGACCGATACCGTTGCTCCCGCTCTGCGATCGCAGCCTGAATCACCGCCAGCTGCTCCTGATGCGCCTCGATTGTTGTCAGATGTTGTTGCAACGCGTGATTTTTGAGGTTCTGCGCATCAGACAAGCGTTGAAGCGCCTCGGCTTGGCGTGTGAGCTGTTCATTGGCCTCGTGTTCCCGGTCACTGAGCGCACCCATCCGCGCCGCTGTTGGACGGAGTACCAGCAGGACCAACGCGCCGATCACCCCCATAACGAGCAGGACACCGGCCAGTTGTGTCCGGTCAAGGGTACGCAGCCTCGCATCGGCCCACGCCACATCCGCCGCGTTCACGCGGTCGATGGCACTCACATAGGCCTCAACCGTCGCGAGGAAGGTTGCCGTCTCGCCTGTGGTCAGTGCGCCACGACGCTCGGAGCGACGGGCGGTCATCAGCGTGTCAGCCTGATGGAGCAACCGTTCTAGTGAAGGGTGGGCGCTCGCGAATGTGACTTGATCGCTGAGCGGATCTGCCGGTTCATCACGAGCAAGGCGATGTGCTGCGAGCTGCGCGTGCATCGCCGTCAGCTCGCGGCGCGCGCGCTGCTGCGCTAGGTCCAACAACGCGCGATCTTCCAGCGTCGGCGCCTGAATCATGCCGAGAACACTAAAACCAAATCGCTGCGCAAGCGTCCGCTGACGTCCGGTGAGATCGGATTGTTGTGGTACCGATTCGAGATCGTGGGCCACGCTGGCGACCCATCGCCACTGTCCGATGCACAGGAGCAGTACCGCAGCCAGACACGTACTGGTCTGCGCACGAAATCGCTGGTAGGGGCTTGAGTAAGCAGGCATCGCGAATTGACGGAGAACATTGAAGAGGTACCGGCGGCAATCGTCGGTCCCAACAGATACGCTGAAATGATCACCAGTCCCTCCGGCGGCATACGAAATGCACGCAACCTGATACCAGATGACCACCCGGGAGAAAAGCTTCGGTCGCGTCCCGGAAAGCTTGAGCGACCAGTCGATATCGATCCGACTGGCGAGCTGGCTTCGCCACCCTTCTGACTCACCGGCACCGCTCACAAGAGTCCATGGTGGCCCCTGGCTACCTGCTGCACGCTCCGCCTCCGCTCAGTGCACGCGTAGTCCGATTCCCGCCGTCAGCGTCGACAAGCGTTCGCCACGAGGTGAAGGCGGTAGATGTCCCTGGGCCCAGAACACGAAGGAGAGCCGGGACGACATGCGCTCTGCGCCGTCGACGCGCGCCGTCAGGCCGATCCCGTTGCGGTCGTCCATGGTGTGGAAGTAGCCCGGACCGGCGAACACGCGGACACCGCTCCCTTGATCGTCTCGCCGGGCCCACCCGCCGAGCACACTCAGCCCGACATGCCCCGGATAGTCGCGACAGCCGCCTGGCGAAATACCGAGGTCGGTGACGCAGGCAGACAAATTGGATGGCAGGTTGAGCGACCCGTTCACGCCGAATAGCAGTGCGCCATGTCGCAGTGCGCGTATCGGCTCAGATAACAGGACGCCAGCCGCAAACTGGCCGCGATGCCGGAGTGGCGGGCCACCATAACCGTAGCCCACCCCAAGGCCCACGTCGAGCGCTCTGGTGAGCGTCCGCGGAGGCGCTTGTGCGCGCACATCACCACTCGGACCGAGGAGGAGCAGGAGAAGCGAACTCATCCAACGCATGAGACGCATCTTGGCCAGTCGCTCCCGTAAGGGGGTCGGCGATACTCCTCCCAAGAGGTATGGCCATTTCATTGCAGTAATCTAACCTCAATGAAGGGGCCTACTCCGTCAAACACACTGAGGTCTCCACCCTTCACTGGCGTTGACCGCCAGGAGCGCGCCATGCCCATCGACACGCCACGCAATCTCCTGCTGCACGATCTCGCCGCCATGTACGATGCCGAGCTTCATCTCATCGACGTCCTGCCCGCCCTTGCGGCAGAAACGTCGCCGGGCGATGTCAGTAACGCGTTCCTCCAGCACGCCGTGGAGACCGAGCGGCACGCCGAGAACCTCCGTACCTGCTTCCAGATGTTGGGCGTTGAGCCGATGACAGTAACCAACTTCGGCATTCGCGGGCTCACTATGGAACACGACGCGTTCGTCATGCAGCGTCCGAGCCGCGAGGCGCTTGTCGAGTTCAACCTCGGCGCTGCCGCAAAGACCGAACACCTCGAGATCGCCTCATACATCGGACTCCTCCGCCAAGCGCACACGCTGGGACTGACCGACCTCGCGAATCTCCTCGGTGAAAACCTGCGCGTCGAGACGATCACGGCGAGTAAAGTCGAGCAACTGGCAGATGAAGAGGCCCGTCGGCAGGCATATTCCAACGGAGCACAGGTCGACGAGTTCCGATGGAGTGGTTACACCGAAGTCGCGGTGGAGACGCCGCTGGCTCGGGAAAGGATGGGGGCGGCAACGTCGGTTGACTACGTTCAGCCGCAGCGCATGATGCCCTGATTTCTTGCCGGCGATCGTCGGCACGTCATTCATCCGGACCACTTACGCGAGCATCTGCCCATCGGGCGAAAGCGCGAACGGAAACACGTTGGAAGTTTCAGGCGCACGATCGCCAGTGGCCCGGTCTGATCAACGGTAACGCCACGGAGGTGTTGGTTGCACGGGTGGGTGCGCGGAGCTACGCCATCGTGACGAGCGCGACACAGCAGAGCAAGCCGTCGGCGTCGCGCGTTGGGTTCACGCCCCATGCCGCCGACGCCAATTTCGCGCTAGCACGGTAGCGGTCGGCTAGCGCCACGTGTAACCGCGCTCACGTGCCACGCGCACTCATGCGAACTCCGAAAGCTGCAGCACGTGGTGACCATCGGGCGCTGGCATCCGCCGGTCGTTGGTGACGAAGAACTCGCACCGCGTGCTGATCGCAGGGGCAAGCTGGAGGGCATTGGGGTGCGAAGAGCGCCATGCGCCGCGGTCCGCAGCTGATCACGCGAGAGGTCCACCAAGCGCTCGCCGCGCGACCGTGTAAGTAACGCGTCGTAATGCGCGGCCAATCGTTGGTCGGTCGTACGCGAGGGCACTACCAGCACCTCCAGCAGCGTCAATGCGGATGTCACGGTCACGATCTCGATCTCTCCCGTGTCCGCTCTCGCGAACAACGCGCGCACGGGGATGAGGACGCGCGGGTATTCCTCGAACAGGTAAACAAAAAAAGGGCAGTGTCCACGGCCACGAGGCCCTTACCAACCGCCCAAGTCAGTCCCACGCGCGGCGCTCAGCGTCCGCGTGCGCCGCCGCGTCCACGCCCGACCACACCGACTTCCCGAAACCCTGCAGGTCGAGGATCGAGAGCGGCTCAGCGCCGCCGAGCACTTGATCGAGAATGTGCGTGACCTCTTGGGCCACCGAGCGATGCTGCTGCGCGGCGCGCGCCTTGCGCCGCTCGTAAAGACCGTATGGAGGCATTCCCGGTTGCCGTCAAGTTTTTCTCTCGACGACTCCTCCGGCTCTCCCATCCCGGCAGACTGGCGCATCACCGCCACCACCACCATGCTGGCCGTCCGGACGGCGTTACCCGTGGGCATCCGATCGCCACGGAGACCCGTCGGACGCCCCGATGGGACTGACGCGCGCCGCCATGGGCGGCCGTCTTCACGCAAGAGCGGAGGTGCGAGAGGATCTGGTCGATCACCGACGGTTGCGTCGTAATGGTTTGCAGATGCCGCAGGCCGCTGGCGCCGGGTCGGCAATCGGCGCTCCGAGTCACGGGAGCGCCACCCCCGTGTAGCCCAGGATGACCCCCCTTGCTCGTCGCCATCTTGGCGCTCTCGTTATCCGTGCGGTCGCGCTTCCCCACGGCGTCCTTCACGCCACGTCGACGTGCGTGGATCGATGCGAAAGCGTTGCCCCTCTTCTATCCACGAGATCGCCTCTTACATCGGTCTCCTTCGCCAAGCTCACACGCTGGGACTGACCGACCTCGCGTATCCCCTCGCCGAAAACCTGCGTGTCGAGGCGGTCACGGCGAGCAAGGTCGAGCAGTTGGCGGATTGAGAGGCATGTCGTCAAGCGTACACCCGCGGAGCACAGGTCGACGAGGTCCGGTGGAGTGGCTACACCGAAGGGGCGCCGCAGCTTGCGACGCCCCTTCGGTAACCGGCCTTTCAGGCCAAGAACAGCGCAGATACTCAGGCGGGCAGGCTACGGCGGCGACGAGCGGCTATGCCCACGCCGGCTAAGCCGACGGCAAGCAGCAGGAGCGACGACGGCTCCGGTACCCGCGCCTGCACGAGGAAGGACTGCGACCCCTGCCTGTTGTCGAAATTAGAGTTTTGATTCTGCCCCCTTGTCGTCTGAGCAGTCAAACCCAGCTCCCACTCAGCACGATCTACGAGCACCATCCAGCTGCCGGAAAGGTCGGTGACGGGAGCGGCAACAGTCATTCCACCGTTGTTGGAGATGTTCCAGATATTTTCCTGAACAGTGGTGTTCGTACCGACGTTTGCAGTATAGGTCGATGCCAGAGCGGCCATCGCGTTGAGTTCAGCGAAATCAATCGAGTTCCACTGGTTCGCCCGACCACCGACGCCGGCTCCGGCATTGCTGATGAAGTCGTTAAACGTCATGAGCTTATAGTTGTAACTGGTATTCCAGTTAAACTGGCGCTGGTTGTCGAAACAGTACACGATGGGCGTCGCGTTCAGGAACGTAATGTTGGCTGGCGTGCCAGCGATCGTCGCCTGAAAACCACCACCGCCGTTGTTGGTCTTGTATACCCAACTGCTGGCCTGTGATCCCATGTTAACCGTCACGTTCGCCGGCGTCTGAGCCGCCGCCGTCCCAGTGGAGAGCGTAAAGACTGCCGTTGCGGCGGCCGCCAACATCAAATTTCGCATGTATGCCTCAAACGTGTGAAACGGAACAAGAAAAAAGCCTTCGAAACGTGATCACGCCTGAGTGAGCGGATTCTACATGCCGAGGAAATTGTGCTGATGCACACACAACAGCAAATCGCGGGCCACGAGAAGACAAACTGAGAAGCCGGCGTGCGCGACACGAGAAGACAAAAGTCAAGCTCTTGATTAGCAACAACTTGGCAATTTCTTCGCCAGTCTGCAGCATTTAAAGGGTCATTCCAATGAATCGGTAGACGTGTCGACTCGCTGCATCAGCCCGTTGAATACCGCCTACAGTTATTTTTGGCGCGTCGACGGCAAATGGCATGATCGTGTGGGCGCAACTCACGGGTAAGGTTGCGCACGTAGTACGCGGTTCCGCGGTTCCGTAGTCGCGGTGCCGATCGTCCCTTAAATTCTCCTCATGCCCCCGTCCCCCCCCCGCTGGCGCGCCCTGCTACCGTGCGCGATCGCCATGCCCATGCTCGCCGCGTGCGCCGGTCGCACCGCGCCCCGGCCTGACGCCACCGCCGCAGCCAACGCTCGGGTCGGCGCCATACCAACCGCTGGCCCGTTACAGCTGGCACCCGGCGTCGCCGACTCCGTGCGTAGCGAACTGCTTGCCAGCGGCTTCGTGCTGCACACCATCGTCAATGTACGCGAACCGTGGCGCGCGTTCGTACTGGATATCGATCTGACGCACTGTGCGAGCCTGCGCGCGCTCAAGGGTGCCGCCACGGCGGTGGGCCGCGCCACCACCAGCGAGTTACTGCGCCGCGTCCCCGCCGCCGAGCGTGCGATCGGCGCCGTCAACGCCGACTTCTTTCTCTTCGCGCCGCCCGGCGTGCCCACCAATGCGCACGTTGAGCACGGCCAGCTGTTCAGTGGACCGGTCGCTCGTCCGGTCATTGCCTTTGAGGAAGAGCAGGGCGCATGGATCGACACGCTCCGCGTACATGGCACCCTCACCACGACTCGCGACACGGTCTCGCTCTACACCTGGAACCGACCCAGCGCGGCGCAGGCCGGTATAGTCGATGCGCGCTGGGGCGTACCGCTCGACAGTGCCGTGCGCGACCGCACGTGGCGTCTCGATCCGGTCCCGGTGTCCGAGCGCTGGATGCCCAAGCGCCATGTGCTGCGCCGCCTCCCACCTGCCGATTCGCTCGTGCGAGGCGACACCCTGCTGCTCACCATGCCGCCGCGCAACGCCCCGCCGCTCGCCGCCGGTGACACGGTCTCCATTCGCATGGGCGTGGTGGGCGGTGCGACCGAAGCGGTAGGTGGCCGCCCCATGCTGGTGGTCGACAGCCTCGTGGTGAACGACGTGGACACCGAGGGCAACGCCAGCTTCCGCGGACTCAACCCCCGCACGGCCGTCGGACTCACACGGGGCGGACATCGACTCCTGCTGGCAGTGATCGATGGACGGCAACCCGGCTACAGCCTGGGCATGACGCTCCGCCAGACCGCCGATCTCCTGCGCGCCCTTGGCGCCCGTACCGCGCTCAACCTCGATGGCGGCGGGTCGTCGGCGCTGGTGGTGCGCGATCCCGTCACGGGCGTCGTGCGCGTGGTGAACAAACCGTCCGATCCCACCGGGGAACGTGCCGTGGGCAATGCGCTCGCCGTTCTTTCGACCTGCTCCGCGCCTTACACCCCTCCATCGTGATGGCCCGTCGCCTTACGCCGCAACGGCCGTCAGCGATTGGCGCCGATGCATCAGCCTACCCCTGACCGGCCAGCGCCTCGCGCAACGCCTGCCACGGCATCAACGCACACCCATGACGACCTGGGAAGGGTACGACGCCAAGTAACGGAGCCAGCCCTTCCGGAATTGCGCTGATGTCCGCAGCACCCGCCATGGTGCGCTCCACGAGTTCCACCATCGCAACGCTCTGCGCCGCCGGCAAGCCACACACCGCGTCTGTCATCATCGACGCTGACGCCGTAGCGATCGAACAACCGCGTCCGGTGAACGACACGTCCGACAGCACCGCATCTTCAACGCGCGCCATCACGGTAATCTCATCGCCGCACACCGGATTCTTGCGCGTCGCTCGGCCGGTGGCGCCCTCAAGTTCGCGCCGATTGTGCGGAGCCCGATAGTGAGCGAGCAGCCCATCCTGATACATGGCGGCGATCGACGCCGACAACGGTGCAGCTATGGGAACGCTCACTCCGCGTACGCGAAAATCTGCTGCGCCGCTTCGAGCGCGCCGCACAACGCGTCCACGTCGTGGCTGTCGCTGTACAGATAAAAGCTCGCACGGGCGGTCGCGCTGACGCCGAGCCGCCGCATGAGTGGCTGGGCACAGTGGTGACCGGCGCGAATGCAGACACCGTGTTGATCCAGAATGGTGGCGAGATCATGCGGATGTACCTCCGCCACCGAGAAGCTCAGTACGCCGCTACGCTGTGCCGCCGGCGGGCCATACACCGTGATACCGGCCAAGGCCTTCACACGCGATTCGGCCAGCTCCAGCAGCGCAATTTCATGGGCGCGCACGTTGGCCATGCCGAGCGTCTCGAGATACCGCACGGCCGCGGCAAGCCCTACCGCATCGGCCGCGTTGGGAGTGCCGGCCTCGAACTTGTGCGGAATCACGTTCCACGTACTATCGAGATCATGCACCCACTCGATCATATCGCCGCCAAACTGATACGGCGGCATCGACTCCAGAATGGCTCGGCGTCCCACCAGCGCCCCGATGCCCATCGGCCCCAGCAGCTTGTGGCCGCTGAACGCGTAAAAGTCGATATCCAGCGCATCGAAGTTCACGGGCAGGTGCGGCACGGCTTGCGCGCCGTCGACGACAATCACCGCCGCTGATCGGGCGCGTACGATCCGTACCACCTCATCGAGTGGTGTGATCGATCCCACCGCATTGGACACATGCGTGATGGCCACCAGTTTGGTCCGCCCGTTCACCACATCGCGAAGCTGATCCAGATCGATGGTCTGCGCATCGGTGAGTTCCACGATGCGCAACGTCGCACCGCTCCGTTTGGCGAGCTGCTGCCACGGAACAAAGTTGGCGTGATGCTCCAGCGCCGTAATGACGATCTCGTCGCCGGCGGTCACGTTCGCGTTGCCCCAACTGGAGGCCACGATGTTCATGGCTTCCGTGGTACCACGCGTAAAAATCAGCGTGTCGGCATCGGCCACGCCCAGAAAGCGGGCGATGGTGGTGCGCGCATCGTGATAGGCATCGGTGGCTACCGCCGAGAGGGCGTAGGCGCCGCGATGCGGATTGGCGTTGGCGGTTTCGTAGAAATCTCTTACCGCATCGAGCACCACGCGCGGTTTCTGCGAGGTGGCGGCTGAATCGAGGTAGTGCAGCGCCGGCTGTGCGGCGAGGAGCGGAAAATCGGCGCGAGGCGCCAGAGCGTGCAACACAGGGTACCTCCCTTCAGGACCCCCGACGCGGTCCCACGAAAATATCAGAGCCTGCAATGCGCACCGGATAGGTGCCGAGATCGTCCGTGGCCGGACCTTGCAACACCGCGCCGGTGCGCAGATCGAAGCGGGCCCCGTGCCACGGACACTCGATAACGCACGGGCCCACTACATCGCCACCCGAAATCCCGAAATCCCGGTGAGGGCAGCGATCATCCACTGCCAGCACCTCATCCTCCACCTTCACGAGACACACCCGCGCCCCGTTTGGTAAAATCACGCCATGTGGCAACGCCGCTTCGAGTTCATCCAGCCGAGCCGCGAAAACGAACCCCGCAGTCTCTACGTCCGCGCGGTGCATGAACTACTCGGTGCTCACGGGGGCCGGCAGCACCGCCGGCTCGCTCTCGAGCGCCGCCTTGAGCGTGTGCCAGGCCAGTGACGCACACTTCACGCGTACCGGAAAACGCGACACGCCGGAAAACACTACGAGTTGGCCCAACGCCTTGCCGCCGTCGGGATCCTTACCCAACACCAGCGCGTGAAATCGCTCGAAGAGCGCCTCCGCGTCTGCACGCGACTTCCCCTTCACGGCTGCCGTCATGAGCGACGCCGACGCTTTGGAGATCGCGCAGCCGTGACCGGTGAACTTGACGTCCGTGATGACATCGTGTTCGACCAACAGATGCACGTGCACTTCATCGCCGCACAGCGGATTCTTGCCATCCGCCGTACGGTTGCCGCCCTCAAGCACGCCAAAATTCCTTGGCTTCCGGTTGTGATCGAGGATGACGCTCTGATACAGCTCCTGCAGGTCAGACATCAGCGTCAGTGGCTCGTGTCGCCAGTGAACCGCTGCATGGTCAGCTGCTCCAGCAATTCCTTGACCGTCTCGTTTTCGATGGTTTCGAGCACGTCGGCGGCAAAGGCGTACATCAGTAACTGCTTCGCGAGCGTCTGACTGATACCACGGGTCTTCAGGTAGAACAGCGACATCTCGTCGATCCGCCCAACGGTTGCACCATGGGTGCACTTTACATCATCCGCAAAGATCTCGAGCTGCGGTTTGGTGTCGATCTGCGCCTTCTCGGACAGCAGCATGGTGTTGTTGGTCTGCTTACCGTCGGTCTTCTGTGCTTCGGGGTGTACATACACCTTGCCGTTGAACACCCCGTGCGAGGCGTCATCGAGCAGGCCCTTGTACATCTCGCGGCTGAAGCAATTCGGCGCCACGTGCTCTACACGCGTCTGATGATCACCGTGCTGCTCCCCGTCCAGCATGTACAGGCCATTCAGCGTCGTGCCGCCACCGTCGCCGCGCAGCTCCGTGTACACATTGCTGCGCGAAAGTTGGCCACCCGTCTGGAAGGTGAAGGTAAGGAAGTGACTGTCACGCCCCTGCCGTGCTTCCACAGTACCCACGTGGAACGCCGATCGCGCCTCACGCTGGATCTGCAGCAGCTGCAACGTGGCGCCGTCCTCCACGTACACTTCGGTCACGGCGTTCGTGAACGACGTGACGTCATCGAGCGCTACGTAGCTCGCGATCACCGTGGCCTTCGCATGACGTTCCGCCACCAACACATGTCGCGGGTGCGACATCACACCGGCGCCCGCATGATCGGTCACGTGCACAATGTGCACCGGCACGTCGCTGACCATTTCCTTGGCTACGTGCACGAACACCCCTTCACCGGCGAACGCGGCATTCAGGGCGGAGAATCCATCACGGTCGGCCGGTGCGGCCACCCCAAGGAATCGCGCCAGCAGCTCCGCATCCTGTTCAGCCACGTCAGCCAGTGTCGACACCCGGATCCCCTCCGGTAGCGACGTCAGCGACGAGAGCGATGGCGAGAAGCGGCCGTTGTGCAACACGATCGTCGGCCATGCGGCGTCGAACAGAAAGGGAGTCAACAAGCTGGTGCTCGCCAGCGCGGTGGCCTCCCGCTCGCCGGCGGGCACAAAGGTGGTGTTCGCCAGCGTCGAGACGCTGGTGTACGCCCAATCTTCGTTACGCGTGGTCGGGAAGCCGAGCCGCGCGAAGGCCTCGGCACCCGCCTGACGGAGCACCGCGAACGGAGCTGACGCGTCGACTGCGGCGGCGGCCGCCTGGTCGGCGAACACCGAGGCGTGAGCGACTGGTGCGGTGGTCGCGCTCACGCGGCCTCCAGCACCCAGTCGTATCCGCGGGCCTCGAGCTCCAGCGCCAGCGTCCGATCACCGGACTTCACGATGCGCCCGCCCGCGAGCACATGCACGAAGTCGGGCACGATGTAATTGAGCAGCCGCTGGTAGTGCGTCACCACGATCGCCGCGTTGTCCGGGCGCTTGAGCGCATTCACGCCGTTGGCCACGATGCGCAGGGCATCGATGTCGAGGCCCGAGTCGGTTTCGTCGAGAACGGCGAGCGTGGGCTGCAGAATGGCCATCTGCAGAATCTCGTTACGCTTCTTCTCACCACCCGAGAAACCCGCGTTGACCGAGCGGCTCATCATCGACGCGTCCATGTCGACGAGTTTGAGCTTGTCTTCCACGAGATCGAGGAACTCCATGGGATCGACTTCTTCCAGTCCCTTGGCCTTGCGGATTTGATTGTAGGCGGCGCGCAGAAAATATGCGTTGGTCACGCCCGGAATCTCCACGGGATATTGAAACGCGAGAAACACCCCCTGCTGAGCGCGGATCTCGGGATCCATCTCCAGCAGGTTCTCGCCACGGTACAGCACTTCGCCACCGGTGATCTCGTACGCGGGATGACCCGCGAGCACCTGGGCCAGCGTGCTCTTGCCGGAGCCGTTGGGGCCCATGACGGCGTGCACTTCACCAGCGTTCACGGTGAGTGTGATGCCCTTGAGGATCGGCTTGCCGTCGATGGCAGCATGAAGGTCGTTGATTTGCAGCATGGATATAAAAGCGAAGATGAGGAGGGCGGAGTACGTGGTACGGCGATTAACCGACGGAGCCTTCGAGCGTGATCCCCAGCAGTTGTTGCGCTTCAAGCGCAAACTCCATGGGCAGCTCTTTGAACACTTCCTTGCAAAACCCGCTGACGATCATCGACACGGCCTGCTCGGCGTCCAGCCCACGCGCCTTGAGATAGAAGATCTGGTCTTCACCGATCTTTGACGTGGACGCTTCGTGCTCGAGGATCGCGCTGTTGTTGCCGACTTCCACAGACGGGAAGGTGTGCGCGCCGCAGGCATTGCCCACCAGCATCGAGTCGCACTGCGTGTAGTTGCGGGCGCCCGTGGCCTTGGGCAGAATCTGCACCTTGCCGCGGTAGCTGTTCTGCCCCTTCATCGCCGAAATCCCCTTCGAAACGATGTTGGACTTCGTGTTGCGCCCGATATGGATCATCTTGGTGCCCGTATCCGCCTGCTGCATCTTGCTGGCCACGGCCACCGAGTAGAACTCGCCTACGCTGTTGTCACCCTGCAAGATCACGCTCGGGTACTTCCACGTGATCGCGGAGCCGGTTTCCACCTGCGTCCACGACACCTTCGCGTTCGTCATCGCCTTCGCACGCTTGGTGACGAAATTGTAGATGCCGCCGAGGCCGTTCTCGTCGCCGGCGTACCAGTTCTGCACCGTGCTGTAGCGCACCGTCGCGTTGTCGAGCGCCACGATTTCCACCACGGCGGCATGCAACTGATTGATGTCGCGTTTGGGCGCGGTGCACCCTTCCAGGTAGCTCACCGTCGATCCTTCATCGGCCACGATCAGCGTGCGCTCAAACTGACCGGTTTCCGCCGCGTTGATGCGGAAATACGTGCTCAGATCCATAGGGCAGGTCACGCCCTTTGGGATGTAGCAGAACGAACCGTCGGAGAATACGGCGCTGTTCAGGGCGGCAAAGAAGTTATCGCTGTACGGGATCACAGAGCCCAGATACTTTCGCACCAACTCCGGATGCTCGCGGACGGCTTCGCCGAACGACATGAACACAATGCCGTACTTCGACAGCTCTTCCTTGTACGTCGTGCCGACCGACACGGAGTCGATCACGGCGTCTACGGCTACCGGTACGCCCGAGAGACGCTTCTGCTCGCTCAGCGAAATACCCAGCTTGTTGTACATGTCGATGAGCTTGGGATCGACCTCATCGAGCGATCCGAGCGGTTTGACCGACGTTGGCGCCGAATAGTAGCTGGCGGCCTGATAGTCGATGGGCGGGTACGTCACGTTCCCCCAATGCGGCTCCTTCATGGTCAGCCAGCGGCGGAACGCCTTGAGGCGCCACTCCAGTAACCACTCGGGCTCCTCCTTCTTGCCCGAAATGAAGCGCACCGTCTCTTCACTGAGACCGGGGGGCAACGTCTCCGATTCGATGTCGGTTGAGAAACCGTACTGATACTCGCGATTGACCAGCGCGTCGATAGTCGAACTCATGAGGGCTCCTGTTGCACTGCCGAAAGGTGGTTCACCACACCGTAATCACATCGACCGCAGCCATCCCGACGGTGCGCATGACGCACCAGAGGGACACCAAGCAGTCGCTCCACGAACTTTGCTTCCGCCGCGCACGCTTCCGGAAAGCGCTCCGCGATTTCCCGCACCGCGCAGTTATGAATGCGCAGGGTGGTACTCGGTGGTTCCCCGTCCCGCACTACGACCACCGCTTCGGCCATGTAGCCTTTGGCCGTCAACAGCTCCGCCACCAACGGGACCCGCTCCGAGAGTGGCAACGCCTCAAGAACCGGCGCCGCCTCGTCTGCCAACTGCGTCCACTCGCTGTCCAGCACCGCATGCACCGCGACGTTCCCCTGTTCTCGGCGCAGCGTATCGAGCGCGGTGGTCAGCACCGACACATAGCGGCGTGGAAACAGCGCCTCGCCGGCGGCCGTGAGCGCATACACAAACACCGGGGCGCCCACGCCACGCACCTCCCGCTGATACCGAACCAGCCCGTCTTCTTCGAGCACCTTCAGGTGACGCCGGAGCGCGTTGGCCGTCAGGCCAAATTGCGCCCCCAGCTCGTGGGCGGACAGCGGTTGCGCTTTCTTCAGCGCCACCAGCAAATCCGCCCGCATCCCGCGAAACCCGCCTAATGCTCCGATCACATCCTGCATGGGGATAATATAGCTCGGCTTTACCCATTACGTCAACGAAAACGTTGACGAATTCGGTTGGCGCCCCTGATTTCGCGAATTTGCCGATCTGTGAGTACCATTCGGCGAGCTGGATTGACCGCGGACGATGATGTCGGCGTGGCTCTGGCCCTACCTCCCTGGAGCAACTTCCCCTGTGCGTCTGACCGTCGTTGCGGCTGTCGTGGTGCTTGCCCTTGGGCTGATCATGCTGATCCGGGCGCAGCGGATCAATCGGGCGTCCATCGAACGGGATGGCCTGTCCCGCCTTCGCGACACGTTCCGCGGACGCTATCCCGAGGTGTTGCTCGCACAGACCTATGCGTATCTGGCCGAGCGCCATGGGGTGGTGGAGCCGCACTACATCGTCAATCCTTCCGACAACCTGGAACGGGAATACGGGCTGGTGGACCTCGATCTCGAGGACGCGGTGCTGGTCATCGCGGATCGCGCGGGGGCGCGATTGCCGCGTGCGGCCGAACTGGATGAGCTCAAGGGGCGCGTGCGGACAGTGGAGGATCTGTTCGCCTACCTCGAGCCGTACTTCCGCCCCGTCGTTATCAAAGGGTGATGTGGGAATGGCCTGACCGTCGTCGTGCCCAGCGGCGCGCGGCGCACGGCGTGCTACTGATGGCGCTGGCGGCCTGTTCCCGGGGTGGCGGTGAGCCACTGGTCGCGGCGCCGCGCCCTGCGCCCATCCCCGGGCGGGCGCGCGTGGCGCTACCGGCCACACCGAAGCACGTCGGCTCGCTGTCCGATGCGGTCACGCCGGCTGATCTCGATGCGCTCTGGGCGCGCCAACTCATGGTCCCGGTGGAGGGCGTCGCGCGGCTGGCACTCCGCGACAGCTTTTCGGCCAAACGCGGGCCCGCTATTCATGGCGCCATCGACATTCCCGCCCCGCGCTACACCCCTGTGGTGGCCGCCGACGATTGTGTGATTGGTCGGCTGACCACCGGTGCGCTGGGTGGCATCGTCATCTACGCTATTGACCCGACGGAGCAGTTTGTCTACTACTACGCGCACCTGCAGCGGTACCGGCGAGGGCTGGCCGTTGGGGACCGAGTCGCCAAGGGCTCGGTAATCGGCTACGTTGGAACGACGGGTAACGCACCTCCCAACACGCCCCACCTGCACTTTCAGCTCATGAAACATGGCGTGGGCCGTACGTGGTGGGACGGACCCGCCATCAATCCGTTTTCGTTTTTTGCGCTCGACGGCCTGCGTCCCTGACGCGACCCCAGTGCGAGGTGAGATTTTTATGAGTATGAAGGGTAAGGACCGCGCGTCACTCCGCGCGGAAGCACATCATCTCGACATCAAAGTGCACATCGGTCATGCGGGCACCACGCCAGCGCTGCTGGGAAGCCTCGACGACGTGTTGCGCACGCACGAACTGGTGAAGCTGCAGGTGGCCAAAGCGGGCGAGTTGTCGGCCAAGGATGCCGCGCGCGACGTGGCGGAGGCCATGGGGGCCGAAGTGATTCAGGTCATTGGTCGGACGTTCACCCTGTTCCGGGAAAATCCGGAGCTCAAGCGGGGGCAACTGCCGCCATGGCGCTGAGCCGCACCCGTTACACGGCACTTCAGCCACTCAAAGCGGCCGCTGCGGAAACGCAGACCCTTGGTCGGCGGTTTACCGCATAGTATTTTCCCGTTCATCATTCCGGGTCTTCCCGGTCGCTCTCGCCCCAGAGACCTGCCTCATGCCTTATATCATCACCGAAGCCTGCATTTCCGTCAAGGACAAGTCGTGCGTGGACGTCTGCCCCGTCGATTGCATCTACGAGGGTGAGGACCAGCTCTACATCCAGCCGGATGAGTGCATCGACTGCGGCGCCTGTGAACCCGAGTGCCCGGTCACGGCCATCTTCCCCGAGGAAGACGTGCCCGTGCAGCTCAAGAGCTTTATCGGTAAGAATAAAGACGTCTTTGCGGGTCCGACGCCGCCAGGACGTCCTACGCGCTAACCCGCGCGCGGGAAGCCGCATCACACAGCACAGCGGGCCGGGACATGTTGTCCCGGCCCGCTGTGCCTACGCAGCGCGCAGGGCGCGCGTTCCTTCAGAGGCTCCAGCCGCGATTTTTGAGCCAGAACAGGCCGCCCAGCGCGACGTACTGCAGCACCGTCGAGCGCTCGCTCCAGATAGCCTCGCCCCAATTGTGCGGGCCTTCCGTGCTGCCAGCCGGTGGGCGACCGAACCAGCGCGGCGTGCGCGCTTTGTAGTCCAGATATTCCTGCCCGAAAATCGACTCCAGCACCCCCTCTTCGTAGCGCACGATGAGCGTGTACTCCACGGCAAATATCCCGATCGCCACCGGGATGAACCAGAACACGCCGGACACCACCGTGAACCCGATCCACGCAAAGAAGTTGCCCACGTACAGCGGGTTGCGACACCAAGCGAACGCACCATAAGTCACCAGGCGTTGGACATCGCGCGAGCGACGGCGGGTGACGGTACCTGCGGCCGCCACACCGGCGGTGCGAATCGACTCACCGAGGAGCACGAGGGCGAGACCAGCGGCCCACGTCGTCGCGGATTGTACGCCCGGAAACAGTAACGGGACCGCAAGGAACGGCACGGGTAACCACCCGCGGTTCTTGAAGAGCACCTGGCCGATCTGGGCAGCGGTCGAACGTTCAGCGGCCGAAACGGTCGCGGGTGTCACTGGCACAAGAGCTCCGGGAACGGGCGATACGTGGCCCCCGCGCGGATCATTCCGAATGCGAGAGCGTAGCGAAAAAGTCGGCGAGGGCGTGCGTGGTCGCCGACGGGCGCTCGACACAGGTAACGTGTCCCGCACCGGCAATGATCTCCATCCGCACCCTGGCCACCGAGGGCAAGACTTCGGCCATGGCCCGCGCCTCCGCCACCGGCGTCAGCACGTCCTCCTCGCCGACCAGCACGAGTGTGGGAACGCTAACCGTTCTGAGCGTTTCTCGTGAGTCCGGCCGATCGCGCAGTGCCTGCAGTGCCCCCACGATGCCGGCCACCGACTGCCGGGCCATCACGGTGCGGATATGGTTCACCACATCGGGTCGACGCTCACGGGTGGTTTTGCCGACCATCCCCGCTATCTGTTTCTCGGCGATCGCGCGAGCTCCTTCGCGTCGCGCCAGCATCATCATGGCCTCCCGGGCAGTGCGTGTTTCCGGCGTATCGGCGCCCATCTTGGTGTCGCACAACACGAGCGCGCGTACCCGCTCGGGGTGGCGACGCCACAAGGCCATCGCGATATACCCACCCATCGAGAGACCGCAGATGACGGTCGACTCCACCGACAGCCAGTCCAGAAGGTGCACGACATCGTCCGCATATTGGTCCATCGAATACGGGCCGTGCGTGGACGAATCGCCAAACCCCCGCAGATCCGGCACGATGCACCGCACCCGATCCGCGAGCGCCACGCGTTGAGCGCTCCACACACTGCGATCGTGCGGAAAGCCATGCAGCAACACCACCGGCAGCCCGTAGCCACTTTCATCGTAGCCAAACTGAATGCCGGGCAGGGCTGCGATCATGCGCCCGCCTCGAGCGCCGACGCGTCAGAATCGTCATCGGGATCCGGCGCGGGCGCGCGCGCCGCGCGGCGCATCGCGTGCTCCCGCGCGTTCTCCCGTTCGGCCATCATACGCAGAGGCACCAGCACCGCAGCAGTGACCGGCACGGCCACCATGAGCCCGATGAATCCAAAGGTCAGCGTCATCAAGGCCTGCGCCACCAGCGTAATCGCCGGCGGCAGATCCATCTCGCCCCGCATCAGAAACGGGATCAACAGGTTGTTTTCAATGAACTGGATGCCCCAATAGGCCACCACCACGGCGAGCGCCTTTTCCGGCGAATCCACGAAACCCATCAGGATGGCCGGCACGGCACTGAAGATCGGTCCCACCGTGGGGATGAACTCCATCAGGCCGGCAATGAAGCCCAGCGCGAACGGTGCCTTCACACCCATGATCAGCAGAATCACCGTCGTGACCGATCCGATTGCCAGCATCGCGATCATCTGAGTCACCAGCCATTTCCGCAGCACCGTGGCGACCCGGGCCAACACGATGCGCACATGCGCCCGCGACGTGGCCGGTACCACGGAGAGAATCCATCCGTGGTACACCTCCGGTTCGGCCCCGATATACACCGCAAGGAACACGAGCAGGACAAACGACGCGATGACGGAGACCGTACTGGTCACAAACGAGAACAAGTACCGCGACGCCGAGCCCAATCCGGCCGTGAGTCGTTCCTTCAGCGCCGTGGTCGCCGACGAGGGCTGCGACTTGGTGGGCGCTGGCGCCTGAGCCCCCGTTCGGCGCGATGGCTGTGCGGGCAATGGCTGCGCCGCCTGTGCGGCACCTGCCGGCGCGGGGGAGGCGCCTGGGGCCGCAGGCGGGGCCGCAGGGGTGGTGGCTGGCCGCAGCAGCGTCCCGAGCATTCCGGTGCCCTTGGAGTCCACCCACGCCTGCAGCTTGGCCAACGACGCCGGGAATTCCCGCTGCAGCTCACTCCCCTGTTCCACCAAGGTTGGCGCGGTCAGGGCAAGCACGCCGCCGATCGTGCCAAGTGCGCCGAAGACTATGAGCGCCGAGCCCACGCCGCGCCGGATGCGGAACCGTTCAAGCCGGTCCACGCCGCGAGCCGTCGCCAACCCGAAGAGCGTGGCCAGAAATACCAGAAAAACCAGTGAACTGACGGACCAGAAGAGCTGCACGCCAAACCAGACGGCCAGGACCACCACCGTCGCGCGGGCCAGATCAGCCGTTCGCCAGCCCCGCCGTTCCTTGGCGAGCGGGGGAGGCAGCAAGTCGGGGTCATATGAGGACATACTCGCCAAACTAATGCCTCATCACCTTTTCGCCGAAGGCGACCGTAGTAGGTTTCTGGAAGCCATGTCTGCCACTGCCCCGCTCTATCTCGATACGGTCGACGCCGTTGACCGTTTTCTCGCCAGCCTGACCGGTACCCGAGCTATCGCGCTCGACACCGAAGGGGCGAGCTTCCATCGCTTCGTGGACCGCATCTACCTTCTGCAGCTGTCCACCAGCACGCATGAGGCCGTGATCGATCCGTTACCGATCGGTACGCCGACCCGCCTCGGCGCACTCCTCGAAGATCCCGCCATCGAAGTGGTGCTGCATGATGCCGATTACGATCTGCGTCTACTGCATCAGGACTACGGCTGGCGTATCACGAATCTCTTCGATACCCGTGTGGCGGCGCAGTTGCTTGGTCTGCGGGCGTTCGGACTGGCCGCGTTGCTCGAACAGTATTTCGGCATGAAGCTCGACAAGAAGCACCAGCGGGCCGACTGGAGCATGCGGCCGCTTACTGCCGACATGCTGGACTACGCGGCACAGGATACGCGCCATCTGTTGGCGCTGCGCGATCTGCTTGCGTCCGAGCTGGAAAAGAAGGGCCGGATGCACTGGGCGCGCGAGGAGTTTCTGCGCGCGGAGGACACCAAGTGGGATCCCGATGCGGCGGAGAATGCGTTCCTGCGCATGAAGGGCGCGCGCGATCTGACCCGTCGCGAACTCGCGCGGCTCCGTGAACTCACGCGCTGGCGGGATAGCATTGCCGCCGAACTCGATCGCGCGACGTTCCGCGTGGCGGGCAACGAAACGTTGTTCGATCTCGTGCGCCTCGCGCCGACCACGCGCGATGGGCTCTTTGGAGTGAAAGGCTTTCCACGCGGCATGTCGGAGTCGCGTGCGGCCGATGCGCTGGAAGCGATCCACCGCGCGAACGCGTTGCCTGAGGCCGACCTCCCGCGCTTTCCGAAGTCGGCGCGCTGGGACAAGGATCCGGAATTCGACGAGCGGGTGGCGCGGCTCAAGGCGGTACGGGACGTGGTGGCTGAAGAGCTCGGGCTCGATCCGGGTGTACTGTGCTCCCGCGATCGAATGGAGGCCGTGGCCCGTCGTAATCCCCGCCATGTGGACGAACTGCAGGAGATTCCGGAGCTCCGGCGGTGGCAGGCGGAGGTGCTGGGGCCACGGTACGTCAAAGCCCTCGGCGGCGGCAGTTCCACCGGAGGCGCCCCGTCCTCGGTTCGCGCGCCGGTCGACTCACCCTACAAGATCGGGTAGCACGGGTCACGCCGGAGTGTAGAGAGAACGCAACGACCGTCTTGCGAACGCACCAGGACGGTTGGTGCTCTGGGTGGGGCGCGAAGATGCGGGGTCACAGGTTCCGCCCGATGCCGAACGGCAAGTGCTTGCATCCCAAGCGCTTGCCGTTCGTGGCGTCACGATGGCCGATCGTCATCGCGCGGAAACCGCAAGGCGCGGCTGCGGCACGCGGAGTGCTCTACTGGAGAGTGTCGAGGATGTCTTCCTCCCGCGCCATACTCCCTTCCGCCGAGACTGTCATGCGAATCGCTCTGTCGTCACCGGTGAACGCGAACATGTCCCGCCTGTGCGCCGTCCGTTCCCGGTTCCTGCTCGTCGCGTTGATGGCCCTCACCGTTGACCTCCTGTCCAAGCAATGGACCTTCGTGTCGCTGGGTGAGCATGGCTTCGTTCCTCTCACCGATCGTCTGGTGCTGATGCTGGTGTTCAACACCGGCGGTGCGGGAGGCGTGGAACTCAGCCCGCTGGGGTGGCAGCTGAGCATGGTGGTCACGTTGTTTGCGATGGCGCTGATCATGACGGTCCTGCGTCCGATGGCGAGCGTCGATCCGCGCGCGGTCACGGCACTCGGCTTGGTCTCGGGTGGAGCGGCGGGCAACCTTGCCAGCATGGTCGCGGGGCCCGCTGGTGTCGCGGATTTCATCGGCATGCGCCTGAGCCGCGACATTACCATCGTGGCGAACGTTGCTGATTTCGCGCTGTGGATCGGTGCGCTGATGCTTATTCCAGTGGGTATGACACTCGTGCGCATGGTGCGCGACGAGCGCGCACGACACGCGGTCCGGTCGCTCGCGTAAGGGTCAGCGGCGCGATGCGTTGCTGACCAAAGGGGAAACGCAACGAGGCGCCACTGACAGTGGCGCCTCGTTGCGTGTACGGCGGTTAAGTGGAAGGCCCGCCGTCAGAACCCCATGTACGCACGAACACGCGGCTCGATGCGATCCGGCGTCCAGGGTGGCGACCAAATCAGATTCATCACCACGTCGCCGACTCCCGGAATGGTGCGCAGCTGCTCTTCTGCTTCGCCCATGATTTCGGGGCCGGACGGACAGCCGGGCGACGTCAGGCTCATGTCGATCTTGATGTTCGCCCCGTCCACGTGCACCTCGTACACCAGCCCGAGATCCACGATGTTCAGGTTGAGCTCTGGATCCTTCACGCGGCGCAACACGAGACGTGCCTGATCCGCCGAGATGGCGCCGTCTGCGATCGGTGCGAGTACGTCTTCGGTGGTGTCTGAGCTGTTCGACGTGGTTTCCATGTCGGAAATATAGTCGGATTACACGGCCGCAGGTCCCCGTGCGCCGATAATTAGCGCTTTCCGGCCGCTACCGGCTTTTCTACTGGCGCCTTTCGGACGGCGGATTTTTTGGTCGCGGGGCTCGTCTTCTTGGCGACGGCGGTCTTCTTCGCGGTAACGGATTTTTTGGCGGTGGTAGATCGCTTCGTCGATGTGGCTTTCTTGGCCACGCTCTTCTTTTTGGCTGCGGTGGCGCGGGCTGCCGCTGCGCGCTTCCGGGCGGCCGCACTGGAGGCCCGGGTGGGGCGCAACGGGCGGTTCCAGTTCTGCGCCCGGTCGGCGCGGAAAGTGGCGGGCATGGCCCGCACGCCATTGGGATCATCCATGACGGCCAGGACGGCCGCGTCGGCCAGGTCGTTGCGCACGTCGGCAATCACCGTCGAAGGGCGGCGCGCCTTGGCCGCATGCACACGGTTGGTGAGCAAGATGACGAACATCTGGCGGTCGGGGTCGATCCAGAGCGACGTGCCCGTGAAGCCGGTGTGGCCGAAGGCCCGCTCGGACATGTACTGTCCGCAGCCCGCGCCGCCGTTGCAGGTGTCCCAGCCGAGGGCCCGGTGACCGGCCGTGCGCACCGTAAAGCGTGCCACGGTGGAATCGGCCACAATCCGCACGCCACCATACCGACCACCCTCCAGCATCATCTGCGCGAACACCGACAGATCATCGGCCGTACTGAACAACCCCGCGTGGCCGGCTACGCCACCCAAGGCGTAAGCGTTCTCGTCGTGCACTTCGCCACGCAGTGGGTAGCCGCGGGGCGGAGCGATCTCAGTGGGCGCGGTGCGTGCTGCTTTGGCCGCACTGAGTCGGAAGTGCGTATCGGACATGCCAAGCTTGCTGAAGACCGCCCCGTCAAGGAATGCGTCGAGCGACTGTCCGCTGGCCGCTTCCGCTATAAACCCCAACAGATCCGCTCCGAGATCGGAGTACTCGTAACACTTGCCAGGCTGGCAGGACACCACCGACGCCAGCACCGCAGCACGTGCCTCGGCGGGGGTTTTGGCGATGCGCCACAATTCACGACCCGCCGGCAGACCCGCCCGATGCGTGAGCAGATGCTGCACAGTGACCTGATCGCGCAGCCCGCCCGAGAACGCTGGCAGATACCGCGAGACAGGGGCGTCGAGCGCGATCTTGCCTTGATCGTAGAGCACCATGATGGCCGTGGTCGTCGCCACCACCTTGGTGAGCGACGCGAGATCGTAGATGCTTTCGGTCGCGGTCACCTTGGTGCGGCCGGACCAGTCGAGCGACCCGAAGCCACGCTGCAGCACGGAGAAGCCTTTGCGCCCCACTACAACCGACGCACCGGGAAAACCGCCCGCCTGCATACCACGGGCGACAACGCGTTCGATGGTTTCGAGCCGCGCCGCAGACATGCCGACCGCCGCAGGCTCCCGTTCAGGGAGTCCACCAACCGCAGTCGCATCGGCGGCCGCAAGGGCCAGTGCAGCAAGCAAGATCAAAAGAAGCCGCCGTCCGGAAGGGGGAGATCGGGGCGCGTCGGGAGGTGTCCGCTCGACGCGCCCTCATGGTTACTAAAAGCCCACCCGCTGTGCGTCAAGCGTCAGAGAGCGGGCGCCAGTCCTACACATCATCACTGAAATCACGATTCGTCGGCGGCGAGGCAACACGCCGTGCCCGCGACTGCGCGACTGCGATGCTAACGCAGGCTGCCGGCTGGCACCGCGTAGAGGAGACGCACTGTGGCTCTATCGGCGTTACTGAGATCCCGGACCCGGATCCGGGCGGACATGATGTGTTCCGGTTCGCTGGTGTGATCGAGGCCGAGCAGATGGCCTATCTCGTGAAGGGCGATCGCGCGCATCTGTGGCGGGGAGACGTGGCCGCCGCTCGGATGCTCGAGGCCAAGCTGGATGTCGCCCGAGACCAGCCACCATGCGGCATCACGACTCCAAATCGTCTTGCCGCTGATCCCGTTCGCAAACCGCTCGGCGAATCGCACATGCACATCCGCACTCGCGGAGTCACCGATGAAGGTGAAGTGTACCGGCACGCCGACCTGCACCCAGGTGTCGAACGCATCGCGGATGGCAGACATGAAGTCCGGATTCCAGCCGTCAAGATCTTCCGCCTCGCGGATCCACACCCGGAGAGGGCGCGTCTGCCGCTCGGGCCAGCGGGCGAGTGCCGAATCCCGCGCGATCAGCAGCTCCTGCATGTATGTCCCGCTCATGCTGTTGGCGAGGCGTCGCCGCAATTGCAGGGGCGTGGCCGACGGCCGATCCGGGCGCACGAGCAAGGTGGCGGCTACGGGACCTTCCTCGGTATGGTCATTGCGCAGGGCGTCGGGAACGTCCTCGCGGGTCGCGCGCGGGGCCACGACACCGGCCGCTTCGGCCGTCGTGGTCCGATCTCGGGTCCCGATGGTCTGTCCACCGATGAAGCATGCGAGGCCCACGACCGCGCCAGCGAGAACGGTTTCGATGGAATTCATGCGGCACCGGGTGCGTCAGGGAACTGGCGGCGCCTCCGCGAGGAATGCGTGCACCGCCGCGAAGAACGGCCCGGGCGCTTCCCGGAACGGGTTGTGCCCGGCGTTCGCGAGTGGTACGCGTCGCGCCTGCGCGAACCACCGCGCCGCGCGATGCGCTTCCGAGATCGGCAAGAGATCCGCCTCACCGTGCACGACGAGCGCGGGTGTCGGCAGGTCACGCAGCGAAGCGGTCCAGTCATCGCCCTCGCGCCGCAGGCGGGCGGCAATCCGGCCCGAGGCGGGCAGTGCATGGAACGCAGTCGACGGCGTGAGGCGGCACGTGACATGGACTGCAATTTGTGATTGGCACAGACCGGCTACAAAAGCCGATTGACTTGATCGGGATTCGGCTTGTATAGTAAGGAGCTGCTTGATGAGAAGAATTATCATCTAACTTTCCCGATCGATGGCTCGTATCCGTTCCGTGTTGTTCTGGCTCCATCTCGCCGTCGGCGTCATTGCCGGCGGGGTGATTCTGATCATGGCGCTGACCGGCGTCGCCCTCACGTACCAGAAGCAAATGACCTCCTGGGCGGATCTACGCGGACTGGATGGGGCGCCCGGTGCGGGCTTTACGGCGCCGATGGCGACCCCGGCGCTGCTGGCGGCTGCGGCCACCGAGCGTAAGGGCACCCCCACGGCGGTGGTCTGGCGGAACGGCCCCGCGTCGCCGGTGGAGGTACAGTTCGGTCGGGAGGGTCGGCTGTTCGTGAACGCGTACACCGGCGCGATACTCGGTGAAGGGTCGGTGGCGATGCGCGGCTTCTTCCGCTGGGTCACCGATTGGCATCGCTGGCTCGCCACATCGGGGGAGAATCGTCCGCTGGGCAAGCGTCTCACGGGCGCCGCCAATCTGGCCTTCCTGCTGATCGTACTCAGCGGGATGTGGCTGTGGTGGCCCCGCCGAGCCACGGTGCAGGCCTTCCGGCAGGTCACGTGGTTCCGACGCGGACTTTCCGCCAAGGCCCGCGACTTCAATTGGCACAATGTGATCGGCTTCTGGAGCGCCGTGCCGTTGGCGGTGGTGGTGGCGTCCGGTGTGGTCATTTCGTACGGCTGGGCGGGAGACTTGGTCTATCGCCTCGTGGGTGAACTGCCGCCGGCACGCAGCGCTCCGGCGACCACGGCGGCAAACGTCGGTACCCCAACGCCCGCCCGCGCCGCAAACCGCGAGTCGCGGTCGGAAGACGTCGTGATACCGGCGGCGCTGGATCAGCAACTCGCTGTGGCCCGCGCCGCGCAGGGCAACTGGCGCACGATCTCACTGACACTCCCCACGTCCGACACCGCACCCTCGGTGTTTTCGGTGGACCATGGCATGGGCGGCGAGCCCCATAAGAAAACGCGCATGAGCGTCGACGCCGCCGGTGCGGTCGTATCCACCCAGCGCTTCGCCGATCAATCGACCGGACGCCGTGCGCGCTCCATCCTGCGTTTCGCACACACCGGGGAAGTCCTGGGCGTCGTTGGTCAGACGATCGCCGGATTGATCTCGCTCGGCACGGCTGTGCTCGTATTGACCGGTCTGGCCTTGTCAGGGCGTCGCCTGCGCGCGTGGATAGCCCGTCGTCGCACGCCACCCCCACATGCGGCGTAAGTCGGTGGGCGATTCGTGGGAATACGGCGGGCGCAGCAGCCACGTGGTGTGACTGCTGGTTGCCGAAGACGTGGTCTCGGTGGCATAGTCCCCCGATGACATCTGCGGCAAACGATAGCGACGCCCGGCTTCCCCCGCGCGACAACGAACTCGATCTGTTCGGCATCACGAACGTGGGTCGCGTGCGTGCCACCAATCAGGACAATTTTCTGCTGTGCACGGTGCATCCACAGGTCGTGATGCACGGCACCAGCCTGCCCGCCACGGAGCATCTGGCCATGCGCGGTGAGCGTCTGGCCACAATCATGCTCGTGGCGGACGGCGTGGGTGGGAGCGCCGACGGCAGCGAAGCCAGCCGCCTCGCGACACTCGCCGTGACCGAGTACTTCCTCTCGGCGACACGCTTTTGCCATGCCATCGGCACCTCGAGTGAATCGCAGTTCACCGATGCCCTGCGCGATGCGGCGAATGAGGCGCACCGTCGGGTGCGAGCAGACGCCGATGAGCGACTTGAGGGACGCCGCATGGCGACCACGCTCTCCGTCGGAATCGTCGTTTGGCCTTGGCTCTACGTGGTGCATGTGGGCGACAGCCGCTGCTACGTGTACCAGGACGGCCGGATTCGTCAGGTCACGCGCGACCAGACGGTGGCGCAGGAAATGGTGGAGCGAGGCGCACTCACTCCGGAGCGGGCGTTTCGGTCACCGCTCAATCATGTGCTCTCAAGCGCGATTGGCGCCGAGGAGGCGTTGCCGGAAATCACGCGCGTCGATGTGGGTCAGCGCGGTTCGGTGACCCTGGTGTGCTCGGATGGACTCACCAAACACGTCACCGACGAAGAAATAGCGGCCGCGTGTGCCTCGATGACGTCGGCCGAGCAGCTGTGCACACAACTGCTCGATCTGGCGATGGAACGTGGCGGCAGCGACAACATCACCATCGTCGCGGGTCGTGCGCTGCCGTAGTCCGGGCGTTACGTGATCACCGTGGGCGCCGCGCGGCCGGTGCGCGCTTCGATTTCGGCCAGTGATAGCGCCGTCTGAACCAGATCGGCGAGCGCCGTGGCCGTCTCCATGCCGAGCCGTTCCGGTGCGGTCTCCTGCGATTCGATGTACACGCGGATGGTGGCGCCCTCCGTACCGGTACCGGACAGACGATAAATAATGCGCGCGCCATCGGTGAACAGTACGCGGATACCTTGCCGACGGCTCACTGAGCCGTCCACCGGATCGGTGTAGGCGAAGTCGTCCACGGTATGCACCACGCGTCCTGCCAACGTCTGCCCCGTCAATGTGGCCGCACTTTGCCGCACCCGCTCCATGACGCCGGCCGCCGCCTCGCTCGGTACCGACTCGTAGTCGTATCGCGTGTAGTAATTGCGTCCGAAGCGCCCCCAGTGATCGCGGACAATTTCCTCCACCGTTTCACCGCGCGCGGCGACGATATTGAGCCAGAAGAGTACCGCCCAGAGGCCATCTTTTTCGCGTACATGATCCGAGCCGGTGCCGAAGCTTTCTTCGCCACACAACGTGATCATCCCGGCATCGAGCAAGTTGCCGAAGAATTTCCATCCGGTCGGCGTCTCGAAGCACGGAATGCCCAGCGCCTCGGCTACGGCGTCGAGTGCCGCACTGGTCGGCATCGAGCGCGCGACACCGCGGAGGCCATGTGCGTAGCCCGGAACCAGCGTCGCGTTCGCCGCCAGGATGGCCACGCTGTCTGATGGCGTGACAAAAAATCGCTGGCCGAGGATCATGTTCCGATCACCATCACCGTCGGAGGCCGCACCAAAATCCGGTGCGTGATCGCTGAACAGTTCTTCGACGAGATCGTGCGCGTAGGTGAGGTTGGGGTCCGGATGCCCACCGCCGAAATCGGGAAGTGGGACGCGATTGATGACGGTGCCGGCCACCGCCCCGAGTTGCCGCTCAAGGATCTGCACGGCGTACGGTCCAGTGACGGCATGCATGGCATCGAAGCGCATACGAAAGCCGCTTGCGAAGAGGCCGCTGATGGCGTCGAAATCAAAGAGCGATTCCATGAGCGCGGCGTACGCGGAAACCGGATTCACCACGTCGAGACGCAGCGGCCCCACCTGATGCGTGCCGAGCGCGTCAAGATCGACATGCTGCAGATCGGCGATGCGATAGTGTGTCAGCACCGCGGCTCGTTCGGCCACTGCGTTCGTGAACGACTCCGGGGCCGGCCCGCCATTGGCGGCGTTGTACTTGATCCCGAAATCACCATCGGGGCCACCGGGATTATGACTGGCCGACAGAATGATGCCACCCTGCGCACTGGTGCGAATCAGATGCGAGGCCGCGGGGGTGGAGAGCAGACCACCCTGTCCCACGATGACATGCGTGATGCCATTCCCCACCGCCATGCGGATGATCGTGGCCGCCGCTTCGCGGTTGAAGTACCGCCCGTCGCCGCCGATCACGAGGGTGCTGCCTGCGGGAAGGGCGGCCACGTCGAAGAGCGCTTGGACGAAGTTCTCCAGGTAGTGCGTCTGCTGGAAGACTCGCGTTTGCTTCCGCAAGCCGGACGTCCCCGGTCGCTGGTCAGCGAACGGGGACGTAGCAATCGAGTGCACGGTCATCGATTCAGGAAAAGTGTCAGTGTCACGCGTACCATGTGGTCAGCTCCACTTGAGATCGACCTTCGAGAGCGGAATCTGCCGCACGCGCTTGCCGGTGGCGACGAAAATGGCGTTGATCATCGCCGGCACAACGGGCGGGAGTGCCGGTTCACCGATCCCCGTGGGTGCAAACGCGGTCTTGTGCCAGTGCACCTCAATTGGCGGCGCCTGCCGCATACGCAGCAGCGGAAACGTGTTGAAGTTGGCCTGATCCGCCTTACCGCCGGTGAAGGTGATCTCCTGCCCGAACGCCTGGCCGAGACCATCGAGTACCGCACCCTGCACCTGCTGCTCGGCGTGATTGGGATTGATGATCTCACTACCGACATCACCCACGGCCCACACTTTGTCGACCTTCACGGCGCCGGACTTGCTGACCGTCACCTGAACCACTTCGGCAAAGTAGCCCCGATGGCTGTAGTAGAAGGCCACGCCCATGCCGGTACCCTTGGGCAGCGTACTTTTCCCCCACCCCGACACGTCGCGCACCTTTTCGAGAATCCCGATGACGCGGGCGGCGTCCATTTGTCCCGCTTGCTGTTGCGGCGTGAGCGGTGCGCCCGTGCCCGCGATTTCGCTTTGGAGAAGATCGATGCGGTACTGCAGCGGATCCTTGCCGGCTGCATGTGCAATTTCATCGACAAACCCTTGAAACGCGAACGACAGCGCGTTGCTGCGCGGGGCCCGCAGTGCGCCGGTGGGCACGCCGAGCGGCATCACGGAGGCGTCGATGGCGAAGTTGGGCACGAAGCGCGCCGGGAATTCGGCGCCGTTGATGTCGGCACTCGCGGCGAAGCGATCGCCTTCTCCGAAGCTTACAAAGTGATCGCGGAATGCCACGAGCTTTCCCGACGTGTCGAGCCCCGCGTCAAAATAGTGAAAGCCACCCGGCCGGTAATAGTCGTGCTGCATGTCGTCTTCGCGCGTCCACAGCAACTTGACCGGCACGCCGGCTTCTTTTGCGATCCACGCGGCTTCGGCCATGTAGTCGTTGTACAGACGGCGCCCAAAGCCGCCGCCGGCGCGCACCATGTGGATGACCACCTTGTCTTCCGGGATACCGAGTGTGCGGGCCACCAGCGTGCGACCGCTGGCCGGCGTCTGCGTGGTAGACCACATCTCACACGTGTCGCCGTTCATCTGCGCGGTGCAGTTTTGCGGCTCGAGCGGTGCATGCGCAATAAACGGATACACGTAGTTGGCCGTCAGCGTCTTCGCCGCTCCCTTGAGAGCCGCCGCTACATCGCCGTCCTTGCGGATGGAGCGCTGCGGCGTGCTCTTCGAGAACTCGGCGGCCGTGGCCGCAAAGACTGCGCTGCTCTGCTGCGACGTAGGGTGATCCGCCCACACCACTTTGAGCGCTTTGCGCGCTTGCTGCGTGTACCACCAACTCTTCCCGACGATCGCCACGCCGCCCAAGAGCCCCTGCAACTGCGTGCCGCCGTCTACCACGAAGGCATGCGTGATGCCTGGCATGTTCTTGATGGCGTCGAGATTAGCGCTGGCCACTTTGGCCGCGTACACGGGGCTCTTGAAGAACGTCGCAAAGTGCATGTTGGGCACGGTGACGTCGATACCGAACATCGGCATGCCGGTCACGATGCCGTGCAGGTCCACGGTTTTTTTGCGCGTGCCGATGATGCGAAAGGTCTTCGGATCTTTCAGTGGCACCGTATCGAGATTCGGCGCCGCCATCGAGGCGGCTGCGGTGGCCAGCGAGCCGTAGGTGGCGGTGCGCTTGGTGGCGCGATGATGTACCACGCCTTGCTCGGTCTCGAGTTCCGAGGCGGGGACGTTCCATTGCGTGGCGGCGGCTGAGACGAGCATCGCGCGCGCTGCCGCGCCGACACGGCGCTGCGGCAACCAGTTGGTGGGCGTGGCGGTGCTGCCCCCGGCGATCTGCGCCTGATACTTCACCGCGTCGAAGTCGGCCTGCTCCACGCGCACGTTGGCCCAGTCCACGTCGAGTTCTTCGGCGATCAGCATGGGAAGCATCGTCTTGATGCCCTGGCCGATCTCGGGGTTCTTGGCCGTGATGGTCACGATGCCATCCGGGGTGATGCGCACGTAGGCGCTGAGCGTCGGCTCGGCGGTCGGAGTGCCCACGCCCAGGCGTCCGAGCGCATCGAGCGGCTCGGCATAGCTGGCGAGGAGCAGACCGCCACCGGCGAGCGCCGTCACGCGGAGGAAATTGCGGCGGCTGACAGCCGGCGTGTCGGCGCGCGGCGAATCGGAGAGCGTCGTCATCGGCGGGTCCTCAGCGGCGGTCAGGGGAGACAGGGGCCGGCGCATCGGGCCCCCGTACGGCAGTTGCCCCGCCCTTGATCTCGGCGGCCCGATGAATCGCGGCCCGGATACGCAGGTACGTGGCGCAGCGGCAGAGATTCGTGTTCATGGCGGTGTCGATGTCGGCGTCGGTGGGTTTTGCATTCTTGGCCAAAAGCGAGGCCGCCGCCATGATCTGTCCGGCCTGACAGTACCCGCACTGCGGCACGTCGAGTTCCTCCCACGCCTGCTGCACCGCGTGCATGCCATCGGGGGAGAGCCCCTCGATAGTCGTGATATCGGCGCCGGCCGCACGCGAGACGGGCGTCTGGCACGATCGCGTGGCCACCCCGTTCACATGCACGGTACACGCGCCGCATCGCGAGATGCCGCAGCCGTACTTGGTGCCTTTAAGATCGAGTTCATCGCGCAGCGCCCAGAGCAGGGGCATGTCGGCCGGCACGTCGAGCGTGCGCGCGGTGCCGTTGACGGTGATGGAGATCGGCATGGGAAGGGGGTGGGGGGGGTGTTAGCTAAGAGCTCAGAGCTTAGAGCTAAGAGCTTGAAACCGGACTCTGAATTTTGAGCTCTTAGCTCTGAGCTCTTAGCTCTGAGCTCTGAGCTCTGAGCTCTTAGCTCTTAGCTCTTAGCTCTTAGCTCTTAGCTCTTAGCTCTTTGCTCTCCTAACCCCCAGCAGCGTCACAGCATCCGCCGCCGGCGCGCCAGCGGCGTGCGCGAGCACCGCGTCCATCACCCGGTCGAGTAACGCCGCGGCACTGTCCGCTGGCACGCCCAACAGCGCATCCGTTGCGTCATCACCCAGCAACAGCCCGTTCGGCGCGCGTGATTCCGTCACGCCGTCCGTAAGCACCAGCAGCGTTTCCCC
>JBBQUH010000038.1:0-34955 GCA_038212625.1 Gemmatimonadales bacterium | reverse complement strand
CAGGGGAACGGCAGGAGAACAACAGGAGAACGGCAGGAGAACGGCAGGAGAACAACTACTGGCGGATGACCCGCTCTACTGCGCCGGCACGGATTGCTGCGGGAACTTTGCAGAGGAACATCCAAAATGAAACGTGCTGTTTCCCATTGTCGCGCGCCGATCAAATCCTTGTAGCTTCTGCGGTCATCCGTTGGTAAAGCTGTTTACGCTCCGGCCCACCACCGCAGGCCTCGTCGCACCGCTCACTTGCCCTGCATCGACTCCAGCACGCCACAAACCACCGCGTCGTCCACTTCCACCCCATATCGCCCCTCGGCCGGCTCCATTTCCCCCACGCTGCGCGGCAGCGCATATCGCGCCCGCCCGCCGCGCGATTTCTTGTCGCCAAGCGTGGCCGCCACTACATCTGCGAGCGCGATGCCAGCAGGTAGCACCGCAGGAAGCCCCGCCCGCTGCACCGCATCGCGTACCGCCACCGACAGCCCCGCCCCCGCAATACCAACGCGCTCCGCGATCAATGATTCGGCGACCATGCCCATCGCCACCGCGTCGCCGTGCAGCATCTCGTAGCGCTGCACCACTTCCACCGCGTGCGCGATCGTATGTCCAAAATTGAGGATCTGCCGCAGCCCACCTTCGCGCGTGTCCTCTGCGACCACGTCGGCCTTGATCTGCACACTGCCCGCGATCAGCCGCGGCAAGTCGGCCGCCGCAGCGCCGCGGGCCAGAATGTCCGGGATTGCCCGCAGCATCTGATCAAAGTACGACGCATCGGCGATCACGCCGTGCTTGATCATCTCCGCCAGCCCACTGCGGAGAATCGGACCCGGCAGCGTGGCCAGCACATCCGGGTCGATCACCACCGCCGCCGGATTGTGGAATGCGCCCACCAGGTTCTTGCCGTATGGTGAGTCCACCGCCGTCTTGCCGCCCACCGAGGCATCGACCATGGCGAGCAGTGTGGTGGGCACTTGAATGACCGGCACACCACGCATGAACGTGGCCGCCACAAAACCCGCCAGATCTCCCACCACGCCGCCGCCGAGCGCGATGATGGTGGTGTCGCGCCCAGCGCCCCATGCACAGAGCGCATCGGTGAGCGACGCCCAGCGTTCGCGCGTCTTCTCCTGCTCCCCCGGGGGGATGGTGAACAGCTGCGTGCGCTCAGGTGGGAACTGCGCCATGACCGCGGCCGCATGATGCGCCGCCCCGGTGGTGTCCGAGATGACGGCGTACCGATGCGCGGGCGCACAATGTCGCACGATCTCCCCGAGCGACTGCAACATCCCGCGCGCGCAGTAGACCGGATACGACAGCGGAAGCAGCAGTGGTGCGGTCATCGAACCCTCTACCAGGTGACCTCGCCCGCGCCGGCCCGCTTGTTGGCCACACGGGCCAGCATGAACAGCAGATCGGAGAGGCGATTCAGATAGATCACCACCAGCGCCGGCAGCTCGATGTCGGCGGTGAGATGCACCACCCGACGCTCCGCGCGCCGGCACACCGTGCGCGCCACATGCAGCGCCGCCGCCTTGGGCGTGCCGCCGGGGATGATGAAGCTCGTGAGCGGGTCCAGCTCTTGTTCACAGGCATCGATCGCGCGCTCGAGTTCCTCGATGCGCTGCTCATCGATGCGCGCCTTGGAAAGCTGCTCGCGCATCTTTTCGTGATCGGGAGTCGCCAGCAGGGCGCCAATCGCAAACAGATCGCGCTGCACCGGCACGAGCACTTCGTCCACGCGTGGCATCAGGTCGATGGAACGCGCCAGCCCCAGCGACGCGTTTAACTCGTCGACATCGCCGTAGGCCTCTACGCGCGGATGGTCCTTGCCTACGCGGCCGCCGCCAAACAGTGCGGTGCCGCCCTCGTCGCCGGTGCGGGTATAGATCTTCATGTCTGGAAGGATAACGGATCGGCGCGCCCACGGCACGCGGCACGTGTCCACACAAAACCTGCGCGCGATCCGCTAATATTCTTTATCATGACGACCCACCCCATCAAAGACCTGACTATCATCGGCGGCGGCCCGACCGGCCTCTTCGCCCAGTTCTACGCCGGCATGCGCGGAGCGTCCGCGCAGATCGTTGATGCGCTGCCGGAACTCGGCGGGCAGCTGACTGCGCTGTATCCCGAAAAATACATCTTCGACGTGGCCGGCTACCCCAAGGTGCTCGCCAAAGACCTCGTCAAAGCGCTCACCGATCAGGCGTCGCAGTTCCATCCCGACACCGGCATTCCGGCGCATTTGGGCCAGCACGTGGTGGGGCTCGAAGAAGAAGACGGGCACTTCGTGCTGGTCACCGAAACCGATCGCTTTCCGACCCGTGCGGTGATCATTGCGGCCGGTATCGGGGCGTTCAGCCCGCGGAAGCTGCCGCAGCCGTTCGCGGCCGATTGGTACGGGCGTGGCGTGCAGGCGCTGGTGTCGACGCCGGAGGATTATCGGGATCGCGATGTGGTGATCATCGGTGGTGGTGACTCCGCGTTTGACTGGTGTGCGCAGCTGCGCGACAAGGCCAAGTCGGTCACGCTTGTCCATCGCAGCGACCGGTTCCGTGCGCATGCGGCCACCGTGTCTGAGGTGCAGGCGGCCGCAGCGGCGGGCGACGGTCGGGTGAACGTGTTCACGTTTCACGAACTCGACGGCATTCACGGTGATACGCACGCCGTCGGTATTCGGCTCAAAGACACCAAGGCCAAGACCACGCGCGAAATTCCGTGCGACGTGGTGCTGCCGATGCTCGGCTACGTCTCCGACCTCGGCACGTTAGTCGAATGGGGACTCGACATCGAGAAGGACGAAATCAAGGTGTCGAGCACGATGGAAACTGCGCGCGCGGGGGTGTACGCCGCCGGTGATATCACCACCTATCCGGGCAAGCTCAAACTCATCGCTTCCGGCTTTTCCGAAGCCGCGATCGCGGTGAATCAGGCCGTGCACTATGTGTATCCCGAAAAGAAGGTGACGCCGGGGCATTCATCCAATCTGGCCATTTTCGGACAGAAGGACGAATAACGCCGTAATGCGCGGTGCTCAGGCGCGTACCCGAGGATCGGCTTTCTGGTACGCCACGTCGGTGATGAGATTGACCAGCACAAACACCACCGACAGAAAGAGCACCGCCCCTTGCACGGCCGGGAGATCGCGGCGGGAAATCGCCATCACCACATAGCGTCCGATCCCCGGCCAACTGAAGATCGTTTCAGTGAGAATACTGCCCGTGAGATAGGCGCCGAAATCGAGGCCGATCACGGTGATGACCGGAATGAGCGCGTTGCGCAGCGCGTGTCGCACGATCACCTGCGACTCGCGCAGCCCTTTGGCGCGCGCCGTGCGCACGAAGTCGGCGCCGAGTACCTCGAGCATCGACGAGCGTGTGACGCGCGCCAAGTAGGCAATGCTGCGTGACCCCAGCGCCAGTGCCGGCAGAATGAGAAACTTGATGCCGCCATACCCCGACGCCGGCAGCCAGCGCAGCGTCACCGCAAAGAGCACAATGAGCAGGAGACCAATCCAGTAGACCGGGAACGAGATGCCCAGGTACGTAACCGCCAGCGCGAGACGATCAAACCAGCTGTTGGGACGAATAGCCGCGAGTACGCCGATGGTCACGCCAGTGATCGTGGCCAGCAGCATGGCCGCTGTGGCGAGTAGCAGCGTGCGCGGAAAACGTTCGGCTATGTCGTCCACGATGGGACGATCCGTGATGTAGGATCGACCCAGATCGCCAGACAGAATCCCCTTGGCGTAGTGCACGAACTGCACCGGCAGCGGGTCATCCAGCCGCAACTCGGCGCGCAATCGGGCCATCGTGGCCGCGTCGGCGCGCTCACCCACCATGGCCTGCACGGGGTCGCCGGGGGCCACGTACAGGAGCAGAAAGACCACCATGAGCACGCCGGCCAGGGTGGGCACGGCCAGCAGGAGGCGGCGGGCGAGGAGAGGGATCACGCCGGAAACTACGCGAAGGGAGGCATGCGGTCGATACTCGCCAGTGCCCTGTCGATGACGTTGGGTACTTCTCGCCTTCGCCTCCCTCTCTATGTTCTTTCGCCGCTCCGAGCCGGTGCGACCTCCTGTTGATGCCGCCCCGGTGGCCAGCGCCGACGCGCCGGTTGACGTGTCGCCGCTCCTCGATGCCTTCGGCCAGGTACTGGGCGCCTTTGGACAGGGAAGCTTCGACCTGCCCGGGCGTCCCGCCGACGATACCGTGGAAGAAATGGAGCGTTGGCGCCGGCACACCATGATTGGGACGCCGCTGGAAGGCACCGACCATCTGCCGCTGGCCGCGCGCGATTTTCGGGGCGCGTCGCGGGCGTTCGCCGATCTACGGCGCAGCGAAAAGCGATTCGTCGAGAGCTCGTTGCATGACCTCCGCGATGCCCTCTGGACCTGTGTGCATCGCGTGCATATCGCCGTGCAGGCGGATCTGCAGGCCGATGCGGCCACCGAACAGCAAGTCGGGCGCGTCCAGACGGCTATTCAGTTTCTTGAGACGGACGCCATCAAGACGGAAGTGCTGCAGGCGATGCACGCCATGGAGGTGATCACCGCCTCGCGGAAGTCGGCACAGGAGCAGGCATACGCCGAACTCGCAGCGCGTATCGAGACGTTGGGCGCACAACTCGCCGAGGCACGCCGGGAGAGCGAAACCGACGTGCTCACCGCACTCGGTAACCGGAAGCGGTTTGAGCGGGCCGCGGAGCGTGTGGTGCAGATGCACACGCTCAACCGCGCGCCCGCGGCGATCGTGTTGATGGATCTCGATGGCCTCAAGGCCATCAATGACTCGCTCGGGCATGAGGCCGGTGACAGCGCACTGATCACGTTTGCGGCCACTATCTCCAAGGTGTTTCTCGGCGACGCCGATGTGCTCTGCCGATTAGGCGGCGACGAGTTCGTGGCCGTGTTGCCGAACACGGATGTCAAGGTGGCGGCGCGTTTGGCGGAGCGTGTGGTGCAGAGCTTCGCCGAGCAGCGGTCACCATTCGGCGACGACGGGCCGACGCTCTCGGTGAGCGCCGGTTTTGCGGCGCTCACCCTCGGCGAAGCAAGTGGTGGGTGGCTCAAGCGAGCGGATCGCGCACTGTACGACGCAAAGCGCGACGGGAAAGGGCGCGCGGTGGCCGGCTGACCGTCCTTGCGCACCGCGCGGCTTATTGCACGGTGACCCGACGCCACTTCTGTCCGTTGAAAATGACCGGCACTTCGAAGCCTTTCACCCACGGCTGCACGGCGTACACCTCGTTGTAGAAGAACAACGGGAGCAGACCCATGTTTTGATACGCGAGGGAGTCGGCCGACTGGTACAAGGCATGGCGCGTAGTGGCCTTAGATTCGCGGCGTGACGCGTCGACCAGTTGATCGAAGGCGGGGTTGGCGTAAAAGGAGACGTTGCCACCAGCGCCGCGATTAGCGGAGTGGAGCAGGGGATAGAGGAAGTTTTCCGCGTCGGGGTAGTCGGCGTACCAGTCCTTGAGCACGAGATCGGTCTGGCCGGCACGCGCGGCGGCGCGCATGGAGCTGGCGTCGCGTTGCACGAGCTTTATGCGAATGCCGACGGCGCCGAGATAGGCCTGCATGCTCTGCGCGAGGCGCGGCATGGGTGGCGATTGTGAGCTCCACAGTTCGAGATCGATGCCGTTGGGATATCCCGCGGTGCGCAGCAATTGGCGCGCGGCAGTCGTATCGTACGAGAACGGGCGACGCGTAGTGTCGGCGCCTTCGAGCGTGGGGGGAATCACGCCGGCGGCGACCGTACCGCGCCCCGCGAGCAGTTGAGCGAGGAGCGTGGGCACGTCGACCGCGTGGGCGATGGCTTGGCGCACGCGCACGTCCTTGAGAGGTCCGCGCGTGACGTTGATTCCCACGTACCAGAGGCGGAGGGCGGGAGCGCTCACGAGTAAGGCCTTCCTGGCCGGGTCGGCGTTCCACGCGGCTGTTTGATCTTCGGGGAGATAGAGAATATCGACCGTCCCGCTCTCGAATTCTGCCACGGCGGTAGACGGTTCGGGCACGATACGTGCCACCAGCGTGTCGAGTGCCGGGGCGCCGTCGAAGTAGTCGGCGTTGCGCGCGAATTTGAGATAATCGTCGTGCTGCCAATCCACGAGCTTCCACGGTCCAGTGCCCACCGGCTGCTCGCTGAAGGAGGCGGGGAGCGGATCGGGCACGATCGACGCGACGGGCATGGCCAGCAGCTTGGGGAAGATGGCCAGCGGTTCTTCGAGGGTGATCACCACCGTGGAGTCGTCGGGCGTGTCGATGCCTAGTGGTGCGGTGGAACTGGTGGCGGAAGCGCCGTCGGCCAGGGCCCGTGCGCCGACGATGGGATAGAGGGGCCACACGGTACCGCTTTTGGTGGCCGGATCGAGTACCCGGCGGAACGACTGCATCACGTGGCGCGCTACGAACGGGGTGCCGTCGTGAAACCGCACGCCGGTGCGCAAATGGAACGTGTAGCGCAGACCATCGGGTGAGATCTCCCAGCGCGCGGCGAGTGCCGGTTCCACGACACCGGCCGGAGTGAAGCGCGTGAGGCCGTCGAACAGATAGGCGACTGCGCGACCACTGGGCACATCGGTGGCTTTGGCCGGATCGAGCGACCGCGGGTCGTACCAGTCACGCGAATCGACCAGCGTGTGGCGCGTGGTGGGCACGTCGCTGCCGCTGCAGGCCGCGAAGAGCGCGAGCGCCGCGAGTCGTGCGTGATGGCGCGGCAACAAAAACGAACGAATCGGGCGCAGGGAGGCGCACATGATGTGGTTGACTGAGGGCAGGTCGCACGTGAGCTTATAACGCTATAGAACGTGCGATATCCCGTCCATCTCCTCCTGGCATTGGCGGCCGTGTTTCTGGCCCGGCCAGCCACCGCGCAGGACCTCTCCTGCGATCGTGGTGATCGTGAGGTGCGGTCTCTGCGGTTTTCGGGCAACCGCGAATATTCGTCCGTTTCGCTGGCCGCGACCGTGGCCACGATACCTTCCACGTTGTCGGGCTGGCCGCTGGTGGGCACGCGGCGCTGTCTCGATCCGGTGGAGTTTGCGCGTGATGTGCAGCGACTCAGCACGCTGTATCGTCGCCGTGGCTTTCCGGACGTGAACGTGGACACCACCGTGGCGACGGTGCGTCCAAATGTGATTGATATCACGTTCGTCATCCGCGAAGGCGACCCGATGCGGGTGACGGCGTTGACGATGCGTGGCACGGATGATGACCCGACGGTCCGTGAGGCCGCGTCCGACTTCCCGCTGGCGGTGGGCGGTGTGTTTGATCGCGGGGCGTTGGAGGCCGGGCGCGATACGCTGGTGCGTCGGTTGCGCAATCTGGGCTGGCCGCAGGCGGAAGCGCTGTTGGCGTACACCACCAACACGGAGGCGCACACGGCCGAGGTGGAGGTGGCGGTCGTGCCCGGTGTGCGCGCCCGCTTGGGCACCATTACCATCGAGGTGGAGACACCGAATCGCACCCGACGCGTGAGGGACGGCACGATCCGGCGCACGATGGCACTGCGTATGGGCGACTGGTATTCGGTGCGCGCCATTATCGATGCGCAGCGCAATCTCTATCAGACCGATCTTTTTCAGCGCGTCGATCTGCTGCCGGACAGTCTGCAGCCGCCAGGCGATTCGATCGTCAATCTGGTGGCGCGCTTGGTGGAGGGTGATCGTTGGGCGGCGCGCGGTGGCACGGGATGGGCCACGCTCGAGTGTTTCCGTATGCAGGGGTCGATGACCGATCGCGATTTCTTGCCGTATGCGCAGCGGCTGGAGCTCAACGCGCGGGTGAGCAAAATCGGTATTGGTGCGCCGCTCGATGGCGCACCCGATCTGTGTCAGGGGCAGGCGCGTTCCGACCCGTACAGCCGCACGCTGAACTACTACACCTCCATGACGGTGCTGCAACCGGTGCGCGCGAATCAGACGCGGGTGCCCACGTTCACGGTGTTCAGCTCCACCCTCTCCGAGTACCGGGCGTTCTTGCGCCGCACGCCGATCGGTGGTGCGCTGTCCGTCACCAATCCGCTGCAGATCCGTTTGCCCAGCACCCTCACCTATCAGGTGGAGCTCGGTCGGACCGAAGCGGAGCCGGCCTTTTTCTGCGCGGTGTTCAACAGCTGCGATGTGGAGTCACGGAGTTTCCTGCAGCGCAATAATCGGCTCGCGGCGCTGGAATATCTCGTGGTGCGCGAGCGGGTCAACGATCCATTGCGCCCGTCGGGAGGCAGCACGGTGCGGCTCAACGTACGGCATGCGAGCACGCTGATCGGCTCCGACCGCACGCAGCAGTTCAACCGCGGCACCGGCGACGTCACGTGGTATCGGTCGCTGGGCGGGGGGGCGACGGTGCTGGCCCACGTGCGCGGGGGCGTGGTGTTCAGTGGTGGTACGCGACCCAGCGTCGGGGGCTTCATTCCACCGCAGGAACGCCTGTATGCGGGCGGTCCCACCACGGTGCGAGGCTTCCGGCAGAATGAACTGGGGCCGGCCGTGTACATCGTGAACGGCTTTCGCGAGGTCGCGGACAACGGCACGACGTTTTATCGCACCGATTCGAGTACGATCACCGAACGGGTGGTGCCAACGGGTGGCAACACGCTCGTGGTGGGAAATCTCGAAGTGCAGTGGCCGAGTCCGATTGCGCCGCGTTTGCTCCAGGTGGCGGCCTTTGCCGACGCTGGGCGCCTCTGGAATCGCACCAGTGGCGAGTCCTCGGTGCGCCTCAGGGACGACGGGCCGGCCGTGAAAGTGACGCCCGGCCTGGGTATCCGGATCGCGTCACCATTTGGTGCGATCCGCATTGATCTCGGCTACAATGGGTACCAGCTACCCGCCGGCGCGGCGTACTTCAATGCACCGCTGCAAGCGGGCGTGGCACCGCTCTACTGTGTCAGCCCCGGCAACGGGTTGGCGGTCCAGGCGGCAACGGGTGGCGCGCCAGCAGTCCAGGCGGCTGGCAATTGTCCGTCGAGCTTCCGTCCCACGCCCACTGGCGGTTTGCTGCGGCGGCTCAATCCCAGTATCTGGATTGGGCAGGCCTTCTGATGGCACCCCGTCGTCGGACCATCGTGCTGGGCACGGCGGCGGTGTTGCTCACGCTGGTGGCGATGGTGGCCGGCGGTCTTGCGGCGCTCACGCAAACCGACCGCGGCCGCGCGGTGATTCTGGGTGCGGTGCGCCCACTGCTCGCGGCGGCGATTCCTGGCCGGCTGTACGTGGGGCGGGTGAGCGGTACGCTGTTCACCGACCTCACCATCGACTCGCTGGATATTCGGACCCCCGACGGGACGCCGTTTCTGAGCACCGGCCGGATCCGCGTGTCGTATGATCCGCGCGATCTGCTCGACCGCCGTATCGTCATCAAGTCGTTGGAGATCGATCATCCCTCCATCACGATGATCGACTTTGGCAACAACGATTGGAACTGGAAGCGCGCCGTCCGTCGTGGCGGGCCGTCCAAGTCATCGGCGCAGTGGGGGTTCGGGCAGTACGTGGTGATCGACACGATGGCGCTGCGCGAGGTGACCATGACGGTGCGTTTGCCGTGGGTGCTGTCGGATACGCTCAAGGGGGCGAAGCGCGATAGCGCGCTCGCCGACAACCTGAATACCGTGGAAGGCGAAGTCCGCCGAGAAGGTGACCGCTTCGTGCGGGTGTACCGATTCGTGCGGGGCAACGTGCATATGGGGCCATCGCGCTTGAAAGATCCCGGCATCGCGGGGCAGCAGTTCGCGATTCGGGATTTCGATGTGGTGTGGGTGTATCCACCGTTCTGGTTTCGCAAGATGTCCACCACGGTGCGCATCCTTGGGGATTCCCTGTGGGTGGATACGGCGCGCTTTCAGCTCGCGAATTCACGTGGTCACGGCAACGCGAAGGTGGTGTGGGGCAGCGGACTTCCGGTGCGCTACGACGTGCGCCTGGAAGGGGACAGCGTGGCGATGGCTGACATGGCGTGGATCGATGAATCGCTACCGCGCACCGGCGGCGGCCGGACGTCGATCACCATCAGGAATGATCCGAACAACCTCGCGGTCATTGAGTACGGGCTCCGCAACATGGACGCGCGGGCGTTGCGTTCGCGTTTCCTGGGCGACATCACATTCGGTGTGGGCGGTCCGGTCCTGCGCATCACCGATGTGGATATCGAGCTACAGCCCGCAAACACCGATCTGCTCCGCCAGTTCAACGGCGAGCCGTTCCCCTACGATTGGCAGGGCAATCTGAGCGGGCGCGTGATCGCGCGCGGTGGTCCCGTCACCAATTGGCGGCTCGATGACGCACGCCTCACGTACGCCGACAGTCACGTACCGGGCGCGATCTCCAAAGTGCAGGCCAGCGGCATGCTGGATATCTACACACCCGCCGAAGCGATTCTCCAAGGGGTGAAGGTGGAGATCGCGCAGCTCGATCTGCGCACGCCGCGTTTTGTCAATCCGCTCTTCCCGGATGTGACCGGATTCGTGCGCGGCCGTCTGCGCCTCGATTCGCTCTGGTACGATGCCCGGTTCGCGCAGGCGGACATGGAGCACGTGGATGGGCCCGGTCAGCCGTCGCGCTTCACCGGCAGTGGACGCTACACACTGCTTGATGAGGGCGTGCGGTTCGATGTGGACATGCAGGCGGTGCCCCTGTCCTACACCACGATGTCGCGGTCGTATCCGTCGCTCCCGCTGCGTGGCTCGGCCGTAGGGCGCATCACGGCGACCGGCATGGCCGAGCAGTTCACCGTGCAGACCACGCTGGCGGGTGAGGGCGGTGAGTTGTCGTTCACCGGCACCGCGGATGCGCTCGAACCGACATTCGGCGCTACCGGCAACTGGCGCGTGCGCGGCGTCGATGCCCAAACGTTATTCGGCGATAGTCGGTATCCTCAGACGTCGCTGTCGATGGCCGGTACCGTGGATCTGCAGGGGGCCACGCTCGAATCGCTGCGCGGTCCGCTGCGGGCAACGATCGATCAGTTCTCCCGCGTCGCCGATGCGCGTCTGTTCGGCGGGACGGTGCAACTCCAATTCGATGCCGGCCATGTGCAGGTGGACACGCTGAGCATCGAAAGCTCAGCGTTGCGCCTCACTGCCCGCGGTGGGCTGGGACTTTCAGCGGCCCAGCGTGATTCACTCACTGTGTCGGTGATGGTCGACTCGCTCGGCGGACTGCGGCCATGGTTATCCCCCACCGACACGTCGCGGCGCACGCTGGTGGCGGCCTCCGATACGCTGCGGGGCATCGTGACCGCAACGGCACTGATCAGCGGATCGCTCGATACACTCGACACGCGCGGCATCGATGTGGCCCTGCGCGCGGACTTCCGTGAGGTGGTGGTCGGCGCCGCACGAAGCGCGCGCGCGGCAGTCACGCTGACCGTGCAAGACGTCTTACGCGGCGCGACGGGCGAGGTGAACGCCACCCTCGACTCCGCGTTTGTGGCCGGGATCGACGTGGCCTCCGCGGCCGGACGTTCCACCCTGCGCGGTGGCCTCGCCGAACGCTTTGACTTGCGATTGCGCACGGCGGCGGAGTCACGCGTGGCGATGGCCGGTGGCGTGGTGCGCCGCGGCGACACGACCACGGTCACGTTGGACACTCTGAGTATCCGGGTGGACAGCGGCGCGACGCGACCCCGGGGGTTTGCGCTCGTAGCGCCGGCGGTGCTGCAGTTGCGTCCCGGAGGGCTCGGCACCCTTGATTCGCTGGTGGTCCAGCACACCGACACCGGGCGCGTGTCACTGCGCGCGGTGGTGGGCGACAGCGGGGTCGTGCGGGGACAGCTGATCGCCGATCGCGTGCCGCTGGCCGATATCGGCAAGCTGCTGCGCACGACTGGCCTGTCTGGTGGTACGGCCTCCCTGACGGCGGCGATCTCCGGCACACGAGAGCGGCCGGTGATCGCGGGCACGGTGAATCTGCGCGATGCCGTGGCGGGTCGTGTGCGCTTCGGGGAATTGTTTGCGAGCGCTCGCTACGACTCGCTGCGTTTGGATCTGCAGGGCGCGCTGCGCCTCGATGGGCGGCCCGTCTTGGCGGGCGATGCCTCGTTGCCGCTCGATCTGGCGCTCGTGGCGGGTCGTCCGCGGCAGCGGACCGAGCCACTGAGCGGTCGCATTGTGAGTGAACAAACCGACCTGCGACTGTTGGAATCGATGTTCCCGGATGTGAAGCGGGCGCGCGGGCAGCTCTCCACCGATGTGCGCCTCACCGGCACGTGGGAGCGCCCGCGCTTCCAAGGCCAACTGCGCGTGGACAGCGGTGCGCTCTCACTGGAGAATCTTGGCATCCGGCTCGAACAGGCGCAGGCCGATATCGGGCTCTCCGGCGACACCATTCAGATCCGTCGTTTCGGCGCCATCAGCGGCGCACCGCAAGATTCACTGGGTATCACCGGCTTCGTGCGGATCACCGAAATCGCCAAGCCGTCGTTCAACCTGCGCCTTGCCGCCAATAATTTCCTCGCCATCGACAAGCCACGCACCACGTCGATCACGCTCACCACGACCACCCCCATCACACTTCGCGGATCGAGCGAGAGTCTGCGGATTGGCGGCGCGGTGCGGATCGATCGCGGTCGAGTATTCATTCGGGCGCTCGCCCAGCGCCGGGCGCTCGATCTGAGTGAGAATTTCGATATCATCGACACCACGCGCTTCGGGGTCAACGGGCTGCTGCCGGGCTCCTCGAGTGACGCGATGCGCAATCTGCAGGTGGACAATGTCCGGCTCAGCATCGGCGATGACGTCTGGCTGCGTTCGCCCGAAGCAAATCTCAAGCTCGGCGGTCAGCTGCGGCTCACGCGGGCGCTCTCGCGCGACGGGAGCGGTGCACGCCTCGCGCTCAGCGATTCGCTGACGGTGGAACGCGGCACCTACCAGCTCAACCTCGGCATCGCCCGCCCCGGCTTCGCCGTGGAGCGCGGCGTGGTGCGCTTCTACGGCGATCCCGATCTCGAGCCCACGCTCGATATCTCCGCGCTGCACACCGTGCGCGAAACGCGGGCCAATTCCAATCGCCAGGATGTTCGTATCCGCGTGAATATCGGGGGCACCATCGATCGCCCGACGCTCACCTTGTCCAGCGCCGATAACCCGCCGCTTCCGGAGAGCGACATGTTGAGCTACCTGGTAACGGGCGAGCCGGCCTATACTCTGCTCGGTACCCCGTACGCCGAACAGGGCGCGACCCTCGCGCTGCGGCTCGCCGGCAGCTATCTGTCCAGTCGCCTGGTGGGCGGGCGTTTCGATGTCGTGCAGGTAGAACCCACCGCCCTCAACCCGGGAGACGCCGCGAATCTGCGCGAGAACGGCTTGGGTATTCTGGCGTCCACCCGAGTCGGCGTGGGCGGTCAGATCGCCCGCAACACGTATCTTACCTTCAGCACCGGTCTCTGCGGACTCGCCCCCCAGACGGCTGGGGGCGCCGACGCGCTGTCGCTCTTTGCCCAAGGACTGGGTGTGAAGGTGGAGCGCCGCTTCGAGGGCGGCCTCAGTCTCGCCGTGGGCCTCGAACCCGGCTCCAGCGCCCAAGCCTGCGGCCGCGCCGGTCTCTCACGGACCTTCCAGCAAACCCCCCCGCAGATCGGTATTGATTTCTTCCGCAGCTGGACGTTTTAAGGAGCTAAGAGCTAAGAGCTAAGAGCTAAGAGCTCAGAGCTGACAGCCGCCAGCTCTTAGCTCTGAGCTCTTAGCTCTTAGCTCCTCTTACCTTCCCCTGGCTGACTCGTCCAACCCACATCCCCTCATGTCGTCACTGCCGCTGCCATTTGCCGGTTCACCTGTGCGCTCCCTGTTGGAGTCGCTCGACGCTATTGATAGCGCCGGGCCGGGTGCGTTGCGCGTGGAAGTGGCGGCGGGGCTGCTGCATGAGATGGGCTTTGATCGGGTGGTGATCGCGCTGCGTGATGCGTCCATGAATGCCACTCTGGTGTGTAGCGCGGGGAGTCCGGAGGCGAGTACGGTGACCGGCCACGGGCTGGAGCCGATGCCGGGCGCGGTGTGGCGTCGGCGGCTGTTGCAGCTCGAGCGCTTCCGGGTGGGTGACCTGTATCTGCTCGATGGCTCCGATCCGTGGGTGGCGCGGGAGTTCTTCGGCGTGGAGCCCTCAGTGGCGGGTGATGGGCACGAATGGCTGGCCACGGACGTCCTGATTGGTCTGCTGCGTGGCGCGGAACAGGAGATTCTTGGCACGATCAAGATTGCCGGTCCCCGGGACGGGCTCCGGCCGTCGGAGGCGCGCCGACGCGATATCAGCGAACTCACGCGGCATCTGGCCGCACGGCTGGCGTACGATGCGCTGCGTGGACTCGCGGAGCAGCGCCACGGACGCCTCCAGCTGCTGCAGGAAGCCGGCGCCACGCTCACGCGCTCGCTCGATGAGCACGAGATCATGCGCGAGCTCACGCGGCAGGTGTCGCGCGCCGTCTCCGCCGAGGGCATCGCGATTCTCGTGCCCAATCTCGATGCCGACTCGCTGGTGACCGCGTTGCGCACCGTGCGCGGCGCGGAGCGTCCGCGCGGGCCGGTGCGCTTGGGCGACGGGCTCGTTGCGGAAGTGGCACGCAGCGGGCATCCGGTGCGCGTGGGCGATCGGGACGCCGACCGGCTGCGCGAAAAGTCCGGCATGGCGCCGCCCCTCTCGATGTACGATATCGTGGGCGAAACCGAGTCCGCCACGTCAGTGCTCGCGGTGCCCATGCGCGTGGGCATTCGTCTCGTGGCCGTGCTGGCGGTGCACTCCAGTGCCGCCGATGTCTACACCGCCGAAGACGAAGAAGTGCTGGCCACCATGGCCTCGCAGGCTGCCACGGCCATCGCCAATGCCCGGCGCTACGCCGAGAGTGAGCGCGAGCGTCGCACCACCGAGGCGCTCGCCGACGTGGCGCGCGCCGTGGGGGAGTCGCTGCGCCTCGGGGAGGTGCTGCGACTGATTCTCCGACACGCCGTGTCCCTGCTGGGTGTGGAAGGGGCCTGCGTTGCGCTGCGGCACGATGACTACCTGCACATCGTGGCGGCGCTGGGCGCGGCCGATGTGCTCGCCGGCGTGCACTTGCCGGTTGGCAGTAGCCTGCTCGGTCGCGTGGTGCTCTCGAACGACGGGGTGGTGATGAACGATCCCGCAGACGACCCTGCGGGGAACTGGGCGATTCAACAGTTGGCCCCGATTCAGCGTGCGGTCATCGCGCCGCTCATCACCGGCCGCGGGACGATCGGCTCGATCACCGTGATCAATCGCGAGCGGCTGTTCGACCAGACCGACCTTAAGGTGCTGCAGCGGCTCGCCGATCAGGTGGCGGTGGCCATCGTGAACGCGCGTCTCTTCGAAGAAGTGGAGAAGGCCACGCGCGAGTGGAAGGTGGCCTTCGATAGCACCGCCAACGGCATGGTGGTGCTCGAAGAGAGCCTCACCGTGAGCCGTTGCAACACACGGGCGGCGGAGCTGTGCGGTGTGAGCATTGCGGAGCTGCTGGGGCGTCGGTTTCGCGACGTGCTGGTCGGCGCGGAAGATTCCGTCGAGGCGCGCGCGGTGGATCGCGTGATTGATCGCGCGTTGCGCGCGGGGGTCCCCACTCGCGAGATCGTGCGCGACTTTCCGACCGGGCGTCTGTTCTCACTGCTGGCGGCCCCGCACCCGGATGGCGGCTGCGTCATCACGTTCGATGACGTTACCGAAACGCATCGCGTCACCGAGCGCTATCGCATCGTGCTCGATACCGTATCCGACGCTATCGTCATCACGGGGCTCGATGGCCGGATGACGTTTGCCAATCCCGCCGCGCACATTCTCTTCCAGCGTCCCAATCTGGTGGGGGAACTGGTGGCGACGGTCACGGTAGATGAGTGGCTGACCGCCGTGACCACGCATGAACGCGAGGCGCAACGGGGCGTCGGCCAGCACTACGAGTGTGAGGTCCTGCGTGCCGACGGCGAGCGCCGACGGGTGGAAGTGACATCGGAGCCGCTCTTCGAGCTCGGACAGATCACCGGCACCGTGGCCTGTCTGCGCGACGTCACGGAGCAGCGCGCCGACGCCGTGGCACGCCATCGGTCGGAGTCGATGTACGAGCGGCTGGTGGAATCGGCACACGATGCGATCTTCACCCTCGACGTGGCGGGATGCTATACCTCCGCCAATCCGGGACTTCTGGGCACAACCGGCCTCACCCGCACGCAGTTGATAGGCCGGTACTTCGCGGTGCTGGTGGACCCGATCGATCATGCGGTAGCCGGCGATGTCTTCGAGCGCACGCTGCGTGGCGAGCGATGCGGTGTGCCGGTTCGGTTTCTCGGAGCCGGCGGCGTCTCGCGGCTTGGCATGGTCACCTCCGCGCCCATCCACGAAAACGGTGTCGTGGTCGGGGTCCTTGGTATCGTCCGGGACATCACCAACGAAGAAGTCACCCGCGAAACCAATGCGCAGCAAGCGCGCATGGCGGCTGTGGGGCAGGTGCTCGGGCGCGTCGCCAATGAGTTGAACAATCCCCTCGGCAGTTTGCTCGCGGTGGCCGACCTGCAGATTGCCTCGCCCACCTTGTCGCAGGACGATCGTGTCGCGATGGAACAGATCCGTCACGAAGCCGAGCGTGCGTCACGCATTGTCGCGCAGTTGCTCGATACCGCGCGGGGCGGCGACGCGTCGCACGAGGACACGCGCGCGTTCGACCTGAATACCGTCGTTCGTCGCACGCTGGAACTGCATGGCTACGGCTTGCGCGCACACGGGATCGCCTTGGAGATACACTGCGCCGAGCAGCTGCCGCTGGTGGCCGGTGACCCGGGGCAGCTGCAACAGGCGCTGGCCAATCTGCTGGTGAATGCGGAACAGGCACTCGGTGAGCGACCGTCCAATCGTCGGATGACGATCACCACCCGCGAGGAGGGCGAGAGCGTGGTGGTCGACGTCACAGACAATGGCCCCGGCATTCACCCCAACCATGTGCCACGGATCTTCGACCCGATGTTCACCACGCGCGAAGCGCGCGGGCATCGCGGGCTCGGGCTTGCCATCTCGCAGGCGATCGTGCGTGAGCATGGGGGATCCATCGAGGCCACCAGCACCCCGGGAGTCGGCGCCACGTTTACGGTGCGCGTTCCGCGCGCGGTTGGGCGCATCACGCCGGCCATTGGTATACCGCGCATCGAGAGTCGCGATGCCGCGCGGCGCGTGCTGCTCATCGAAGATGAACCCACACTCCGTTCGGCGATCACGCGCTTCCTGCGTGGCACCGGATGTGAGGTGGTGGCGGTACCGGGCGGTGCGGAGGCGCTCGCGGTGCTCGACACGGCCGGGTTCGACGTGATTCTGTTGGACCTGCGCATGCAGGGCATGAGTGGCGAAACGGTGTACGAACGGATCGCCGGGCAGTTTCCCGAACAGTCCCAGCACGTGCTGTTCATGACGGGCGACCTGCACAGCGCGGCCGCGTCGCAGTTCATCCGGCGCACCGGACGGCCCGTGCTCGCCAAGCCCTTCACCCTGCAGGAACTCGAAGCGAAAATCGGTCAGCTGGTACAGGAGCCGCGCTAGATTTCCGGTGAGCGCGGCCGCCAACGGCCGGATCGTCTTCTCAATCCTTGGATATGGTGTGGGCACAGCGCTGACGCTGTCGATGGCAGACCGGTTCACCGTGCGGGCCGCCGTCGCGCCACTGCTTGGTGAGGCGCGCATCGCCGTGCCGCTTGTCTCGCAGCTGCTCTTCGGCGACGTGGTGTTCCTCGTGGACGGCCGCGGCGATTGGCTGCAGGTGCGTGGCGCGGACGACTACATGGGATGGATGCATGTGGGCTACCTGATGCCCTTCGTGGGTACCGAAAGTACGTGGCGGTGGTCGATGGGCTGCGTGGTACGCGACGCGGCGGGTACGGTCCGTTCCCTCCCGCTGGGCGCGCGCCTTGCGCCAGACATGGACCGCATGGACGGGGCGGCTATTGCCGCCGATGCCCGCGCCGCGCACTTCCCGCGCCAGCCGTCGGCAATTGCGCAGAGCGCCGAGGTGCTGTTCGCCGGGGCCAGCTACCAATGGGGCGGCGTCACGCCGTGGGGTGTGGACTGCTCCGGGCTGGTGCAGCGGGTGTTTGGTCTGCACGGTGTGCCGCTGCCCCGGGATGCGTGGCAACAGGCCGAACAGCTCACCCTGGTGGAAGAAGACGCGGCGGCACGGCACTCGCCCGCCGACCTCCTGTTCTTCTCTGATCGCGACGACCGTCGCGTGACCCACGTGGGGGTGTCGTTGGGTGACGGTCGCATGGTGCACAGCGCCCTGTCGCGCGGCGGCGTGACCGTGGAGACCATGAACGCCGCCGATCCCTATCTGACCAAGCTGCGCGCGCAATGTGTGGGGGTGCGCCGCGTCACCTGGTGACTAGCCGCCAGCGCGGTCAGCTCATCAGTTGAGAGCCCGCTTGCGGCACCACGGGGCCACCACCGCCTCGCACATGCAGCACCGATTCCGCATGTCGGATCCGATCGATCTCCACCACCATGCGATAGTCGCCCACCACGTCGAGGGGCAGGTCGATCTGGATAATGACCGGCATATCCAGTTCGGTGGTCCCGGGCGGTGGCGTGGCGATCCCCAACTCGGCTTCAGACGTCCACATCTCGGTGCCGCGCGGGTTGACCCAGCGCAGCGTCATCGGATGATCACCGGCGTCGGTGGGGGCGGCCTTGATGCGGACCACGAAGGTCGCGCGGGGATGGAGGGCCGGCATCTGTCCCACGTGCACTGCGTCGAACACGCCGAGCACGTTGAGTTTGCCTTCCTGCGAGATGTTGGCGGCGTCGGCGAAGAGCGCGAAAGAGACATGCATGGCGGGAAACTATCGACCCAGCCCGTGTGAGACCACCCGACCTTTCGCCACCCTCTAGATTGCGGGATGTCTTCGGAAACCCGCCCCGCCTTCAGCTCCACTGACGTCGGCCTGATCGTGATGTCGCTGATCTGGGGCATCAACTACAGTGTGGTCAAGGCGGGGCTCCGCACGCTCGAACCGATCACGTTCAACGGCCTGCGCGTGCTGCTCGCGGCGGTTGTCTTGATCGCCGTGGCCTCCACGGTGCGCCAGTCATTGCCCGCGCGCGCGGACATCTGGCGTCTGGCCGCGCTGGGGTTAATCGGCAACGGCCTGTACCAGCTGCTCTTTATCCTCGGAATGTCGCGCACTCGCGCGGGTATCGCAGCGCTGGTCGTGTCTGCCGGTCCGGCGTGGATTGCCATCATTTCGCGTCTGTTGGGTCGCGAACGGATGCCGTTGCGCGGGTGGGGCGGCATCGGCCTGCAGCTGGCCGGTGTGGGGTGCGTGGTGGGCAGCTCCCACGCGTTTGATGGCGGCGACAGCGCGATGCTCGGCGCGGCGCTGATCGCCTCGGGGAGTATTGCCTGGGCGTTGTTCAGCGTGCTGCTGGTTCCGTACACGCAAACGACGCACCCGCTGCACCTGTCAGCGATCACGATGTCCAGTGGGGCGCTGTTGCTGGTCTCGATTGCGATGCCCGGCCTGGTGCGGCTCGACTGGACGGCGATCACGCTCACGGAGTGGGGCGCCGTGGCGTACGCGGGCATCGGCGCGCTGGTGATCGCGTATCTTCTGTTTTACCGCGGGGTCCGGATACTCGGCGCCACGCGCACCGCCATGTACGGCAATCTGCAACCCATCATCGCACTCTCGTTTGCCTGGGCGATGCTCGGTGAGCGGCCCACCGGCTGGCAGATCCTCGGCGCATCACTCATCATGGGAGGACTCCTGCTCTCCCGCACCGCGAAACTTCAGCAGACGTCGGCGCACATCGCGCCCGTCACTCCGCCCTCTGTCCCCACACGGTCGTGAAGCTCGTTCTGTTTGATATCGACGGCACATTGTTGCGCACCGACGGCGCCGGACGGCGAGCCATGGAGCACGCGCTGCACACGGTGTTCGGAGCCTCGGGAGACGCCACGTACCGTTTTGACGGTAAAACGGATCAGCAGATCACCCGTGAGCAGATGCGCGCGGCCGGCATCGACGATGCGGTGATCACCGCACGCATGGACGACGTGTTCGATACGTACGCCGCACAGCTCGAGGTGGAGCTGATGCGCGATCCATCAGCGTCGCAACTGTGCGCGGGTATTCTGCCGCTGCTCGACGCGCTGGAGGCGGAGTCGTCGCGCGTCACACTCGGGGTGCTCACCGGGAATATCGAGCGAGGCGCGAGGCAGAAGCTGCGCGCCGTGGGGCTCGAGTTCTCACAGTTTCGCGCCAACGCCTTCGGCTGTGATCACGAACACCGACCGTCGCTCCCCGCGATTGCGCAACGACGCGCGCAGGAGCTGATCGGACGCACCATTCCTGGCGATCAGATCGTCATCATCGGCGATACGCCGGCAGATATTCAGTGCGGGCGCTCACTCGGTGTGCTGTCCATTGGTGTTGCGACTGGTCACTTCTCGGTGTCGGACCTCACGGCGCACGATCCAGCGGCGGTGTTCGCCACCCTCGAAGACACTCCCGCTGTGCTGTCCACCATCCTCGGCTGATGCCAGCGCTACCATCGGTGCGGGTGGTCGGCATCGTACGCGGTCGCGAGATCAACCGGGATGCCACGGCGGAGGCGGCGCACGATGCGCTGGTGCTGCATTGGGCGTCGGCGGCGCCGTGGCGGTTGTCGTACGATGGCATCGATGGCGTGACGTTCGGCCCGTCCAGTCTGACGCTCTATCTCGCCGGTGACGACGTCTTGGAGTTGTCAGGCGACGAGTCCTTGCGCACGCTCGCCTTGCAGGTGCTGGATCATGCCGCCGCGATGCCTGAGGTGACGCGCGGTTTGCGATTTCTGGGCGCTGCGCGTGAGGACCTGTATACCGATCCTGACGGCGGCTCCGGGCGATCCGAGCAGGAGCGCTGGTTCGCGCCACTGCTCGCGGTGCGTCGTGCGGTGGAAGGGGTGACCGATCCGGTGCGCCAGGTGGCCCTCATGGATGCCGTGACGCTTCAGCAGGCATTCGAACGGGTGCTGACCGAACTGGCGGCTACGCGAAGGCCGGACGATGCGGCGGCGCAGCGTGCGCTGGAAGCGGCGCTCGAGGAAGAGGCCGAGGGCGTCATCCTCGCACTTCGGCGCGTGAACGTGGCGGGTGAGGCGGTGCGTGGCAGTGCCGACGACTCGCGGCTCGCCGACTGGCGCCGCTGGGTGGTCGCGGTAAAGCTGATGTTCAGCGCGGCCGATGAAAGCTGGGAGCGCATGCGAACCGTAATCGGCGCCGCGTAGCAACGCGCCGTTTCAGCGCGTTGGTGCGTCAGCCCTTGCCGCACCCGCAGTCGGTACAGCCGCCCTTGGGCGCGCGCGCCGCAGCGATGGCGCGCCATACCCGACGGCCGATGAATGCGGCCGACGTCGCGACGATAAACAGCACCACCAATGTATCCATCTGCATCGTCAGCCTCCGAAGCCGAGTGCCTGTCCTATGACGTACACCAACCAGGCGGCGCCGTAGGCCAGCGCCAGCATGTACACGAACTGCAGCGTGGCCCACTGCCAGCCGATGCGTCCGCCGCCCGCTTCGCGCACCGTCACGGCCGTTGTACTGATGCACATGAGCGCAAACACGTAGAACACCATCAAGCTCACCGCGATCAGCGGTGTATACACCGGCTTGCCCGTGACCGGATCCTTCTCCGACACGAGACGCTGCGTGAGGGCCGCGTCGCCGTCATCGGCGTCACCGCCTACCCCGTAGATGGTGCCCATCGTGGAGACGAACACTTCACGGGCCGCGAAGCTCGCCGCAATGGAGACACCGATCTTCCAGTCGTACCCCAGAGGGCGCACCAGTGGTTCAATGCCGTGGCCGATACGGCCCAGCACGGAATACTCGAGCTGCTGTTCCTGCCTGGCGGCCTCGGGGAGCGCCGGATCGAGCGTGGCCTTGGGATAGGTAGCCATGGCCCAGAGCACGATGGAAAGCGACAGAATGACCGTGCCGGCGCGCTGCAGGAACAGCTGACAGCGCTGTACGACCGACACACCCAGCGACTTGAGGCTCGGCCAGCGATACGGCGGCAGCTCCAGAATCATGGGGCGCACGGGGCCCTTGAGCAGCGTGCGCTTAAAGATTGCGGCCACACCGAGCGCCACGACCGTGCCCAGTAGATACATGATGAGCATGGTGGCGCCCTGCAGCGTGAGCCCCGGAACGAGCACAATGGGGGGCACGAACGCGCCAATAAGCAGCGTGTACACCGGCAACCGCGCCGAACAGCTCATGAGCGGCACCACCATGATGGTGGCCAGACGATCCTTCGGGTCTTCGATGGTGCGGGTGGCCATGATGCCCGGCACCGCACACGCGTAACCCGAGAGCATCGGAATGAAGCTCTTGCCGTGCAGTCCCACCCGCCGCATGACGCGGTCCATGAGGAACGCCGCGCGTGCCATGTAGCCTGAATGTTCGAGCAGGCCGATGAAGGCGAAGAGAATCGCGATTTGGGGCAGGAATACCAGGACCGATCCGACGCCGGCAAAGACCCCGTCGACAATGAGCGAGCGGAGATCGCCTTCGGGGAGCCGAGCACCGACCGCGCCGCCGGCCAGTGCGATGAGCGCCTCGATGCCATCCATGAGCGGCGTGGCCCAGCTGAACACCGACTGAAAGACCAGCGCCATGAGCACCAGGAAAATCAGTGGCCCCCACACCCGATGCAGTGCAAAGCGGTCGATCTTGTCGCTGAGGTTCGCCGCACCGACCAGCGGACGCGTGACGGTGCGATCGATGACCTGCGCGATCCAGGCGTAGCGTACTTCCGATTCGAAGCGGGCCGGGACAAAGCCGGCCTCACGCAGCGCGGTGCTGGCAGTACTGACCGCCTCGCCCAGCCCGTTCACGTCGGCCAGATGGACCTCGCGGTGCTGGATGCCCAGCAAGCGCAACGCTTCCATGCCGGCGGCCACTGGCAGCAGGCCGTCGGCCACCAGACAGGCCTCGAGCGGCGCCAGCGCGGCTTGCGCCTGTGCTGGCAGCGCAAATGCGCGTGTGGGCGCCGGGAGTGTCGCGGCGGTGAGCAGTGCACGTTTGAGCGGCTCCAACCCTTCACCGCGCTTGGCCACCGTGGGCACGATGGGCACGCCGAGCTCATGAATGAGCTCGGGGATATCGAAACGGATGCCTTCCGTCTGCGCCGCGTCGATTTGATTGAGCGCTACCACCACCGGCAGGCCCAGTTCGATTACCTGGCTGGTGAGGAAGAGGTTGCGCTCCAAATGGACCGCATCGACCACCACGAGTACCACATCGGGGCGCCAGCGGTCGGCACTGCGCCCCAGGAGCACTTCCAGGGCGATACGCTCGTCGGGGGACCCTGCCGACAGGGAATAACTGCCGGGGAGGTCCAGCACGGTCACACGGCGCCCGTCGGGCCCCTTGAAGGCGCCTTCTACCCGCTCGACCGTGACACCGGCAAAATTGCCCACGTGCTGCCGGAGGCCGGTGAGCGCGTTGAAGAGCGTGGTCTTGCCGGTGTTCGGGTTGCCGATAATGGCCACCCGTAACGCGTCGGTGGCGCTTGGGGGCGCGGCTGGTGGGGACGTAGGGCGCTGCAGGGTACTCACGAGGTGCTCACCAGATACTCGCGTGGACGGGTGTGGCCCGCCCTAAACGTGTAGGCGTCGCGCTTACGCGCGGGCCTGAAACGGCCGCACCGTGATGCCGGCCGTGAGTGCGGCGCCGAGTGCGAGGCGTGTGCCGCGCACTTCGAGCAGCATGGCGTCGCGGGCGTCGATCACGTTGACGCTGGTACCTTCGCAGAAGCCGAGTGCGCGGAGTCGGCAGGCCTCATCGCCGGAGCACTCGATGTCTACTACCGTCACCCGGGTACCGGCACGACAGCTGTTGAGCGAGCAGGTGCTGCTCGCGGCGCTGTCGGCAAACTGGAGGGTGGGAAGGGCGATGACGGGGGCCATGTGAGTTAGTTGAGAATGTTTCTCAAACGCTATACTGGAGTATACACAAGCACGGGCGATTCACGCAATGGGGAGCGAGGGAGTCGGGAATACGGACGTTGCCACGCACTGCCAGCCGGGGCCGCTCCCCGCGCGTCAGGCGGTGGCCGGACGAGCCGTGCGACGGTGCTTGAGCGCCATCAGCACCGTGCCGATCGCGATCATCCCAAGGCCGATTATCTGCGCCGACGTAATGCCGAACGACGTGAGATCGTCCTTGGCGCGGAAGAACTCCACGATGAACCGCTCCACGCCAGCCAGGATGCAATACATGCCAAACAGCCAGCCGGCCTTGTGCGTATGCGCGCGAAACTGCCAGAGCACGAGAAACATGATGAAGCCCATCAGCGTCTCGTAGAGCTGCGTGGGATGCACCGCCACCACATCCAGCGGATTGGTGCCCGCGGGAAACTGCACCCCGAACTGCTGCGACATCACCGCCACCGTACTCGGCGGCGCGCCCTCGGGAAACTGCGTGGCGAGGAAACCGTTCCACGGACGCCCGTAATCGTCGCCCACTGTCCAACAGCCGGTGCGACCGACCGCATAGCCAGCGGCGATGGCGATGCCGCACACATCGGCCATGGTGAGAAAGTCGAGCTTCTTGTACTTGATGGTTGCGTAGCAGAGCGCCACGGCGCCCATGAAGCCACCCCAAAACACAAAGCCGCCGCGGCTGAAGAACGCCGCCGGATCGCCGGTGAGGACCACGTAATAGGTCTTGGCGCCGATCAGCGTTCCAATCAACGCAGCAAGGACGATGTCGGGCATCGCGTCGGCCTCGGCATTCTGCCCGCGCCGCCAGAATTCCCGTTGGCAGACGATCTGCGCGACCACGAATGCGGCCAGTACCGACAACCCGAAGCCGGTAACTTCCAGCGGGCCCAGCGAAAAGATCGTGGGATGATGAATGATCGGCGACATCATACAAAGAGTCCGGGAATCGGGAGAGACGCAGTGGCGGTGAGCGTCGGGGCGGCGCGCTCGCCCTGGGCAAATCGAAACAGTCCTGCTGCCGCAATCATGGCGGCGTTATCAGTGGCCAGTCGCGGAGACGGCGCAAAAAGTACGCCGCCACGCGCCGCCAACCGGTCGCGGAGCGCCGATTGTAGCGCGCCGTTGCACGCCACGCCGCCGCCGAGCACCACGCGCTGCCGTTTGTGCACCCGTGCCGCGCGCACCACCTTTTCGGTGAGCGTGGCAATCACGCAGTCCTGAAAGCCACGCGCAATACTGGCGCGTTGCGCGTCGAGTGTACCCGCGCGTTCGGCCGCGCGAACGGCGTTGAGCGCGGCCGTTTTGAGGCCGCTGAACGACAGATCGTAGAAATCGTCGTCGCCCAGCACCGAGGTGCTGCGCAGCATCGGGCGCGCGAAGCGATGCGGATGAGTGCCTTGGGGAGGCTCCGCGGTACGCGCGAGCTCCTCGATGGGGCGGCCCCCGGGATACGGCAAGCCAAGCAGCTTGGCCACTTTGTCGAACGCTTCGCCCACGGCGTCGTCGCGCGTCTGACCGAGGCGCTGATAGCGGCCCCACTCGGGCACATCGAGCAGCAGCGTGTGTCCGCCACTCACCAGGAGCGCGGTAAACGGCGGCGTGGCATCCGGATGCTCGAGGAGGGTAGCAAACAGGTGCCCCTCCAGATGGTGCACCGGCACGACCGGCACCGCATGGGTGAAGCCCAGGGCCTTGGCGAAGCTCGTGCCCACGAGCAGCGCTCCCACCAGGCCGGGGGCATGCGTCACGGCAATGGCGTCGAGGTCGCCGAGCGTGACCTGGGCCTCGGCGAGTGCGGTGCGCACCGTAGGCACGATGCCGGTGAGGTGCTGGCGGCTGGCAATTTCCGGCACCACGCCGCCAAACAGCCGGTGCACATCCTGCGACAGAATCACCAGTGATTCCATGTGCATGGCGTGCATCGTGCCCGACACCACGGCGGCAGATGTTTCGTCGCAGGAGGTCTCGATGCCCAGCACGCGGCGCCACGCGCCGCTGCGGTTCACGGCTTCGGTTCGGCGAGGAGCAATGCGAGCAACCGCTTGTTGCCTTCGGAGTTCCAGTCGTCCGCGCCGATCAATTTTTTCCGGATGGTGCCGTCGCGCGCTATCACGAACGTCTCAGGCACACCGGCTGTGCGATAAATCGTTTGGATGGCGCCGGTTTCATCATGCAGCAGTTCGAAGGACAGTTTGTAGTCTTTTGCGAAATCACGGATCTTGTCGGCTGCGTCTGCGTCATCCACACTCACGGCCACAATCTTGAGACCCTGAGGCCCCAATGCCTGATGCAGCGCCTCGATGCTCGGCATCTCGGTGCGACACGGAATGCACCACGTGGCCCAGATGTTGAGTAGCACCACCTCACCGCGATAGTCGGTGAAGCTCTTCATCACTGGCGCAGGATCAAGCGTCATGGCCGAAAATCCCGGGGCATCGGATCCCAGGGTAATGCTCGTGATTTCGTCCTTGAGGTAGTACGAGCCAATCAGCGCGCCTCCTCCAAGCAGCGCGATGAAGGCTAAGACAGCGAGCAGCTGTTGTTTGGCGGTCATGCCTGTTCCATGCAGAGGGAACGCAGGTGGGCAATCTCTGCCTGCGGGTTGGCGGCGCCGAAGATGGCGTTACCGGCCACGAAAGTGTCCGCGCCGGCCTGCCAGCAGCGCTGGATCGTGTCGCGCGAGATACCACCATCAACTTCCAGAACAGCGTGGCTCTCCGATTGATCGAGGATGAAACGCGCCCGTTCGATCTTGTCCACGCTGTACTCGATGAACTGTTGTCCGCCGTAGCCTGGATTGACGCTCATGATGAGCAGCAGGTCGAGCATGTGCGCGACTTCTTCAATCGCCGCCAGCGGGGTACCCGGATTGAGCGCCACGCCGGCCTTGGCGCCTAGCTCCTTGATCCGCGTGAGTTGCCGATCGAGGTGCGGTGCGACTTCGGCGTGAATGGTGATCACGTCGGCGCCGGCTTTCACGAACTCGTCGAAGTAGCGCTCGGGTTCGACGACCATGAGGTGTACGTCGATCACCTTGGTGGTGGAGCGACGTGCGGCTTCGATGACCTTGGCTCCGAAGGAAAGGCTGGGCACGAAGCGTCCGTCCATCACATCCACGTGAATCCAGTCGGCCCCGCCCGCCTCGCACATGGCGATCTCTTCGCCAAGTCGGCGGAAGTCGGCGCTGAGTACGGAGGGAGCAATACGAACGGTCATGGGAGACGCACCACGTGGGAGGACAAACGAGTAGTGCCGGGCGCAGTGGGAGCGCGACCGTCGCTGAGGACCAGCGCAATGGTGCCACCGAACGCGAGCTCCGCACCGGCCTGCGGCACTGAAGCGAGCACGGTGCCCGCCGGTTGATCCGAGGGCATGAACGAGACGTCGCCTACCTCGAATCCGGCATCGAGAATGCTGTTCCGCGCGGCCCCTTCCTCGAGCCCCACGACATTGGGCACGAGGAGCAGACTCGGGGGCGCACTATCCGGCTCCGCCACGACCGGCGCCGCGACGGTGGCCGCATTGGGCGCGGTAGGGTTGGAGGACGGTCTGGTGACCGCGCCACGCGACAGGCTGTCGATCATGCTCTGCAACGAGTCGACCGCATTCGGACGAGCGGGATCAAGCCGGTTCACCACGTACACGCCGCCACCGCCCCCGATGGCGAGACCGGCCACCACCGCCGCGACGGCGCGGATCAGCCACGTTTTGGTGATGGGGCGCATGGGGAGCAGCGGCGCAGATTTCTTCGTGGCCATCAGTTCGCACGCCGGAGACGCGCGGCAAACGCGCCGTCGCAGCCGTGAACGTGCGGCAACACGCGCAAGCGCCCCTGATCGAGCACCGTGTCGGGCACGGTGCCGGCTGGGGGGGATTCCAGCGTGAACTCGGGATGTGCCGCAAGAAACGCATCCACTTGATCGTCGTTCTCTTCCAGCTCCAGCGAGCAGGTGCTGTACACCAGCAGTCCGCCGGGGCGCACCACGGTGGCGGCCGCGCGCAGTATCTGCTTTTGCATCATGCCCAGCACGGCAAAATCCGACATGCGCAGACGCCAGCGCGCGTCGGGGTGCCGACGAAAGGTGCCGGTGCCGGTGCAGGGCACGTCGATCAGCACGGCGTCCAGCGGGCCCATGGCCGGCATGGTCGCATCAGCCACCAGTGACACGATGTTCTGCACATCGAGACGGCCAAAGCCGCTCAGCATGCGCTCCACCCGCGTCATGCTACGATCGGCCGCCACTACCAAGGCCGCGCGACGTGACAACTCCAACGCCTTCCCACCGGGCGCCGCGCACAGATCCGCCACCACACCCCGCTCGGGCACGTGCGCGTACTGCGCCACCAGCGACGCGGCCGGGTCTTGCACGAACAACAGCCCCTGCTTGAACGCGCCCAACTCGGTGAGCGCCACGCCGGCTGGCAGACGCAACGAGTCAGGAATCAGCGCGTGCGGTACCGTGTCCACGTCGGCGGCCCGTAGCAGACCGCTGAGTGTCACACTATCCACGCCGAACGGACGCACCGTAATGCCCGCTTCTTCGTTGTTGGCCGCCAGCAGCTCCGTGGTGGCGGCCATGCCCCAGCGCTCGACCCAGCGTGCCACCACCCACGCCGGATGCGAATACTGCTGCGCCAGTGCCTCGATGGGATCGGTGGGTGCCGAGGGGGCGAGAGCGTCCCGCTCGCGGTCGATCCGTCGCAACACCGCGTTCATGAGTGTGCTGGCGCCGATCCCGTGTCGCCGCTTGGTGAGCTCCACGCTCTGACCGATCGCCGCATACGGCGGCACACTGCCCATGAACAACAGTTGATACGCGCCCAGGCGCAGCAGGTCGGCCACGTCGGCATCGAGTTTGGCGATGCCGCCACGCACCCGATCGGCCAACACGGCGTCGATCCAGCCGCGTTTGCGCAGCATGCCCCACAGCAGCTCCTGCACCCACCGACGATCGCGCGCATCGAGTGATATCACGCGACGCTCGAAGGCGGCATCGAGCAGCAGACCGTTGCGCATATCGGCCAGCACATGCGCGGCCACAGCCCGAGACTCCGTGACCACCGTCCGCGACGGGGCATGCGGCTTGCGCGTGGCCACCACTACGAGCCTCCGCTGACGAACTGATCGCCCACACGCACACCACGTCCGCGGGCCCACGCGATCGCGGTCATGCGCGGCTTGCCGCTGGGCTGCACCACGAGAAAGCGCACGGCCCCCACGCGGCAGCGCACCAGCAACCCGTCGTCGTCGATCGCGCGTACGGTGCCCGGTGGTGAGGCGAAGAGCGGCTCGTCGAGACTGTCGTCGGTTCCCCCCTCCACCAAGCGTGCGCCGAAGAGTTTGACCTCGGCGCCATCCAACGTGGCGAAGGCACCGGGCCGTGGGTCGAACGCCCGCGTCACACGCGCCACCTGTTCGGCGGGCTGCGTGAAGTCGAGACGCCCCATCTCGCGCTCGATTTTGGGCGCGTACGTGGATTGTGCGTCGTCCTGCGGGACGGCGTTCACCATGCCGGCCTCACAGAGTACGAGCGCCTGCACGATGGCCAGCGCGCCCATTTCCGACAGGCGGTCGTGCAACTCGCCGTACGATTCATCGGCGCCGATCGGAACGCGCAACACATGCAGCATGTCGCCGGCGTCGAGGGCGGGGACCATCTGCATGATGGTGATGCCGGTTTGCGGCATCCCCTGCAGGATGGCGGCCTGAATCGGCCCCGCCCCGCGGAGTGCGGGCAACAGCGAGCCGTGAATGTTGAGCGTGCCGCGCGGCGGCAAGTCGATCACGGCTTTGGGAAGAATCCGACCGTACGCGACGACCACCGAAATATCCGGTGCCAGTGCACGTATCTGCTCGAGGAACTCGTCGCCACGTGGCTTCTCCGGCTGCAGCACCGGAATGCCTTCTTCCAGCGCGACCTGCTTGACCGGCGACGGATCCACCTGTGAGCGGGACCGGCCGCGCGGTTTATCGGGCTGGGTGACCACGCCGACTACGTCGTGGCCTTCGCCAAGCAGCGCCCGCAGCGGCGGGACGGCAAAATCGGGGGTGCCCCAGAAGAGAATGCGCACGACGGCAGATTTCCGTCGTTACGACGCGTCGCCGAGTACGGCGCCGCGAGGTGAGGCGGTACGCTCGGGCGGCAGGTCACCCACCGGGAGTACACGCAGCAGTTTGGGATAGTAGATCTTCTCCTCCTCCCAGTCGCGCATGGCCGCGCGCTTCTTGAGCAGGCTCAGGCGGTCGGTGAAGAGCTTGCCAAACAGATGATCGATCTCGTGCTGCAGGCAGCGCCCGAGCAAGGTGGCGGCCTCCACTTCGTAGACCGCGCCGTCGATGTCCTGCGCCCGCACCACAATGCGCGCAAACCGGTTCACGTCGGCGAACACTTCGGGAATGGAAAGACAGCCTTCTTCGCCGCGGACATTCCCTTCCTTGAGAATGAGCTCGGGGTTGAAGACCACCAGTCGCGTATCATCGGCGTCTATGACGGCCAGACGCTCGCGGCGGCCGACCTGCGGCGCCGCGAGTCCAATGCCCTTGGCGGCCTCCATCGTGTCGAACATGTCGTCCACGAGACGGCGCAACTCAGGGGTGATGGTCTCGACCCGCTCTGTTTCCTGGCGGAGGATGGGCGAGCCGAGGACGTGAATATCGAGCAGCGACACGGGCGTTACGCGGCGGGGGCGGCGGCGCCCACGGCGCCAACGCGCGAAATCCGGCCGCGTTCGACGATCAGGCGCGACTCACCCGACTTGATCGTGATGCGGTCGTCCATGGACACGGCGCCGTCGACGCCCTTGGCGTTGATGTGCAGTACTTCCCCCACTAAGCCGCCGGCGGTGACGACTTCGTCACCCTTTTTCAGCGCCTTGACCAGCGCGTCGTGCGCCTTCCGCTGCTTCTGCTGAGGACGGATGAGCACGAACCAAAAGATCGCGAAGATTAAGCCGTACATGAAAATCATGGACGAGATCTGATTGCCCGGGAACTGCAGGGCGGCGAAGTTGGCAACGATGGAGAAGTTCATAGGGCAATCGAACGGGAGTGGTAGCGAGCGAGCCAGTCACGGCTCCAGCTCTGGAACGTGCCCGCCAGAACGGCGGCACGTGCGTCGCGCATCAGCGCAACAAGGAAATGTACATTGTGGAGGCTCAGGAGGCGGAGTCCGAGGATCTCTTCGGCGACGAACAGATGACGGAGATAGGCCCTAGAAAAGCGGGTGCAGGCCGAGCAACTGCAGCAGTCGTCGAGCGGGCCGGCGTCCTGCCGGAAGACGGCATTCTTGATGTTCCGGCGGCCGGTGGTCGTGAAAAAGGCCCCCGTGCGCCCCATCCGGGTGGGCGCGACACAGTCGAACACGTCCACCCCACGGGCCACCCCTTCCACGAGATCCTCGGGGAAGCCCACCCCCATCAGGTAGCGCGGACGGTCGGTGGGCAGCTCCTCGTTGACCACGTCCAGCATGGCGTACATGTCGGGCTTGGCTTCCCCCACCGAGAGCCCCCCAATGCCGTAGCCCGCCCAATCGCCGGCGCTCCGTATGGCCGACGCCGACTCGCGCCGGAGTCCGGGATGGATCCCCCCCTGCACGATCGGAAAGAGCGCCTGCACCGGGGTGGGCGCCCCGGGGTCGTCCACCAGCAGGCGGTCGAACTCCACGCGGCACCGATCCAGCCAACGCAAGCTCCGCTCCATCGCCTCACGAGCGGGCGCCTCGGCGGTCTGGCCGGGCACCACATGGTCGAACTGCATGATCACGTCGGCGCCCAAGTTGCGCTCGATGCGCATGACCGATTCGGGGGTGAAATGCTGGAGTGAGCCATCGAGGTGGCTGCGGAACTCCACCCCCTGCTCGTCGATGGTGCGCAGCCCTTCCAGCGAGAACACCTGAAAGCCGCCGGAATCGGTGAGCATCGGGCCGTCCCACTGCATGAAGCAGTGCAGGCCGCCCATGGTGCGCACCAGATCATCGCCCGGTCGCAGGCGGAGGTGATAGGCGTTAGCGAGCACCATGGTGGCGCCCAAGCGGTGCAGATCTTCCGGGTCGAGTGCCTTGACGGAGGCCAGCGTGCCCACCGGCATGAACTGCGGCGTGGTCACGGGGCCGTGCGGTGTCTGGAAGACGCCGGCGCGGGCGGCTCCATCGGTGGCGTCGAGCTGGAAAGCGAAAGAAGCAGTCACGGGTGTCGATTCGGCGGAGTAGGCGCGGAGCCTACAGTATGCACATCGCGTCGCCGTAACTGTAGAACCGATACTCGTCGGCCACCGCCGTGCGATACGCCCGCATGGTGAGCTCGTACCCCGCAAAGGCCGCGATGAGCATGATCAGCGTGGACTTGGGCAGGTGGAAGTTCGTGATGAGGTGATCGATGCTGTGCACCCCGCCCGGTGGACGGAGGAAGATATCGGTGGTGCGCTCTCCGGCATGTAACACGCGCTGAGCATCCACGCACGATTCGAGCGTGCGCACACTGGTGGTGCCCACCGCCCAGATGTTGTTGCCACGCGCTCTGACCGCGTTCAATCGTTCGGCGGCGGCGGTACTGACTTCGCACCATTCCTCGTGCATCACATGCTGCGACGGATCTTCTTCGCTCACGGGGCGAAAGGTGCCAGCGCCCACATGCAACAGTACATTCACCCGCTCCACACCGCGCGCTTCCAGCCGCGCCAGCAGCTCGGGCGTGAAATGCAAACCGGCCGTTGGCGCGGCCACCGATCCCGCTTCGTTCGCGTACACGGTTTGGTAGCGCGTGGTATCGGTGCTGTTGTCGGCGCGGTCGATGTACGGCGGCAACGGAATGTGGCCGTACATCTCGATGGCCTCGAGAATCGGGCGGTTGCTGATCAAGCGCACGATGCGCGTGCGCCGTGGCGTGGTATCCACGATCTGCACCGAGAAATCCGGCGCGATGTGGACCATACGACCGGGCCGCAGCTTGCCCCCCGGATGGATCATCGCCTCGTAGTGCTCGCCGTGTACTGGGCGCAGTAGCAAAATCTCTGCGGGCCCGCCCGATTCGCGGTGCCCCAACAACCGCGCGCGGAACACCTTGGTGGTATTCACGACCATCGCGTCACCAGCCGGAATCAGCTCGGCGAGATCACGAAACGTGCGGTGGGCGATGGTGCCGTGTGCGCGATCGACCACCATCATCCGGCTTGCATCACGCGGCTCCACCGGATGCTGCGCGATGCGCGCGTCCGGGAGATCGTAATCGTAGTCGGACGTGCGAGTCCCAGTGGGTGACTCGACGCTGGTGGGCAGAGAGGGGACAGTCATAGGCGCCGCGAAAGACAACCCATTGAGCGCGGCAATGCAACGGTCTGGACCGTATTCGCGACAGATGGTCGGCGCCGCCTCGTGATCCGGTGCGTGCGGCTAATCGCGTGTGAGGACGAAGTCGGTGCGCCGACTGGTGGTTTTTCCGGTCACCAGATCGGTCACGGTCACGGTGAGCCGATATGGCCCCGGGACCTGGCCGTCGAGGTTGAGCGAGATGTAATCAGTCAGAATGGCGTTTGCCGCGCGCGTTTGGTCGTATGACACGCCCACCCTGCCGGTACCGCTGCCGTCCTGCTCGACGAAATCCTTGAGGTTGGCGCCAATCCGCGCGATCAGCCCGCGCAGATTGTTTTTGAAGGTTCGCTGGAGGGCGATCTCCGTCCGGAAGCGCGCCTTCGCACTGTCGGCGGCGAAGTCGTAGTTCTCCCAGACAATGGACAGTGGGCTGGCCCAGGTGAGGACGCCCACGGTGGGTGCCACACTCACATTGTGCCACCGCGCCGGTGCGACATCGGTGGCCGGACGTGCTCCAGTACCAAGCAGGAGGTCGCTCATGCCGAAGCCGCTGGTGCTATCTACGGTGGCGTCGAGAATGGTGCGGGCGGTGCGCTCCACGTCGGGCTGGTCGGCGTCGACGCGCACGATGTTGCTGCCACGGCCAAGGCGGCGCAACCACGTGGCATTAATGGCGGCAGGCAACGAATCGCGATTGACGTACGTGCGCCGAGTTTCATCACCCACCAACCGGGCGTTGGGGTCACTCACGTCGAGATGCAGGTCGATCGGGAGTTTGCCGCCAAGCTCCGTGTCACCGACAAGCAAGACCACGGGCACGGCCGCTGCCACGACGACATCCAGCGAATCGGCGGTGGCCCGGAACCGCGCGGCGCGGGCGCGGAGCGGCAGGGTGCGTCGCACCACCGGCATCGTACTCCAACTGCGCGGCTCCATCACCAGCAGCGAGTCGCGAAGCACTATATGTTCCAGTTGGGAAAGCCGGAACGGCGGTACGAAATAGATGATCATGTCCGTGTTGTAAACCCACGCCAACACGTCGGTGCGGAACACGTCGTCCGGCGGACCGAAGCGGATGTATATGCGGCCGCGATCCGAATTGGACCCCCGGCTGCGCGGGGCATCGATGGCAAACCGGAAGTCGGCGTACGCCACACGCGCGTAGAACTCCAACTGGGCCTCGTTAAAGGCCGTGGCGGCTCGCGGGTCGGAGTAATTCCAGAACTCCGCCTCGATACGCGCTTGCTCGGCAGGCGAGGCCGCAGAAAATCTCACGGAATCCGGGAAGCGTTGGATTTCGAGGTACGCTTTGGGTTGCAGCAGCAGCGTGAGCGGGGCGAAGGCGCGGAACGCCGGCTCTCCCATGCGACGTCGCGCTTCGGCGAACATGGTGTCGGCGGCAGCAAAGCGGCCTTCGCGCACGGCCACGACGCCGCGCGCGAGCCATGCGTCAGTGTCGTTGGCATCACGGGTGATGGCACCTCGCGCTTCAGCGTCGAGCGCGACCCAGCTGTTGGCCTCGCCGTAGGCCATGTACAACTGACGGCGGGCCAGCGCGCTGCCGGGATCCGACAGCGAGACCTGCTGAAAGGCGTTCAGCGCCGCGAGATAATCGTTCCGACCCTGCGGTGGGTCGAGCTTCTGGAACTGCTCGCGCATGACGGCGGCGCGGCGGTGCCGCGGCGTGGC
>JBBQUH010000037.1:0-35342 GCA_038212625.1 Gemmatimonadales bacterium | reverse complement strand
GAGTTCCGGCCGGACATCATCGTGCTCGATCACGAGCTGCCGGGGGCCAGCGGTGTCGAGGTCCTGCAGATGCTGCAAGCCGATCCGCTGCTCGCCATGATACCAGTGATCGTGGTGACCGGCAGCGAGAGCCGCACGGTTCTTGCCGCCTGCTTCGCTGCCGGTGCAGCGGACTACATCCGGAAGCCGTTCTTTGGTGCCGAGCTTCGCGCCCGTGTCTGTTCCGTGATTGAACGGCAGCGGATGCTCGTGCAACTCGGACGCGCCGCAAATATCGATAAACTCACCGGACTGCCGAATCGCGCGTTGCTTCAGGCCCGGCTGCAGGTTGCAGTGGAGCATTCGCAACGTGACGCGTCGTACGGATTCGGGGTCATGTTCATCGATTTCGACCGCTTCAAGCTGATCAATGACAGTCTTGGCCACGATGTCGGTGATCTGCTGCTCGCCGAGATCGCCCTGCGGCTACGGCAGAATCTGCGGGCCACCGATCAGGTTGGCCGTGACGTCACGGGAAATACCGTTGCTCGTTTAGGCGGTGATGAGTTCGTGATCATTCTGGACGACGTGGCCACCGTTTCGGCTACCGGTGTAGTCGCCGACCGGCTGTTGAAGGCCCTTGAGATGCCCTATCAGCTCGGCCCGCACAGCGTCAGGTCGAGCGCGAGTATCGGACTGGTGCACAGCAGCGCGGGATACTCGAGCGCCGATGATATGTTACGCGATGCAGACATCGCGATGTACGAGGCCAAGGCCCGTGGCAAAGCCTGTCACGTGTGTTTCTCCACGGACATGCGTGATGTAGTTCGGCAGCGGCTGAGCACGGAGAATGACCTCCGTGATGCGATGGGGACGGATCAGCTGTTTCTGGTGTATCAGCCGATCGTGTCGCTGGAAACGCGGCGAGTGGAGAGTGTTGAAGCGTTGGTACGCTGGCGCCACCCGCAGCGCGGCTTCATCCCTCCGTCGGAGTTCATTCCCATCGCGGAGGAGACGCGGCTCATCCTGCCGCTTTCCGATCAGATCCTGCGCGAAGCGTGCCGGCAGTTTATGTGCTGGAAAGAGCGGGCGCCTGATCACGCACCTGACTACATCAGCGTCAATCTGTCACGGGTGCAGCTGGCCGATCCGGGAATCGTGGATCGCACGCTGGGCATCCTCGCGGAGGTGGGGATCGATCCGCGGCAGGTGCAGCTTGAAGTGACGGAGAATCAGCTGATGCAGCATCGCGCCATGGCTGGCGAATTGCTGGCGGCGTTCAAGGAGGCGGGTATCCGCCTGGCCATGGACGATTTCGGTACCGGCTATTCGTCGCTCTCGTGTCTGCAAGACTATCCCTTCGATGTGATCAAGATCGATCGCGCGCTCACCGAGAATGTCAGCAAGGGGCGTGGCTACTCGGCGTTGCTGCATGCGGTGGTCACGCTCGCTGACAATCTCGGCCTGCATGTGGTCGCGGAGGGTGTCGAGACGATGGATCAATTGGTACTCCTGCAGGCGCTTGGCTGTCACTCCGCGCAGGGCTACTTGCTGGCGCGACCGATGGAAGCGGCAGCGTTACCTGGCTGGTGGTCGCAGTTTGCCACCGTGAAGTTCGAGGCCGCATGATGTCGGTTGTACAGATCACGATGCAGCGCGTGAGCGCCGTGGCGACCCTGCCGGCCGTCGCGTTGCGCATTATGCGGATTGCGGAAGATCCCACCGCCACGGCGGAGGCCTTCCACGCGGTGCTCTCTACGGATCCCGCACTAACTGCCCGCGTGCTAAAGGTTGTCAACTCGGCCTTTTACGGTCGATCGAGCGCGGTGTCCTCCACACGCGCGGCGATACAGTTGCTCGGGGTGAACGCCGTGCGCAACATCGCGATCGCGGCCAGCCTGACCAAGATGTTCCGAGGTGGGCGCGCGGTGGCGGGGTTTGATCCGTCGGCGCTCTGGGTGCACTCGATTGCAGTAGGCGCCGCTGCGCAGCGGCTCGCGACGGTGAGCGGGCGTGTCCCTCCCGAAGAGGCGCTGCTGGCCGGTCTGCTGCACGACATTGGCATTCTTGTCGCGATGCAGGCGTGGTTGCCGGAGTTCACGGCCGTCATTTGTGCGGTCACGGAGAGTAGTGCGGTTTCGTTTACCACGGCGGAGTCGGAAATCGTCGGCGCCACGCACGAGGCATTTGGGGAGGCACTGTGCGCCGAGTGGCGATTCCCCCCGGTGTTCGCGCAGGTGTGCGCCCATCACCATGATCCGCTGTCGGTACCGCTGGCCGATCGATTGCTGCCAGCCTTGGTGCACGTTGCCGACGTCCTCGCGGCACGGGCGGAAGCCGGGTTCTGCCGGACCGTCTCCACCCGCGAGCTCGATCCGGAGATTCTGGTGGTCATCGGCGTGACGGAGGAACAAGTCGCTGCCGTTGAGGTGGCGCTGCAGGACGATCTCGCCCAGGCCATCGCGCTGTTTAACGGCTGAGTGCAGCGCGGTGACTAGCCGAGGCCGCCGACCTTGACCATGAACAGGGCAAAGAGCACGAGAAACAGCATGCCTTCCCACCGGGAGATGCGCTTGTCCTGTGTGAGCAGATAAAAGAGCAGCGCGCTGCCCGCCACGAACGGAAGCGCGAAGTTGCGCAGGGCCGGCGGAACAGAAACACCACCCAAGGCGGCGGCGGCACCGGTCACCGCGAGCGCGTTGAAGATGGTGGAGCCGAGGATGTTGCCCACAGCCATCGCGGCCAGCCCACGACGCGCCGCTGAGATGCTGACGGCCAACTCCGGTAGCGTGGTCCCTACGGAGAGGATTGTGACGGACGCGATGGCCGGAGAGATGGCGAGGGCGTCGGCTACTGTGCGGAGGGCGTTCACGGTGCGGTCGCCGGCTACGAAGATCGCGGCACCGGTAAGCACCAGCAGGATCAGGTCGCGAGGCGCGATGCGACTGCCGGCAGTGATGGGAGGCAGCGCCTCCACCCGCTCGTCGGTGCCGGCTCCCGAGCGCCCCTCGGCCATGAGGTAGGCCATGTAGACGCCGTAGCCAACCAACAGCAGCATGCCCTCCGTGCGGGTGACCACGCCGTCGCTCATGGCGGTCCCGAGCGCGAGGACGGCGCCCAACAAAAAGTGTAGATCGATAAACAGATATTGCTTGCCGAGTTCAATACGTCCGCCTGGAACCACGATGCTGCAGACTCCGAGAATCAGCAGCAGGTTGGCGGCATTCGCACCCAGCACGTTGCCGGCCACAATCTCCGATGCACCGGCCTGAACGCTCAACAACGACGCCACCAACTCGGGGAGCGATGTCCCGATCGCGACGATGAAGACTCCCACCACGAAGGGGGACATGCCCAGCGCCAACCCCACGCGTTCCGCTGCGGCCGTGAAGAAGTGCGCGGCCACCAGCAACGCGGTGAGGCTACCGCTGAAGATCAGGAGAGGGATAAGCATGTGTGCAATATCGAGGGCCGAGAGATAGCTCGCGACTTCTGGCCGAGATCCGGGTGTTGCGCGCATATTGCACGATGTATGCAGTCGGGTCGTGTGCCTCGTGGCGGGCCGCACGATGATGGTACTCACTCAGCAGGAGGCTTCGTCATGCGCCGCACAGTTTACGTGCTCACCGTGTTCAGCACCTTGCTGGCTGCGCCGTTGCAGGTCCCGGTGCAGGCGCAGGCGCCGCCTCCGGCCATTCCCGGCCAGCAACGCTCAGGGCCAGTCATTCAGAGCACGGGCATGTCGATCAAGGTGGACGACCCCACGTTCCGTGCACCAGAAAACTTTGTGTTCAAGGCGGTGTTCGAGATCAACGCTGGCGGCGGCGACTCGATCATGGTGAACGCGCAGCTCACCTCGTTAGCGCGCTTTCTCAACATGCACGTCCGCCATGGCTACCCCGAAGCCAACGTCAAGGCGGCAGCGGTAGTACACGGCGCCGGCTGGCCCGCGCTCCTTACCGATGCGGCGTTTGCTGCACGATTCGGCGGCAAGCCCAACCCCAGCCGCGCTCTCGTGGAAGAGCTGGTCCAGCACGGGGCACAGCTAGTGCTCTGCGGCCAGACGGCGGGGGCTCGCAGCATTCGTCGCGACGAGCTGCTGCCCGGGGTGCAGGTGGCGATTTCGGCCATGACGGCGCTCAATGTGCTACAGGCCGATGGCTACCGCTTTAACCCGTGGTGAGTCACGGCACGGGCAGTGCACGACACGCCCGGGGCTGATTGACATAGGGGGTGGGGGTATATACGATTCAGGAATGGGGGATGCGCCCCCACCTGCTTCTGAGGGTGGTTCCGATGGATTCGCTGGTGATGGCCGAATGGTTGGTGCTTTTTGGGGGAGCTGGCGCGCTGGGCTGGGTGAACTGGTACTTCTTGTTGTCCCAGCGCGGCGCCGGTGCTGCTACTTCCGATGTTGCTCCGCCCGTTGTGTCGGCTTCGCGCGCGCCGGTGGGCGGCGCGCGCGATGCGTCCCCGCGAGAATCCGCGACACCCACCACCATTCGTATTCCCGTGGGCGGGATGACCTGCGCCGCCTGCTCGTCGCGGGTGCAACGCACGCTGCAAAAACAGCCCGGCGTGGCCGATGCCACCGTCAACCTTATGATGAAGAGCGCCACGGTCACGTTCAATCCGGCGGCCGTGTCACCGGCGGCGCTCGTGGACGTCATTCGCGACACCGGCTACGGGGCCGCACTGGCGAGTGCCGATCAGAGCGCCTTCGAAGAGCAGGAAGCGCGCGACCTTGCGCAGCAGACGGAGTATCTGGAGTTCCGCCGGAAGGCGCTCGTGAGCGGCGTGATCGGGGTGCTGGCCATGCTCATCTCGATGCCGCTCATGGGCATGTTGGCTGCTGACGCGCAATCCCACGGTGTGCAGGGGTTGGGTATGGCCGGTCACGAAACAGGCGATCCGTTCATGCGCTGGTCCATGCGGGTGATCGATCCACCGCTGCGCGCGGCCTTGCCGTGGTTGTATACGCTGCCGGTCAGCGTGATCACCGGGGCGCTGTTGGTGTCCACGCTGTTTGTGATGCTCTGGGCCGGGCGACATTTTTATACGCAGGCCTGGTCGGCGTTTCGGCACCATGCCGCCGATATGAACACCCTCGTGGCCGTGGGCACCGGCGCGGCATTCGTGTATTCGCTGATCGCCACGATGGCGCCGCAGCTGTTCACGAGTCGCGGCATGACGCCCGACGTGTACTACGAAGCGGTGGTGCTCATCATTGCGCTCATTCTGCTGGGCAACATGTTCGAGGCGCGCGCCAAGACCCGCACATCGAGTGCGTTACGCGCGTTGGTGCACTTGCAGCCCAAGACGGCGCGCGTGGTACGCTTTGGCGAGGAAGTGGACGCGCCGGTAGACTCCGTCGAACGCGACGAGATCATCGTGGTGCGACCGGGTGAGCGGATTCCGGTCGACGGCCAGATCGTCCAAGGTGAAAGTGCGGTAGACGAATCGATGCTCACCGGTGAATCACTGCCCGTCACCAAGCGCGTGGGTGATCGCGTGATCGGCGGCACCATCAACAGCACCGGCGCTTTTCGCTTCTCCGCCACTACACTCGGCGCCGACAGCACACTCGCCCAGATCGTGCGACTGATGCGCGACGCGCAAGGCACGCGCGCCCCGATTCAGCGACTGGCCGACCGGATCAGCGGAATTTTTGTACCGGTGGTGTTGTCGCTGGCGATCGTCACTTTCGTGACGTGGTTTCTGCTCGCCGACCAGGCACCGGCCGTGCGTGGGTTTGCCGCGGCGGTGGCGGTACTCATCATTGCCTGTCCGTGTGCCATGGGGCTGGCAGTACCAACGGCGGTGATGGTGGCTACGGGCAAAGGTGCGGAGCTTGGGGTGCTCATCAAAGGGGGGGAAGCGCTACAGCAGGCGGGGCGCATCACCACCATGGTGCTCGACAAGACCGGTACGGTCACCGAGGGCAAGCCCGCCGTCACCGATTTATTGGTCACTGGCGCGTACGCCGATCGTGCCGACGCGCTGTTGCAACTGGTGGCGTCGCTGGAGATATCCTCTGAGCATCCGCTGGCGGCTGCCATTGTGCATCATGCGAATGCGCGCGGGCTGGCGCTGTCTCCGCCCGATGAGTTTTTGGCCGTGAGTGGACGCGGCGCGCAGGGTGTGGTGGAGCGCCATGCCGTGGCGGTGGGCAACGCGGCGTTCATGCACGACTGGGCGGTGCCTATTGCGGCGTTGCAGGCCGATGCCGACCGCCTGGCTGGGCAGGGACGCACGCCCATGTATCTCGCCGTGGACGGGGCACTGGCCGGACTGATCGCGGTGGCGGATCCGATCAAGGTCACCTCGCATGCGGCGATCGCGCGCTTCCACGCGATGGGTCTGGACGTGGTCATGCTCACCGGAGACAACCAGCGCACGGCGGATGCCATCGCTCGCGAGGCCGGCATAGACCGTGTGGTGGCCGGTGTGATGCCCGACGGCAAAGTGGCGGAGATCCGGCGATTGCAGAGCGAAGGCCGAGTCGTGGCGATGGTGGGGGACGGTATTAACGACGGTCCCGCTATTGCGCAGGCCGACGTGGGCATCGGCATTGGCACCGGCACGGATATCGCCGTAGAAGCTGCCGACATTGTGCTGATGCGTGGTGATTTGCGCAGTGCGGTGCAGGCCATTGAGCTGTCGCGGCGTACGATGCGCACGATGAAGCAGAATCTGTTTTGGGCGTTCATCTACAACGTGATCGGCATCCCGGTGGCGGCGGGGCTGCTCTATCCGATGTTCGGACTGCTCTTGAGTCCTGTGCTTGCCAGTGCCGCGATGGCCTTCAGTTCGGTCAGCGTGGTGAGCAACTCGCTGCGATTGCGCCGTGTGCGCTTCGCGCTCTGACCCTTCACCGATCTCGCGCCATGGCTGTCAAGAAAAAGAGCCCGCTTCCGGTCACACACGCCATGGCCGTTGATGCTGACGGGAAAACCCGCAACCTCAAGCGCCTGCGACGAATTGAAGGTCAGGTGCGCGGCTTGCAGAAGATGGTGGAGGATGACCGCTACTGCGCTGACATCATGACGCAGATTGCGTCGGTGCATGAAGCCTTGCGAAGCGTTGGCCGTGAACTCATGCGGAACCATCTCAAACATTGCGCCACGACCGCCATTGCTGCGAGCGGTACGGAGCGTAAGGCGATGTACGATGAGTTGGTGGACATGATGTACAAACACAGCCGCTGATGATCTGACGTTCTTTTTGGAGGTAGGACGACTGAAGCACTGTGATGCGGGTGTTGGAAAATCACTCCCATCGGGCCGCCATCTGTGCGCGGCGTTGTGACTTCGTCGACCCGTGCATCCGCCCCGCTGATTACCATGTGAGATCGCCCCGTTCTACCAAACGTCTATCGCTCATCCGGGTTGGTTCGTGACTCGTCGTACGCTTAGCCTTGGTTTTCTGGTCGTGCTGGCCGCGGCCACCGCTGCTCTCTGGACCCCCGACCGCGATCGTGCGCTGCTCGAGACGCGTTATCTGCGAGCGGCGAGCGATCTCCGGGTGATCGACAACGTGTCGCTCCACGTGCGCGACGACGGGCCGCGAACGGCGCCGGCGCTCATCATGCTGCACGGGCTCGGATCGAGTTTGCACACGTGGGAGCCGTGGGCGAAGTCGCTGGCTACCGAGTTCCGGGTGATTCGCCTCGATCTGCCTGGTAGTGGGCTGAGCGAGCCGGATCCCGGCGGTGATTACACCGATACACGGAGTCATTTGCTGATTGAGGCGCTCATGGACTCGCTCGACGTGTCACGTGCCACGCTGATCGGCAACTCGATGGGTGGTCGTATCGCGTGGTCGTTTGCTGCACGTTCCCCCGATCGTGTCGACAAGTTGGTGCTCATTTCACCCGACGGCTTTGCAAGCCCGGGCTTTGCGTACGATCGTGCGGCTGAGGTGCCGGCGTCGCTCTCGCTGTTGCGGTACATGCTGCCCACGTGGACGCTGCGCATGTCGCTCAAGCCGGCGTATGCGCACCCTGAACGTCTCACCGACAGTACCGTGACGCGCTACCACGATCTGTTGCTGGCGCCGGGGGCGCGTAATGCGATGTTGCAGCGGATGCGTCAGACGGTGCTCACCGATCCGCTGCCGCGCCTCGCGCGTATTGTTGCGCCGACACTGATTTTTTGGGGCGAAAAGGACGCGATGATTCCCGTAAGCAACGCGGCCGACTACGTGGCGGCCATTCGCGGCGCACGGCTAATCACGCTGCCGGACGGTGGGCACGTCCCGTTTGAAGAGTCGCCTGCGGCGTCGCTCGAGGCGGTGCGGGCGTTTTTGCGATGAGCGTTTTTGTGCGGACCCTGGCCGACGCCGTCGCGCGATGGCATCACCGTAAAAAAAGTACGGGGCGAGTGTATGACACTCGCCCCGTGCTGTGCGCGACCGGATCGGTCGCAATTACTCAGAACTTGAACGACAGACCAGCGTACAGCAGCGGGATATCGTTGACGCCGAGCTGGACAAAGCCCATGGCGCGCGGGGTAAAGGCGTAACGTCCACCGACCTGAATGCCCAAGCCGAGGTCGGTGTTGCTGAGGGTTTCGTCACCGAACAACCCCGCCGTGTCACCGTCGTCGAACGACACGCTCGTGCGGAGAAGGCCAAGGCTCAGGCCGCCGTACAGGTCGAGCTTCGGCTGCGACGGGATGGCGAGATGTACATTGCCGATGGCCATGACCGGAATCTGCGTGACGTTGCCAAGGCCAAAACCGAGGTCGCCGCGCACGTAGCCAGCGAACGCGCCAACGCCGAGGCTGAGCGTCGGCGTGAACTCTTTCACGCCAACTTCAAACGAGCCGCCGAGGCCGAGGCCCTCGTAGTCACCGCCCGTGAGAACGCCGACGGAGGCGATGCGCGATCCCTGACTGAAGGGACGAGTCGACGCTTGCGAAAAGGCGACGGTGGGAACGAGTAGGGCCGCGGCAATGGCGACCGAGCGAAAGCGATTGGTCATGTAGATGGGGCTGAGGGGAAATATGGCCGCGTACGGTGCAGCGAATCGAAACAACATCCCGCGCGCGGCCGCGTCAAGCCACCGGCCGCGGAGGAGCGCGGCGCTTTGGCCTGTGCTCGCTTGTAGCGAACCCAGCAGATCCGGCCGGTGAGATGACATACAGAGCGCTCGCGGGTACCGTTCGTCATGCCTGAGTCTTCGGCCTCTTCGATGCCTCACGCCCCGCTCTGCACGTTAACGCGTGCCGAGTGGCAGGCGCGCGCCTTGACGCACCGCGAACGTGTGGAGCGGTGGACGCGTCCACGCCGCGAGCGGCGTGCTCGCGGGGAGGCGCATCCGGTGTACGATTTTCTGTTCCAGTACTACTCGTATTCGGCGGGGCAGTTGGAGGCGTGGCACCCGGCACCGCATGAGGGGCTGATCGACACGCTGGAAGCCCGCGAGCAATTCACGGGGCCCGCCTATCTAGCGGCCGACGGCGTGATCCGGCGCCATGCGCGCGGTCGCTCGCCTGAAGCCCGTGCGAAGCTTTCGGCAGTGCGGCACATGCTGACCGCCACGCGGGATCGACCCGCCAACTTTGGCTGCTACGGCATGCACGAGTGGGCGATGGTGTTTGGCGGTCATGACGTGCGTCACGCGCAGATCGCACCGCTTCGGCTGCCCCAAGCGCAGGTAAACGCGTTCGTGGAGAGTCGCCCCATTGCGTGCAGCCACTTCGATGCGTTTCGCTTCTTTGCACCCGAAGCGAAGCCGATGAACCGTGTGCAGCTTGCGTGGGCCACACGCTATGACACCGAGCAGCCTGGCTGCATCCACGCCAACATGGACCTTTATCGCTGGGCGTACACGGGCATGCCGTGGATTGGGAGCGATCTGCTCTGGTCGTGCTTTGAGCTCGCGACGGATTTGCGCGTGCTGGACATGCAGGCCGGTCCCTATGATCTGCGGGCCTTGGGCTTTGACCCCGTGCAGGTGGAGACGCCTGCGGGGAGAGACGAATATCAGCGACGGCAGCGGGCGTTGAGCGCGCGGGCGAGTGTGTTGAGGGAGCGGCTGATCGATGTGCTGGGTGCTATCGGCAACGAGTCAGACTGAGGTCGTCCCCGACGAACCGAATGCGAAGAATGATCCACCCATCCTAATGGTGGATGTTGCATATCAGCCCTGTGAGTGATGGCGTCCTCCCATGCGGGAGCGCATTGTTTCTGGAGGTCACTCTCTCTGACGCGTAGGAATGCACCTTATGAACCAAGCACCTCCCCGCCGCCGCGCCCCCGACAGTGCGTCACACACTGAGCACGAAGCGCACGGGGACCACCAGAAAATGTCCGCCGACCATAGCGGTCACGACAAGCACGAAGGCCATTCCCCCGAAATGTTCCGGGATAGGTTCTGGCTGTCGCTCGTCATGACCGTGCCCGTGGTGTTCTGGTCCGAACATATCCAGGAGCTCTTGGGCTACCGGGCGCCGGCGTTTGCAGGTTCGACGTGGATCGGTCCGGTGTTGGCGTCGGCGATCTTTCTCTACGGTGGCGTGGTGTTCTTGCGTGGGGCGTGGCAGGAGCTCGCTTCACGGCTGCCGGGGATGATGACGCTCATCTCGCTGGCCATTATCGTAGCCTTTGTCTTCTCGTGGGTTGTGCAACTGGGGCTGCTGCAAGCGGGCGCGCTCTGGTGGGAATTGGCCACGCTCGTCACGATCATGCTGCTGGGCCATTGGATTGAAATGCGATCCATCAACCAGGCGCAGGGGGCGCTCAAGGAACTCGCAAAGCTTTTGCCGGATACGGCCACGCGAATCACGGAGACTGGCGAAGAACAGGTCGCAGTAAGTGCTTTGCAAAACGGCAACCTTCTGCTCGTGCGCCCAGGCGAGCGCATCCCCGCGGACGGGCTCGTTCGGAAGGGGGAGAGCGAGCTCGACGAGGCGATGATCACGGGCGAATCTCGCCCGGTCTCGAAGCATGAGGGCGACGAGGTGATTGCGGCGACGATCAATGGCGAGGGGTCGCTCCGCATCGAAGTCACGGGCACGGGCGACAAGACCAAACTGTCCGGCATTATGCGGCTCGTCGCCGACGCGCAGCAGTCCAAGTCGAGGGCGCAGCATCTCGCGGACCGCGCGGCGCAACTCCTGACCGCCGTCGCCCTCGGCTCGGCGATTCTCACGCTGGTCGTGTGGCTGATGGTGGGTGCCACCATCGATTTTGCGGTGGTGCGCATGGTGACGGTGCTGGTGATTGCCTGCCCGCATGCGCTTGGACTTGCCGTGCCGTTGGTGGTGGCGATCTCTACGACGCTCGGGGCCCAGAACGGACTCTTGGTGCGCGATCGGCGAGGTCTGGAGGAGGCGCGTAACCTCGACACCGTCATCTTTGACAAGACCGGCACGTTGACGCTGGGTGAGTTCCGCGTGGTCGCGACGACCTTGGCGGACGGTCTGCTAGAGGATGAGGCGCTGCGTATTGCGGCCGGTGTCGAATCGGAGTCGCAGCATCCGATCGCCCGCGGCATCGTCAAGACGGCCGAAGAACGAGACATCGAGATCCCTGCTGCCGACGGATTTCGTGCTGTCACTGGCAAGGGTGTCGCGGCGACCGTAGACGGTGCGGAGTACCACATCGGCGGACCAGCGTTGCTCAAGGCGGAGGAGGTGCGGGTACCGCCTGCGCTCCAGCAGGCAGCTGACGCCGCTGCCAGTCGAGGACAAGCCGCGATTTATCTCGTCCGCGACGGCGAGGCCCTCGCGGTGTACGCCGTAGCGGACGCGATCCGTGAGGAAAGTCGAGAGGCGATCAATGCGCTGCACGAGCGCGGCATTGAGGTGGCCATGCTGACTGGTGATGCGCAGGCCGTGGCCGATGCCGTAGCGAAGGAGCTGGGAATCGACACCGTGTTCGCGGAAGTGTTGCCGGAGGACAAGGCCACCAAGGTCAAGGAGTTGCAGGCACAGGGGAAAAAGGTGGCCATGATCGGCGATGGCGTGAACGACGCACCAGCGCTGGCCACGGCCGACATCGGGATCGCCATCGGCGCTGGAGCGGACGTGGCCGTGGAGGCCGGACACATCGTCCTTGTGCGCTCCGATCCTCGCGACATTCCCCGGATCGTCACGCTGAGCCGCGCGACGTATCGGAAGATGGTGCAGAATCTCTGGTGGGCGGCGGGTTACAACATCCTCGCGATTCCACTCGCCGCCGGAGTATTAAACGCGTGGGGCATTCTGCTGACTCCGGCGGTGGGTGCCATCCTGATGTCGGTGAGCACCGTGGTGGTCGCGGTCAACGCACAGCTTCTGAAGCGGGTCGAGTTATGACTCAGGGCTAATCCCGTCGGTGACGGGATTGCCAATGCACCGCGCAGTTCTGCCACCCCGCGGGCGACGTGGTGAGCGCCTGAGCACACGTTGAAGTCTCAGTGGTGCTTGTGCGCCGACGGCATGCCGCTTGGCGGTGGACCGGGTGCCACGCCGTCGCGCTTCAACTCCTCGTCGGTAGCCTCACTCGACACCGTGCCCGGCGGATGGTCATACCACCCGGGATCGCCACCCGCCGGCAGTTTTTCGCGGATTTTGAGAATGGTAAACAACCCACCCATGTCGATGGGCCCGTGCGGACCCGAACCGCCACTCATGGAGATGGACGACTGGGGAATGGGCATACCCATCGCACCCATGTCGCTCATGCCCGTACTCCCCATCGCCATGTAGCTCGGCAGCAGTGGTGCGACCGCCGCGTTCACCGCTTCCTCCTTGACGCCGATCATATTGGTCCCGCTGTGTCCCATCTGGTTCATGACATGGTGGGTCATGTGGCAGTGCATGGCCCAGTCCCCGGGATTGTCAGCCACAAATTCTACGGTTCGCGTGGTGCCGACTGGTACGAGCACGGTGGCTTCGGGCCATTGCCCGTCGGGCGCGATGTCGCCGCCATCAGTGGCGACCACGCGCCAGCGCAGCCCGTGCACATGAATGGGATGGTGACTCATGGCACTCAGATTACCAAACCGAATGCGGACCCGATCCCCCAACTGCATTTGCAACGGCTCGGTGTCCGGAAACACCTTGCCGTTGAAGGTGAATAAATTGAACTCCACCATTTCGTTGGGATCGGGTCTCGTGCTGCCAATGCGCACCAGCCATTCGGCAGCCAGCAAGACGAAATCCCGGTCGGGCCGTCGGGTCGCGTTGCGCGGATGCACCACGAACATGCCCATGAGGCCGAGCCCTTGCTGCACCATTTCATCGTGATGCGTGTGGTACATGAACGTGCCGTGGTGCGGCAGGTCAAATTCGTACTTGAACGTCGCGTTGACTGGAATCGGCGGTTGGCTCAGCCCGGACACGCCATCCATGCCGGCCGGCAGTACGATGCCGTGCCAATGAATAGTGGTGGGTGCTGGCAGGTGATTGGTGACATAAATGCGCACCCGATCGCCTTGTAGCGCTTCGATCGTCGGCCCGGGCGTACTCCCGTTATAGCCCCAGCATTCCGATTCGAGCCCCGACGAAAACGCATGGGTGGTGATGCCGGCCGTTAAATGAAACACCTTGACGCCGTTGACCACGTTGAACGGGAGTGTCGTTCCGTTGGGCGTAATGACCGGCGTATAGTCGCGGCCCGGCTTGCCCGGAAGCAGCCGAGTGCCGGTAACGGCAGCGTTCCTGGTGGTGTTCGCGGCGACTGGCTTGGGCGCGGCGGGAGGCTTATGCTGATGATCCTGTGCGGCGCTCGTGAGCGGTGTCAGGGCGACGGCACCACCGGCTAAGGCGGCCACGCCGCTGCGCATCATGTCACGCCGCGAAATGTTCGGCGTGTCGGATGTGTGATCGTGTTCCGTTGGACTGCTCATGGTGTGCTCGGTGCGGGAAGTGGACCACCGGTAGCGCGCTCCAACTCGGCACGGGCAAACCAATAGTCACGCAGGGCGTCGAGATACATCTGGCCCGCGTCGATCTCCATCTGTCGGGCCTGCAACAGCGCAAACACCGGAAGGGCCATGGCGTTCGTTTGTAACTGTGATTCAATCACCACGCGTCGGCGGGCGGGTAATACCGCGGTGCGAATCTGCGTCGTGCGCCGTTGGGCGGTTTCCACGCGCGCCAGCGCGCTGCGCACCTCGGCATGCGCGTTGACCACCAGCGCGTCATGCGAGGCCACGCGTTGCGCGAGTATCGAACGCGCTCGCGCGATGGCGGCGCCCCCGCGGTCAAAGAGGGGTAGCGTGAGCGCGGCGGTCGGGCCGATGAATCGACCATCGGGGTCGCGCTCGAAGTCCACCCCGATCGTGCCGTCAGGAAGGAAGCGAAACCGTCGGCTGAGGCCGACCGCATCAGCGGCGGCTGCGGCACTCTCGCGCGCTGACGCAATATCCATGCGACGTGCCAGCGCCAGCGAGTCCATCATCGACACCGGCCACATCCCGCTCGTCGGGTTTTCGAGCAACTGCTCTATGGTCCAGGCGGTATCACGAACGCCCGCGCCCATGAGTCGTCCGAGCTCGGCGCGCGCCGACGCCAATTCAGCGTCGGCCGACGCGATCCCCGTGATTGATTCGGCCGCCATGGCCTCCTCGGCCGCGACATGTAACGCAGGCAAGTTCCCGGCGTCGCGCAGTGCCCGCGCCACTTCTGCCGATGCCGCCGTGACCTGAGCCACGGTCTGCCGCAGTTCAACCATCTGTTGCGCATGCTGGACGGCCACATACGCACGCTGGACATCAAGCACCGTAGCATACACGGCATCGGCAACGCGTTGCTCCGCACTGCGCAATTCGCCGGCCGCGATGCGCTTTTTGAGCGGAACCTGCAGTGCCGATATGACGGAGAATCCAACGCCAACGCCGGTCAGGCCGGTCCCTCCGCCCTGTCGGAATCCGTATCGCCCATCGATGGTAGGATTGAGCAAGCGAGTAGCCTGCCACAAGTCGGCCGACGCAATACCGACATCGGCGAGTATGGCGCGTACGTGGGGACTCCGGACGAGGGCGAGACGCGCTGCTGAATCCACGGCCAGCGGTCCGGTTGGAATGTCGGCAGGCTGCGGCGGCACCGAGTCGAGCCGAAGGCCCGCAAATCGGGCGTCACCGCGGGTGTTGAGCGCCGTCTCGACCCCCCGTGTTCCTCGGCGGGCAGCGGGGGGAACACACGCGGCCAGCGCTGTGCTGAACACAAGTATCGCCATATTGGTTTGATGACGCGTAAAATGCATATCTAAAAAATGTCGGGAAACCACATCCTGTCAATGGGAGAGCGAGCGTTCTCCGCGCTGTCCGGGCGATGGCGCGAGGACAAAGCTTTACATGCTGTAAAGCCAATACTATCTTTTCCTCATGCAGCGTACTCAACGTCAGTCGTATACCCGATGACCGCCGGCAGATCCTCTGGCACCGCGTCGCCGAGATTGCAGGATACGGTCCGTCTTTCGGCGCATGGACTCGCGAAGGTTCTTGGTGATCTGGAAGCACGGATTCTGCGCGCCGTGTGGACACTCGGAACTCCCGTCACAGCGCGCGAGGTGCACGACCACATCGTGCAAGCCCACGACGTGTCGCCACTCACGACCATCACGGTGTTGAACCGGCTGGTGGTCAAGCGCGTGCTTCGGCGATCCAAGCAGCGGGGGCTGATCCATTTTTCGGCGCGGCTTGCAGAGTCCGCATTCATGGCGCAGGTGTCGCGACGGGTCGTGGAGGGCATCTTGTCCTTCGGTCCAGACGCGGTGGCCTCCTCCTTTGTCGATGTGATGGCAGAGCAGGATCCGGAAAAGTTGGAAGAGCTGGCGCAGTTGATTCAGCGCCGGTTACAGGCACGGAACGGCGGCTGAGCCATGGTCACATGAAGGGAGCGCATAGCCTGCGCGAGCGCATGGCGGTGCCGCCAATGCCGATTGTCCATCGTGAGCAACGTCATCGCCGCACCGTGCTCCTGGGGCTCGCCGGTTTGCTGATTCTCAGTCTCAGCCCCGTTTTCGGCCATCATGTGGTGCGCGCGGTGGACTGGCTCCCCGCATCTCTCGAACATCTTGGTCCACTCTGCATGGTGGCGCTGCATCATCTGCTGGCGCCGGTGCATGACGGATTCCACTACGCGTTGTTTGGCGGCCTGGCCTACGCGGGGTACGATCGCGGGAAGGCGGCGTGGCGCATGCGACACTATCTGGCCACGCTCGAGGTCACGGCGCCTGACCATGATGCAGTGCTCGCACGGGTGATCGGACGTTTGGGGTTTCCGCTCTCACGCGTACATATCGTTCACGGCCTGCCGAATCCGGCGTTTACCGTGGGATGGTTGAGGCCGCACATCTTCGTGGCGCACACGTTGTCCCGGATATTGACGGAGGAAGAACTGCAGGCGGTACTCGCTCACGAAGCCGCGCATGCGCAGCGACGTGATCCCCTGCGATTATTTGTGTTGCGCGGCTTGGCGAGCACCCTGTTTTGGTTACCGGCCATTCGTCGTTTGGTGGAAGATCTCGTCGACGAGGCGGAGATCGCCGCTGACGATGCCGTGGCACCGTCGCACAGACTGGCCTTGGCCTCGGCCATTTTACGGGTCACTCGTGCCTACGGAGAAACCGAGGAACCTGCGATCGGATTCCATCGGGACCACATGATGGAGCGCCGCATTCGGCGGTTGGCGGGAGAGGCACCACTGGTCGTCTCGCACGTGTCGCGCCGTTCCATCGCTGCGGCCGCCAGTGCGCTGCTCGCGGTCTGGGCGTCAGGGGTCATGGTGTTGCATCCGCTCCCGACCACGTTGACGGGCTCCGTGGTGCGTGCCGCAGGCGGACACTGTGGTCACGTCACGCAATCGGCATGGAGTCATCTGTTTTGCGAGGGCGCGCTGCGGGCCGAGATTCATTGCGCGATACCAGACGGCGCGGGTGGTCGGCCGGTTTCGGCCGCCTAGTTGGTGGGAGACGCCGGGTCATTTTCCTCACAGGAGACGTTTCGATGCTTGCTCGTATTTCAGGTGTGATGCTCTTCGCTTCGGCCATGCTGGCGCCGGTCACTCGCGTGCCTTCGCATCCCAAGTTGCTCAGCGCTACACCGACCGTGAACGGTCATGTGGTGTCAGCTCCGGCAATGCTGTCACTGACATTCAACGAAACGATTACGGCGGCGTTGAGTGCTCTGACGCTGTTGGACGCCTCACAGCGCGCCGTACCGCTCGATAAGGTTCAGTCGGCTGCCAAGGATCCCGCTACGTTGGTAGCGAAGGTCACGGGAGCCATGACACCGGGTCGGTACACCGTGCGATGGCAGGCGGCAGGAAAGGACGGGCATCCCATGAAGGGAGAGTTTGCGTTCGTTGTTGATGCGCCCAAGTGATGTGATTGAGACGTTCGGGGTCGAATCACCTGCCTACGTGCTGATTCGATTCCTGATGTACGCGGGTATGACTATTTTTCTCGGTTCACTGTCGCTACTGCGCATCATCCTGCCACGAGCGGCGTTTGTAGCGGCCGTTAAGAGCGACGCGGGTATTGACGTGGGTACGGCCATCTCGCAGCGTGCGATGCGATGGATGGGATGGTCGCTGGTTGTGCTGGTCTTGGTAACGCTGCTCCGATTGGGCGCACAACACGCGGCCTTCTTTGGCAGCCAAGGGTGGTCGCAAGCAACGCTGGCGCCGCTTTTATACCAGACCATGTGGGGCACCGGGTTTCTGCTGACAAGTGCTGCGCTCGTGGCTGCGGCCACTGGCTGGCTTGCGTTGCAATCAGCGCGTACGTCTTGGTACGCACCGGGCTGGGGCTTGCTCATCATCAGCGCAGGGTCGCTCGCTTGGAGCGCCGCCCTGTCCGGTCATCCGGCAGCCGCCGACAACCCGTATCCGGCGCTGTTGGTGGATGCTTTGCACGTGATCGGCGCCGGCGGATGGATCGGAAGTTTGGCGCTCACAATGTGCGTGGCGGTTCCGGTGCTCCGTACGGCGAACGGTACGCCCGACCACGAGGGTGTTGCGCGTGTGGTACGGGCGTTCAGTCCCGCCGCTTTATTTTTTGCCGTGGTGCTTGGCGTGACTGGTGCCATTGCCGCGTGGCGCAACGTCGGAACGATGGAGGCGCTGTGGACATCGGAGTACGGGATCGTGTTGGTGAGAAAGCTGGTCATCGTGGCTGTGGTAGCCGTGATTGGTGCGTACAACTGGCAACGGGTATTGCCGCGACTTGGACAGGCCATCGGGACATCCCGCTTACGTCGAAGTGCGACGTTGGAATTGCTGGCCGCGGGTGTCGTGTTGGCCGTGACGGCGGTGTTGGTGGCGACGTCTCCCCCCTGACGTGAACACCTTGCGAATAGCGCCTCACTACAGAACCGGGTCGCACTGTCCGACTCCAGCTCCGTTAACGCCCGGATGGCTTCGATGGTCTCGGGGATGACGATGGCTTGGTTGTCCACCATGTAGGCGTAGAACGCTTCGTCGCCCTGCACGGTCAGCATATCCTCCCAGAGTGCCAATTCATACAGGTTGTCATGCGGGCGGGCGAGGTCGGCCATGAGTTCCTTCACGGTGTTCAGGGCTGTCAGCCCATCGGCGATGCGAATGAACGCGATGCGCGGCGAGGTGCGGAACGCGTCGAGTACTTCGTCCTTGGAGGCCTCGCGCGTGAGCTGGACACTCCAGTAGTGCGCAATCGTCTCCGGCACCTTGACTGCCATCGTGATCACGTCGAGGTCGGGGTCGACGGTTTGCGTGTCCGGCCCTTGATGGCTGGGGATCTCTGGCTCGGGCAGGAGCGTGTTCATGATGCCGCCGAGGTGGCTCTCCCACGGATCGGTGGCGCGGCGCAGCAGTGTACCGAGCGCCCTTTTGAGCAGGCCAGCCTGCGTGAGCGCCGAGAGCGTGCGCACCGTTGATGTGGTGTTGCATGAGACCACGCGCGTGCGCTCACGACCCAACCCGTATCGTAGTTATTTTCGGCGGTGAACGAGTGTCCGGTCACGGCGTGCTTTTCGCCACCCTGCACGATGAAGCGCATGCCCCGCTCGCGGTAGCGTTCAACGTTCCCGGCGGCCACCTTTTTGGGGTGTGCAGTCCACGACGATGTCCGATGCGTCGAGGAGGTCGGCCAATGCGCCGGCGACCCGCTTGCCGATGACACCGTAGCCGTTGACGGCAACGCGGATGGTGCGGGGAGCCGTCATGGTAATGCCCTCCGAGGAATCGATAGGGTAGAGGACGGCGAGTGCGGCGCGGTCGTACCGAGGTCTCCGGGCGGCACGGCTATCAGCTCCAGACCGTCCAGCATGCGCTTTTGAGCGCGTTACCGCCGGAGCGGGTCAGCAGGCCGCGTTCCACGCTAAATGGATGCGCCGCGAGCGCCATGCCGACTGTCGCACTGCTGCACGTGGTGTCTGGTAGGGTACTGTGCGCCACAATCTTTCCTGCGCGTGCGCCACGTGTTGCGAGCGGATGGTTCCGCAGCAGCAGGCGCTCACCGGCCGCATCATCCCCGCCACGCGACTCGTCTAGTGCGCGTCTCGAACCCGCTTCAGCCGTCCAAAGCCGACGGTTAAATTCACGTCATAGATTTCCGGACCGATACCCACAAGATTGATGCGGTTGTCGCTGAACGGTTGTGTGAAGCCCGTCATTGGATAAAAATTAACTCCCGCAGAGTTCTCGAACTGTACGGTATAACTCGCAACGCTCTGCGCCAATCGCTCAACCGAGTGAGATGGGAGTATGCGTCCCCCGATTTCGAAGACGCTCGACTCGCTTACAGTGTGGGGCGGAAACCGCACACGCCGTCGCCGGTTGCCACGCTATCGAAGAGGCAACCGACGCTACTTCCGATCAGTTACGGCAAAGACCAACGTCGCCCAGTGTACATCCCAGTCGGCGCCGGAGCCCTTGGCTGCCGGTACGATCTGAATGGTGCGCACGTTCCAAAGCCCGGCCCGGGTGATCAGCACGTCCGCGCTCCCATCACCGTTCGTCGTCACTGCCACGTCATGCGAGGCAGAGCGCCTGGCAGCTGAGGTGTCACGAAGCGCCGTCGCACTACTCGGGGTTGATCCGGCATGGAACCTTCCGTCGGACACTGGGCGTCCTAGCAAGACCATCCGCACACGCAGCGTGTCGCCCACCCGGAGTGCCGACGGGTCTGTGAGCGGCATGAACTCCAAGGGATGCCCCATGGACTTTTGGTATGCCCGTTCTCCACGACCCACTTCAACGACCGTCTTGGCGTACTTGGCGTACCGTCGCGTAAGACTGTCTGTGCCGTCAGCGGAGAGCAGACCGTCGCGTTCACAGCGCACGCGGGCTTCTGGCCCGCTTTGACCGGTCGATGCGCCATGCGCATCGACCCGCCGTCGACGAATGCGTTGGTGAGTCGAACGATCGTGTCGGCGGTGACCACGTTCGCGGTGACAATTCGGTCCGGGGTGACGGCCGACAAGCTGGTTGGAAACAGACTTGATGTCTGTCCCCTCACGGCAATGCGTCCGCCCGGCGTGACGGTAAAGGCGTCAGGGACCAACCAGAAATCGTGCGCGGGCAGGAGCGTTGCCGACGCGACGGATAAAACGGCGATCGCCAGGAGTCGCGAAAGGCGGCGGGCGCTGCGAAAGCGTGGCATTGGCACATCGGGCTAGAGGTCAAACGATGGTGTCACGCAACGGAAGATGCGCGTCAGCCGACTCATTGCGCCAAGCCAAAGGACGTATCGAGGTCGGTGCCGGACCCAGTTCGGCGAATCGATGCGGAATCAAGGCATCGGCGGATCAGCCGGACGACGCGCGCGGCTTGCTGTATGTGTGTGGCGAACGACCCACTTGCTTCCCTGACGCTCCAGGATGGCAGTGCCGCGTCCCACCACATCAACTTTTCGCTCCTTCGTATCTGCCGCCAACGCATAGCGAAAAATCGCCCAGGCGAGATCGCCGGACACGCGCACCTCGATCTCCGATGGACGATAGCGGAAATTGCTGAACTCCTTCAATTCCGGCGCGAGATGTTTGTCGCGGTAGTCTCGCCATCCGCGGTTCATGCCCGCCCCTTCAAACACCGTGAGGCTGTCGCCGGCGTACAATGTGTCGAGCGCCGCAACGTCCTTGCGTTCGGCGGCGGCAAAGAGTGCCTCGATCGCGCGTGCCACCCGCTGAGCCTCTGCACTCATGGGCTGCTGCGTCGGAGCAGGGGCCGGATGCATGTGCGTTTGTGCGACGAGTAGGCCGGGCGAAAGAAGCATCGCCACCAACTGGGCGCATACGAGGACGAAACGCACGCGACGGCACATAGGGGTATCCGGCAGACGGTGGGAGATCAGGGGCGCTCAACGCCGTCATGCTAACCTATGTTTTACGTGCAGTAAAGCCCTCGAAGCGGTCGGTGCGGAGATGGCGTGCGCTTTCAGGCCGTCGCATCCGGCGGCGTCGACCGCTTCAGCCCGGCGTCAGTAGACCACCTCCAGTCACGGACCTCCGGCAGATCCTCCCCGTGCCGGGTGATGTACTCGTGGTGCTCCACGAGCCGGTCGCGCATGGTCTGATGCACGTGGGGGCCGCGTGGACCAACCGCCGGCACCCGTTCGGCGACGTCCATGACCAGGTGGAATCGGTCGAGCCGGTTGCGCACGGTCATGTCGAACGGGGTCGTCGTCGAGCCTTCCTCGATGAATCCGCGCACGTGGATGTTCTGGTGGTTCGTTCGGCTGTAGGTGAGCCGGTGGATAAGCCACGGGTATCCGTGGTAGGCAAAGATGACGGGCTTGTTGGTGGTGAAGAGCGCGTCGAAGGCGTGGTCGGAGAGCCCATGCGGGTGCGTGTGCTCGGGTCGGAGGCGCATGAGGTCCACCACATTGACCACGCGGACGCGGAGCGCGGGGAGGTGCTGCCGGAGTAGATCCACGGCGGCGAGCGTCTCGAGCGTTGGGACGTCGCCGGCGCAGGCCATCACCACGTCCGGCTCGACGTGCTGGTCGTTGCCCGCCCACTCCCAGATGCCGATGCCCGCGGCGGTGTGCTTGATGGCCGCGTCGAGGTCGAGGTACTGGAGCTCTGGTTGCTTGCCCGCCACGATCACGTTGACGTAATGTCGGCTCCGGAGACAGTGGTCAGTCACAGAGAGGAGCGTGTTGGCGTCGGGAGGGAGGTACACCCGGACGACCTCGGCCTTCTTGTTGACCACGAGGTCGATAAAGCCAGGGTCCTGATGGCTGAACCCGTTGTGGTCCTGGCGCCAGACGTGCGAGGTAAGGAGGTAATTCAGCGACGCAATCGGCCGTCGCCACGGAATGTGGCGCGTCACGTCGAGCCATTTCGCGTGTTGGTTGAACATCGAGTCCACGATGTGAATGAACGCCTCGTAGCACGAGAACAGGCCGTGGCGTCCCGTCAGGAGATAGCCCTCGAGCCACCCTTGGCACAGCTGTTCGCTCAAGACCTCCATCACGCGTCCGTCGGGTGCGAGATGGGCGTCGCTGTCGACGATGGGTTCCATCCACGTGCGGTTCGTCACCTCAAAGAGCGCCGTGAGCCGGTTCGAGGCGGTCTCGTCGGGTCCAACCACACGGAACGTCTCAGGGTTCATCACCATGACGTCGCGCAGGAACCGGCCCATCACCCGCGTCGCTTCGGCTGTAACGGTGGCCGGTGTGGGCACAGGTACCGCATAGTCGCGCCAGTCGGGCATGCGGAGGTCCTTGAGCAGCAGACCGCCGTTCGCGTGAGGGTTCGAGCCCATACGTCGCTCACCAGTCGGAGCGAGCGCGGCCAGCTCGGGGATGAGCCGTCCAGACTCGTCGAAAAGCTCCTCGGGCCGATAGCTGCGCATCCACGCCTCCAACATCGTGACGTGCTCTGGGTTTTCGGCTAACCCCGCCAGCGGCACTTGGTGCGAGCGGAAGGTGCCCTCCACCTGCAGCCCGTCGACCTCCACCGGACCCGTCCACCCTTTCGGCGATCGGAGGACAATCATCGGCCACTGTGGTCGCTCGGTGACGCCGTGTTCCCTCGCGTGCCGCTGAATGCGGTGGATGTGGGCGAGCGCATCGTCGAGGGCTGCCGCCATCCGCTGGTGCATGGCCTGCGGCTCGTCCCCTTCGACGAAAATCGGTGTGTAGCCATGGCCCACGAAGAGGCTCCGGATCTCATCGTCGGGCATCCGGCCGAGTATCGTCGGGCCGGCGATTTTGTAGCCATTGAGATGGAGAACGGGGAGGACGGCCCCGTCGCGGGCGGGATTGAGAAATTTGTTGGAATGCCACGAGGCCGCGAGCGTCCCTGTCTCGGCTTCACCGTCGCCAATGACACAGCAGGCGATCAAGTCTGGGTTATCGAAGACAGCGCCGTAGGCGTGGGCGAGCGAATAGCCGAGCTCACCCCCCTCGTTGATCGAGCCAGGCGTTTCGGGCGACGTGTGGCTCGGAATACCGCCGGGGAAAGAGAACTGCCGGAACAGCTTCCGCATGCCTTCCTCATCCTGCGTGATGTGCGCGTAGTGCTCGGTGTAACTCCCCTCGAGATACGTGTTGGCGACGATACCCGGGCCACCGTGCCCCGGTCCGGTTATGTAGAGCACGTTCAGGTCGTGCTGCCGTATGAGACGGTTGAGGTGGACGTATACGAAATTGAGCCCGGGGGTGGTACCCCAATGGCCGAGCAGGCGCGGCTTGATGTGCTTAAGCTGGAGTGGCACACGCAGCAGCGGATTCTCAAGGAGGTAGATCTGTCCGACCGAGAGATAGTTCGCCGCGCGCCAATAGGCGTTGATGCGATCAACGGCTTGCGCGGTCAGGGGGCGTCTGTCTGTCTCTTCCTCGACGGTCATGACGGAGAGGGATTGTCGGGAACCGGGGTGTGTTGGGCTCGGACTACCTGCGTGTAGCGTAAAACACGTGATGCTCTAGTCCAATGGCTCGAAAGGATGACACGTCAGTCGCCGCATGGTGTACCTCGCCTTGCAGCATCCGTTGCACGTTGACAGCATCACCTTCAGTCACGAGCGCACATGTTCAAGAGGCTGCGAAACTTCTTCACGCAGTTAGCCGATACGCTGTGGTTCATTCCGAGCCTCATCGCGTTGTTCATGTCCGCCCTAGCCGTGGTCATGGTCGAGGTGTCAACGCTGATCGATGCAGAGGCGTTGGCCCGGTTTCCTCGCGTTTTCGGAGCGAGCGCCGACAGTTCCCGGGCGCTCCTCTCGGCGATCGCCGGCTCGATGATCACGGTGGCCGGACTCACCTTCTCGCTCACCATGGTCGCGGTCACGCAAGCGTCCACGCAGTACACCTCGCGTATCCTGCGCAATTTTATGCGTGATCGCGGCAATCAGATCGTGCTGGGCATCTATGTCGGCATGTTCGCGTACTGCATTCTCGTGGTGCGAACCATCCGCAGCGGCGATGAGGGTCAGTTCATTCCGGCACTTGCCGTCGTGCTCGGCATTGCGCTCGCGATTGGGAGCGTCGGCATGCTGCTCTTTTTCGTTCATCACATTGCGAATGCCCTGCAGGCGTCGACGATCGTGCACCGAATCACGGTCGAGACGCTCGTGGCTGTCGAACGTGCGTTCCCCGCGAGCCTCGGTGAGCCAGAGAGCATCGGGACGCAGGATAGCGCAGGCCGTGGCGAGCGTATCCCCGACATCGCCTGGCGTCCGGTGGGAGCGCGCGCCACGGGTTACGTGCAGTCGGTCGACAACAGCCAGCTACTGGAGATCGCAGAATCGCTGGATGTGGTGGTGCGTCTCGTACCCGCTGTGGGGGATTTCGTGATTCATGGGCATCCGGTCGCATGGGTGGCGCCGTCACGCTTTCCGGAACACGACGTACCACTTACGCAATCCGCCATACAAGACGTGGCTGGGGCGCTCACGATCAGCAGCTACCGCACCGTCAATCAGGATGCCGCGTTCGGGATCAGGCAACTTGTCGACATCGCACTCAAGGCGCTCTCACCCGGTATCAACGACACAACCACGGCGACTACCTGCATTGATCACCTCGGCGCGATTCTGGTAAGCGTCGTGGGCCGAGCGGACGTCGCGCCTGCTCGCAGCATTCGCGGTGTCGTGCGCGTCATCGCCCCGGTGCCGACCTTTGCGTCCCTGCTGGCGCTGTCATTCGATGAGATCCGGCAGAACGCGACCACCAATGTCAGCGCCCTCACGAGGCTGCTGACGACAATCGCCACCGTCGCGAGCTACCCGATGGATGACGAGCGCCGACATCATCTCGGCGATCAGATCACGCGGATCGTCGAAGCGGCGGAGCACGTACCGATGACCTTTGATCGCATCCGCCTGCTCGCACAAGCCGACGCTACGCGCCAGACGCTCCGCGCGGGCCCACGGTAGCGGTGAGCCCGTTTCCTCCAGCATCAACGTCCCGTGTTCGTCGCACGGCGTGTCGTGCGCACACGCTGTACTGCCTCCACTGCGCGCCGCGCAGCATCTGACTGGTAGCGCACCCGCGCCCATGGCGCGCATGACGACGGCATCGCGGTGGTAAACGTCGTCGGCGAACTGAGCCTTGCCGTCGCGTGCGTAGGCGGTGAAGTACACGATGTACACCGGGACGTTGGGTACCAGAGGCCAGCCGCCTTGGTCGACGATCGGTACGCTCGCTTGCGCTGATGGTGGAGAGCCGGAGAACACGTTGGTCTGCGCCCTTGCAAGCGCGGCACTGTTTGCAGCGCTGAGCGATTGAGAGACAGGTCGGGCAAGCGATCTGTCGTGTCGGGTGCACCAATGCGCTTGAGGGCGGCCGTGATAGCCGGTCGCCTAGCAGCTGGCCCATCTGGCCGTAAGCGCGCAATACGGTATTGGAGAGCGGCACCGAGCTGAGACATAGTCATCACCGTAGGGGCCCTTCTCTCTGTCAGAGGTTCCCGCAGCGGCAACATCTCTTGGCTTCTCTTTCGCGGCGTGCGCACGTTCGTCACGCGGTAACTATTCGACCGGGTTGGAGTACAACGAACGAGCGAAGGTGTGCGCGCGCCTCCGGAGCTCGCTGGCACTCTGCGCCGCGAGTGAGACACCGCGCAGGGGCAGCGAGGGGGCAATTGCAAATCGGAATGGTTGGACTCGGACGTATGGGCGCCAACATGGCGCGCCGACTGATGAGCGGCGGCCACGAGTGTGTGGTGTATGATCTCGCAGAAAATGCGGTGAGCGCGCTCGCTGCTGAAGGTGCGGTCGGTGCCAATTCCCCGCAGGAGTTTGTTGCCTGTCTTGCGCAACCGCGTGTAGTGTGGCTGATGGTGCCGGCGGCCGTTGTCGATACCACGCTTGCCGCCTTGATCCCACTGCTCGCTCCTGAAGACATCATCATCGACGGCGGCAATTCCTACTATCGGGATGACATGGACCGTGCGACGCGACTCGCGGCGCACGGTCTACGTTACGTGGATTGCGGCACGAGCGGTGGCGTAATGGGCCGCGAGCGTGGTTACTGCCTGATGATTGGTGGTGAGCCAGCGGTGGTGGCGCACCTCGACCCGCTCTTCGTAACCCTCGCTCCGGGAGCTGGTTCGCTGGCGACAACCCCTGGACTGGGGCGCGGAGTCGGCACAGCGGAACAAGGCTATCTGCACTGCGGGCCAAACGGTGCGGGGCACTTCGTCAAGATGGTACATAACGGCATCGAGTACGGCATCATGGCCGCCTACGCCGAGGGGTTTAACATTTTGCGCCACGCCAACGTGGGTACGCAGGATCATGCGGCGGATGCGGAAACGACGCCGCTGCGAAGCCCCGAGTATTACCAGTTCGATCTCAACCTGCCGGACATCGCCGAGGTGTGGCGTCGAGGGAGTGTGATTGCATCGTGGTTGCTGGATCTGACGGCGAGTGCCCTGCACAAGGATCCGCTGCTGTCCACGTTTGAGGGTCGTGTGTCCGATTCCGGTGAGGGACGATGGACGATTCAGGCGGCCATCGACGAAGCGGTGCCCGTCCCGGTGCTCAGCGCGGCCCTCTATTCTCGTTTCAGCTCACGCGGCGAGGCGGAGTTTGCCGACAAGCTGTTGTCGGCGATGCGATTCGAGTTTGGCGGGCACGTTGAGAAAGAGGCGGGCACATGAGTCCCCCCCGTGCTGACGCGCTGATCTTCTTCGGCGCGACCGGCGATTTGGCCTACAAAAAGATCTTTCCCGCGCTTTACGCGATGGCCCGACGTGGGCAGTTGGACATTCCAGTCATCGGCGTCGCGCGGTCGGGATGGACGCTGGAACAGCTGCAGGCTCGTGCGCGTGAGAGCGTCGAAGAACACGGCGGTGCTTTCGACAAGGAATCTTTTGCGACGCTCTCCAGGCAACTCCGGCTGGTTGGAGGCGACTACCACCACGCGGCCACGTTTCACGCGCTGCGCGAAGAACTCGGCGACGCGCAATGCCCGGTCCACTACCTTGCTATTCCCCCCAGCCTGTTTGCTGCCGTCGTCGAAGGACTCCACGCGTCGGGCTGCGCGCGCGGCGCCCGAGTGATTCTCGAGAAGCCCTTTGGTCGTGATCTTCCATCGGCGCAGGCCTTGAACATGACCCTGCACGCGGTCTTCGATGAGGCGTCGATTTTCCGTATCGATCACTACCTCGGCAAGGAGGCAGTACAGAACCTGTTGGTGTTCCGCTTTGCCAACACTTTTCTCGAGCCGATCTGGAACCGAAACTACGTCGAGAGTGTGCAGATCACCATGGCCGAAAGCTTCGGCGTGCAGGGGCGCGGCAAGTTGTATGAAGAGCTTGGCGTCATCCGCGACGTGATTCAGAACCATATGTTGCAAGTGGTTAGTTTTCTCGCCATGGATCCGCCAGCGGAGACGCAGGGCGAAGCCATGCGTGACGAACAGATGAAGGTGTTCCGATTAATCCGCCCGTTGAGCCAGGACGACTTGGTTCGAGGGCAGTTCCGTGGATATCGGCACGAGGAAGGCGTCTCGGCCGGCTCGCAGGTCGAGACCTTCGCCGCCGTTCGGCTGGCCATCGATTCCTGGCGATGGGATGGTGTGCCTTTTTTGATTCGCGCCGGCAAGCGTCTGGCCACGACGAGCACGGAAGTCTCAGTCAAGCTGCGGCGACCGCCATTGAGCACGCTGTGCCCCGACGAAACCAACTACATGCGCTTTCAGCTGAGTCCCGATGTGAGCATCGCGATCGGCGCACGCGTCAAGACGCCCGGCGAGCTGATGGTGAGCGAGCCGACCGAACTCAAAGTGGTGAATCAACCGCACGGCGACGAGGTGGGCGCATACGAACGCCTATTGGGCGACGCGCTGGCGGGGGATCCGACCCGCTTCGCCCGTCAGGATGCAGTGGAGGCGGCATGGAAGATCGTGCAGCCGATCCTTGGCACAGCGGGAACAGTGCACGAATACGACGCCGGCACGTGGGGCCCCGCCGAGGCGGCGCAGCTCGCGGTAGGCTTTGGTGGCTGGCACAATCCGGCATGCCCGGAGTCCCCGTCGTGAGGGGCGAAGCCTCAATGGTGTCCACGATCGAGGTGTTCGCTGACGGCGACGCCCTCATGCACGCCGCTGCCGGACGGTGGGTCTCTGCTGCCGCTCGGGCGACAGTCGTTTCGGGTCGCTTCGTGGTCGCGCTGGCGGGTGGTTCAACCCCTCGGCGCTTGTATGCACTTCTCGCGAGCGCCCCTTATGTGACCGCGGTGGACTGGTCTCGGGTTCACGTGTTCTGGAGCGATGAGCGGTGCGTTGCGCCGGACGATCCGGCGAGCAACTACCGAATGGCCAGGGAAGCGCTGCTGGACCACGTGCCTCTTCGCGAGCAGCACATCTGTCGCATTCGTGGGGAAACCGAGCCCGCTGCCGCCGCGAAAGCTTATGAGGATACGCTTCGTGAGCGCTTTGCGACGCCCAACGGTGCACCGCGTATCACCCCCGGCGCGCGCTTCGACCTGGTGCTGCTCGGCATGGGCGAGGATGGTCATACCGCGTCGCTCTTTCCAGGGCGGCCGGTCGTTGACATTGAGTCGCTTTGGGTGAACGCAGTACAGCCGCCGAGTGGCTCCCCGTGGCGAGTGACACTGACTTCGACCGTAATCAACGCAGCATCGGAGGTCGTCTTTTTGGTGTCAGGGGGCGCGAAGGCGGCGACGTTGCAACGGGTCATCGAGGGCCCGAACCGACCCGAGGTGCTGCCGGCACAGAGTATCGCTCCACGGGTGGGTCGACTGCAGTGGCTCGTGGACGAATCCGCCGCCCTGAGTCTACGCCGTCCGATCGTCTTGCAGTAACCACGTATTCGATGGAGTTCACGATGATTCGCCGCACCAGACGTAATTTTCTGTTGACCACCGCGCCGCTCGCTCTATTTCCGGGCACCGCACTTGCTGCACTGAACGCCTGCTCGGGAGATGCCGCTATGTCCGAAGACGACAACAGTACGCTGGAGAACGGACAGATTACCGTTCGTAAACTCGATAAGCCGCACAAGGAATGGAAGACCGTGCTCACCGATGGTGAGTACGACGTGCTGTTCAATGAAGCAACCGAGCGTGCGGGGAGCAGCCCACTTGATAGCGAGAAGCGGATGGGCACGTTTGTGTGTGCGGCGTGTTACCTGCCGCTGTTCGAGTCGAGCGCAAAGTTCAATAGTGGCACCGGATGGCCAAGCTTCTATCAGGCCATTGCCGGGCATGTGGAAACCAAGCGTGACTTCAAGCTCATTTGGCCGCGTACCGAGTATCACTGCGCGCGTTGCGGGGGACATCAGGGGCACATCTTCTCCGATGGGCCGCCGCCAACCGGTAAGCGGTACTGCAACAACGGCGTTGCCTTGCGATTCGTGCAGGCAGGCGAACAACTCCCGGAATTGAGAGGTTGATCGATGCGGTTATTTTTTGGTACACTGGCACTATCGCTCGCGATGGCCAGCTGTGATTCAGGTAGCGAGCGCGCGCGTGCCGACAGCACACCGTCTGCCATCGACACCGCTGTTTTTGCCGGCGGCTGCTTTTGGTGCATGGAACCGCCCTACGACAAGTTCGATGGCGTCCTCTCCACCACCAGCGGCTACACCTCGGGTTCGGTGGTGAACCCAACGTATGAACAGGTGTCGGCTGGCAACACCGGGCACACCGAGGCACTGCAGGTAGTGTTTGATCCGACGCGCGTGTCATACGATCGATTGCTGCAGGTTTTCTGGCGCAACGTGGACCCATTCGCTCGCGATCGGCAATTCTGTGATGCGGGGAGTCAATACCGCAGCGGCATCTATCCACGCAACGCGTTGCAGAAGGCCGCTGCCGAGGCGTCGTTCCGTACAGTGGCTGCGCGTTTTTCGCAGCCAATCGCCACCGAGATCGTTGCGGCGACAAAGTTTTATCCTGCAGAGGAGTATCACCAGGACTATTACACAAAAAATCCGTTGCGCTACAAATTCTATCGGGCCAGCTGTGGGCGTGATGGTCGGCTCGAGGAGATCTGGGGAGCTGACGCCGGCAAATGACCGCCCGGCGTTAGTTCTGTGTGTGCTACACCGTCAGACCGCGGTGTAGCCGCCGTCGATGAGGTAGTAGCCGCCAGTCATGAATGACGCCTCGTCCGAGAGCAGGAACGCCACCAGTGGTGCGACTTCATCGGGCCGGCCCAGACGGCCGAGTGGATGGCGCGCAATCAATCCGGCGCGCATCTCGTCTGGCAAAGTCGCCAGGAGTGGCGTCTCGATGTACGCCGGACCCACGCAGTTGATGCGCAGTCCCTGCGCGCCGTATTCCGCAGCCGCGTTCTTCGTGATCCCCACCACGCCGTGTTTGGCGGCGGTGTACGCACCCATGCCGATCGCGGCCACGGTGCCGTGAATGGATGCCATGTTCACAATCGCACAGTGAGCGGCGCCGGCTTTGAGCATGGCGGGAATTTGGTAGCGCATCCCGTACAACACGCCGTTCAGATTGATGTCGATGACGCGATCCCATTCGGCCAGATCTGTTTCTCCCGCCGGCGCCAGGGCGCCGCCGATCCCGGCATTGTTCACGGCGTAGTGCAGGGCGCCGTAGGTGGACACCGCGTGTTGCACCACCTGCTCCGACTGGTCCGGTTTGGTTACGTCTTGAGCGATGGCACTCGCGGCACCGCCAGCGTCGGTGATTTCTTTCGCGACGCGCTTCGCACCGTCGAGGTCGATATCCGTCAGCACCACCTTGGCGCCCTTCGCCGCCAGCGACTTGCCGATGGCTTCTCCCAGCCCTGATCCACCACCGGTGACAAGTGCGACTTTGTCATTGAACGAGCTCATGTAGTCACTCCGCAGGAAGGTATAAAATGATGTGGTGTACACACGCATCTACCCCGGAGGGAGGTTCTCGATGCGTGACGAATTGATTCCTGGCGTCGACCGGCCGCGACGTCGTCAATACTTGGTGGCGGTGGTTATCATCATGCTGCTGACGATCGCCGGCTACTGCTACCGTGTCTCGGGCGAACCCCTGCGCGGCCCTGATATGGAAACGCGCACGAGCCGCACCGAACGCGAGTCGCTGGGCGTTGGCCATAGTCAGTGACCATGGTACCCTTGCAGATGCGCACGAGGCCTGTTGAGTCCGTCTCGATTTCGGACTTCAACGCTGTGTGACTCGGCACGGGGACATTGTCAGCCCCGACCTTGCGGCATGGGAGTCGTCAGCCAGCGATCCGCTCGCCGGCCGCGTGCCATGACGCTCACGAAAAAGTCCGCACGTCGGGTGCGTGAACCATCCCTCCAATATAGCGGACAGCGTGCGGGTGGCGGCCGCTGGTCGGCTGTACGCCAGCGACATCTCATTTTGAAAGGTTGCGATGATGGTGTCGAAGGGACGGCTGGAGTTGGCTGCTGATTCAGCGCTCTGGTTGCAGCGGGCGGCGCAGGCACCGGGCATTCAACTCCTCCCCGTGACGACGGAGGTGCTGGTGACCAGCACGTCGTTAGCTTGCACGCTCCACAGCGATCCCTCCGATCGCATACTGCTGGCGCAGGCACAGCGTACCGGCTGCGCACTGCTCACCTGCGATAAAGCCTTGCTAGCGTGCGCCGTGCGTCAACCCGGGGTGCCGGTGTGCGACGCTCGGTGAGTGGTTGACGTAATCGGAGAAAGGGCGCGGCACCGGGTACCAATGTGCAGGGACACTATCCCGCCGACAGCGGGGAGACCCGCAGCTGGTGCACGTGGCCGGTGACGCACACGTTTCGCGTTGTGGCGGCCGCCGCGTAATCAGACGGCTCCAACATGAGGAGCTAGCGGGCCAGCGTGCGCGTGCCGAGGCGTAAGCTTGCGTCACGAAACATCGCCCGCAGCGCAATCGGCGATCCCTCGACCGACTCCTGTGCAAGCTGGACGTGCCAGGAACACATTTCTTGGCAAATGTGGCGCTACACCCATTTCGTGATCCCGCTCGGTACGGGGCGTCGAACGCTCAGTAGGGCAAAGGGTTAGGTCATCCCTGCATCGTGCCGGTCACCGCTTCCCTGCGAACACTCGCTTGCCATTTGTCTTATACGAACGTTGAATGTTCGGAATCGAACATGGAGACGATGATGCCCCACATTCCGCGCGACCCCGCATAAGTGCGGTCGAAACCGATGCGGCGCCCCTGCTAAACATCTTTACGCGGATCGCCGACCGCAGGCCTCTGTCGCTCGAGGAGCAGCTGCGGCTGTTGGTGGGCGTGGGTCTGACAACCCTCTGGCAATGGACTCACCAGCAGCCGCCACGTAGTAGCCTGTCGTCTGACCAACGCGAGCGCATGGCCCATCTCATTGGCATCGATGTGGCCACCCACGCGTTCTATGGCGTCGGCAGTGCGATTGCGGCGACCCATATCCGCCGCCCCCGCACGGCACCGAACGGCGACGGCACCGCCCTTGACGTGATGCTGAGCGGCATGGAAGGCCTGTCCGATGATTTGCAGACAGCACAGGCCGAAGTCGGCCACCATCTCGCGCATACGGTCGCCAGTGCCACACTGCCCAATCGTGGGGCATTCTTTGGCCGAGCGTCCGTCGCACCGGCGGCACCTGCGTCGGCTTGCTCCGACCTCCAGCGCTGACGCACTGTGACGTCGTCGATACGTGTGCGGCGCAGTGGAGCGGTCGATCACGCGCTTGTCGCGGTCGGACATCCACAACGGTGCGGTCGACGCACTCACGAGCGGCGACGCCCGACGAACGTCTTCACTTCGTTTCAGCCTGAGTCTTGAGCGAGGCCAGTCCCACTTCGAGATCTCGGCCGATCATCGTGTCCATGTTCATGAACACCCCCGCAATCTTGGAGAGAAAAGGATTCGCGCCGCGCATGGCCCACGTGACCCGCGTACCGCCGTCCGCCGGCTCGAGATTGAACTCGACGACGTCTTGCCCTTCGATCGGCCTCACCATGTCCATCTGTATCGTGATCTTCCATGGCGGCGTCAGCTCGCGCACCGTCATTGTGCCCTCACCGGCCTTCGCGTTGCCGCTCCAGTAGTAGCTCGCACCAGCAGTCCCCGGTAAGCCGTTGAAGACCTTCTTCATCTGCGGATCGAGCTTCTCGTAGGGAGACCACGTCTGCCAATGGTGGAGGTCGGCGATCCGAGGGTAGATGGCCTCAGGAGGGGCGGACACGACGACGGAGCGTTCAATGGCAAATGTATCCGGCTGACGCAACGCCATGAGCAACAACGCGCCCAGCAGCACCAGCAGGATGATGCCGACAGTCTTGAGCATACGCGTCTCGGCGGTTGGAGGTTTAGGGACGGAATCGCGAGTCCATTACTTGCAGAGGACTCGCGCGCGTCATGATCTACTCGTGGGCGTTCGCGGCGGCGGCGACATCGTCCACTAGCTGCTGCAGTTTGCCGATGGTATTCCAGTTGCGCGCGGTCACGCGGTCGCCGAGGAGTTCCGCCACGGCAATCACCAACGCATTCCCCGCAGCACCGTCGGGCGCGTGCTGATAGGCGGCGCGCGAGCCGAGGTGAAGTCGCTCCTCACCCCATTCCTTCTCCAGCAGCGGCAACAACGCCTGTCGATCATACAGGTCCCGCCAGATCGAGACGAACAGGCAGCTCGGGTCCACGTCGTCACCCTCGATCGCGTTTTCCTCGATGATGCGGTCCAACTCCGCCGCCGTGACCACGACAACGCGAGTCGACACTTTCATATGCTGCAGGATGCCCTGCTCGAGCGCGATCGCGGCGTCTTCGGTCGGCTTGCCGTGCGCGGCATACACGAGATTGCCGCTGTTCAACAGGGTGCGCGGATTGCCGAAGCCGAGGCGGCGTGCGAGCTCACGAAGCTCCAGCATCGGCACTGTCTTCGTAGCACCAACGTTGACTCCACGTAACAGTGCAATGTGGACGTCGTCTCGATCCCGGGATATTCGTGCCATCGTGGAGTATAGCCACAGCATGCGGCGGGTGTCGCTGGCGAAGCGAGCTCGACAATGTCCGGCGTCAGCAGCACTGCTCCGGCGCATTCAGTCTGCGGAAGCGTTTCTCGGCGATACGCAGCAGGCGTTCAATCATCGCCGTGGCGCGTTCGACCTTTTTACAGCGCTTGGCCGCGTTGGTGCGCACGCGCACCGCCGCGAAGGGGGACTCGACGACGTTCGACGCGCGCGAATGGCGCCAGTGTTCTATCGGAAACGGATTGTAGGTAAGTATCCGCGCCCAGCGCTCGCTCACTCGCCGTGGCCGCTCTCGACCGCGACGACCATTTTCGTCCCGTCCGCCAACGCGGCGATCAGCAGCAGCAAGGGCGCCTTCGTCGACTCGAGGCCGGCCTTGGCGAAGATTCCGTCTGCCCGCTAACCGTCCGCGGAACCTTGTCGCTTTCCTCGTTTACCACCAGTGCCATCAGGAGAAACTCTTTCCCGGATAACGCTATGGCTTCGGCGAAAAAAGCTGCATCGAAAAAAGCCTCTTCAAAAAAGTCGACTTCGAAAAAAAAGGCCGACCCGTGCTGGGACGGCTACGAAAGAATCGGCTCAAAAAAGAAAGCGGGCAAAACCGTTCCTAACTGTGTGCCGGAAAAGTGATTCTGTGCAGATGCTGAAAGCGATGTGGCTTTTCGTAACCTGAGTGGCGTCCCCCAAACTCCGGGGATGTCCTCCAAAAGATTTCATACGGTGCGTCAGCGGTGGTTACGCGCAGCGGTGGCGCTGGCCAAAAAAGTAAGCATAGCGTTTTCTTCCCGTGTGAGACCAACCCGAGTGCGCGACCGGCGCACGATACGGTTCCATTGCTTCTGCAAGCCGTCGTCGACGTACGCCGTGAGGATCAGTGGGTGTATGTAGCTGGACTTGCAGACCGCAGGCGTGTTCCCGAGCTGTGAGGATACCGCGGTGAGCACGTCTTTCACTGTTGGAACGAGGCCACCGTCAGCGCCGATGCCATTGCCACGTCGCGGCACCAGAAGGGAGATCGCGAGCAGACTGCCAGCCCACGTGCGGAAA
>JBBQUH010000036.1:0-37064 GCA_038212625.1 Gemmatimonadales bacterium | reverse complement strand
GCCATTGCGCTCCAGCAGCCCAAGGGTCGCTTCGTAGGGATCGAGTTGCCGCGCCCCGGCGTACACGCCCAATCGCTTGCCCTCGGCGTCGCGGTCGAGGGCGGCGCCCACGCGGGAGATCTGCACATTATCCCACCCGCCGATCAGCTCCACCTTGGCCAGCGTTTCGATGCGGATACGCGCGGCAGTGGCCGGCGCCCGCAGGCGCCCCAGAAACGCGGCCGTCGTACCGTCACGGCACCACACCGGAAAGAGATTCGAGAGCCCGGTGGAGTAGGCCTCGTACGGATAGACGTCAAACTGCACGTCGACACCGGCCGCGCGCGCAGTCATGATGCGCGCGATCGCACTCTCGATTTTCGGCCAGTTGCGCGTGCCCTGCATTTTTAAGTGTGAAATCTGCAGCGGACATCCGGCCCCTTTGGCCACCGCGATCGATTCATCGATGGACTCGAGCAATCGGTCGTCTTCGTTGCGCATGTGCGTAGCATACGGTAAGCGACGCGACGCGAGCGGTGTACAGAGCGCAACCAGCTCGGCAGTGGACGCAAAGGCGCCAGGCGTGTATTCCAGCCCCGTGGAGGCACCACACGCCCCTTCGGCCAGCGCCTGCTCCACGAGTTGCGTCATGCGCGCCAGCTCTGCGCTACTCGCGGCACGGTCGGTGTTGCCGATGATCGCACCGCGCAACGTACCCAGACCGATCATCGACGCCACATTGACCCCGATGCCGGCCGCGTTGAGCGGTGCGGCCCACGCCGCAAAGCCACGAGTGCCACCGCCCACAAACCGCGAGCTGCCATCGGCACCAGCCACAATGGTAGTGACGCCCTGCCGTACCACCGACTCCGCGCGCGGATCCTCCAGCAGCGAGCTGTCGGCATGCGAGTGGATATCCACAAAGCCCGGCGCCACCGCGAGACCGCGCGCATCGATCTCCTCCTCCCCGGCGCCCACAATGCGCGGCGCGATCTCCACAATGCGCCCGCTGCTGATCGCGATATCGGCCATGCGACCAGCCTCCCCACTGCCGTCGTACACCATGCCGCCGCGAATCACGAGGTCGTGCGCGGGCAGCTGGATGTGCGCCGCGCCTGTCAGCTGCGGCACACTCACCAACCCTGCGGCGGCAACGCCCGCCGTGGCCAGGAAGTCCCGGCGCGTCGTCATCGAATCGCGCCGGCGCCGAGTACCACGCGACCAGGCTTGGCGCCGGTGTGTTCGCCATCCGTGAGCACGGCCACACCGTTTACAAACACGTGACGCATGCCGGTCGCGTACCGGTGCGGCTGCTCGAAGGTGGCGTTGTCCCGAATGGTGGCGGGATCAAACACAATCACATCGGCAAACGAACCCACGGCCAGTGTGCCACGTCGCGAGAGGCGCAAGTTCGCGGCGGGCAGTGCCGACATGCGCCGCACAGCCTCCGCTAACGAAATTACCTGTTCGTCACGCACATACTTGCCGAGCACACGTGCAAAGGACCCGTACGCACGCGGATGTGGATTGCTTTTGAGAAACACACCCTCGGCCGCCATCGAGCCCGCGTCTGAACCCACACTCACCCACGGCTTGCGCAGCTGTGCGGCAATATTGTCTTCGTTGATGATGAAGTAGATCGTACCAACACGCGAACCATCTTTTATCACCAAATCCATCGCCGTTTCTTCCGGCGACGTGCCGCGCCGCTTCGCAACGGCGGCGAGCGTCATGCCGGTGTACTGCTTGAGTGAGTCAGCCTTGAAACCGCTGAGTACAATGCGCTCCGGCGAGCCGGCGGCGAGATACAGACTCTCCCATGTATCGGTCGGAGTTCGCATTTCCTCGGCGACTTTGCGACGAATGGCCGGGTCTTGCAACCGCTTGGCCCACGCGGCGTACCCACCTTCCTGTACCCACGGCGGCATGGCGGCATCAAGTCCCGTAGCACCTGCGGTGTACGGATAAATATCGGCCGTGATCTCCAATCCGGCAGCACGCGCCGAATCGATGCGGGCAATCACGCCCGCCATCTTGGGCCAGTTCGATTCGCCCGCAGCCTTGAGGTGGTAAATCTCCGCACGCACGCCCGCTTCGCGCGCAATGGTAATGAGCTCCTCCACCGCGTCGTCGAGTCGCGACCCTTCACTCCGCAGATGCGAAATGTACATGCCGCCGAACGGTGCGGCAGCTTTCGCGAGCGCTATAAGTTCGGGAGTCTTCGCATAAAACGCCGGTGCATAAATCAACGACGACCCCACGCCCAGCGCACCCTCTTCCATCGCCACGCGTACTTCCTTTTGCATGGCTAACAATTCGGCGGGCGTAGGTTCGCGGTCATCCCACCCCACGTGATTGATGCGCACCGTAGTGGCACCGATGAACGAGGCGATGTTCGTGCTGATCCCCTTCGCCACCAACGAGTCCTGATAGCCGCGCAGCGTGCGCCACGTAATCGGGAATTTGATGTCCCCCTGCTGCGAGAGCATGTCCGCTTTGAGCGTATCGGAGAGCGGTCCCATCGACTCGCCTTCCCCCATCACTTCCAGCGTGACGCCTTGGCGGATGTCGCTTTCACTGCGCCCGTCTTCAATCAACGACTCCGTCGCCCAGCTGAGCATGTTGATGAAGCCCGGCGCGACGGCGAGGCCGGTGGCGTCGAGCTCGGTGTGTCCGCGACCCGCGACGGTGCCAACGGCGACGATCGAATCGCCCAGAATGGCCACGTCGCCGACTTCCGGCGACTCCCCCGAACCGTTGTACAGCGTGCCGCCGCGAATCACCACGTCGTACTGCGGCGCCTCAGAACAGGCAGCGCCGAGGACAACGAGAACGAGGCAACTGGCGCGGCGCACCAAACGTGCGAGAGGCATACGGCAGGCATCCGGTGGAATGGGGAGCGTCGGGTCGTTATTCCGGAGTGTATCCCCCGCAAGGGACGGGCGGAACCGGACATGCCACGGCGGCGGCCCTCAGCCAATATCGAGGGTGGCGCGTAGCTTCTTCCATGCGCCATACCCTCCTTGTACCGACCCTCGCCGCGCTCGCCCTCGCGGCCTGCCGGCCCGCGACGCCGTCCACCGCAGGAAACGCGGCCACGTCGTCCGCTCAGCCCCCCGCGTTATCGGTGATCAAAGAGGCTGATCTACGCCGCGATCTCTACGTGCTCGGCGGCGATGGCTTCCGAGGCCGAGAGGGAGGCACCCTCGACGAACTACGCGCCTCTGCCTGGATGGCCGATCGCATGCGCGAGGGCGGTCTCGAACCGGCAGGGGAAGACGGCACGTACTACCAGTGGTTCTCGATCCGGCGATATCGGCAGTCGTCGGCTAGTGGCATCACGTTGCATGGGTCGGACGGTGCGTCCACGCTTACGCTACCGAACGACGTGGCGGTGCTGGCCCCGTTCGACGCGTCGCTCGATCTGCCGTTGGTGTTTGTGGAGGCGGGCGCGCCGATCGATACGGCGCTGATCCGCGGCAAAGCGGTCGCCACCACGGTCGCGCCGGCACCGTTGCCCGCCGCGGCCGCCGGTAGCAGCGGAGCGGCAATGCGAGCACGTGCGGCGGCCGGAGCCGGCGCTGTGCGCGGGGCGGCCGCGCGCTTCCTCAATGCCGGCGCGGTGGCCGTGGTGGTCGCGTCGGATGCGGCGGGCGACGAATCGTTCTACCGGCAGCGCGACGCCATGGAACGCGGGCGCTATGGCATCGATACGATCGCCGGCACATCGTATTGGCCCGACCCGCGGGCATCTACCAGGCGCCCCGCCTCACCGACCATTCTCTGGGTGCCCAGCACGCAGCTGCCAACGCTGCGGCGCAGCCAGCGCTTGGTGGCCGCGATGAGCACCGAGAATTACCTGTACCCGTCGGTAAATCTGGTGGGGCGGATCAAAGGCACCGATCCGGTGCTCGCCAAGGAGTTCGTGCTGTATAGCAGCCATCAGGATCACGATGGCGTCCGTACCCCGATCGACGGCGATTCCATTTGGAACGGCGCCGACGACAACGCAACGGGTAGTGTGGCGCTGCTGGCCATTGCGCGCGCGTTCAAGCAGCGCCCGGGTAAACGTAGCGCACTGTTCGTGTGGCACGGCGCTGAGGAACGTGGGCTGCTCGGCTCCCGCCATTTCGTGATGCATCCCTTGGTGCCCAAGTCACAGATCGTGGCAGTGCTCAACGCCGAGATGATGGGACGCAATCATCCCGACAGCATGACTATTCTTGGAGCCATTCCGCCGCATCGAAACTCCACGATGCTGGTGGAGTGGGCGCGACAGGCCAACAGGGCTGTCGCCGGGTTCTCGCTCGACACTACGTGGGACATGCGCACGCACCGGGAGGGCTGGTACTTCCGCAGCGACCACCTGCCGTACGCGCGGGCCAACATCCCGGCCATCATGTTCTCCAGCAATTTGCACCCCGACTACCACACGCCCCGCGACGAGCCGGCCACCATTGACTACGGCAAGCTCACCCGCGCCACGCGCTGGATGTATGCCACCGGGTGGTTGGTGGCGAACGCATCAATGCGTCCGCCCATCGATCCCGACTTCAAGTTGGAACGCTAGCCGCTGCTCAGATTACATTATCCGCATGTCCAAGCCCCTTTCTCCCTATCGGTCCTTGACCGCCGAGCGCCGTCTGGCGCTCATGACGCACGCGCTCGCCAACCACAAAGGCACGCGGGCCATTTACATCCAGCGCCTCGTGTCACGGGGCGGCGGGTTTCGCGCTGTGACGTTACAAGGCTGGTCGTCCGACCGCTTAGCCAAGGAAGTCATCCGGTTGAACGCGCAGTCGGCGCAGGACGAACTGGACCTCCTACAGCTGCTGTATGTGGACATGGAGCCGCAGTACCAAGTCACGTTCCTTGACGCGGCCAGTGTGCGCCACGAGAAGGGCGTAATCCCCGAGGATATCGCGGCCCCGTACGCCGACACGATTGGCGTCGCGCAGGGCGCGGCCGCAGTGCTCGCGGCCCATGGAGAGGCAGGGCGCCACTATCTGCGCACCCTCGTGGTGTACAACCTGCACGCCTGGCCCGGCTTGGATAGCGAACTGGCAAAGGGCGAATTGTCCACGAGCGAGTCGGCCAGCTAGCGCATCCCGCCGAACATGCCCCCGCCGCCGAACGGCAGGCGGGGCATGCCGCCACCGCTGCCCTTGCCGCCTGCCCCACCGCTCATCTTCTTCATCATTTTCTGCATCTCGCGGAACTGGTCGAGCAACTTGTTGATTTCGCTCACCGGCCGTCCGCACCCCTTGGCGATTCGCGCGCGCCGCGAGCCATTGAGAATCTCCGGCTTCTTGCGCTCCTGCGGTGTCATGGACAGCACAATGGCTTCAATGTGCTTCATGCGCTTGGGATCCATCTTGATGTCCTTGAGCATCTTCGGATTCACACCCGGCAGCATCTTGAGGAGATTTTCCAACGGGCCCAACTTCTGCATCTGCCGCATGGCGGTGAGAAAATCCTCAAGGTCCATCCCTTCCTTGCGGACCTTCTTCTCCAGCTTCTTGGCTTCGGTGGCATCGAAGGCTTCCTGCGCCTTCTCCACCAGCGACACCACGTCGCCCATCTGCAAAATACGACCGGCCATCCGCTCGGGGTGGAACTCCTCGAGCGCGTCGGGCTTCTCGCCCACGCCGATGTACTTGATGGGCTTCTTGAGCACGCCATAAATCGACAGCGCCGCACCGCCGCGCGCGTCGCCATCGAGCTTGGTGAGAATGACGCCGGTAAAGTTCAGCGCTTCGTCGAAGCCCTGTGCGATCTTCACCGCTTCCTGGCCGGTCATGCCGTCGGCCACAAAGAGGATTTCGTCGGGCTTGATGGCCGCCTTGAGCCGCTTGAGCTCGTCCATCATGTCGGCATCGATCTGCAGACGGCCGGCCGTATCGACAATCACCACGCGATCGCGGTTGCGCATGCCCAGCTCGATACCGGCCTTGGCGATCTTCACCACATCCTTGGTGTCACGATCGGCGTACACGGGCACGTTGAGCGCCTTGCCGAGCGTTTCCAGCTGGTCAATGGCAGCGGGCCGATACACGTCCGCTGCCACAAGCCGCGTGCTCTTGCCCTCGGCCACCAACCGCCGCGCCAACTTGCCGGCCGTGGTGGTTTTACCGGAGCCTTGCAACCCCACCATCATCACGATGGTGGGCGGCACGGTGCTGATCTTGAGCCCCTCGCGCCGCTCGCCGAGCATGGTGGTGAGCTCGTCATGGACAATCTTGACGAGCTGCTGGGCGGGCTGGATCGACTTGACCTGCAGCACGCCCACAGCCTTTTTTTCGACCCGTTCCAGGAACTCGCGCGTCAGCGCAAAGTTCACGTCGGCTTCGAGCAGGACCCGACGCACCTCGCGCAGGCCGTCCTTGATATCGGCTTCGGTGAGAACGCCGCGTCCGCGCAATTTCGCGAACACGTTCCCGAGTTTGTCTGTTAGCTCGTCAAACATATGCAGCGAAGGGTAACCCGTTCGGTGCCGCCGGTCCATGCATGGGCGCGATACCCTCCCGCCCGCCGCTCCGACTGGTGGGTGACCGCCGCTACCGCTTTCTTTCCCCGAGCGTGACGCTTGTGGCCATCGGCAACGCGTGTTGCGTCGGAATCACGCGTTGTCGCACCTTGGTCAGGGCGTAGATTCCTCAGATGGTCCACGGTATCACGAATCCCAGCCACTAGACGTGTCTCAACCCAGCTCGCGTTTCCCGACCATCCCCATGCCGCGGGGGCAGCGTAAGGAGGAAATTCTCCGCGCCGAACTGCCCCCCACGCTGCCGCTCATGGCGCTGCGGTCCACCATTGTGTACCCGCTCGGCACGATTGCCGTGCAGATGGGCGCCCCCGAAAATCTGGCGCTCCTTCGGGCGCACGAGGAATCGGGGCTGGTGGTCGCGCTGGTGGTTGCCACCGGCGAGGGGGACGACGCCATCGACCCGCACGGGTTTGTGGGGCGGGTCGGCGTCGCGGCGCGGGTGCACGAGCGCATCAACCTGCCCGGCGAGACGGTGCAGATCACCCTGCAGGGGCTGCGCCGGATCACCATCGAGCACATCGACCAGGTGGATCCGTTCTCCATCGCCCGCATTCAGGGCGCGAAGGAAACCCCCGCCGATCCCGCCGAGCTCGACGAACTCGTGGCGCGCACCGTGGCTGCGGCCGAAACGCTCGCCGAGTTGGTGGACCGGATCCCCAACGAAGTGCCACAGATCCTCAAGATGAACGTCTCCGATCCGGGACGCTTCGCGGATCTCGCTGCTACCAACATGAACCTGCGCATCGCCGACAAAGAGGAGGTGCTGCAGCGCCTCGACATCGGCCAGCGTATCCGGTTCATCCTCTCGCGGCTCGAGCGTGAGGTGGCGCGCGCCCGCGTGATGGAGGATGTCAAGAAGCAGACGGAAGTGAAGATCGAGCAGCATCAGCGGGAGTTTTATCTCCGCCAGCAATTGCGCGCGATTCAGTCTGAACTGGGCGAGGCCGATCCAAACGAAAAGGAATCGGTCGATCTGCTCCGTCGTATCGACGAAGCGCGTCTCCCCGAGAAGGTGGCCGCCGAAGCGCGCCGCGAAACAGAGCGTTTGCGCATGCTCTCGCCGGCGTCGAGTGAGTATCACGTCATACGCACGTACCTCGATTGGGTGCTCGCGCTCCCGTGGCACGAACGCAGCGCCAAGGACGAAGAGATCGTGCTGGCCAAGGTCGAAGATGCCCTCGACGAACAGCACTACGGCCTCGACGAAGCGAAAGAGCGCATCATCGAGTATCTCGCCGTGCGTAAACTGCGCGGTGGAGATCCCACGGGTCCGATTCTCTGCTTTGTGGGGTCGCCGGGTACCGGCAAGACCTCACTCGGCGCCGCCATCGCCAAGTCGATCGGGCGTGAGTTCTATCGGATTTCCGTGGGTGGTGTGCGCGATGAAGCGGAAATCCGCGGTCATCGGCGTACGTACGTGGGCTCTATGCCCGGCTTGCTCATTCAGGCGCTGCGCCGCGTGGAGGTGCGCGACCCGGTCATCATGATCGACGAAATCGACAAGATGTCGTCGGGCGGTCCATCGGGCGATCCCACGGCGGCCATGCTCGAGGTGCTTGATCCCTCGCAGAACAGTACGTTCGTGGACCACTATCTGAACCTGCCGTTCGACTTGTCGAGCGTGCTGTTCATCTGCACCGCCAATAATCTCTACGACATTCCAGGACCGTTGCGCGACCGTCTGGAAGTGATCCGCATTGCGGGCTACACCATCGAAGAGAAGGTGGAGATCGCACAGCGGTATCTGATGCCGAAGCTGCTGGCCGACCACGGCCTCTCCGCGGAAGACATTCATGTTTCAGAAGCGGTGCTGGGGTTCATCACCAGCCGCTACTCGCGCGAAGCGGGCCTGCGCACGTTCGAGCGTTCGCTGTCGTCGTTGCTGCGTAAGCGCGCGCGCGCCAAGGCCGACGGCGACGATAGCACTTGGGAAATCGGGATCGCGCGCGCCGAAGAAATCCTCGGCACGCCGCGCTTCGCAATGGAAGAGGCCGAGAAAGAGCCGGAGATCGGCGCTGTCACGGGCCTCGCATGGACCAGCACCGGTGGCGATCTCATGACCATCGAAGCGTTGCGCATGGCCGGAAGCGGGAAGCTCACCGTCACCGGCCAGTTGGGCGGTGTGATGCGCGAGTCGGTAGACGCGGCGTATTCGTTTGTCCGCTCGCGCGCCATGTCGCTCGGCATCGCGGATTCGGAGTTTCGTGAGTCCGATTTGCACCTGCACTTCCCGGCGGGTTCGATCCCCAAGGACGGCCCATCGGCCGGTGTCGCGGTAACGCTGGCGCTGGCCAGTGCACTATCCCGGCGCCCGGTGCGTCGTGACCTCGCCCTCACCGGCGAAGTCACGCTCCGCGGCAAGGTGCTCGAAATCGGCGGCGTCAAGGAGAAAGTACTCGCCGCCTATCGGGCCGGTCTGCGCGAAGTGATCATGCCCAAGGGCAACGAGAAAGATGTGCGCGATGTCCCGCAGGAAGTCCGCAACAAGATGGCCTTCACGTTCGCCAGCACGATGGACGAAGTGTTGCACCTCGCCTTGCTTCCGCACCCCAACGTGCACCCCGCCGACGCAGCACCGCTGGAGACGCCCGCCGGTGGCAGCACACCAGTGCTACAAGGACTTGCTGACGACGTGCAGAAGAAGCCCCACCAGACCACCAACTAGCGTTCCATTAATTCGGATAAACTGCAGATCACGCCCGATCTGCAGTTCGATCTTGCGCGAGGTCGCATCGGCGTCCCACGCCGCTACCGTGCTGGCAATGAGCTTGGCCACTTCTTCACGCGCCTGTTCTACGGCGTACGTCACCAGTTCCACCACCCACCCGTTCACCTTGGCGGACAACTCCGGATCCTCAAGCACTTTCCGGCCCAATCCCGTGAGCCACCGCTCGATCTGATCAGGTTCCTGCTCCGCGTCGTCCGCGAGCCGCTCGGCATATCCAGCCAGGCGCGACTTCACATCGCCCCACACATCGCGCGAAAAGTCGCTGACGCTCGGATGCGCGAGCAGATCGAGCTTCATCTGCTCGGCCTTCGCGATGACCTCCGGATTCTCCCGAAGCGAGAGTACGAACCGCTCCACGGCCTCGTCGTATCGCGCGCGTAACGGATGCTCCGGATCGGCCGCAACGGCCACCAGCGTCTTCTCCACCCCGCTCACCACGCGATCGCCGAGCCGGTTCTCCACTGCGCCGGGCACCCACCACGGACTCTCGGCCTTGATCCGCTCGCGGATCACATCCTCGTTTTCCTCAAGAAAGCGGGCCGCCAATCGTAGTGCGTCGTCGAGCAGTACCTGATGTCGGCCGCCTGCGGTGAGCAATCCGAACACCTTGGCGAGCAGCGGCGCGACTTGCATGCTGCGCAATCGCGACACGATACCACGGTCCACCAACTGCTGCACGTCTTCGTCGCGCAGCACATCTACTGCACCCGAAAGTCCGCGGGCTACATGACGCGCCAGCCGCCGGCTGTTCTCCGGCTGCGCCAACCAGGTCGCGGCACGCTCGCCAAGTTTCATGGCGTTCAGCTTGCCAGCGACCACGTCGCGCGTGAGAAAATTACGCTGCACAAAATTGCCCAGCGCGGCGCCAATACGGTCTTTCCGCGACGCCACGATGGCGGTGTGCGGAATCGGAATGCCGAGCGGATGGCGGAACAGCGCCGTGACGGCAAACCAATCAGCGATACCGCCCACCATGGCCGCTTCCGCGAAGGCCCGTACATAACCGAGCCACGGATACGGGGCCTCATACATGCGGGCCGCGACGAACACCGCCGCGACCACCACCAGCATGCCGGTGGCCACGCGCTTCATGCGCACCAGGCGCACGCGCTTGAGTTCGTCGTCCGGCGTGATCTGCAGGGCCGTGGGACCGACCACGGTCATCGGACTACCGGCCGAGCGAAATGCGAGCGAGGTCCATCGGCGCGGTGCTGAGTGAGGCGGGAAGATCCATATAGATCACTACGGGTCGGCCGTCCACCTGTTCCAAGGCGAGCGTGACCGTGCGGGCGCCACGAGTGGCGGTGGCCGCGATGTCGTAGCGACGCGCGGTGTTCAACGCGGGAGCGCCCTGTACCCCCAGCTCGTACCGGCGCCGCGCGGCATCCCCCATAGTATCCAAGAAGTCGCCCGCGTCTACCGCCGAGTCCCACACGGAGGCCCACACCAGCGCGTCGCCTTGTGGCGTGCGAAGAATGGCGAAACGGTCGCCGTCTACACCGGAGGCGGCGCGGCGCGCCAAGCTCTCGTCCTTGATATGTTGCACGAGAATCAGGCGGGTCTCGAATTCACCAAGCGTGTTGCTGTAGACGAGCGACCCGGTGCGGGGCGCGGGGAGCGTTACCGTGGTGGGTTCATCGCGCGAGGCGCGGTCGGCGGTGAAGTACGACGCGTCGTTGAGGATCTGCTTGGTGGACGTGGGCAGGTCGGTGAGAAGCTCCTTTTCCGGGCGCTTTTCGATGTACCGCCGCACAAAATCGGCGCCGCCGAGATACGGGAATAACAACCCCTCGCGCACCGCGCGCGGCGCCGACGCGAACACCGGCATGCCCCCCTGTCCGTCGCGAATCACATCGCGAATGCGGTCCCAACCGCCTGGCATCTTGAGCATGGGGCCGGCGTTGGGGTCGACCCGCAACTGCATGAGCACGGCCTGCCCTTCGAGGACTGACTGCGCCGCCGACTGCCGGTCGGCATCATCCACCTGCTTTTGGATCGAATCGATGGCGACATACTGATCCTGGAGGGCATGCACCAGCTCGTGCGATACGGTCTGCTGGAGCAAAGCCGCTGGCGCCCCCTCCACCACGTACAACACCTTGGTGGCCGGGTCGTAATAGCCCACGATCTGTTCTTCGAGCAGCCGTTGCAGCAGCCCCGTGAGCTGCATAGTGTCGGGAATCAATCCGAGTATCCGATACAGCGCTTCTTGCCCGGCCAACTGCGCACGACCGCGCTCGCTCTCAAGCTGTTGCCGGACGAATGCCCCGACTTCCTCGCGCGAACGCATCTCGAGTTTGGGCGGCGTTTTGAAGGGCAGCCCCAGCTCCTTCTCGATGCGCGGCACATACTTGGCCACCAGATCGGCGTACGGACCGTCGCCGACCTTGGCCTTATCGGCACAGGCGGTCAGCACCAGCAAGGAAAGCGCGGAAGCCGCCCAACGGCGGCCGATCAAAGCAGAGCGAACAGTGGGCATCACATCGGTTACGTGGGGAACGCCATGGCCATATACCACGCGATAGCCGGCTCGCCCCAAAGCAAGACCAGCAGCGCGGCCGGCGCAAGGAACACCCCGAAGGGGACATCAGGGAACGCGAACTCCTCGCCGCGGCGCTTGGCACGGACCCACACCACCGGGCCAACGAACACGAGAAACGTGACCGCCCCTACGAACGCTCCCACCATGATGGTCAGTAACGAACGCGGACCACCCACTGCCGCGCCCACCACAGCCATCAGCGTGGTATCGCCAAATCCCATCGCCTCGCGCTTCATCACCACCTCGGCGAGCCAGCCGATGATCGTAATACCCCCAGCACCCACGCAAGCTCCCAGAACCGCCTCCCAAACGGGCACAAAGTGCGAGGTGTCCTGCACGAAGAAGTTGGCAACGGCCGCGCCGAGCACGAACAACAGCCCGCTCACGGTGAAGCCGTCGGGAATGAGATAATGCTTCGCGTCGGTGACCGCGATGCCGAAGAGGATGGTGGCAAACAGGGCCACCCGCAGCGCCTCAAACGTGCTCTCGAACGCGAGCACACAGGCCACCCACCCCACGCCGACCACCAGCTCCACCAGCGGATACTGCATGGAGATCGGTAGCGCACAGCCACGACACTTCCCACGCAGCAACAGCCAGCTGATCAGGGGAATGTTCTCGTGCCACGCGATGCCGCGTTCACACTTTGGGCAGCGCGACCGAGGGCGGACCACGCTCAGCTCGGCTGGCCACCGTGCGATACACACGTTGAGGAACGACCCGATCGACGCGCCCATGACGAAAACGGGGAACGCCACGAGTAGCAGGAACGCGGGGTCTTGCAGGTAGGCCGTTATCCGGTACACAGCGATTGGGTCAGAGCGAAACGAACACAGTGCCGCAGCGCGCCTCGGCCGGGTGACCGTGTGGCGGTTACCGCGGACGCAGCGTGTGAAGCAGGATACCTGTGGCGACCGCCACGTTGAGCGACTCTACACCAGGCGACATCCGGATTGCCACCCGGGCAGCCAACGAAGCGGCAACCGCAGGACTCAACCCGGCTCCCTCATTGCTTACTGCCAGCGCCAGCCGATCGGGGAGCGACGACGCCGTGAGCGCTTCCACCGGCGTCCCGAGACTGTCGGCCGCCCAGACGGACACCGCATGCTCCTGACAGAACGCCAGCACCGCCTCCCACGTCATCGGTAGCGCCGGATGCGCGAACAGCGCCCCCATCGTGCTACGGACGACTTTGGCATTCCATAGGTCAACGGTTCCCGGCAAGGCTACCGTGGCCGTGACCCCCAGCGCTGCGCCGCTCCGGATGATCGTGCCCACATTACCAGGGTCCTGCAGGGCATCCAGTATCAGCAGGCGGCAGCCGGCAGGGCCTGGCGGCGCGAGCACGCGATCGGGGATCCCGCCAATCGCCAATACGCCCTGCGGCGCCTCGGTATCCGCCGCCGACGCGAATTCCGCGTCGGCGACCTCGAGCACCGGAAGCCCCCGCGCCTCGGCGCGGGCCACCAGCGCGGCTCCGCGCGTGTCGTCGCGCAGCGCCGCCGCCGTGAGCAGCCCGTACACCATGAGCGGGGAGTCGAGCAGCGCTTCGACGGTGCGGATTCCCTCGGCCACAAACCGCTGCTGCCGCTCCCTGGCCTTCCGGCGCTTTAGGTCGCGCGCCACGCTGAGTAGCTTCATGGGGCACTATTTCCGGATTGGGGTATAAACAACATGACTCAGAATATGCGAAGAACCCGCTGGACTGCGATGGCTCAGCCATATGTGGTGACCATTTTATTACTGGGAGTCGGCGCGTGCGTGCCGAACACCGCCAGTGAAATCGAAATGGGTAATCAGTACGCGCAGCAGATTGAAACGGAGCTGCCCATGATCCGCGATCCCGAAATTGTTCGGTACATCAATGTGCTGGGCGATTCGATCGCGCGCGTCTCCGACGACCGCAGCCTGAACTGGCGGTTCAACGTCGTGGATCAGGAGGACATCAACGCCTTTGCAGTGCCCGGTGGTCACATCTACGTCAACCGCGGACTGATCGCAAAAACGGCCAACCTCTCCGAGCTGGCGGGAGTGCTTGGACACGAGATCGCGCACGTCACGAAGCGACACAGCATGGAGCAGATGGCCAAGGCGCAGCGCGCCAACATCGGGCTTACGGGGCTCTGCCTGTTCGTACCCACTGCTTGCCAAGGCGTAGCGGGCGTGGGCGTACAGGCCATTGCCCAAGGAGGCTTCGCCAAGTTCAGCCGCGATGACGAGTCCGAGGCCGACAAGTACGGGGTGCGCTACGTAACCCGGGCCGGCATCGATCCACGCGGTATGCCGAGCATGTTTCGAACGCTGTTGGCCGAGCGCACCCGCAGTCCGGGTGGGTTGGATGCGTTTTTCTCCTCACATCCGATTGAGGAGAGCCGAGTGGCGGCCACGGAAGAGATGATTACGTCAATCGATCCCGTGATCCTCAGTTCACTCACGCGAAACACGCCAGCGTACGAGGCCTTTAAACGACGTCTCGCAAGCCTGCCGCGCAGTACCACGCGCCGCTGACGACCGTCGTGCGACGGCTCCCCGCCTCAGGGCAGCCGTCGCACGAACTCCGTCACCAACGCTTCAAACTTGGGGGCCACGCTGCGCCCGGCTTCCATGACTTCGGCGTGGCTGAGTGGCTCCGGTGACAGGCCGGCCGCCTTGTTGGTAATACACGACACGGCGGCCACTCGCATACCGATGGCGCGCGCCACGATGACTTCCGGCACCGTGGACATCCCCACCGCATCGATGCCCATGCGCTCAAGCATGCGGACCTCGGCAGGCGTCTCGTATGTGGGCCCCAGCAGCCCGCCGTACACGCCGTCATGCAGTGGCACGTTCAGCTCGGCGCCTACCGCATGCAGGAGCGCCCGCAACGCACGATCGTAGGGCTCCGACATATCGGGGAACCGTTCGTCGCCCGATTCCACTGGCCCGAAAAGCGGGTTGCGGAACATAAAATTGAGATGGTCGGCAATGACCATCAAGTCGCCCGGCGAGAGAGTGCGTCGCACGCCGCCTGCCGCATTCGACGCGAGATACACCGGCGCTCCCAGCGCGTGAAGCACCCGCACGGGGAACGCGGCGAGCGCCGCGTCGTGTCCCTCGTACATGTGAAAGCGCCCGGCGAGCAACACCACCGGCCGTCCGGCCAGCGTCCCGACGATGAGTTGGCCCGCGTGGCCAGCTACGGTGGCCGTCGGAAACCCCGGCACGTGCGAGAACGGAATCCGCACAGCCACTTCGATGCGATCGGCCAAGCCGCCAAGTCCAGAGCCGAGCACAATGCCGCACACAGGGGTCGCAAAGCTCGGCCCTGCGCGTTGGCGAACATACGCCGCTGCGACCTGCGCGGCCGCCGCGCCACGCACCACCGGCTGCGCGGCAAAGGTCGCCGTCTCGAAGACGGCACTCATCCGAAGACCGCCACATCGGAGGCGTCGGCGAGCAAGAGCCCGATTTCGCGAGCCGCTTCAGCACGCATGGCCGTTCGCGCCGCGTGGGGAAGGAACGCCGCACCGAACGAGGCCAGCGCGAGTTGACCAAGGCGGGCCAGGTCGTACCCCAGGTGTTCGGCGCAGCGCACATATTCGTCGGTGAGCGAGACTCCGCTCATGAGACGGTTGTCGGTGTTGATCGTGACCACCGCGCCCAGTGAGACGTAGCGAGTGAGTGGATGCTGCGCGAAGGTGGCTGCCACACGCGTTTGCACGTTGCTGGTGGGGCACACTTCCAGCGGGATCTGCCGATCGATCACATACGCTTCGAGCGAGGCGTCCTCGTGCAACCGTGTGCCATGACCAATGCGATCGGCACCGCAGCGGTGCACCGCCTCGCGGATGGACAGTTGGCCATCGCCTTCGCCGGCGTGGACCGTGACGGCTAAATCGTTGGCACGCGCATAGTCGAACGCTGCTGCATGCTGATGCGCGGGATTGCCGGCTTCTCCGCCCGCGAGATCGAACGCGACGACGCCGCGCTGGCGGTATGCCACCGCGAGTTCGGCCATCTCATGGGAGTGCGGCGCCGGAAAGCTGCGCAGCGCGCACACGATCACGCGGGCGGTGGTTCCCGTTTCGCGCTCACCGCGCGCGAGCCCCTTGAGCACTGCGTCCATGACCGCGTCTGTTGATAAGCCACCACGCACGTTCAGCGTGGGGCAGAAGCGGGCTTCGATATACCGGACACCATCCAGTGCGGCATCAAGGACGAATTCGTGCGCGATACGCTCCAGCGACGCGGCGTCCTGCATCACGGCCAGGGTGACCTCAAAGCGCGCCAGATAATCTGCGAGATTCCGCGCGTCGTCCACGCGCATCCATGCACCGAGGTCCGCCGCGGTGGCAGCAGGCGGCGTGATACCCTGCGCGAGCGACAGCTCGAGCAGCGTGGCCGGTCGCAGTGATCCATCGAGATGACAATGCAACTCGGCCTTGGGCATGCGCTGCACGAATTCCACAAACGCAGGATGTGCTGAGCGACTCGGCACAACACTCATGATGACGCCTTTATGGTGTCAGGCGCGGTATCAAGACGCTCGCGCATGGGCAGCACCCGATAAATCGCGCCGCTCACCAGCGGATCGTGCGCATCGATCGGCAGGCCGCGGCTGTCGGTGAGCCGCATCAGGCCGGCGTGGATCGCGGCGGCCAACTCGGGGAACAACGCCCGCACTGCATCGAGGGCGACTGAGCCCGCAGGCACCGTGACGCCGGTTTCGTTCACGTACGCGCGAATTGCGCCACCTGGGGATGCGTCAGCAATCATTTCGGAGTTCCGGAAGAAATCGGGCGAATGCGCGCAGTCGTATCGCCGCGCACCGGCTGAGGAAGGCGCTGCAAATACCCCTGCAGCATGTCGATGTCGCGGATCGGCAGCATCTCGTGGGTGATGTTGACCGTAAATCCGCTGCCTGGGTCGTCGAGCATATAGTCGTTGATCACGATACTGTAGATACGCGCGGGATCGAGTGGCGCACCGTTGGTGAGTCGCAGTGATACCACACGGGCGTCGCGCGCTCGCGTCGGATCAAACGTGACCAACAGGCCGCTCACGTGCGAGTCGGCGTCGCCGTTCGCGACCCACCGTTCCGCCGCGCGCTGCAGCGCGTCGCCCCGCATGCGCAGTCTCACCAGTACGTTGCTGAACGGGGTCACTTCGTGAAGTGTGCCCACGGTCACCCGGCCCGCGCCGACATCGGCGCGGATGCCACCATTGTTCCAGAGCGCGAAGTCCGCATTGCCCATTACGCGGGCGGCGTCCGCTATCAGATTGCCCAACGCATACTGCCGACCGCGCCGCGGCATGGCCTCGGCGAAAGTGGCCACGGAGCGCTGAATCCGCTCCTGCACCTTGGCGATGGAGGCGCGCACGATCGAATCCACCACCACGCTCGCGCCGATGACTGAGTCGGCCGACACCGTGCGAATGGCCATCGTCGCCTCCCCGCCGTCCAGCGGTACATCCACCACTACGATAGCCCGTCCGCTCGACGACGGCTCCACCACGGGCATGCCGTTCACCCGCAGCGTCATGTTCACGTGGGCATGCCCCATCACAAAGACATCCGGCTTGTCCGTCAGACGGTTGGCCACATCGATGCCACCGCCCGCGCACCGGGTGGGCTGGTCGCGCTCGCAGCGCCCCCCGTCGTGAATGATGCTCACCACAACCTGCGCACCAGCCGCACGCAGCGCGCGTACACGCTCACTGATGATCGGGGCGGGGTCCACAAACGTGAGCCCACGCACGTTGCGCATCTTGGTGGACGAGGCCGTATGTGTGCCAGCAGTGCCGATCACTCCCACACGCACGGCGCCCACCGTAATCATCGTATCGCTGCGCAGCCACGCCGGTCGGGCGCCATCAGGACCGCGCACATTGGCGCCGAGCACTGGATAGCGCAGCTCGGCCAAGCGCATACGCAAGGTGTCCTGCCCAAAGTCGAATTCATGGTTGCCCAACGCCCCCGCGATCACGTGCAGCTGATTGAGCACCGCCACCGTGGGGCGACCGGCATCCCAGTCGGATGCCGGCGTGCCGGTGAACAGATCGCCGGCATCCACCACCATGCTCTGGCATGTGTCGGTACACTCAGCGCGCGCGCGCTCGATGGCGGCGGACAGCGCCACTGCCCCGCCGAGGGTGCGGCCTGCATTGTCGGGGCGATTGCGTAACGCGCCATGAAAATCACTCATGGCGATTACCCGCAACGTGCGTTGTCCCGCCAGCGGCGTCCCACGCGGTGCGGCGGTTGCCGCGGCCGCCCCGGGCGCACCGCCGCCCGACTCCGCGGCGCGGCCACGATGCTGCGCCTCGTAGGCCGCCGCCACCGCCGTCTCCGGAAGCAACGACCAGTTCCGGGAGGCGTAGCGCGCGGGATCGAGCGTACCCTGCTGCCGCACCTCGTCGATGAGCAGTTGGCGAATATCGACGTCGCCGTCGAATACCACCGGAGCGCCGGCGAGCATGGCGTAGCCACCTCCCCCACCCTGCCGGTAATTGTTGAGCGCCATGGTGAAGCTGTCGGTAGGCAGCACCTCGCGCCCCTCGACCGACAGGGTGGTGATGCGCGCCCCCACCGGCTGCCGCAGATCGATGGTGTAGTCCGCGCCAGTCACGACATCGAAGTTGAAGCCCGGCACCTGCAGATCCACGAGGCCTTCCGGTCCGGGACGACCGTTGGCATCGACGGAGCGGTAGTAGCGCGCCGAATGCTCGAGGAACGCTTTGAGCTGTGCGCCGGAGATGCGCACCGCGCGTAGCGTGTTGTCGTACGGATACAGCTTGGAAATCGCCGCCTGCGTGATCGTGCCGGTGTCGAGCGCGGCATCCAGCGAGAACGCGGCGGTGGCCGAAAGCTGCGCGCCGGTTTTGCGGCGCATCACACTGTTCACCAGATCGGTGATGGGCATGTCGCGAACACGGGCGCTGTCCGAGCGCCACGCCACCGCCGTGCGTCCGATGGGGGCATTGACCCACGCGAGCGTCGCACGATGCGATCCGGTGGTGGCGGCGAGCACGTCGGGTGCTTCCCGATGGCCCGCCACGCGCACCGACTGCCCTTTTCGCGACGTCACCGTCCAGCGGCCTTTCACCCGCTCCATTGAAAGCGTTGCCACCGCCACGGACGCCGCCCAGTTGCGCGGCTGCATCAGCAGCGCTCCGTTGATGGTGGAATCCACCAACTCGCGATGCGAATGCCCGTACACCACCACATCGATCCCGTCAATTTCCCGGGGTATGCGGGCCGCCACATTCTCCGACGGCAACCCGGTAGCGGTGGTGTCATAGCTGGCCGGTTCGTCAAGTCCGGAGTGCAGAAGCACAATGATCACGTCGGCTTTCAGGCGCCTTGCCGCCCGGACGCTGGCCCCGACCGCCGGCACGATGTCGGTGACCGTCAGCCGAGCGTCGCGCAGATTGTCCTTGTCCCAGATCATGGAGCCGGGCGTCGTACCACCGACGATGCCGATGCGCACGCCGTGGCGCTCCACGATGGTGTACGGCACAGCAAAAGGCTTCCCGGAAGCCTCGCGTACGTTGGCCGCGAGAAACGGAAAAGCCGCCTGCCGCATGGCATCGCGCAACAGCGGCACGCCGTAGTTGAATTCATGGTTGCCCAGCACCGCGGCGTCGTAGCGCATCACATTCATGGCCGCGATGACCGGGTGGACGGGCTGCGGGGTGACCCGGGCCGCCACATACGTGAGGGGATTGCCCTGCAGAATGTCGCCCCCCTCCACCAGCACTACCCCCCCAGGATGGGTGGCACGCAGGGAGTCCACAATCGTGGCCGCGCCGGCCAGCGTTCGGGCGGGGTCGGGCGCGTTGGCATAATAGTCCCACCCCCGCACGCGGCCGTGGACGTCGGTGGTGGCGGCAATCACCAGCTTCACTGGGCGCGATTGGGCGGGCAGCGGCCGACCGGCAGTCAGCACGCCGAGGGTGGCCAGCAGAGCGTATGGGAGCGCGTGCGACAGTCGTCTCATAGAGGAATCCTAGCGGCGCAGCCTGCCAAGGTGGAGGGCGGGCGGGTGTCGAAGCAGCACGCCGTGAGCGACCGTGGCGGCAACCTGCGGCTTGCCCCTCTTCTCAGCTCCCGCGAACTTCCCCTCAAGCGCACGGCAAGCGCCCTCTCGGCATGATCGGGCCATCCCGATGGCCGATACCGGACCGTTACACCGTTGTGGTGGTCCGGAGATGACTTCTGCGCAGGTTGGTACTCATGGAGTGTGTGATCCGGACTCGCTGTCCATGAAGCCGCTCATCATCGGCATCGCCGGCGGTACAGGGTCAGGCAAGTCCACGGTGGCGCGTAAGGTGGCGGAAGCGTTGCCCAGCGCGTCGGTCGCGTTTCTCGAAATGGACGCATACTACCGCGATTTCCGGCACCTCACGCTGCAGCAGTTGCATCACGTGAACTGGGATCACCCCGATGCCTTCGATATCGAGCTCCTCACCACGCATCTCACAGCACTCGGACAGCGTGAACCCGTGGACATGCCCATCTACGAGTTTGCGACGCACTCGCGCAGCCCCCGGACTCAACACATCGAACCGGCTGACGTGGTGGTGGTTGACGGCATTCTCCTCCTCTCCGATGCCAACATCCGAGCGCTCTGCGATGTAAAAGTGTTCGTGGACGCGGATGCCGACATCCGGCTCATCCGCCGCATCCGTCGCGACACTGCGGTTCGCGGACGGACGTTGGAGTCGGTCCTCGACCAGTACCTCACCACGGTGCAGCCGATGCATCTGCAGTTCGTAGAGCCCAGCAAGCGTTACGCCGACATCATCGTGCCGCGCGGTGGTAAAAACACCGTGGCTATCGAGATGATCGTCGCCAAGATCCATCGAAGGCTTTCCACGCGAGTGTCCAGCCGGACACCGTTTTCTGTTCCTGTGCCGGCTGACCTCGGTCAGCCCTGACCCGACCGCATGAATCCGCCGCTCCCGTCTGCTGAACGCATCCTCGTTGTGGATGACGAACCGGAAATCGTCGCGCTGGTGGCCTACCATCTCGCCAAGGCGGGCTATCAGGTCTCCACGGCGGCAACGGGACAGGATGCACTCGACAAGTCACGGCGGGATCGCCCCTCGCTCATCGTACTCGACCTGATGCTGCCGGGCATGTCCGGCTTCGACGTACTCGAAGCGCTCCGCAGCGACGATCAGACGCGCGACGTGGCGGTGCTGATGCTCACGGCCCGACGTGAGGAACCCGATCGGATTCGCGGCCTTTCGCTCGGCGCCGACGACTACCTCACCAAGCCGTTCAGCCCCCCCGAACTGGTCTTGCGCGTGGCGGCAATTTTGCGACGGACCGGCTCCACCACGCCGATGAGCGCCGACAGTCTCGTCATCGGCCCGCTCCACATTGATCGCTCGGCCATGTCCGTAGCGGTCGAGGGCCAGGACGTGGAGCTCACCCCAACGGAATTCAAACTGCTGCTCACCCTTGCCGAGCGGCGCGGCCGCGTTCAGGGTCGCGGTCACTTGTTGGAAACGGTGTGGGAAGCGGCGCCTGACATTCAGACGCGCACTGTGGACATGCACGTGCAGCGACTGCGGACCAAGCTGGGCGCGGCCGGTGACCTGATCGAAACCGTCCGCGGCTTCGGCTATCGCCTGCGCGCGTCGCAAGCGCGCGGCGCCTAGCCGCCGCCGACGGTGCGGCTGACCCAGCGCCTGGTCCTCAATAGCGTCATCGTCGTCACGCTCTTGGTGGGCGTGGTGCTCGTGGCGGTGGAGCGCCGCGTCACAGAACGCGTGCGCGCCGAAGGCCCCACGGCAATCGCTGCGGATGAATTCCTCGGGCAGGTGCGCCGGGACATCGTCATCGCGGGCATTCTGGCCGTCCTCGTGGGGGCCGGCGTGGCCCAACTGCTCGCCCGCCCCGTGGCGCGCCCCATCGAGGAGCTCCGGGATGTTGCGCGGGGACTTGCCGCCGGCGACCTCAGCCTCCGCCCCCGGCGCGCCCTCGCCGAGGGCGACGTGGGTGAACTCGCCGAGGCCCTGCGCCGACTGGGCGAACAGCTCGAGAGCCGCCTGCAAGCACTCGACGCGGAGGAGGCGTTGCTGGTCGCGCTCACGGAGTCGCTGAATGAAGGGGTGATTGCCGTCGACGCGCGGCAACGGGTGGTGCGGATGAACGAAACGGCCCGGCAGTTGCTCCGTCTGCGCGAACCGGTGCCATTCCCCGCCGAGTACCTGCCGCGCGATCGCACGTTGCGAGAAGCGCTCAGTGCGGTACTTGCCGGCGAGGATGCGCCCCCCGACGAAGTCCGCGTTGACGATCGGACACTGTCGCTCACGGCGCGTCCTCTACCGAATGGCGGGGCCGTGCTGGCACTCTATGACCTCACGCCGTTCCGGCGTCTTGAGGCCGTTCGCCGGGATTTTGTGGCGAATGTGTCGCACGAGCTGCGCACGCCGCTCACGGTGATCGGCGGGTTCATCGAGACACTGCACGACGAGCAACTCCCGCCGGAGCTACGCCGGCAATTCCTTGGCATGGCCGAAAATAACGTCCACCGCATGCAGCGGATCGTCGATGATCTGCTCGACCTGTCGCGCATTGAATCGGGCGGCTGGCTACCGAATCCTATCGAGCTCGATGTGACGGCCGTCGCCACGGAGATTGTGCAGCCGCTGGCGCAAGTCGCGGTCGCGAAGGGCGTCCGACTCGTTGTCGAGGTCCCGCCGGACGCGCAGCACCTGTACGTCGATCCGACCGCAATCAATCAGGTGCTCAGCAACCTCGTGGAGAACGCCCTGCGCCACACACTCAGCGGCGAGGTGGTGGTGTTCGCGCAGGCGGACGGCGGCGGCCACTGGGTGGGGGTCCGCGATACGGGCATCGGCATCAGCGCGGAGCACCTGCCGCGCGTTTTCGAGCGTTTCTACCGCGCGGATCCAGGCCGCTCACGAGAGGCGGGTGGCACGGGACTCGGCCTCTCGATTGTCCGCCATCTGGTCGAAGCGCACGGGGGACGGGTGCGCGCGGAATCTCTCCCGGGAGTTGGCACCACGATCTCTGCGTGGTTTCCCGCGGTGGATCATTCGTCGCCCTGATAGTCTGGGGCGTCGGCTGACGATGACCCAGAGCTCGTGTGCGGCCGCTCGGTGATCGTGATCGCGCCGGGTGGCATCGAAAATCTGCCGGGAGCCGACGCGCTCTCCTGACGCCGCGGGCGGCGCCCCGCAAAAGCCTCAGCTACCAGCAGCGGCAACATCACGCCAGCGGGCCCTTCCACGGGCAAAATGGATGGCCCCCGACGCTGCCCGTCCATGGTGGGATTGACCACGATCACCGTGGCGCCATGCGAGGCCGCCGTCCACGGCAGTGAGGCAGCGGGCTCAACTACGTTGGACGTGCCCACGGAAATGAATACATCACAGGCGACGGCTGCGCTGCGGGCCGCGTCGTAGGTGTCCATCGGGAGCCGCTCCCCGAACCATACCACGTCAGGGCGCATGAGCGCCCCACACGCGGCGCACACCGGCACCTCCGCCGCTTGCGCCTCCGATGGCTCGATGGTTCCAGGACATCCGGCCACGCAGCGCGCGCGCAAGAGCGATCCATGCAAGCCGAGCACGTGGCGAGAACCGGCGCGCTCGTGCAGATCGTCCACATTTTGTGTGACCAGGGTGCAGTGGGACACGCGTGTGGCCAATGTCACCAGGGCGAGATGCGCCGGATTGGGAGCCACCTGACGGACTGCGGTCCGACGCGCAGCATACCACTGCCAGACCGTTCGCGGATCGCGCGCGAACGCGTCGGGGGTCGCGAGGTCCTGCGGGCTGTACGTCGCCCACAACCCCGACATCGCATCACGGAAGGTGGGGATCCCACTTTCGGCCGACGTGCCGGCCCCGGTCAGGACGCAGACATGCTCGGCCGCTCGCAAGGCGCGCGCGGCGACGGACAACGCTTCGGCCCGCGTCTGCGGGTCGGTGGGCGGCGGCGAGGCAACGCGTCGCCGCTCTTTCATCGGATCGTGATATGCCATAACGCGGCCACGATACGACATCGGCGCCTGATCGGCAACCGGGTCGACTCCACGAATTGCGAGAAACCGCCGAGATGCCTGAATCCGGGGGGCCGTGACACAATCGTTGCAGATCCGTGCGGAGATCGAAACCTGCGTCACGAAGCTTTCGCTTTGCGGAAAACAATCCGCCTTCCAGCGATACGCAGTTCCCTCAAGACTCCTGATCTTTCCATGCGGACTTTCGTCAACGTGCTTCCCCGTCTCGTGCGCCTGCTGCTCCTGGCGACGACGGTCGCCGTCGTCCCCGCGTCCACGGCGCAGGCCCAGACCGACGTGCCCAGCGGAAAACTCACCGGACGCATCATCGATGCCGTGACCGGGCAAGGCATCACCGCTGCAGGCATTCAGGTGGTCGGCACCACCATCGGGGTCCAGTCGGGCCTGGACGGCCGCTACACCATTCTGCGTGTTCCCGCCGGCACCCTGACACTGCAGGTCCGGCGCATCGGCTACGGCCCCAAGACCATCACCGGGCTCTTGCTGCCCGCCAGCGGCACCTTGGAACTGGACATCTCGCTCAAGACCGCCGACCTCCAACTGGCCGCAGTGAGCGTCACGGCGACCAAAGAAAAAGGCACGGTGAGCGACGCACTGAATCAGCAGCGGACCGCCACGAACGTCGTCAATGCGATTACGGCCGAGCAGATCGCCCGGAGCCCCGACGGCGATGCGGCCCAAGCGGCCCAGCGCGTCAGCGGCGTGTCCGTGCAGGACGGCAAGTATCTGCAGGTGCGCGGCCTGAGCGAGCGCTACACCACCGCCTCGCTGAACGGCGCGCGTATCCCGAGCCCAGAGCCGGAACGCAAAGTGGTGCCCCTTGATCTGTTTCCAGCCAACTTGCTGCAGGACATTACGACCAGCAAGACGTTCACGCCCGACCAGCCAGGCGATTTCGCCGGTGCGAATGTCAACATCCGCACCAAGGAGTTTCCGGCGTCGCGTCAGGTGAACTACAGCACCAGCTTCGGCGGCAACTCGCGCGTGGTTGGGCAGACCCTGCCCTTCGCGCCGCGCGCGGGCGGTGAACTGCTCGGCCTCGCGAATGGCAACCGCCAGATACCCAACGCGATTTCCTCCGCCAATTTCCTCGGGAACGTTTCGCAGACGCAGTTCAACCAGATGGCGCGGCAGCAGCGCAATGTTTGGAACCCGACCCCACGCAGCGGTGGCCCGAACGGATCGTTTGGCGCCTCCACCGGCGGGAACACCATTCTCGGAAAACGCGTCGGCTATGTACTCAGCGGCAGCTACGGCTACACCGAAGAGGTACGTGCCGACGAACAGTTCGCGGTCGGCAATCAGGGCGCGAACAATACGGTGGTCCCGCTTACCAGTGTCTCCGGTTCAACCGGTCGCAGCACTGCCCAATGGGGCGGCATCGCCAACTTTTCGACGCTGCTTGGCAACAACTCCCGGGTCTCGTTGAACACTACCGCCACACGCAGTGCGGACAACGAAGCCCGCGTGGACCGCGGCTTCGATGAAAATCTTGGCGACAGCATTGCGCGGACCACGCTGCGGTATGTCGAACGTGGTGTGGTGACCGTCACCGGTCAGGGTGAACATCAGTTGGGCGAACGCAACAAAACCGCGTGGCAGGCTACGTATGCGAGCACGGGACGTCGTGAGCCGGACCGGTCGGACGTTGTCTATGCGCGGAACAACACCGGGCAGTACACGCTGCTCAGCTCACTCGACGGTGCCCGGCGCCTGTACTTCGATCTCGCCGAAACCAACAACACGGCGCAGGTGGATCACACCATCAATGTCGGTGCGATTGCCAACCAGAACACGCTCAAGATGGGTGCGTACGCGCGCCAGACCGATCGCCGCGCGGACGCGCCGATCTTCGCCTTCCTCAGCACTGCGCCAGACGATATCCGCAGCCAGCAGCCCGATGTGATCTTCGGCGCTGCGCAGTCCTGCGATGGCTGCTCACTCATCAACGTGCAGCCCATTGGGCAGGCCGGATCGTACACGGCCGAAGACCGCACTGTGGCCGGCTACCTGATGGCCGATTGGGGCCTCGGCAGCCGCGTCCGTATGATAGCCGGTGCCCGCGTGGAGTCGGCGAACATCACTGTGGATGCGTCCACGCAAGGTGGCTTCACGTCGTCGGCCAATCTGAATAACACTGATGTGCTGCCGTCGCTGCTGGTGAATACCAAGCTCACGGAAACACAAAACCTGCGCTTTGGTATCACGCGCACCCTGGCGCGTCCGGAATATCGCGAGCTCGCACCGGTCACCTTCCGCGATGTACTCGGCGGCGTCAGTGTCACGGGCAACGATCAGCTGCGCCGCTCGCTGATCGACAATGTCGATCTCCGCTACGAGGCCTTCCCCAATCCCGGCGAAGTGCTCAGCATCGGCGTCTTCGCCAAGCGCTTTGACAGCCCGATTGAGCGCGTGGAGCAGGCCACGTCGGGGGCGTATCAGGCGCGGTTCCAGAATGCTCTCAGCGCGATCAACGCCGGTGTCGAACTCGAGGCGCGGAAGCAACTCGGCTTTCTGGGCAGCTGGGCCGAAGCACTTACGGGTTTCAGCAACCTGACGTTGATGAGCTCCTCGGTAGATCTCGATACGATCGGCGGCCTCACCGTCACCGACCGCTCGCGTCGCCTCGTGGGACAGGCGCCCTACGTGGTGAATGCCGGCCTGACCTACTCCTCACTGTCCGGGCGCACCAATGCCACGGTGCTCTATAACGTAGTGGGCGAGCGAATCACCGCAGCCGGCGTGATCCCTCTGCCCAACATCGTCGAAACGCCGCGCCACGTGATTGATCTGTCGCTGCGCTTCCCGGTGGCCGGCAGTTTGTCGGGGCGCGTGGACGCGCGCAATCTGCTCGATGCGCGGTACCGCTTTATGCAAGGCAATCTCGAGCGTGAAGGATTCAATGCGGGCCGCACCTTCTCGGTCGGATTTTCCTGGCGTCAGTAAACAACATGCACCGTTGTGTGGGCTGACGCGCGGCCGAGGCTGCTGTATGAAATTTCTCCCATGACCCGGCACGGTGACACAACCGTGACCGGGTCATGACGTAACCGCCACAGAGTATCGCGTGATTACATCAGGTAGTGACCGGTGCGACTCTCGCACGACCGACCACCCAACGATAGGATGGCAGATGACCACGACCCAGCGCTTGCGCGCCATGGCCGTTACCTCGATGGCGCTGCTCGCGCTGTCGGCTTGCAGTAGCGATGACGACGGCCCCACCACTCCGACCACGCCGGCCAACGGGACCCTCGTGGTGACGGTGTCAGGCTTGCCCACCGGCGTCAACGCGGCGCTCACTGTCGCCGGCCCGAGCAACTTCTCGCGCACGGCCACCGCTTCCACCACGCTCAGCGTCGCACCGGGCAGCTACACGGTGGCGGCCGCGCAGGTCACCCAAAACACCACGCGCTACAACGCGACCATTTCCGGATCACCGGCCACGGTGGCGTCGAACGCCTCGGCTACGGTAACGGTCGCCTACAGCGTTGCCGCTACACCGACTGCGGTGCTCTCGGGCTCCATCTTTGCCAATCGCACGCTCACCGCCGACACCAACTACGTCCTGCGCGGTTTCGTCTACGTCAACAGTGGCGCCACGCTGACCATCGCCCCCGGCACACGGATCGTTGGGGACACCACCGCGCTCGGCTCGGCACTGTTTGTCCTGCGCGGCGCGCAGATCAACGCGAACGGTACGGCCGCAGCGCCCATTGTCATGACCTCGCAGCGCACGCCGGGCAATCGCTCGCCGGGTGACTGGGGCGGCTTGGTGATCGTGGGCAACGGCCGCGCGAATCGTACCGGCAACATCATTGTCGAAGGCTCGAACGGTTCCGTGATCGGCGCGAATCCGGCCGGCGTGATCTATACGGGCGGCACGAATGACGCCGACAACAGCGGGACGCTGCGCTACCTCCGGGTGGAGTTTGCCGGATACGCCACGCTCACCGATGCCGAGCTCAATTCCTTTACCTTTGCCGCGGTCGGCAGCGGCACCACGGTGGAGTACGTGCAGGCGCTGGCGGGTCTCGATGACAACTTCGAGTGGTTTGGTGGCGCGGTCAACGGCCGGTATCTCGTGTCATACGAGTCGGGCGACGATCACTTTGACGGTTCGGAAGGATATCGCGGCCTCAATCAGTTCATGATCGGCATGCAGAGCACGTTTCTGACGCCGCGTCCAGGCGCTGGTGCCGTGTCCACCGATCCGCAGGGCTTCGAGATCGACGGGTGCAACGGCGGCGGCTGTGTGGCGCCGAGCGGTGCCAACGCGCAGAGCGCGGGGCGTGACGATGGACTATTCAACATGAACGTGTTCGCGAACTTCACCATGATCGGAACGCCCACCGGCGTGACGGTGCCGGGATCGGGCGGCGTTGGTGCGGTGCTCCGCCGCGGGACGGGTGGGTACTACCTGAACGGCGTCATCGCGCGTTTTCCGCGCGGCGCGATCTCCCTGCGCGACACCACGTCCAACAACCGCTTTCAGGTTGACTCGCTGATCGTTCGCAATCTGTACTTCGCCGAGAACGGTGAGCTGGCCAGCGGTGCGAATTTTGATGGCGCGACCAACTTCGGTCAGGAAGCGGCCTTCGCGGCGCGGAGCTCCAACATCGTGGTGGGAGCCAGCACGGTCACGGCGGCCAGCCTCTTCACGGCGCTTCCGGCGGTCACGGCCACCACGACGGCCGCGCAGTTCGATTGGGCCCCATCAGCGGGGTCGCCGATTGCGACGGGTGGGTTGAACACCTTTGCCGCCGATCCGCGCATCGCGGCGCGCGTGGGCACGTTCATCGTCCCCACCGCCTACCGCGGCGCGGCTGCGCCGGGTGGCACCAAGTGGTGGGCAGGCTGGACCAACTACGCCCGCAACTGACCCGACCGCTCGCTGCGGTGTAGGTTAGCCACAGCGACAGGCCAGGTCGTATGATTGTCCAACGGTCGGCGTCGCCCTCAAGACGCCGACCGTTGGCATTTTCTGCCCTTCTCCTCTCACGATGCCTCGTCTTCTTTTCTCGTCCTTGACGCTCCTCCTGCTGTCCGCGTGTAGGGACAGCGTGCCGCGCACGGCGGCCGACTCGCAGGCCGCGCACGTGGCCGAGGTAGTCGCGGCCGGCGGGACCGTCGATTCCATTCTGCCGATTGCGGAGCATCTGGCACGATTTCAACGTGACGTCGGCGCGCTCCCGGACACGCTGCGAGGGGCAAGTCCAACGCGCGATCAACTCGTTGATCGTTGGGCGCGCGCGGTGGCTGCGTCCGACACGACCGTTTTGAACACGTTGCTGATCGACCGCGCGGAGTTTGCGGTGCTGTATTACCCGGGGTCGCGCATGAGCCTCGCGCCCTATGAAGCACCCCCGGAACTGCTCTGGGGACAGCTGCTCGTTAGCTCCAACGACGGCATCCGCGCGGTACTCAAAAACTTCGGTGGTCAGACGCTCAAAGTGATCGCGATCCGCTGCCCGAACCCGATCGTCGATGAGGGCCGGAATCGCTTACACGGGGAGTGCCTCGTGACCATCCAGCGCGGCACGGACTCGCCGACAGAAGCCCGCTTGTTTGGTACCATCCTCGAACGCGACGGCCGCTTCAAGTTTGTCGGCTACGCGAACTCGCTGTGACGCGCGAAGCTCGCCCGGCCGCATGCTCGCTGACGCGTTCGCTGCGCCTCCGGTGTGCACTGACGTGTGCGCTGCTGCTTCTCCATGCCTGCAGCCCGCCCGAGCGCCCGTCGAGCGGCGCCGCAGACAGCGGCGCCGCCACTCCCGGCATGCGCGTTGACCTCACCGGCGCCGGAGCCACTTTCCCGTATCCGCTCTACGCCCGCTGGTTCAACGAGTACGCACAAGAGACGAACGTCCGCGTGAACTATCAATCCATCGGCTCCGGCGGCGGCATCCGGCAAGTGCTCGCCAACACGGTGGATTTCGGTGCGACCGATGTGCCGATGAGCGACGCCGACCTGGAGCGAAGCCGAACGCCGATCATCCACGTGCCGATGGTGCTCGGCGCCGTCGGTATCACGTACAATCTGCCGGAGATCACGCGCCCCCTTCGTCTGTCGGGGGAGGTGATCGCCGCTGTCTTTCTTGGCACGATCACGCGCTGGAACGATCCGCGCCTCGTGGCGCTCAATCCCGACGCGACCCTGCCCGACCGCGAACTCCTGGTGGTTCACCGCGCGGACGGCTCGGGTACGTCGTACATCTTCAGTGACTACCTCACGGCCGTGAGTGCCGCATGGTCCGCCGGCCCGGGACGCGGACGCGAAGTGCTCTTTCCCGTGGGCATCGGCGGGAAGGGCAACGAAGGCGTCGCTGGACAGGTGAAGCAGATGCCGGGCTCCCTCGGCTACCTCGAGGTCGTGTACGCGCGTCAGAATCGACTCCCGGTGGCGCATATCCAGAATCGAGCGGGTCGCTTCGTCTCCCCCATGCCCTACGAGGTCGCGAGCGCCGCCACGTCCGTGGTCGACGCGCAGTCATCTGCCAAGGATTTGCGGATTTCGCTGGTCAATGCGCCAGGCCCCCAGTCGTACCCCATCGCGTCGTTCACCTGGTTACTGATCGCGCCCGACGCGATCGGACCACGCAAGACCGCGCAACTCGTCGCCTTCGTTCGCTGGGCGTTGGCCGACCAGAATAACGCCGCCAGCACCTTAGGCTACGTGGCCCTGCCCGGGTCGCTCGCCGACATCGTGCTCGATCGCTTGGAGCAGGCGACGACGACGCCTCCTCGGCCGTGACCCGTCTGTTACGTGACCCCGTGCGGGAATAGGACGCGGAATCCTACCTTTCAGGGCGATGCCCGAAACCCCCGCCGACCGCGCGTATCGCGGCTACACGACGCTGAGCGCGATCGCCATCCCGGCCCTGGTGTGCGTGCTCGCCGTGCTCATCGCGCGGGCGGCGTTGCCGGCGCTCGCCGCTGACTCGGGCGTGTCCGTGATCGGACGCACGTGGGACGTAGGGCGTGGGCAATTCGGGCTCCTCCCTGCGCTGGTGGGTACGCTCACCACGTCGTTCTTCGCGCTCTGTATTGCCGCCCCACTGGGACTCGGCGCGGCGGTGGTGGCCGCCGAACTCGCGCCGCGGCCGCTGCGTGCGCCGCTGGCCTTTCTGCTGGACTTGCTCGCCGCCATTCCCAGTGTGGTCTACGGGCTATGGGCGCTGGCCGTCGTGGTGCCGCTGCTGCGCACGCGGGTCATGCCCGCACTCGCGGACGCATTTCCGAATGCCGCGCTGGTGGCCGGCCCCCAGTACGGCCCCAGTATGTTGGCGGCCGTGCTCGTGCTGGCGATCATGATTCTTCCCTATATCTCTGCGGTCGCGCGCGAGGTCTTGCTGGCCGTCCCCCGCACCCAGCGCGACGCGGCCCTTGCCCTCGGCGCGACACGGTGGGAGATGATCCGTGATGCCGTGCTTCCCTACGCGCGCACCGGACTGATCGGCGGGGTGATGCTCGGACTGGGACGCGCGCTCGGTGAGACGATGGCGGTGACGATGGTGATCGGGAATCGCCACACGCTGCCCACGTCGCTGTTCGAGCCGGGCTATACGCTCTCCTCGCTGCTTGCCAATGAATTCGGCGAAGCGTCTGCCGAGGGACACGTGTCGGCGCTGATGGCCGCCGCCTGTCTGCTGCTCGGCGTCACACTGCTGGTGAACGGACTCGCGCAGTGGCTCGTGTGGCGTACACAGCACGGGCGCATCGGCGATCACCGCGGGGCCGACTGATCGTGTCGCACGATGCCACCGCCTCACGTCGTCGAACGAACCGGCTCATGCAGGGGCTGCTCTGGACGGCTGCCGTGCTGGCGGTCCTCCCGCTGGTCGCCATCGTGACGCACATCGTGGGGAGTGGCTTCGCCGCACTGTCCACCTCGCTGTTTTTCAAGTCGCCCGCGCCCGCTGGCGTGAGCGGGGGCGGCATGGCCAACGGCATCGCCGGCACGCTCTTGCTTGTCGCCATGGCGTCCGTCATCGGACTGCCACTTGGCATCGGCGCCGGCCTCTTCCTTGCAGAGCGCGCTGGCACGCGGCTGGCCCGCATCACACGATTTGTCGCTGACGTGCTCAGTGGTCTGCCGTCCATCGTCCTTGGCATCGTCGCCTGGGAGCTGATCGTACGCCCAAGCGGCCAGTTTTCGGCGATTGCCGGAGGTGTTGCACTTGGCGCGCTGATGCTGCCCCTTGTGGCGCGCGCCACCGAAGAAATGGTCCGTTTGGTGCCCAACGCACTCCGCGAGTCGGCACTTGCCCTCGGGTACTCGCAGTGGCGCACGTCGCTTACCGTGGTGCTGCGCACCGCGCTGCCCGGCGTGCTCACCGCAGTGCTGGTCGCGCTGGCGCGCGTGGCCGGCGAAACGGCGCCCCTGCTGTTCACCGCCCTCGGCAATGCCTACTGGTCATTGAATCCCACCGAACCGATCGCTGCGCTGCCGCTGCAGATCTTCTCGTATGCGCAGTCGCCGTACGACGATCAGCGGGCGCAGGCGTGGGCTGGCGCGTTCCTGCTGTTGGTGCTGATTGCCGGGCTGTCGCTGATTGCCCGGTTGGTGGTGCGAGCGCGGCAACGCTTGCTCCGTGCGGGCCCCTCGCGCACCGACGCGCCATGACGGCGTCCTCGCGTTTCGCCGTGCCGGGTAGCACCTTGGGCTCGCCGCCCCGCCCGGCACCGTCGGTGCAGGTCGACGAACTTTCCGCGTCGTACGGAGCGCGCCGTGCCCTGAACGCCCTTTCGCTACATGCGAGCGGCAATACCGTCACCGCCGTGATCGGTCCATCGGGGTGCGGGAAATCCACGCTGCTTCGCTGCATCAACCGATTGCATGAATTGACACCCGGCGCCCGCATACAGGGGCGCATCGTCATCGACGGCGACGCGGTCAGTACTGCGAGCACCGATGTGATCGCCCTGCGTCGGCGCGTGGGCATGGTCTTCCAACGGCCGACACCGTTCCCTACCCTGTCCATTGCCGAGAACGTGGGCGCAGGCCTGCGCGCGGCGGGGATGCCACGTGCCGAGACTGCAGATCGCGTGGAGGCCGCGCTGCGACGCACCGGACTGTGGCCGGAGATCGAGGATCGCCTGTCCGGCAGCGCGCTCGCGCTCTCCGGCGGACAGCAACAGCGGCTGTGCGTGGCACGTGCGCTCGCGACCTCACCCGATGTGTTGCTGCTCGATGAGCCCACGGCGTCGCTCGATCCAGTCAGCACGCAGCGCATCGAGGAGCTCATGTACGAGTTGCGCGGTAGCATGACGATCATTCTCGTCACCCACAATCTGCAGCAGGCAGCCCGCGTGGCCGACCGCACCGCCTTCGTACTGGATGGCTGCGTGGTGGAGCACGATGTGAGCCGTGCGCTCTTCACCACACCGCGTGACCCGCGCACGGAAGCTTACGTGACGGGGCGTTTCGGTTGACGCCGCGCGCCGCGCCGTCACGCGATGCGGTGGTGTTTGATCGGCTGTCCGTAAACTTCGGCGTTGTGCGCGCGCTGCACGAGGTGTCGTTTGCGTGCCCCGCCCACCAGATCACGGCACTGATCGGCCCGTCGGGGTGCGGGAAGAGCACACTGCTGCGTGCCGTGAATCGACTCAACGACGAAATCCCGTCGGCCGTCGCTCAGGGGCGTGTGCTGCTATATGGTGAGGATTGTTCGGCACGCACGGTGGACGTGGGCCGGCTGCGACAGCGCGTAGGGATGGTGTTCCAGCGCTCCACACCATTTCCGCGCAGCGTCTTTGCGAATGTCGCGTACGGGCCACGACTGCAGGGCGCGGTCGCGGGGGCGGCGCTGGATCAGCGCGTGGAGACGGCGCTGCGTAGGGCGGCGCTGTGGGAAGAAGTCAAGGACCGCCTGCAGGACAGTGCCTTCCGGCTGTCCGGCGGCCAGCAACAGCGGTTGTGCTTGGCGCGCGCCCTCGCGAACGAACCGGAGGTGCTCCTGCTCGACGAGCCCACCAGTGCCCTCGATCCGCAGGCGACGCAGCGCATCGAGGAACAGCTCTATGAATTGCGGGGCGACCTGACGATCATTCTGGTGACGCACAATCTGCAGCAGGCGGCGCGTGTGGCTGACCGTACGGCGCTCCTGCTCGACGGACGACTCGTGGAAGTCGACGAGTCTCGGCGCCTGTTCACTACACCGCGCGACCCGCGGACGGAAGCATTCATCACGGGGAGATACGGCTGATGGCCGATAGGGCGTACCGACACTTTCACGATGAGTTGGCCCTGCTCACGCAGCGGTTGTTGGACATGTCGGAACGCGCCGAAAATCTGGTGGAGCTGTCGGTGGAAGCGCTGCTTGAGCGGGATCTCGAAAAGGCCGCGACCGTAATCGCGGCCGATGCCGAGTTGGACCGCCTCGAGGTAGAGACGGAGAATGCGGCAATCGCGCTGCTGGCGTTGCAACAGCCCATGGCTCGTGACCTGCGCTTTCTGATCGGCGCCATCAAGATTTCCACCGATCTCGAGCGGGTGGGTGATCATGCCGTGAATATTGCGCAGTGTGTGGAGCGGCTGGCCGAACAGCGCGTGGCTCAGCCCTCCGTGCCGGCACTCGCTGACATGGCACGTCGCGCCCGCGGCATGCTCAGCGACGCCCTCAATGCGTTCATCCGCGCCGACGGGTCGCTGGGCCGCCACGTGCGGACACAGGATGATCAGGTGGATGCGATGCACGACGGTGTCTACCGTACGCTCGTCGCGACCATGCAAAGCGACCCCCGCCTCATTCCCTCGTCGCTTGAGCTGCTGTTGGTGAGCCGCAATCTGGAGCGCGTAGCGGATCTGGCCACCAACATCGGTGAGGATGCCGTGTACCTCGCCGAAGGCAAGCAGATCCGCCACCGCTACGATGAAGAGGCCGTCTCGTGACCACTCCCCTGCGCGGACAGCCGAACGGCGACGTACGCATCGCGGCCATCGACATCGGTTCCAACTCGGTGCGGCAGATCGTCGCCGACGTGTCCACCACCGGACAGATCCGCGTGGTGGACGAGATGAAGGCGATGCCGCGGCTTGGTGACGGCTTGGAAACCACCGGCGCGCTGTCGCAGACCGCCCTCGATGCGGCAGTGGCCGCCGTGCAGCGGATGGTCACGCTCGCGCATCAGCTTGGCGCGGCGCGTATCGAAGTGGTGGCCACGAGCGCCGTGCGCGACGCCTCAAACGGCGCGGAGTTCACGCACAAGGTGCACGCGCTCACCGGCTGCGAGGTGCGTGTCCTGAGCGGCGAGCAAGAGGCCCTGCTCTGCTATCGTAGCGCGCTCGCGCACTTCGAACTGGGCGCCGGCCGCACCTTGGTGATGGATATCGGCGGTGGCTCACTCGAACTGGTGCTGGCCAAGGACGGGCTGATCGAGCGGGTCGCCTCGTTGCCCTTTGGTGCCGTGCGACTCACCGAGCGTTTTCTCTCGCCCATCGTACGGCCACGCCGAGTCCGGGCGCTCCGCGAGTACGTACGGGCGGGTCTCAAGCGCGCGATGCCCGTCAAGGATTGGCGCGGTGCGCAGGTCATCGGCTCGGGCGGCACGTTCACCAACCTTGCCGGCATCGTGCTCGCCCGTCAACATGTGGCGAGCCGATCACCACACGGCACTCGGGTTACCCGCGTCGAGCTCGAACACGTACTCGACGGGTTGCAGCGGCTCTCACCCGAGGAGCGCCTGCTGGTGCCAGGGCTCAACCCTGCGCGCGCGGACATCATCGTGGCGGGTTTGGCGGTGGCCGCCGAGGTGATGGCGCGCTTCGATCCTCGCGATCTGCTCAGCTCGGGCTACGGAATCCGGGAAGGTCTTTTGCTGGAGTCCGCACGGGTCACGCCCGTGGTGGCTGACCCCGGAGCCGCTCGCGAGCGATCGGTTCGCGAATTTGCCGAGCGTTGCCACTTCGAAGCCCCGCACGCACGGCAGGTGCAGCAGCTCGCCCTGCAACTGTTCGACGCGCTGGCGCCCCGACTTGGCCTGACCGCGCCAGACCGACAGCTCCTCGCCGACGCGGCGCTGCTGCACGATGTGGGCTATCACATCAACTACGAGAAGCATCACAAGCACTCGTTTCACTTAATCTCGCACGCCGAACTGTTGGGCATGACCCCCACGGAGCAGCTCGTCATCGCCCACGTGGCGCGTTATCATCGCGGCGCCGCACCGAGCGCAAAGCATCGCGGCTTCGGCCAGCTTGAGCGGCCACTGCGTGAAAAGATCGTCAAGCTCTCCGCGCTCCTTCGCTTCGCGGACGGCATGGATCGTGGGCACGTGGCCGCCGTCGGGTCGCTCAACGTCCGCTGGTCCAACGAGGCGGTGCGGGTGTCGGTGCTCGAAGCAGACGGCGCAACCAGCGTGCGGCTGGAGTGCTGGGGCGCGAGCCGGAAGCGGCACTTGCTGGAATCGTTGCTCGAGCGGCCGATCATCATCGTCGCCCCTGACGGGACAGAGGTAGTGGCGGATGATGAGGGGGAGGGGGAGTGAGATTGGAGCTAAGAGCTAAGAGCTAAGAGCTAAGAGCTAAGAGCTAAGAGCTCAGAGCTCAGAGCTCAGAGCTCAGAGCTTAGAGTTCACGGTTTTTGCTTGTGGCGTTAGATGCCGACTTCTTCGCACATCCGTGGCGTCCATTCGGTGCGTTGCCGTGCGGGGAGCCGCTGGGAGAATCGGCTGTGGAGCACATTGGTCGACACTTTGATGCGGTGTCCTTGCACGTAGCGCGTCAGGCCGAACGCCTGTTCGGAGATCGACTCGACCGAACCGTGCGCCCGCATCGCCAGCGTCGGCGTGACTGTGGTCACGCGGAGCACGGGCTCCCACTACTAGCGTGGGAGGAGCCAGCTGGCTTAAACGGTCAGCCCCTGCCCCGCATATACCGCGGGGGTGGACATCACCCCCTGTGCTGCGAGGAACGGCGACACGCGATGGGCGTACTCCGCTGCCACCGCCACGTCGCGGCGCTTGAGCAGGGCGTCGACGAACTACGTGGTCATGCCACGAGGGGCCGGCAGGAGTGGCTTGAGTTATCCCCCGGTGTGCACCGCGCGATCATTGCGTGTGACGGCGCCAGCGAGCGACAGCGTGATCGACGGCTCACGCGCTTGATCGCCCTCAGAGTAGTCGCCGCCATTGGTGAAGGCGCCGAACGGCAGGAAATCCACCCACGACGTTACGGCCAGCCCTCCATCGCCCACCGAGGAACTGCCACGTGACATGTACGTC
>JBBQUH010000035.1:0-37466 GCA_038212625.1 Gemmatimonadales bacterium | reverse complement strand
AAGACGTACACCGCCGGACGGATTACCGGCATGAAGTATGAAAACGGCAACCCCATCCTGATCATCGGCGATTCGATCACGCTGCCGATGTCACAGCTCACTCAGATCCGCAGCTGACCGCGACCTTCACCCGAGAGTAATCCCTCATGCTTCGTTCTCTTTTTGCCGGCGTGTCCGGACTGCGCAACAATCAAGTGCGCATGGACGTCATCGGTAACAACATCGCCAACGTCAACACCGTGGCCTTCAAGTCGGGTCGCGTCACGTTCAAGGAAGGCTTCGCCCAGTTGCTGCAGGGCGCCAGCCGTCCGCCCGGCGACCAGGGTGGTATCAACCCGATTCAGATCGGCCTCGGCATGCAGATCGGCTCCATCGACCAGATCTTCAACCAAGGCAATCTCGAAACCACCGGCCTGAACACCGACGTCGCGATCACCGGCGACTCCTTCTTCGTAGTCCGCAAGGGTAATCAGAGCTTCTACACGCGCGCCGGGAACTTCCAGGTGGACGCGCTCGGCCAGCTCGTCTCGCCCGCCAACGGCTTCATTGTTCAGGGCCGCATGTACGAAAACGGCCAGATCCAGGACGGCATTCAGGACGTGCGCCTTCCCTTCGGCCAGAAGGTCTCCGCCAATCCAACCACGGAAGCCGTTCTCGCCGGTAACCTCAACGCATCGGCGCCGATCTTCCAGGGCACGTTCACCGATCCGCTCGACCGCGCGTTGCCGGTGAACGAACGGGCGTGGACGGAATCACAGATCGCCGTCTTCGACTCCCAGGGCTCGAAGCACGATATCAAGATTCAGATGTGGAAGACCGGGGCCAACACGTGGGATTGGCGCATCGATCCGCTCGCCTCGGCGCAGCGCTTCGCAACGCAGACCGATTTCGTCGCTGCGGGTTCGCCGCCTTCGGATATTGAACTGCCCACCCCGCCGACTGGCTACGAGATTCTGCCGGAGAACGTGCGTGTCACGAGCTCGTCCGGGACGCCGTACACCACCCCACTCGACTACTCGTTCTCGGCCGGCCCGCCCCCCGCAGTGCAGTTCACGGCCAATATGCCCACGAACTCCGAGATCAACATCGCGTATTTCATGAGCCCCACCACGGCCACGCCAAATGTGAACAGCGGCACGTTCACGTTCGATAGTGCCGGTATCATGAATACGAACATCACGGCGGCGATCGACTTCGCGGTGCCGGGTGCCAACGCGGTGCTACTCGATCTCAAGCTCAACGGCGGCGTAAACGGCCTCACCCAGTTCGCTTCCACCGCGTCCACGGCGGTTCTTCGCGACCAGAACGGCTATACGGCCGGTTCGCTGCAGAACTTCAGCATCGATCGCTTCGGGCTGATCACCGGCTTCTTCACCAACGGCACCACCGCGTCGCTCGCGCGCATCGTACTGGCCGACTTCAACAACCCGAGCGGTCTGCTCCGCGTGGGAGACAACATGCTCCAGGAATCGGCCAACTCCGGCGGCGCCGTGCTTGGCTTCGCGCTGGAAGGCTCGCAGTCACAGCTTACCAGCGGCGCGCTCGAAATGTCCAACGTCGACCTGGCGCAGGAATTCACCAACATGATCGTCGCTCAGCGCGGCTTCCAAGCGAACGGCAAGGTGGTCTCCACGTCTGACGAAATGCTTCAGGAACTGATGTCGGTCAAGCGCTAACCGCATGACGCAGGCAGCCTGATTCCGACCCGCTCGCGGGTTGGGAGGAGACGGAGGGTGCGGGCCGCCATGGCCCGCATCCGCCGTCTTCGGCGCTCCTGACCCGGCACAATGTGCCGGTTTTAACGAAAAATGCCGCGCGCATTCGTAACGACCGAGCAACTCCGCCGCAACCGCAGAATGCAAGGCGTCGTGTAAAATGTTGTGATTACTCGTCTTACGTGACTCCCATCACCAGACGGCGCCACTGGCACCGTCCGTGCTTTTACCAGAGACGAATCCCTCACCCTCGTCCGTCTCTGCCATGTCCAACGCACCAGCAGCCGCAGCACCAGAGGGCGCCCCTGCGGCGCCATCCAAAGCCAAACTTCCCATGCTCATCGGGATGGTCGCCGTCGGCCTGGCGGTTGGGGGCGGCACTGGCGCCGCCGTCATCGGCCCAATGGTCGCCAAGAAAATGGGCAAGGTGTCCGCGCCAGCCGTGTCGGCCAAGGATGCCGGCGACCATGGCGAAGGGGCCGCCCCCGCTGAGGGGGACCACGCGGCCGAGGGTGAGGCTGGCAAGGAGGGCGGGGCCGGGATTGCCGAGGTCCACGTCCTCGACAATCTGGTGCTCAACCCAGCGGGAAGCGGCGGTGCGCGTTTTCTGCTTCTGACCGTAGCGATCGAGGTTGGCAACTCGACCGCCGCCGAAAGCTTCAAGGCCCGCGACGCCGAGCTGCGCGACATCGTGCTCACCTCGCTTGGCACGAAGACCGCCGACCAGCTCACCGACATCTCGGCCCGCGAACAGTTCAAAAGTGAAATTCAGCAGGCCGTCGACGAGCGCTTCGGCAAGAAGTCCGTCAAGCGGCTGTACTTTCCGCAGTTTGTCGTCCAGTAACCCGGGCCTGTCGCGATGAGCTCGGAAACCCTCAGTCAACACGACATCGACCGCCTGCTTGGCGGCGGTGGTGGTGGCGGTTCACGCGCAGCGGCCGCCATAGCGGCCGGGGTCGACGTCCAGGTCTACGACTTCCGTCGACCGCACCGCGTCTCCAAGGAGCGATTGCGCACGCTGGAAGCCATGTACGAGCGCTTGGTCAAGGCACTGGAAGCTTGGCTGATTTCCCGCGTGCGCGGCCAAATCGAAGTGCGGCTGCAGAGCGTCGAGCAATTCTCGTTCGGTGAGTTCACGCTCTCGCTCCCGATGCCTTGTTCGTCATACATCTTCGACATCGTCGGGACGGGCCAGAAGGGTGTCATCGACGTCGGTCCCGAGTTCTCCACGTATATCATCGATCGACTGTTCGGTGGCGAAGGGACTGGCAACACACTCCTTCGCGCGCTCACGCCGATCGAGCGCATGGCCGTCCGCTCGGTCAGCGATAAGGTCGCCAGCCTGCTGCAGGAAGTATGGCAGGACCAGGTGGCGATGGACATCAACATTTCGGGCTTCGAATCATCTCCCGAAATTCTGCAGGTCGTGAACCGGGAAGACCCGGTGCTCGTGGCCAACGTGGAGTTCAGCACCGGCAACGTGAGCAGTCTCCTGCTCATCTGCCTCCCCTTCTCCGTGCTCGACAAGTTCTTTACGTCCACGGGCCAGCAACGCATGGCGATGCTGGCCACCACCGAGCAGGAACGCGACGCCACACGGCAGCGCAGCGAGTCCGCACTGCGCGCCACGCGGGTGCCTCTCACGGCCCGCCTGCCAGACTTCCGGCTCTCCATGCGTGATCTCGCCCACGTCACGGAAGGCTCGATCATCCCCACGGGCATTCCCAAGGACGCACGCATCATCGTGCGCGCCGGTACGCAGGAACGCTTCGTCGGCCACCCTGGCCGAGTGAACGGTAATCTCGCGGTACGCATCCTCGATGCCGTACCCAGCACGTCGACCCCCGACTCCCGGACCGCCTGAGTATGGATCCCGCCGAAATTGACGCGCTGGTCGCCAGCGCACAGGCCGCGAAAGCCGCCGGCCAGCCGATCTCGTCGCTGATGAGCGAAAGCGGCGCCGACTCCGCAGCGCACGCGCCGTCGTCGTCCGCGCCGCGCGCCCCTCAGTTCACCGACTTCGAGCAAGCGATGCTCGGCTCGACCGAGGTGCCGATCGGCATGCTCCTCGACCTGACGCTGCCGATCTCGATCGAACTCGGTCGCACCAGCATGACGGTGCAGGAAATCCTGCGCTTGGGTCGTGGCTCCGTCATCCAGCTCGATCGGCTCGCCGGCGAACCGATCGATATCTACGTGGGGGATCGTCGCTTCGCCGAAGGAGAAGTGGTGGTGCTCGGCGAACATTTCGGGGTGCGCATCACGCGCGTGCTGGCCAACCCGAGCGCGGCCGGCACGGCCAACGCCGCATGACCGCGCGTTCCGCCGCCCCCGCCGTACGCCCGCATACCGTTCCGCCCACCACCTGAGCGCGCCCCTCCTATGCTCACCGCTGTCCTCGGAATTCTCGCCGCCCTCACCTTCGTGCTAGGCCTCGGCGCCCTCTGTCTCTGGGCGCTCACACGCTGGGGAGCGGGCGCCTTTTCTCCACGCTCGCGAGTGGCCATGGAAGTGGTGCAGCGCGTGGCGCTCGGCCCGAAAATGGGGCTGGCGGTGGTGCGGATCGGCGAGAAAGTGGTAGCGGTGTCGATCGGTGACGGTGGCATCCGGACGCTCTTTGAGCTCGACGAAGCGGATCGCCAGCGGGTGCTGGCAACCAGCCAGATCGCCGTGCCGCTGCGCTCAAGCGCTACCGCCGCCGCGAGTTTTCCGGTGGACGCCCCACAGGCTGCCATTCTTCCGGGCGCGTTTGGCGCGATACTGGGGCGAGCCTTGTCGCCATCGCGCCGCGCAACGTCGCAAATTTTACCTGCCAGTAACGAGCCACTTTTAGATCATATTAGCGCACTATTTGGACTAACAAGTAGTGGGACAACGGTGGTCGCGCCGTTCACGCTCACCGAACGATCAGAGATCCCGTCCTTCCTCACCCGACCGCTCACCACGAGCCGCGGTGCGGCGATCACGTATGCGCGAACCGCCAGCGCCCCGATGCCCGCGCCAATGCCGATGCGGCCGCCCGTTGCGTCGCCCGAGTACCGGAGCCTTTTGGGCCTGACGCGCACCACCGCACCCCGGCTCGCTGCCCTTGTGGGCGCCTTGGTGCTGCTCGGAACCTCACCGCTGAGCGCTCAGGTGGCTCCGCCGCCGGCCCCGCCAGCGGTTCCGCAGCCCGCCGCTTCGCAGCCCGCCGTCGTACCACCCGCCGCTCCGACCGCGATTCTGCCCGCGGCACCGCAGAACACCGGGCCCCTCTCGCCCTCACTCAACGCCCAGCCGCCGGTCGCCCCGCAACCGACCGCACGCCCTGGTTCGGCACCGAACGGCTCGGCGAGGACGGCGCGTCCCGCCACGGCCGCCACCGCCGCCACGCCGCAAACTGGCAACGGCGCCGCGACCGCCCCACAGGGCACCGCCTCCACGCGGCCGATGATGCAGATGCTCGTCGACTCGGCGCGTCCACCGGCGGATGGCAAAGCCGCAGCCGCCGCCCCGGCACCGATTGCCGCCGACGACGCGATCATGCGCATGATGCCGCAAATGGACGTCAAGATGGGTGGCGACGGCGAGACCGGCGGCCTCCGCCTCAACGGTACGGTCGGCATTGTCGTGATGATGGGGCTGCTCACGCTGCTCCCCACCCTGCTGCTCATGATGACGGGCTTCACCCGCATCTTGATCGTGCTCCATTTCCTCAAGCAGGCCATGGGCACGCAGAGCGCGCCCCCAGGTCATCTGTTGGCCGGCCTCGCCCTGCTCCTGACCGGGTTCGTGATGACCCCGACGCTGAGCCAGATGAACCGCGAAGCCATCACCCCATGGCTTGACGGGGAGATCACGCAGGTAGAAATGATGAAAACCGGTATCGTCCCGATGCGAGCCTTCATGGTGCGCCAGACCCGCGAGTCGGACATCGCCGCGTTCGTGGAGATGAGCCGCATGCCGCGCCCCGCCACCATCGATGACGTCCCGCTGCACGTGCTCATGTCAGCGTTCGTCGCCAGTGAACTCCGCACAGCCTTTCAGATCGGCTTCGCGATCTACCTGCCGTTCATCATCATCGATACCGTCGTGGCCTCCGTGCTCATGAGCATGGGCATGATGATGCTTCCGCCCGCCATGATCTCGCTGCCCTTCAAGCTGCTGCTGTTCGTTCTCGTCGATGGCTGGAGCCTGACGATTACGAGCCTGGTGCAAAGCTTCAAATAGCCAGCGACCGGCAGATCTTGCCGACCCAATGCGGCCTTCGCCTGACACTGCGTCTCGAGCGAACTTTTCAAAGCTCTGCACGACAACGACTTAGAGAATCTCTGTGATCTCCGACACCGTGGTACGACCCCTGCTTTACGAGTCGGTGTCACCTGTCCCCTTTCTCAAGCCCGCATCGGATGTCTCATCAACTTGTGATCGACCTCACCCGCGACGCGATCATGACCGCGCTCATGCTCGCCGCCCCGATGCTGCTCATCGCGCTCGGCGTCGGGTTGATCGTCTCGATCTTCCAGTCGGTGACCCAGATCCAGGAACAGACGCTCACCTTCGTGCCCAAGCTCATCTTCGTGGGCGGCGCGGTGATCGTCGGCATGCCGTGGCTCATGCAGATCCTCATCAGCTACACCACCCGACTGATTCGCGGAATTCCCGCGATGATCGCCTGAGCCTGCGATTTTCGTGAACAGCTTCGGCCTTCCCGACTTCTTCGCGCCCGGCGTCGCCGCGGCCTTTGTGCTGACGGCGCTGCGCGTGGGCGGGCTCCTGCTGATCGCCCCGGTGTGGTCGGCCAAGACCGTCCCGATGAAGCTCCGCACGGCCATGCTCGTCGTCTTTGCCACACTGCTGCTGCCCAGTGCGACCGCCACGGCCGACCTCGACTCCATCGCCATCACCCCCGCCAGCTTTCTCGGCGAGACGGCCATCGGCTTCGCCCTCGGCCTCGCGGCGGCGCTCATCATCGCCGCCGCAGAATTCGCCGGCGAGATCATGACCACGTCCATCGGCCTCTCCGGCGCGGCCATCTTCGATCCCATCAACAACACCCAGGGCGCGGTCCTCAGCTCCCTCATGCAGTTGCTCTCGCTGACGATCCTGCTCATCGGCGGCGGCCATATTCTGATGCTCGAAGCGGTGGCGCAGAGCTTCGTCGCCATGCCGCTCGGTGCACCACTCGCCGTCACCAACGGCCTGCTGGCGCTCGTGCGGATGATGGCCACCATGTTTGCCGTCGCGCTGCAGTTCGCCTCGCCCGTCATCGCAGCCGTGCTGATCACCAACATGGCATTGGCCGTCCTCGGTCGGGCCGCGCCGCAGCTGCAGGTCATCAGCCTCGCGTTTCCGCTCCAGATCGGCGTGGGACTCATCACGCTGGCCGGCTCCATCGGGCTCATGGTCCATGCCATGAGTGACTGGACGCCGCGCTATGCCACGAGCGTCGAAACTTTTGCGCGGGCGGTACAGGTGCCCCCCGTGCCGGCGGCGGGGCGCTAACCCATGGCGGATTCCGATTCCGGCGAAAAAACTGAAGACGCGACCAGTAAAAAGCTGGAGGACGCGCGCAACGAAGGGCAGATCGCCAAAAGCCCCGAGCTCACCACCGCCGCTTTTCTGCTGGGTGCCACCGTGACCATGTCCATCATCGGTCCGTTCATGTGGCGGATGCTGCTCGATACCATGGGCGAGTCGCTGGCCACAGCCGGCGACGCCGAAGTCGGTGGAGTCGGCGCAATCCCGTGGCTGCAGACGGTCAGCTTCCGCACCATCGTCCCGGTGGTCGGCTTCTCCGCCGCCATGGCCGCCATTGCCATGGCGAGCATCGTCGCACAGACAGGCGCCCTCTTCACCACGAAGACGCTCGAGCCCAAGTGGAGTCGGCTCAACCCACTCGCGAACGCCAAACGCATGTTCGGCAAGCAGGCCATCGCGCAGCTGACGAAGTCCCTGGCCAAGATGGGCATCGTGGGATGGGCCGTGTACGCCACCATCAAGAATGCGTGGCCGGACATCCAGAACCTCGCGCTGCAGCCGTCGCCGACGGCGCTCATGGAAGTGGTGTCCCAATACGGCATCGCGCTCCTCAAGAACGCCGGTCTCATGTTCATCGTGCTGGCGGCACTCGATTACGCGTGGCAGCGCTACAGCACGGCCGAGCAACTCAAAATGACCAAGCAGGAAGTCAAGGACGAGAGCAAGTCACAGGAAGGCAATCAGGAAGTGAAGAGTCGCCGTCGCGCCATCGGCCGCGAGCGGATTCGCCGACAGATGTTCGCGCAGGTACCCAAGGCCGATGTCGTCATCGTCAACCCGGTGCACATCGCCATCGCCATCAAGTACGACCCCAACGTGGCGCCGGCCCCGTACATCGTGGCCTTGGGGCAGCGCAAAATCGCACTGCGCATCAAGGAGCTCGCGTTCGCCCATGGTGTCCCCGTGATCGAGAATATTCCACTGGCCCGCGCGCTCATCGTGGTCGCCAAGGTCGGCACCGTGATTCCCGTCGAGATGTATCTCGCCGTCGCGGAAGTGCTGGCCTTCGTGCTCAAGCAGCGTGAACGCTACGGCGCCAAGTGGCGCGGTACGGCGGCGGCATGACCAGTGCTGCCCTGCCCATGCTCGATAGCGCCAAGTCCAGCCGGATCGCCGAACTGGCGGTTGCGCTCGTTGTGGTCTTCGTCTTGGCACTCATTGTTGTCCCGCTACCTCCGTTCCTGCTCGACCTTTGCCTCGCGGCCAGCATCGGCATCGCGCTCGTTGTGCTGCTCGTCGCACTGTACACCACGAATCCGCTGGATTTCAGCAGCTTCCCCACGCTCCTCCTGCTGCTCACGCTGTTCCGCATCGGTCTCAATGTCTCCAGCACCCGGCTTATTCTCACTGAGGGGAAGGCGGGGAATGTGATCGAGGCGTTCGGCCAGTTCGTGATCGGCGGCAACTACGCCGTGGGTGTGGTCATCTTCCTGCTGCTGATCGGCATCAATTTCATCGTCATCACGAAGGGTGCTGGTCGCATCGCCGAGGTCGGCGCACGCTTCGCGCTCGATGCCATGCCCGGCAAACAGATGGCCATCGACGCCGACCTCTCGGCGGGCCTGATCGACGAAAAAGAAGCCCGCACGCGCCGCGAAGAAATCTCGCGCACCGCCGATTTCTACGGCGCGATGGACGGTGCGTCCAAGTACGTCAAAGGCGACGCGATCCTCGGCATCATGGTCGTCATCGTCAACATCCTTGGCGGCATTTTCATCGGCGTCGTCCAGCGCGATATGGATCTCGCCAAGGCCGCCACCACGTACACCATTCTCACCGTCGGCGACGGCATCGTCTCGCAGGTACCGGCGCTGATCATCAGCACCGCCGCGGGTCTGATGGTCACCAGTGCCGTGGGCACCGATCGGATCGGCGTGGTGCTCGGTCGCCAGCTCGGCGCCCATCCGCGCGCGATGTGGATCGCGGCTGGTGTGCTCGGAGCATTCGGGCTCGTGCCGGGGCTCCCATGGGTCCCGTTTCTCGTACTCGCGATCGGCACGGCAGCCCTCGCCCGGCTCTCGGGCAAAGAAGAAGATCGTCGCGCAGAATTGGCGCTGGTCTCCACGCCGCTCGAAGAAATCGAAGCGCCGGAAGCACCGGATCCGATGCGCGACTTGCTGCAGATCGATCCCATCGAACTCGAAGTGGGCTACGCGCTCATTCCGCTGGTGGACGAATCACAAGGCGGTGATCTCCTCGAACGTATCTCGCTCCTGCGCAAGCAGGCCGCCGTGGAGCTTGGCATCCTCGTACCGCCCATTCGTATCCGCGACGACATCCGGCTGCCGGCCAACGAGTACGTGATCAAACTGCGCGGCTCCGAAGTCGCACGCGCCGAAGTCCTGCCGCGGTTCATGATGGCACTCAACACCGGCGGCGTGGTCGCGGAAATCGACGGTATGGAAACCGTGGATCCGTCATTCGGGATGCCAGCCCGCTGGGTCGCATCCGCGCGTCGGACCGAAGCGGAAGCACTCGGCTATGTGGTCGTCGAACCTACCACCGTGGTCGCCACACACCTCCTCGAAACGCTCAAGAGCAGCGCGGCCGATCTGCTGGGCCGTCAGGAAGTGCAGGAGATGATCGAGACGCTCAAGAAGTCGCATCCCGCGCTCGTGGAAGAAATCATTCCGGGCAAAGTGTCACTCAGCACGCTGCACCGCGTGCTGCAGCGCCTGCTGCGCGAGCGGATCCCCATTCGCGACCTCGTCACCATTCTCGAAGCGCTCGGCGACGGCGCCGAGACCACCAAAGATCCGGAAGCGCTCACCGAAACGGTGCGTCGCTCGCTCACCAACGTCATCGCGCGCCTCTTCGCCGACCAGACGGGCACGGTGCGCGGCATCACGATCGGCGGGCGCCTGGAGTCGGCCCTCATGGGACTCTTCTCGCCGCGCGGTGCGCAGCCGAACGGCCCCATGCTGACCCCCGAATCACTCGCGGGATTGCTTCGCGACCTGAACCACCTGGCCACCACCTATGCCGTGGATGGCCGTCCGCTGCCGCTGATCACGCCGCCGTCGCTGCGCATTGGGGTGCGCCGTCTGATCGAGCCGGTATTGCCTGGCCTGCCCGTGGTCTCGCTCGCCGAGCTCCCCGCGCAGATCACCCTGAGCAGTGTGGCTACCTGGGAGATGAACCATGCAGGCTGAACGTTTTCGTGGGGCCGATCTATCCCGCGTCGCGGAGCGCGCCCGCCGTACCATGGGCGATGATGTCATGATCCTCCACACACGGACCGTGCGTGACGGTGGACTGCCGATGGTGGAGGTACTGGCGGCGCCCTCGCTGGCCGTGGACCGCGTCCGTGCCCGCCTTGAGCCGATGCCACTTCCCACCACCATGCGGCGCGCCGACGGTCGTCCCTACGTCATCGCGCTCGTGGGCCCCACGGGCGCCGGCAAAACCACCACCGCGGCCAAGCTGGCGGTGCGTCGTGGCATGTTCGGCGCCGCACGCCCCGGTCTGCTCACCATCGATACCTATCGCGTGGGCGGGATGGAGCAGTTGGCCACGTACGCGGAACTCGCCGACGTGCCGTTTGAAGTGGTGTACGATGCACGCGAAGTGGACGCGGCGATGAAGCGGCTCGCGATCTGCGACGTCATCATCATCGACACGCCCGGCCGGAGCCCTGCGTCGTCGGAGCTCACCGAGCGCTGGCGCACGCTGCTCGATGCGCTCGCACCCGACGAAGTGCATCTCGTGTTGCCGGCCACGCTCCGTGCCGATCTCGCGGTGGACATCGGACGTGCGTATCGCGCATCACGCGCGCACTGCGGCGCCACGCACCTGCTGCTCACCAAAATTGACGAAGTGCCGCGCGAGTCTGGCGTGGCGGATCTCGCGCTCTCGCTGGAGATGCCCACTCGCTGGCTGACCGACGGGCAGGATGTCCCGGCCGATCTCAAGCCCGGCGTACCGCGGTTGATGCGCGCCATGGGCCTCTCGGCAGACGCCGAGCCGGACTGGATGCCCGCGTGAGCACGCCGATGCTCATGACACCTCCACGCGGGATCTCGCCGTCATCACAGCTCGGTGCGTCGATGCTGCGTGGCATCGCCCCGGGACAGTCGGCCGACAACAACGGCGCACATGGGGTCCCCACCATCCTCTGCGCCAGTGGACGCGGCGGGAGCGGCACGTCACTGGTGTCGGCGCTGCTGGCCGTGGCCGCCGCCGGTGATGGCTATCGCGTGCTGCTCATAGATGCCGACGACTTCGTAGGACCGCTCTCGCTGTTACTGGGCGTGTCGCCGGTCGCGAGCTGGCAGGATCTGCGCGGCGGCCGCGTCACACCAAGAGAGACCGCCACACCGGTGAGCACCACGCTGACTCTCGTGGCGGGCGGCCCGTCGCGCACCACCGAGGGGCTGCCACCGGTTACACTCGCCGAACGTCGCGCCTGCATGCGTCGACTCAGCGTGCTCTCCGCGCACATGGACCTCGTGGTGATCGACGCCGGAGCCCGCGTCGACACGGTGCTCGCCGCACTGACGCCGCATGCCGCCGAGCGACTCATGGCCGTGTCGGCCGGCAGTGATCCGGTAGGACTCGCGTCCACCTTCGCACTCTGCAAAGCCGTCCATGCCCGACACGGTGCCCTTCCGACCGACGTACTCGTCAATCGCCATGAAGGGAGCGAAGCCGCTCGCTGCTTCGCGGCGATCCATGCAGGGGCTCAGCAATTCCTGGGGCTGACCTTGCGTCTGGCCGGTGCAATTCCTGCTGATCCAACACTTGATGCGGCGCTTCGCGCGGGGATGCCATTCCCCGACGCGGCTGCTGGTTCACCGGCGGCGATTGCTGCTCACGACGTCGTGATGCGCGCGCTGGCCGGAGCTTCACTTTCCCGCCCCGGGGCCTGACCGTGACTTCTGTAAATCTCCAAGGATCCACCGCCATGAACACCTCGCTCTGGCAGTCGTATCAGACCGGCAACCAGACCGCGCGTGATCGCCTGCTCGAAGATCATCTCGGACTCGTCCACCATGTGGCGCGGCAGGTGTCCCGCACGCTGGCCGTCCGCGCCGACTTCGACGAACTCGTGAGCGCCGGGACGATTGGCCTGATGACGGCCCTCGAGGGCTTCGATGCCTCCCGCGGATTGGCGTTCAGCACCTTCGCCGCTCCACGAATCCGCGGTGCGATTCTCGACGAACTGCGCAAGCAGGACCATGTGCCACGCTCGATCCGTCGCAAAACGCGCGAGATGTCCGCCGCCCGTGAATCCTACCAGCGCTTGAACGGCCGGATGCCGGAAGACCGGGAGCTCGCTGAACAGTTGGGCGTGGATATGGAGACGCTCTGGCGCTGGCAGGCCGACGTGGAGGGTGCACACCACATTCCCCTCGACCGCGCCCCCGGCGAGCGGGAACAGGCGTCGGCCGTGCCGGCCGATACGCTCACCAGTCATCACGACAGCGACGTCGAAGACAGCCTCACGCTCGAGCAGGAGGTCTCGCACCTCAAGAACGCCATTCTCCGGCTCAAGGACCAGGAGCGGGTGGTGCTCTCGCTGTATTACTTCGAAGAGCTCAAATTGCACGAAATCGCCAAGGTCCTCGAGCTCACCGAATCACGCGTCTCGCAGATCCGCTCCAAAGCGTTGAGCCGCCTGCGCGTGGACCTCAAGCCACTCCGGGATCCGGTCGCATGAGCGCCGCCGCCATTCGCCACACCGTCGGCAACGTACTTCAGGCCATCGCACTCGGCGTAGCTGTGACCATGCTCGGCATCCTCGGCGGCGCGATGCTCGTAGCGCCGGCGATGCCACGCGACCAGTTGTCCGAGCAGCTCGCCCGGATGCCGCGTGAACAGCTGCTGATGGTTGGCGGACTCCTCGCCACGGTGGCCGTGCTGGCGCTGGGCCTACGGATGCTGCGCCGCCGTGGGCCCGGTCGTGCGGGTCGCAGCGCGGCCACGCCCACCTTGACCCAGCGAGGCGGCCGCGTGTCCAAGACGCCACGCCACGTGCAGGCCTTGGCGGCCGCAGGGGCTGCACCGGCAGAAATTGCCTGGAAGACCGGCTTGCCCGTCGACGCCGTCGCGATGCTGCTCAATCTGTCGGGCGCACGGCAAGTCCCGCCGCCGCTCGCCTGACGACGGCACGAATTGCCGCCAGCGGCACCCGATTCTGCGCGCGAGGCCACCCCGAATGAGGCTAGTAACTAAATGTAATACAACAACTTGCGATTTTCTTCTCTGGTCGGGCCGCGGTGGCCCGACCATTGCTTTTCCCTCTGGTGAGATCGTGTCCCCCATCCAGACCACGACATGCCAGATCCTGTCACCACGAACGGAATGACCAGCGCCGCCTCCGCCCTCCAGATGTTGGAGCGGCGGCAGCAGGTGCTCGCCAACAACCTCGCCAACGCCTCCACCAAGGGGTTCAAAGCCGAGACGGCGTTTGCCCGGTTGATGGGGAATGCGCTGGCCGTCACTGACACCGCGCTCGACCTCACCGCCGGCACGCTCACGGAAACGCACAACGCGCTCGACCTCGCGGTCGAATCGGACGGCTTTTTCGTGACGCAGACTCCAGGCGGCGAGCGCTTCGTACGCAACGGCAGCTTCCGCCTCGATCCTGATCGGCGCCTCACCGACGAACGTGGCAACGCGGTGCTTGGCGAGGAAGGCCCGATCATCCTGCCCAGCGGCACCGTGGAAGTGGATGCCACCGGCATGATCATCGTGAACGGCAAGCCGCAGCAGCGGTTGCGCCTTGAGCGCGTTGCCGCGGGCACGCAACTGCAACACGAGGGCGGCACACAATTCGTGCCCGACGCCTCGCGCCAAGCGGTGCCTCCCGGCGAGCGCACCGTGCGTCAGGGCTTTCTCGAAGAGTCCAACGTGAACCCGATGCGCGCGATGACCGAAATGATCGAAGTCCTGCACCGCTTCGGCGCCGCACAGAAGACCCTCTCCGCCATCGACTCCGCGCGCGGCATCGCCGTGACCGAACTCGCCCGTCCCGTTTAAGGAGCACACGCACCATGGATCCGGCACTCCGCGCCGCCGCTACCGGCATGATGGCGCAACAGCGACGCACCGAAGTCATCGCCAACAACCTCGCCAACGTAAATACGCCCGGCTTCAAGCGGAGCCGCGCGCACTTCGAGGACCTGCTCTATCAGACCGTGCAGGGCCAGCAGGTACAAGGCGACCCCGACACGCAGACCGCCCCCGCCATTCAGATCGGACGCGGCACGCGGCTGGCCGGCGTGCAGCGCCTGCATGAGCAGGGGCCACTCGAACAAACCGGGCGTAACCTCGACATCGCGATCGAAGGCGAAGGCTTCTATCAGATTCAGCTCCCTGACGGCTCCACCGCGTACACGCGCGACGGCAGTTTCCAGATCTCCGATCAAGGCGTCCTCGTGACCAGCAGCGGCTATGCCGTCCAGCCGCCGGTTCGGGTGCCCGTCGATGCCTCGGAGCTGGTGATCTCGAGCACCGGCATCGTCAGTGTACGCCGTGGTCAGGACATCCTGCCCACGGAAATCGGCCGCCTCGAACTCGCACGCTTCGCGAATCCGTCGGGACTCTTCTCGATGGGGCAGAATCTGCTCGCCCCCACCGCCGCTTCGGGACAGCCGGTGGTTGGTTTCGCCACCGACGAAGGGATGGGACGCCTGCAGCAGTTCAGTCTCGAGGGCAGCAATGTCGAAATCGTGCAGGAGATGGTCGAAATGATCGCCTCGATGCGTGCATACGAAATCAACTCGAAGGCCATCAAGCAGTCCGACGAGATGGGTCAGATCGCCAACAATCTGACACAGTAATCACCATGCGCCTGGTGCTCCTGCGATCGCTGTCCGTCTTGGTGCTGCTCACAGGAGCGGCGGCGGTTTTGCGCGCCCAAACGATGGCGCGGGCCGAAACGGCGAGCGCCAGCCCGCGGGGCACCGCGCAGACTACGCTCAGTGTGTCCACGCGGGCGCTCGCCCGCGGGGACACGCTCACCGCGAGCGACATCGCCGCCGTGGATACCACCATCGTGTGGCGCTGGAACGCCGTCACACCGGACACCCTGCGCGCACTGCCTGGCTGGATCGCGCGTCGGCCCATCGCGCTCGGCGAAGTGCTGCGGGCACCGGCCGTGATGCCGCCGCCCGCCGTGTACAGTGGCGCCACGGTCACAGCGGTCTATCAGGATGGTGCGCTGCGCCTCGTCCTCACTGGCGTCGCCACCAACACCGCCACGATCGGCGCTCCGGTGGGCGTACGCATCGATCGCACCCGACGGCTCGACGGTATCGCCGTTGCGCCCAACATGGTTCGCCTCCGTTGAAAGCCTCTCCCATGACCCTCCTGTTTCGCTCCTGGATCGTCGGCCTCATGCTCGCCATGAGCGTCGTGGCCCTCAGTGGGCGCACACTCCGCGCGCAGGCGGCCGGCAGTACACCGCCCGCTGCCGGCGCAACAGCCGCGACCGCTGACACCGCGACCGCCACCCCACCGACGATCAAGCCACGGGACTCGTGGATGTCCGATCGCCGCAACTTCATCGTGGGCGACATCATCACGGTGCTCATCGACGACTACACCATCTCCACGGCCGTGAAGGAGAACATCGCCACCGATAACCGCATTCGCGGCCTCTCGGTGAACGCACGACTCCCCACCAGCTCGCGAAACGTCGGCATCGACGCTCGCAACACCGCCGATCAGCAACAGCGCGGGCAAGCGCGCCGCGAAAATCGCTTTCAAAACGAGATGAGTGTGCGCGTGGTCGCGGTGGGGGCGAATGGTCTGCTGCAAGTAAAGGGCACCAAGATGATCGACGTCGACGAAGCCAAGCAGGATATCCAGTTCACCGGGTGGGTTCGCGCACAGGATATCTCCGTGTCAAACATGGTCGAATCCAGCCGCGTGGCGGACGCGCAGATCGGCTACGCCTCGCCGGGTCCGCTCGGCAAACCCAAGCAAGGCATCATGAGCAAGATCCTCGGAGTGGTGTGGCCATGAGTCTTTCCGCGTTCGGAGTGCGCCTCGTGCGCACCACCGCCCTCGTGGCCGCGCTCGTGCTGGTCCCGGCACTCGCCCAGGCCCAGAACGACGTCAAGATCCGCGATCTGACCAATCCCGAAGGCGCCCTGCCCGTGCGCCTCGTGGGCTACGGTCTTGCAGTCGGCCTTGATGGCACCGGCGACCGGGCCGTTGGCGGTCAGACCGCCGGCCCCACGGTACAGAGCGTGATCAACATGCTGCGCCGGTTCAACGTGGAGGTGCCCGCCGATCTCATTCGCATGCGCAACGTTGCGGCGGTGCTCGTCACCGCCGAAGTGTCCCCGTACCTGCGCGCCGGTGGCCGCTTCGAAATTCACGTGTCATCCATGGGTGACGCTCGCTCGCTGCGCGGTGGCGTACTCTACATGACCCCTCTCGTGGCCGATGCCAGTGGCCCGGCGCTCGCGTCCGCGCAGGGGTCGCTGCTGGTCAGCGACGGTGGCGCGACCACGCGCTACGCCCCGACACACGAAACCACGGCCCGCATTCCCACCGGCGGCGTGCTCGAAGCCGACCTGCCCCGCCCGGCCATCGTGGCGACGTCACGGCTGTTGCTGCGCGAACCCGACCTCCAGATCGCGACCCGCATCGCCACCGCCATCAACGGCGCCTTCGGCGACAGCACCGCCACCGTGGAAGACGAAGGATCGGTCATGGTCACGCTCCCCGACTCGGTCGCCAAGCCCACCGCGCTGGCCCGCATCCGTGATCTGGCGGTCAGGCCGGAGTCCCGCCCACGATTGGTCATCGACGGTAAGGATGGCACCATCGTTGGTGGCGGCGACATGGTGGTTGGCGCGGCCATGGTGAGTCATGGCGCCATTACGCTCGCCATCGGAAACGATGTGGCCAGCGATACCACGGGAATTCCCGGAAGCGTGCGACTACCCGCTGGCGTTTCGGTGCAGCGCGTGGCCACCGCCCTCCACGCCGTCCGGACACCGCCCAACGAGATCGCCGCCATCTTCGCGGCGCTGCGCGAAGTCGGCGCTATCACAGCGGAGGTCCTGATCCGATGATCGGACACCTTACCGCCCGCAGCGCTATGCCGCCGACCGCGCCCGACGAACAACAAAGGAAGCTGCGCAAGGCGGCTGGCGATCTGGAAGGCGTGTTCATCCAGCAGCTCTTCAAAGCCATGCGCGAGACCGTTCCCAAGGAGGAAGGGATCGTTTCCGGGGGGGCGGGTGAGGACATGTTCACCGGACTCCTGGATCAGCACCTCGCTGCCGAAACTCCCAAAGAGAGCGGAAGCGGCATCGCCGAAGCGCTCTATCGTCAACTCAGCCATCGCCTGCCTCGCGCTGGCCTGTCCGCGGCCCCTGGGCCAACCCCTGCTCCTTCCATTCGCTGATGTCGACGATGACGTTGTTCGGATCTGAGACCGCCCCGCGCTTCGGCCCACCCACGGCCACCCTGCTCAATGCGTTGCACGACGCATTGGTCGGCGAGCGCAAGCTGCTCGACGATCTCATTGCGCAGATGCGGCGGCAGCGCGCCGCCGTGGGATCCGATGACATCGACGGGGTGGATGACAGCACCTTCGCGACCCACCGCATCCTCGCCACGCTCGGACAAGCGCGCACCCGGCGCCGGCAACTCAACGTGCTGCTCGGCGGCACCGAAGACTGCACCCTGCGTGAACTGGAGGACCATCTCGGCCCGCAGACCGACAACCGTCTCAAGGACGCCCGCCTGCGCCTCCAGCAAGCCGCCGACCTGCTCACGCGTGAAGTCGGCATGAACCGCAAACTCCTGCGCGAAGCGCTCACCAATACCGACCAGCACGTGCGCACGCTCGTTGGTGGGCCAAGCAGCGCCACCACGTATGCCACAGAGGGTGCGCCACCGCCAAACGTCGGCGCCCCTCGCGGCGTGCTCGTCAACCGGACCGCCTGACATGTCCTCCGGCCTGTTCAGCATCGCGCGCTCGGCACTGCTCACGCACCAGACCGCGCTCCAGACGGTTTCGCAGAATATCGCGAACGCGGAGACGCCGGGCTATTCGCGTCAGGAAGTGGTGCGCGTGGCGAACACGCCGGTGCGGATGTCCTATGGCAGTGTGGGGACTGGCGTGTCCATCGCCACCATCATTCGCAAACGCGACATCCTGCTCGACGAGAGTTTTCGCTCCGCCAGCACGCTGGCCAGCGGCACCGAAATGCGCCGCGACCTGCTGCAACAGGTCGAAGGAATTTTCGGTGAGCCGAGCGACGAAGGCATGTCCAACGCCCTCGATCAGTTCTGGGGCGCATGGAGCGATCTCTCCGCTTCGCCAAGCAGCCTGGCCGCCCGTTCCGTGGTGCAGCAACGCGGCCGCCAAGTGGGGCAGCTGTTCAACGAGTACGACACGCAGCTGTCCCAGCAGCGGACCTCGAATCTTGAGCGCCTCAACAACACGGTGAGCGGCATCAACTCGTTGGCCACGCAGGTTGCGGAGCTCAACACCCGCATCGTTACGTCGGAAAGCAACGGGAACACCAACAACGATCTGCGCGACCTGCGCGACCTCAAGCTCGACCAACTCTCGCAAGTTGGCGGCACGCGGGTGATCAATCAGGCGAATGGCAGCGTATCGGTACTGATCGGCAACTCGACGCTCGTGGAGGGCAGCACGGCACGCCCGCTCTCGCTCAGGCTCGAATTGCCCAACCCACCGCCGACCACACCGATCACCGATGTGAACGTCCGCATTCAGCTCGGAGATTCGCCCGATCGTCTGGCGCCGTTGGCTGGTGAACTCAAATCGCTCGTCACGGTCATCAACGTCGATATCCCGGAAGCACGCGGACGTCTCGACGCCATGGCCGCGCAGTTGGTGACTGCCGTAAACGACGTGCACACCACCGGCTACGTCTTCTCCGGCACGACGCTGCCCGGCACGGCCGCCGGCAACTTCTTCGATGCCGGCAGCATGGCCAATCCCGTGCGGGCTGCCAACATGCAGTTGGATGCGGCCGTCGTCGCCGACCCGTCACGGATTGCCGCGAGCAACGACCTCAATGGCCCGACAGCCAATGGAACCGCCCAAGCGATGGCCGCCCTGCGGATCGCCGAGGGCGCCGTTTCGTGGACCTCACCTCTGGGGACCACCGAAACGGGCTCGTTCCTCGGCTTCTTCCGCGGCATGGTCACGCGCATCGGTATCGAGACCGCCTCCGCCTCCGACGAATCCACCGCCTACCGCACCCTCGCGGAGCAGGCCGAGACGCGACGCCAGTCGATCAGCGGTGTGAGCACCGACGAAGAACTGATCAGCATGATGAACATCCAGAAGTCCTATCAGGCGGCCGCCAAACTGATTCAGAGCGCCGACGAAATGCTGCAGACTCTCCTCTCGATCATCTAGCCCGCGATGCTTATTCTCGGACGTCGCGAAGGCGACGCGATCCTGATCGATGGCGGCATCCGCATTGTCGTGGTCTCCTGCGACCGCGGTGGCGTGCGCCTGGGTATTGAGGCGCCGAGCGACGTAAAGATCCTCCGCGGGGAACTCGCCGAACAGATCGCATCAGAGAACCAGCGCGCCGGGACGGTTCCACAAGGCGCCGACTGGCTCGCGGCACTCGGCGGCGCGCCCAGCGTCAGCGTGACGGGGTCGGCTACGCCCGGCGCCGCGCGGCCTGCAACGTTGGCAGCAGTAGTTCACACCCGAACGGATGAGGACGTGTCGTCCCGTGACTAGTGGCCAGCAACCACGTGATGGCCGCGCGATCCCGATCGAGTTCGTCGACCCACTCGAGCGCGACCGCGCGCCCACTGGGGGCGTCGGCAGCTATCCGCAGCCGCACCACGTCTCCGACGGTTTCGGCGCCCACCACAACGTCCAGCGTGTCACCCGCCAGCCGATCGCCGGTGCGCATCGCCGCAACCAGCGCCAGACACACGGCATGCAGCAGGGCGGTCGAATCAGCCAATACGGGCACGACACCGTCCGGTACTTCTACGCGTACCGCCCGCATTCGAAAGTCGGGATGATGGGCATGCAACTGGGAGGCCTGAGCGATCACGTCTCCCACCAGCAGCGGCTCGAGCCCGGCATCACCGCCCTGTGGCAACTGCCGCAGCGCCCGCAACAGTCCTTCCAAACGCTCGGCGTCGGTGCGCAGACCGTGCAGCACCCGCTCGTCCGGAGGTTGCGAACTGTCCAACATGAACGCCACGGCCGAAATGGTCGCCACGCAATTGCTCACATCATGTACCAAGCCACGCAGCAGATCGTCATGTACCAGCAACCAGCGCGCCGCACCGTCGTCGTTGCTCATGACTGACCTCTCCACTCGCTCTCCGGGATTCCCTGCGTGTTCGTAATCATCGGCTTGGTCATCGTGATGGGCTCGGTCATCGGTGGTTACGTGATGCACCACGGCCAACTTTCTGTCTTGTACCAGCCCAACGAGTACCTCATTCTGGGGGGCGCCGGGTTGGGCAGCATGATTATCGCCAACCCGCCGGCCGTTCTCAAAGGGGTAGTCACGCAACTCATCGGCTTACTCAAGCCCAATCCGTTCGGCGCGAAAGCCTACGCGGAGCTGCTGCAGGTACTGTACGAGATCTTCCAGAAGGCCCGCAAGGACGGCCTCGTGGGCCTCGAGTCACACATCGAAAACCCGGAATCCAGCGACATCTTCCAGAAGTACCCGTCGTTTGCCAACAACCATCACGCGATGTCGCTGCTCTGTGACACGCTCAAGGTGTTGCTCACGGGGACCGTGGAAGACCACAACCTCGCGGATATCCTCGACGTGGACCTCGAAAAGCATCACCACGAAGCCATGCAGGTTCCGCACGCCGTAACCGCCGTGGGTGACGCGATGCCCGGCTTCGGCATCGTGGCCGCCGTACTGGGCGTCATCATCACGATGGGCTCGATCGGCGGCGCCGCCTCCGAAATCGGTGAGAAAGTGGCCGCAGCGCTCGTGGGAACGTTCCTCGGCATTCTGCTCGCGTACGGCATCTTCGGCCCCATCGCCACGGCCATGCAAAACCGCATTCACGCCGAGCATGACTATATGCTCTGCGTGCGCACCGCGCTGTTGTCGTTCGCGCGAGGCGATGCGCCCATGACCGCCGTGGAGTTCGCCCGCCGCAATGTGGAACCCCACGAGCGGCCCAGTTTCACCGAGCTCGAAGAGCTCACCCGCAAGAAGGCGGCGTAAGGTATGGCACCGCGGGGCGGCAAGAAGATCGTCATCGTCAAGAAGAAAATCATGGGCGGCGGGGGCCATCACGGCGGCTCCTGGAAGGTGGCCTATGCCGACTTCGTCACGGCCATGATGGCGTTTTTCATGGTGATGTGGATCCTCGGCATGGACGACAAAACCAAGCAGGCCGTCGAGGGCTACTTCGCCAATCCCGTTGGGTACAAAAAGGGGTACGGCGCAGGCTCGAGCCCACTCTCCACCGGCACCGCCCCCACCAACGTGCAGCGCACCCCGCTGCGCATTCTGGTGCGGTCCACCGAACAGCGGACCTTCGAGAACATCAAGTCGGCGATCGTGCAGAAGCTGGCCGCGAGCGACTCACTCAAGGCACTCAACGCCCTGGTGGATGTACAGATCACCAATGAAGGACTGCGCATCGAGCTCGTGGAAACAGGGCCCGGCGATACGTTCTTCCCCACCGGCTCCACGAAGATGAAGTCGGCCACAGTGCTGGCGCTTCAGCTCATTGGCGGCGAACTGGCCCTCCTGCAGCATCCGGTGGTCCTCGAAGGGCACACCGATGGCGCGAAGTTCGGGAGCGCCGGGAGCTACGGCAATTGGGAGCTTTCCTCCGATCGCGCCAACGCCGCGCGCCGTGTGCTGGAAACGGTGGGACTCGCCGATGGCCGCATTGTGGAAGTCCGCGGCTATGCGGACACCAAACCGCGGGAAATCGACAATCCGATGTCCGCGTCCAATCGCCGGATCTCGATTCTCCTGCCCTTCAGCAATCCGCCGTCAGGCGAAAGCACGGCGGATGCGATGGCCGTGGCCAAACAGGATTCGCTCGTGGCCAACATCGGGCGTCCCTCCGTCCGCTGAGTCCGCGTACGGTCCGCAGCTCAGCCTCGGACCACGTTGAGGCGCTGCGTGGCCCACTGCGCCGCATCCACATATAACTGGGATAGCGTCAGCGCCGACGCCTGCGCCACATCATCCCAGGCATCCACCTCGGCCCAGTCACCCTGCTCGTAAGCGTCGGCCAAGGCGAGGACATGGGCGTGTGGCCCCTCCTGCGTCAGCAGCGCCGCCCGGATATCGTCGCTCACCGGGAGCCGTTCGAGAATCGACGCCATCGGCAGGCCGAGCAACGTATCCATCCGTGAAAGCAGGCCCACCAGGAATCGCGACGCCGGGTCACCATCCCCGAGATGCGCCGTGAGCGTTTCACAGAAACGCGCCCGCAGCAGCGACTGGATCACCGCCTCGTGCGCGACGGGACTCTGCGCACCCACCGTAGCCACGAGCATCACCAGCATCCAACGCGACAGCGCGTCGCGGCCGATGAGCCGGATCGCGTGCGGGATCGACTCCACGCCCCGCCCGCCGAACGACGCCGAATTGACGATCCGCAGCAACGAGAACGAGAGCGACGGATGACTGCGGAACGCGTCTTCGAGCGTGTGATCACTGATATCGGGCTGGTTGAGCAGCGACATGATGTTGAACATCGTGGCGTGCTGCACGCTCACCGTCCGACCGTCGAGCGTTTCGGGCCGACTGAACACGTAGCCCTGAAACAGCGAGCAGCCGAGGCGTGCGCAGAGCGTGCGCATCTCGGCCGTCTCCACACGCTCCGCCAGCACGGTCAGACCACGCGCCATGAGGCGCGAAACCTCTGGCGCCAACTCCGCCTCCGTGCGGCCTAGCACATCGAGCTTGATGATCCGCACAAGCGGCAACAGCGGATCGAGCGAGGCGCGCCCATCGTAGTCATCGAGCGCCAGCGTGTAGCCCTCGGCCACGGCCCGTGTGCACGCATCCACTACCGATGGATCCCCATCCACCGATTCGAGCAACTCGAGGACCACCGCCTTAGGCTCGAAAATCTTGTACAGCTCGCCCAGCAGATGCTCGCGCGTGATATTGACGAAGGCAGTCGTACCAGCGGTCAGTCGATCCAGACCGATTGAAAGCAGCGCGTGGAGCGCGGTGTCACTACACATGACCGTTGCGGACGGCCCGCTCGCCGACGTGGCGTAGCGATCGGCCCGATACAGCAGTTCGTACGCCACGCGCCGATTCTGCCCATCAAAGATGGGCTGCCGCGCAATGAACACGTGTTGCGCCGTGGGTGGCGGCGTGACATCAATTTCGAGTGGGCTCATGGAGTCGCGAGCACGACGTGGAAAGCGGGAAGCTGGACGGAACGGACGGACGGCCTGTGGCGTAGTGAGGCCATGGGGCGCAGCCCCCGTTGCATGACCCTGGTTGGGTTCCAGCATAGCGCAACACTCCCTTCAGCGACTATCGTCTCCACCATGTGGCAACTTGATCGCAGCATGCGCCGTCCCACGTTTTTCGGTCGACTGAGCCTCCTACTGGCCGGCGGCCTACTCACGGCGTGTGACCAGCGCGCCGAGTCGGTCGCCACGACCGATTCGCTGCTTGCGCGTGACCTGACACTTGCTGCGGCTGCCGCACCCGCCCTCGTGCCGAATGTGGCGACACTCGGCGACACCGCCGTGGCTCCGCCGGTCGCGCCGCCGATGCGCCCGACCGCGCCGACACCGGCACCGCGTCCACGCCCGCGGCCGGTACCCGCACCAACGCCAGCTCCTGCGCCCGTTCCCGCGCCGCCGACTGCCGTTCTTCCTGCACCGCTACCCGCTCCAGCACCGGCGCCAGCGCCGCTCGCTGCCGCCACGGGTGCCGAACCCGCCAACGCAGGCGCGGGCAACGCCGGCCGGTCGCTCGGCGTGGGGACGAGCCTCACCGGCACCACCAATGCGGCCATCTGCTCGCTGGCCAATCGCCCAGGCGACCGCCTGGTGGCCACCCTCACCAGCGATGTCACCGGCCCGGATGGCGCCCGAGTGCCCGCCGGGACCCCGCTCTTGGTCGAGATGGCCCCACCCACAGCGGCGGGCGATTTCGTCTTTCGCGTGAAGGGCGTGCAAATCAACGGCGCCCTCATTCCCGCTGAAGGGACGGTCGATATCGTGGACGGCGCTCCGACCGAGCGCAAAGTCTCCAAGGGCGGCGACCAAGGGAAAGTCATCACGGGGGCTGTCATGGGCGCCATATTAGGCCGAGTACTCGGCGGCGGGACCCGGGGTACGGTGATCGGTGCCGCCGCCGGCGGTGCTGCTGGCAGTATCTCGGCGGCCCGTAACACCACCACCGAGCGATGCCTCCCGCTGGGCGCCACGTTACGCATCACCCTCAACGCCCCCCTCATGCTGCCGTCCTCCACGCCGTGATCCACGTTGACGCGTACTCCAAGCTGTACGGCGACACTGTTGCCGTGAAATCGCTCTCCTTCACGGTGGCGCCGGGTGATGTCTTGGGTCTCGTGGGACCCAACGGCGCTGGCAAGACCACCACGCTGCGCGCCCTCGCGGGCATCCTGCAGCCCACCTCCGGCACCATTCAGATCGCGGGCATCGACCTGCACACCGATCCGGTCGCCGCGAAATCGAGGCTGGCGTTCATCCCTGATGAACCGCAGCTGTTCGACTATCTGACGGTCACCGAACACCTCCAGTTCGTAGCGCGGCTGTATGGCGTGTCCGACGCGGCAGCGCTGATCCCGCCGCTACTCGAAGAACTGGAACTCACCGCCAAGAAAGATGCTCTCCCCCCCGAACTGTCCCGGGGTATGAAGCAGAAGCTCGCGATCGCCTGCGGACTGCTGCATCGGCCGGCCGCCCTGCTGCTCGATGAACCACTCACCGGCCTCGACCCGGTAGGAATCCGGCGCATGAAAGAGACGATCACGGCGCGCGCCCGCGAAGGGTCGGCGATCATCCTCAGTTCTCACCTTCTTCATTTGGTTGAAGAATTGTGTACGCGCCTGTTGGTGATCCGACGCGGCGAGGCGGTGGCGTTGGGTACGATCAGTGAAATTGTCGCGGCACGACCCGAATTGGCCGGTCGCACGCTCGAGGAAATGTTCATCGCGCTAACCGGCGACGACGATATTTCCTCGGCTGAGGCCGCCTAACCGCGTGGGGCCGTATCGCGCGCTGGGGTTCCTGTACCTCCACACGTTCATCAATCGCGTCCGCGCGCAGTTGGCGCGCGCCCGCTCGCCACGGTATCTCGTGGCCGTGGCGCTGGGCATGCTCTACATCTACTGGGCGCTGTTCCGTAACGCGCGCCTCGGCAGTGGGTCGTTACCGGGTGTCTCCGGACTCAGCGTCGCCGTACCGATCGCCAGCGTCTTTCTCATGGCGGCGGCCGCGCGATGGTGGCTCTTTGGCGCCGACCGCGGCGCACTCGCGTTCACGCCGGCCGAGGTCCAGTTCCTTTTCCCGGCACCGGTCAGCCGCCGGGACCTGCTGCACACCAAACTCCTCCGGATGCAGTTGGCGATTCTGCTCAATACGCTTATTTTCACGGTATTGCTACGCGGTGGCGGGTCGACGGCTGAAGGGTGGCGCCGTGGTGTCGCGTTATGGATGCTGTTCTCTGTCCTGTCACTGCATCGGCTTGGCGCGGCGCTCGTGCGCTCCAGTGCCCTCGAACACCAGCAAGCCGGGCGACGCCGCGCGCTGCTGCCGATGGCGGCGTTCACCGGGCTGCTGGTAGCCGTCATTGCGGCGTTCGTCATGCGGCTGCCGCAGTTGCGCGTCGCCAGCCTTGAAGGAACACGCGAGTTGCTTTCGGCCGTCACGGCCACATTGCAGACGCCGTTTGCCGCGGTCGCGCTCTGGCCTGCACGAGCCATTATCGCGCCAATATTTGCGGAGAATAGCGCCAGTTGGCTCCTGTCTGCCCCTTTCGCGTTCGCCATGCTGCTGTTCCATTACGTCTGGGTGCTCCGCCTCGACGGCAGCTTTGAAGAGGCCGCCCTCGAAGCCACGCAGCATCGCGCGGAGGTACTCCAGCGGTTTCGGACTTCCCAGATGGGGAAGAGCCGCTCAAAAAAGGGCAAAATCGCCTGGATTCCACCGCTCGCGACCACGGGGCGCCCCGAAGTCGCCATTGCCTGGAAGAACGTCGCCGCCGCCGTGCGTGGTGGCGCCTGGCGTACGCAACTTGTGCTCTTCACGCTCGGACTCGCCGTGTTGGCCATTGCCACTCGGAGCGCGTCCGAGCGCGCTGGCGATGTGTTCCTCGGCGTCACGGCTGGATGGGGGGCCATGCTCCTCTTCGTCGGCCCACTCTGGATGCGCTTCGATCTGCGGCTGGACCTGCCACGGCTCGAGATCCTCAAGGCGCTCCCGCTGCCGGGATGGCGCATTGTGATGGCCGAAATTGCGGCAGTCACCGTGTTGCATTCCCTCACCGTCTGGTCGCTCATGGTCGTGCCGCTGGTCATGTTCCTGCGCGATCCGGCCATGTTCCTCGACAGCGGCGCCACCATTCCCATCTTGGTGTCGGTGGCCGTCGGGGTGCCGATCTTCAACGCGCTCATGTTCACCGTGCAGAACGGCATCGCGCTGCTCTTCCCGGCCTGGGTGCGACTCGGCATCGAAACACGCGGTTTCGAGACCATGGGCCAAAACCTCCTCACCACCGGCGCCATGGTCCTCGTGGCCGCCGTGGCGCTGGTGTTCCCCGCCGGGATCTTCGCCCTGACGCTGTGGTTGCTGAACGACTGGGGCGGCTGGTCAGTCCTCCTCGGCACCGTTCTCGCCAGCGTGGTGGTGGCCGTCGAACTCTGGCCGGTGCTGGGCTGGCTCGGCAAAGTCTTCGAAAACACCGACGTATCGGAGGTCGCGCGGGCCTGACCAACCCTTTCCTCGCGGCGGTCTGCTGCCTAACCTCCATAGGCAGCACTCACGGTCATCGACCACGCACCCCCGAAGAATGTCGCCTGAAGATTTCGAGAACCCGGAAAACGATGGGGCAGAGTACCGCGAAGACGGCGACGCCCGTCCCGCCGTCTTCGTGACCACCCGCGAGCCTGTGACCCTGAAAGTGTCGCAGCTCGACGATCCGCGCGCGCCCGAGTCATCCGCGCTCGCGGCCTACATTGACGGACGTTTGGTGGCACGGAGCGCTATGCCGTCTGAGGCAATCTCCCGACTGCTCGACCTGCGCCTGTTCGAGGAGCCGGTCTCGTTGGGGCTGTTCGCGTATGAAGAGGCGCCAGGGTTGCAATGCCGCCTCTTTGCCCTTGTACCGCGCACAGCGCTCGAGGCCAACGCCCACGTCAATGAGCCGTGGAAGGAAAGCGTGCCCAGCTATGAAGCCGCTCGCGATGCCGCCGACGACGATGACGACGATGACGACGACGATGATGATGATGACGAGATGGAGGGCATGCAGGACCCGAACTCACCGTTCGAGACCATCCTTCTCGGCCACATCGTGCGATTTCAGACCGACCGCCGGCATCCGCAAAATCTCGCCGAAGAAGCCGTCGACATTCTGCAGCGCATCATTCACGGCGCCGAGTCGTTGCAGGACGCCGACCGCAAAGCGATCGACGACCTGCTGGGGTCACTCTAGGGCCGTCCGTGCCACCGCACCACCATCCCCGGCCCGGTGAGCGGCTCGCGATCCAGTCGTAGCTCCACGAACGTCGTGGTGAAGGGCCAGAAGAATCGCATCGCACCACCCGGCAGCACGCTCGACAAATCGAGCGTGCCGTACCACGTGCCCGCACGATTGGGACCGTCCGGCTGCTCCGTGCCACTCAGTGCCCCGGTATACAGCACGCGGCCTGTTCCTGTGCTGGCAAAGAGTTGCGCCTGCAGGCGGCGACTGCGTCCGGTGAGCAGCGTCGGCTCTTGCAGTTTGGACAAATTCACATGGAAGCTGCGATAGCTCGCATCGCCACGATACACGTGAACGTCCTGGGTAAACGATGACAGCGACGCACCGTCGGCTAATTCGAGCTGTAGATTCCAGTCCAGGATACCGTCGCCGCGTTCATCCACGGCGCGCACCACAAACTGCTGCCACGGCGTAATTGCCGCGCGCTCGGTGCTGACTACGCGCTCGGCCGCCGCGCTCCATGTCTCGTACGACGGGCGCGAGTTGACCGCCAGCGCACTCACCACCAGCGATACCAAGGCTTCGGGCGGCTTGGAGAGAATCGTGCCGTGATCCACGTCGGCAATGGGATGCATGGGCACATCGTCCTGCGTCCACTCCATCACCTGCACCCGCTCGGACTCCGCGCAATCCGACGTCAGATCGAGCACCATCTTGCGGCTGTTCAGCGCGCACCCGGCCCAACGCACCGTGCCGTCAGATCCCGGCGTATTGGCGAGCTTGCCCAACCCTCGGTAGCCGCGCGTACCGCAGAATACGAACACATACGGCGTGTCGCGTCGCGAGTCGTAGAACGCTTCGGTGCCGAACAGATCGGAATGCGCAAGTTCCCACGAAAACCGACTGCCCAACTCCAGCGCATCGAGCACCCGATCGCCCGCTTCGAGAAAATCCGGGCCGAACGCTTTCCGCCCCTTCACAAGCGCGCCGAGAAAGCTGCGCCCCTTGTGCGCCAGCGGTGAGCCGAAGGTGGCCGGCGCGAGTGCGATGACATGCTTGATCCGCGCTCGCCGCGCTGCGGTCATGCCACGTCGCGTGAGCCACGCACGCAGCACCAGCATGCCCGTGGAATGCACCAGCACATCGAAAGGCTCCTCGTTGCGCAGTCCGTCTTGCTGCCGTAGCAGTTTGTCGAAACCCTCCGCGATATCACGAATGGAGACTTCGTTGGTGAGTGATTCGTAGCTCACCGGTACGAGGTGCTGGTCACGCCATCCGTTGGTGCGCAGCGCATCCCGCCATGCGTCGAACGCGGCACCATCTGCGCTGTAGCCGTGCAACAGGATCAGAGGACGTGATGCCATGATGCGCTCCTATGGAGTGATGGTACGGGTATGTTGCATCAGCCAAGGCATCGCACGGCGAACACCACGCCCCACCATCAGCGTATGTCCCTCGTATGGCAGCACCTCGTACGTACCCGTTGATGTGGCCTTCGCGGCGGCCTCCACCGTGCGGGCGGGGATGATCGGATCGAGTGACGCGCCAATGAACAGCATCGGCGGCGCGTTGGCAGCCGTCACGGCGCTCCCACCCGCCAGGCACACCACCGCCGCCAACTGCGTTGGCCGTTGCTGTGCCAAACGCGCAGCCGCACCGGCTCCCATGGAGTGCCCGATCACGTAGATCCGCGTACTGTCGATACGGAACTCACGACGCAACACGGCCATGAGTGTGTCAAAGTTGGCCGGCGACGCCGAAAATTGCGTGGTGGCCGGCGACACCAGCAGCAGGCGCTGCTCCTTGGCCAGCATCGCCACGACGCCCTGCCCGTAGGCATCCACAAACATGTTTTCATCACCACCGGCGCCGTGGAGAGCAATCAGCACTCCCACGGGGCGGCGCAGGTTCGCCGCCGGTGAGGCCACGACCCGCATTGGCACCATGGCACCCGACCCACTGCGAAACGCACGCCACGTGTCGCCGGCCACGCCAATGTATGGGTCCCGTCCCTTCTCGAGCGCCGTGATCTCGCGCGTGAGGTCACGCGCCAATTGCGACGGATTGCTCAGAAACTCGGCGCTCCGCTCCGCATTTGGCTCGTCGACTAACAGATCCAGTCGCGCTCGCGTGGAGAACACCGCCTGCGCCAACGGCCCCGTGCTATCAATTACTTCCAACCGCGCCTTGAGCTCAGCACGGGCGAGTGACGGCGGCCCGCCGTTCACGGAGCGCGGCGGCGGCACGGGCGCAATAGCTTCAGCGCGCGCGGCCGACGGCAGCATCAGGATGGCCGTATCGATACTCGCCACCGCCGCCGCAAACTTTCCACCAAAAAACGCGAGCGTGGCGCCATCGAAGCGGCGGTTGAGCGCGCTGCGCACACTGTCGGACATTCCAGCAGCAGCCGTGGTCTCGTACGCACGGTCCATGCGCAGATACGCCGCCGCCAACGCCGCGCGTGTCGTCTGCGCCGACGGTGCGGGCGCCGCCTTCACCACATCGCCCTGCGCCCTGAGCCCCCGCGGGAATAGCGCACCCACAAGACCGGCCAGCGCGAAAACTACCGGTGCACCGCCACGCCGCATTACACGCATACCCGTACTCCCGCCCCAATGGGGCGTTCAAGGAATTTCCGTTACACCGGAAACAGTCCGTCAATTGACAGATACCGTTCGCCGGTATCGTAGCAGAACGTGAGCACGCGCGCACCATCGGGCAGCTCCGCCATCTTCTGCGCCACCGCCGCCAGCGACCCGCCGCTCGAAATGCCGATAAACAGCCCTTCCTCCCGCGCCGCCCGCTGGGTGTACGAAATCGCATCCTCTTCCGAGATCTGGATCGCGCCGTCAAGGGTGTCGCGATGCAGGTTACCCGGAATAAACCCCGCCCCGATACCCTGAATCCGATGCGGAGCGGGCGCACCACCGCTGATCACCGGTGACTTGGTCGGCTCCACCGCAAACGTCTGCATCGTCGGGAAGTGCTGCTTCAGCACCTCGCTGCACCCAGTAATGTGCCCGCCGGTACCGACGCCGGTGATGAGATAGTCGATGCCCTCGGGAAAGTCGTCGAGAATCTCCTGCGCGGTGATCTCCGCATGCACCCGGATGTTCGCTGCATTGTCGAACTGATTCGGCATCCACGCGTTCGGCGTCGACGCCACCAACTCGCTCGCGCGCTCGATCGCCCCCTTCATTCCTTTCTCACGCGGCGTCAAGTCAAATGTCGCGCCGTAGGCCGCCATCAATCGCCGACGTTCAATCGACATGGATTCCGGCATCACCAGCAACAGTCGATAGCCCTTCACCGCCGCCACCATGGCCAGCCCGATACCGGTGTTCCCCGACGTCGGCTCGATGATCACGCTGTCTTTCGTGAGCACGCCACGCCGCTCGGCATCCTCAATCATCGCCAACGCGATCCGGTCCTTGATACTGCCGCCAGGATTCGCACGCTCCATCTTCATCCACACTTCCACACGCGGATCAAAGAGGCGCTGGATCCGCACGTGCGGCGTCTGGCCAATGGTGTCGAGAATGTTCTGTGCCCGCATCGGCGCTCCGTGCTAAATGTGAAACTCCAATCCATCATCCTCAAACGTAGGGCGCTGTTCCACGCGACTACTGAACTGCACCACCGAACGCGGCGGTACGGACGACGTCAACCACACATTGCCGCCAATGATCGCGCCGTCGCCCACCAGCGTGTTTCCACCAAGGATCGTGGCGTTCGCGTACACTACGACATCGTTGCCGAGCGTAGGGTGCCGCTTCTTGTTCGCCAGACGCTTACTCACGGCGAGCGCACCCAACGTTACGCCCTGATACACACGAACGCGATCACCGATCACGCTGGTTTCGCCAATCACCACGCCGGTGCCATGGTCGATGGCGAACGCCGAACCGATCTGTGCGCCCGGGTGAATGTCGATGCCGGTTTCCCGATGGGACCACTCCGATAACACGCGCGGGAAGATTGGTACTCGCTGCTGGTACAACTCGTGCGCGATACGATGCACGGCGGTGGCCAGGAAGCCGGGATACGCCACAATCACCTCTTCCAGGCTTTCGGCGGCTGGATCACCATCCAGAATCGCCTCGGCATCAGTAAGCAGCGCCGCGTGCACCTGCGGCAGCGCGCTCAGAAACTGCGACACCACGACATCGGCGTCGTCCACTAACGGCGTGATCGCGGCCCGCAGCAGCACCTCGATCTGCGCCGCGTCGATGTCCACAGCCTCAATGCCAAGACGACTTGGATGCGCGAACTGCGGGAAAAGCAGCCCCAACGTACGGGTCGCGAACTCTTCGGCCATCGCCCGCAGCGGTCGCGGGGCATCGCGAGACGCGCGCTCGGCCTTGAGCTGCACCAAAAAATCTTGCCACTCGTGCCGCGGGACCTGCTCCGGGTGCAGCGTGTGTTCCCGGGGCACCTCATCAGGCAACGCCATTACAAACGCTCCAACGCCGACACCCGGCCGCGCTCCGCATCCGGCACGTACAGCTGCAATCCCACCGGCGTCAGTCCGCACGCGACCATCAACTGCCGGTACCACGCCGCCGTCTGTGGCGCCGGCCAGTCGGTATCCCCCTCGAACGCATCCTCGCTGGTAAACAGCTCCAGATACGCCACGCCACCCGCCCGTGCAGCCACCTGCGCGATGCCCACTCTCAGCGCGTCCAACGACAGATAGTTGAGCATGCCACAACACACCACCAGATCGTACGACGCCCGCAACGGCAGCGTATCGAGCGCTTCAATCCCGCCGCGCTGCAAACCGCGCCGAGCGCCAAACCGCGCCACGGCATACTCGCTCGGGTCGACGCCGTCGTATGTCAGCGCAGGGCGCAACGCGTGCAGCACCGGCTGCCAGTTGCCCTCGCCGCAGCCCACATCGAGCACGCTGCGCAGACGGCGGCCGAGCACCCATTCGGCGGTATACACCACGAACTCCACCTGACGGCGCAACGCAGTAGGCGACTTCACGCGATGCTGCGGATGCCGGTACCACTTGTCGAAGTACGCCTGATCATAGTGCGACGCATCGTGTGCAGTCTTGCGTGACGTGCTGCGTGACGTGTTGCTCAACACCGTGCTCAGAGAATCCCCCAGAAACCGCGGTCGATATCGAAGGCCAGCCGCCACTGTCCCTGGCGCAGACCGCGCGCCACGTCCACGCGGAACAGATCATAAAAGAACATCGTACCCAACCCCACCGACGGCCATACCGCCGACGTCATCGGCAGCTCGGCGGTTCCCGCCGCGGTTGCCGTGAGTTGGACAAACGGCGCCAGCGTCACGTGACCCGGCGCGCGTCCGTACTTGCCGAGCGGCAACGCCGGTGCGGGAACCGGAGTGCGCAGCTCCAGTCGTTGTGACAACATCCCGCGTGACGGCAGCGCAGAAAACCCATACCCCGGTGCCGACCACGGTCCACCGGCGAACACCAGCCATTGCGGGGGGAGATCGCGTCCCATGGCCAGGCCTGCCGAGGTCTGCGTAAAGAGCGTGACGCGCGCGCTGAGTGGCTTGGTGAGCTGCAATACCGCCTGCCCGCGCACCACACGTGGCTGCACCTCCGCCGCGATCGTGCAGTCGGCGCACGCCGCACCGGCGCTCGTGCCCTCGTAGCCGCCCGCGCTGGCGGTCAGCATCCACAGGCCGCGCACGCCGCGCGCAGCTGCCGGCACCCACCCACCCGTCCCATGCACCTCCGCCCGCACGCCGCGCAGTGCTGCGGCCGGGAGCGTGGGCGCGAACGCTCCGCGCAACGGGCGGGCGCGCAGCGCGACTGGCCGCTCCCCCTCGAAGGCCAGTCGCCACGTGAATGCGCTGGTGGGTGCGCGACGCCAGAGGACGCCCGCCGCGCGGACGTCCACCTGCGTGGTGTAGTCGCTACCCCACCCGGCCGCCGCCAGCGAGTTCGTAAGGCCAGCCCGTTCGGGAAACGCCAGCTCGCGATACTCGCGCTCCGCAAACAGTTGCAGCGTGGGGTGGCGACCGAACGCCGGCGCAGGACCGATCGCGGCGTGCCACTTGAGTTGCTCGTCGGCCAACCCGTAGCGAGCACGCGCCGCCACGAAAACGCCGGCACTGCTGCGATGTGACGCCCCAACACCCAGCGCCAGCCCTTCCGCGCGGGTGAACCGCACGAGATCACTCACGCCGCGTCCCGTGAGCGAGGCGCGGGCGGGCCGCGACAGCATCGACGCACGCAGCGCCGCTTCGGCTTGCACCCGCGCGCGGACTACTTCCTCGCTACTCGCGATCTGGATCTCCGGTGGCAACACATCCACCATCGCACCGCGGAAGGGATGTGCACGGAGCGAGTCCCGCGACACCGAGCTCCAACGCGGCAGCAGCATCGTGGCCGCAGGAATCGCTTCGTTCACATCGTAATCGGAAATCTCCCAGCGGCCGCGCACAATGCCGCGCGCCGGAATATCCAGCCACGTGCTCCCGCGCGACACCTCCACCTCCTGCCGCCTCGGCAACCAGTATTTCTCACGGACCAACCCGTTCTCGAGCGTGATCACGAGCGTCTCGATGCGCTTGTCGAGAATCGCCGCGCGCGTGAACGTCATGGACAGCCGCACCACCGCCGCCGTTTCGCGATCGATAAAGACCGAGCCGATGGCCGCCGGCTGCCCGCCGTTGCGGGGACGAAAACGAATTTCGTCCACCACGATGTCGCGGCCGGGAATCTGGATGCGGATCGGACGCCCGGTCGTGTACTCGTAGATCGCCGGTGCGTTTGCGCCCAACGGGTGCGGCACGTCGCGCACATCCTGCCCATCTCCCAGCCGCATGCGATCCGGCAGGTTATCGAGCACCACGCCATACCGATCGCGATAGTAGCCCACGTTGGCCGGGAGCAGCGTGGTATCGCGACGCCCCACCAACCGCTGCGCACTGCGCCCCGGTTGCCACCACGCAATCGACAGCGCTAACTCCTCGCTCTGAATCACCTTGGGGGGAATCAGCACGCCCTCGCCCAGTTGTCCGAGAAACGCCAGAAATCCGTGCGCCTTGGCGGTGTAGCTGAGCAACGAGCTATCGGCGAGCTGCACGCCACGCCGCGCAATGGCGCGAGCCACCAAGGAGTCCGCCGGCGAGGTCTGGGCGCCAGCGTACGCGCACGGCGTGAGCGTTGCCATCCAGAGCCCGCCCACGAATGCCCGAACCGTTCGATGTGTCATACCGTGGCGCAAGATAATGCACCGCATCGTCCGACTACAGACGGTCGGCAGACGGTCAGCGCGCCCCGTCGGAATCAGCGGACGACCACACGCGTCAACAGGTCCATGCCGGCCTGCACCGCGGGATCCTCGCGGGTGGAGAACCGCAGCAACGCTTCCGAATCAGCCTGTGACTCGAGCACACGCAGCACGGCCAGTCGTGTCGCCACGTCCGTCCACTCGGTCTTGGCTGGACTCCGGCGAAAAGCTCCCGGCACGACCCGGGACACTGCATTCCGCAGCCGGAGCTCGAGACTCATCGGTGACGCCGTGACCCACTGATCACGGATCGCATGCAACGCCACGGAATCCGCCACGGCAACCACCCGCGTCCGGGCCGAAACCTTCCAGTGGCTCGGAATCCGCGCCGGGTCAGCGACGGCCGAGCTGTCGAGCCGCACATCGGGCCGCATGCCGCCGTGTACCACACCCGCCACGACGGCCCGTCGCTCCAGCGAATGTCCGGAGGGACGCATCCAACGCGCGGTGGTGAGTCGGAGCGCCAGCTCCGGTGACAAATGGACCACGCGTTGGACCAGGCCTTTGCCGTACGTGGGCGTGCCGATGATCCACGCCCTCCCGTAATCCTGCAGCGCCGCCGCGATGATCTCAGCGGCGCTCGCGGTCTTCTCGTCGACGAGCACCGTCATCGGGAGCGTGGTCCATTGCGGATTCCGCGCCCGATAGATCGGCCCCGCGGCTCCCGCCCGACCAGCCAGTGAGGTCACCACGGTGCCACGGGGCAGGAAGAGACCCGCCACCTTGACGCCCTCGTCGAGAAGCCCGCCACCGTTCCCGCGCAGATCGAACACCAACGACGTGGCGCCGCGCTCCACCAGCGAGTCCACGGCCCTGATCACTTCCTCCGACGCGTTCGCCGAAATCGTGGACAGGCGCACATAGCCAACCGCAGGCGCAAGCAGCCCCTTCTTCGTGATGGCCGGTCGATGCCATGCCACACCGCGTACCACCACCGGGACGGTGTCGCTCATCGGGGCCCGCCACACGCGCAGCACGTTGCTGTCGGGGGCCACCGCCCCGCTATCCGCCACGGGGTGCCCCCACTGCGACGTGGTCGGCACGCCATCGACCGACACGATTACGTCGCCGGACCGGACGCCCCCCTGCCATGCGGGCGACCCGGCGGCCACCGACGACACGACCACAGCCCCGCGATGACCGCGCAACGACATCCCCAGCCCGCGACCGTACCCCTGGAGCGAACCGCGATATCGCTCATAGCCGTCGGGGTACAGCAACGCCGCGTACGGGTCGCGCAACTCGCGCACCATGCCCGCGACCGCGCGACGAATCAACTCATCACCAGGCAAGGAATCCAGCGCGTTCGCCCGTACCGAATCAATGGCCGTGGACAGCAGTTGCCCGTCGATCCACTCATTGCCAGTGCGCGCCTGCCTGGCGCCGAACACGGTGCCACTCCAAAAGGCCCCGGCGACCACCGCCGGGACAATGGCCAACAGCCAGCGCTGGCGCGATGTGGGGGGAGACGTGGGCGTCATTCGGGGGTCGGGACGTACATCAGCCAGTCCTGCAAAGGGGGCGTGCAGCAGGGGCGCGCTCGGTACCCCTCTGATACAACACGCACGAGCGAGGGATCCGTCAATCGGCTGATCGTGACGTGAAATCTGCGGCACGCAGAAAGTGGCGTATATTTCACCAATGCGCCCGACTCAATGGCTTGCCTGGTTGCTGCTGGCCATCCTCGGCCTCTTCAGTGTGGTCGTGTACGGCGACCTGCCCACCGCGATGTCGCTCTCGCTGAGCGGTCAGGGAAGGCCCACCCGTGCCACCTCCGCGTGGGCGTGGTCGATCGTGCCTCTGACGGCGTTCCTCACGCTGGCAGCGCTTTCTCGACATCGTGAACATCACCACGATGCTCATCTTGCTCGGAGCGCAGATCGTGATCTGGCAAAAGGCGTTCAGTGCGAAGAGTGAAGCGGCAACGGTGGCGTTGATCGTCGGCCCCTCGTTGCTGATGCCGATCATGTTTCTGTTACTCCAGGGTGTCAACAACGAAGTCGATGCCGCCAAACGGCAGTGGGAGAGCCGACGCCATCCGCGTTCCTGATCGTTCGCTCGATGCCATGTCCACTTCGCCTGTAATACCATTGAGAACGTACCGAATTTACTGTTCCGCGCAACGCGTTCTACAACTGGACGTGGCCCCGAGGATCGCGTCGACCTGCGATGGACCCGTGAGGGCGAGGAGTCGCCGCGATACCGCGGCGGCCTTGCGCGTGGCGTGCACCATCCCGCCAAGGGCGTCGTAGGTGGTGCACGGGAGCGCACCCCGTTCCGCTACCGGAGCTCCGTATGCTCGACATACACCATCCGTCGTCCCTTCGTCGTGAACGAGGTGTCGT
>JBBQUH010000034.1:0-37953 GCA_038212625.1 Gemmatimonadales bacterium | reverse complement strand
ATCTGTCCCCCAATCGTCCCGTCTTCCTGATGACGGCGACAGATAACAGTCACGTGGTGATCAAGCAGGAAATTGCGGTGCATGGTAACGACGGGCAAAATATGAAGTTCGCGCTGAAAGCCATTAAGACCGTCAGTCCCGCCGCCGCTGGAAAGCCGCTGACGCTCGCGGAAATTCAGGTCCTGCAGGACCACGTCGACATCTATGACTACATCGCCACGGCGACGCTGCGCGCCTTGGATGCCGACACCGCCTACCTTAAGCAGCTGCTGGCGGCGGGTGGCCTCTGGTTCAAGATGGACAAGGCGGATGGCATCACCAATATCGAAGCCGCCAAAGTGAGAGCGGCCGCGGGCGACAAGTCTGGCGTGCGCGCTATCGCAGCCGCCCTCTCAGCGCCGGACGGTCTGGAGGCGTTAGGCCGCATTATCGCCGCTGATCTCTGGAGTGGAAATAATGATCGCTTTGCGCCGTCCGGGTCTGACAAGCCGGGCTATCGGGTGTGTCAGAATCCAGAAAACGTGCTGCTCTCCATTCAGGGCACGCTCAAGCCCATCGGACTTGATGCGTATGAAGCCATGGGCGCCTATCGCAATTACAACGCCAACATCGAGGATATTGAAGGCATCGATTTCTGGGGCGGTCGCCTCCTGGCGCCTACGGAACGTGTCGCACTGAAGGACTTTTGCAAACAGGCCATCGCAGACATCGAGGACACGCTTGGCCCGCGTAATCGTCGCGGCTTGGGACGCCTCGGTCGCTCATCACGCCTTCCGGCCGACGCGGCCAACCGTCTGCAGCATGGCATCATCGCTGGCGCGCTCCCCATCAAAGCCAAGATGCGCCAACTCGCTGGACGACCAAACGCTCCGGCGGGTCTGATCAATCGGCTGACGATTCTTGGGTGGTGGCCGTAAGGCAAAGCGTTCCACGCTGTACGGCGTTAGCGACTAAGCTGGGCATTCGCCCACGCCGCCCGCTCCACCATGACGGGCGTCCACCCCTCGCCGAGTTCCAGCGCTCGCGCCCGCAGTGCATCGGCGTACTTCACGTAGTACGGCAGCGTCCACGCTACCGCGCCAAGCTCGGGCACCTCGGCCGCTACCAGCTCGTCGAAGAACGGATAGACCGTGGGGTGCGCGATGGCCATCACGGCTGACGCGGTGGCTGGACCCACCCCCGCCAGCGTGGCGAGGGTGGCAATCGGCCGGCGCGGATGCGGCGCCTGAACCAGCGCGCGCTGACTCGTGCTCATCACCACCTCCGACGCATTCCCGCGCACCAGCACGAGATTCGGCGCGCGCCACGCCCCCCGCGCCGCCGTACTGCGCAGTGGCCGCCGGATAGGCGTGCAGTGCGTCATGCCAATCGTGCGTAGTCGCGGAGTTCCAGAGTGCTGCCATAAAGAATTGGGGCTCCTCGGTGATCGATAGTAGCGCGGAACTACTGCACCACGGATACACAAAGATACAGAACAGAACCCGGTCCCCTACTTCACGCGAGCGCGTTCCATCACCGTGCCCGTGCCGCTGCGCACCGCCAGATACACCACACCACCAGGACCAAATCCCACGATGCTGCGGTTCTCCGGCACCAGCACGCGGTCTACCGCCTCGCCGTCGCTGTTGATCACGTCGTACACCGTACCCGCCGGCTGCGGCTTGGTGGGAATAGTGCGCACCCACAGGTTGCCGTCTTCATCGGCCTTGGCGCTGGTGGCAAAGAACGGTGGCTGGTAGTCCGGCAACTCACTCGGCGACACGTAGTTGATCTGCGGGGTCATGACCTGCATCGGTGCACCGCCAACGCCCGGTGTGCCGCCAGCGCGCGCTTCGACACGCGTGATAACCTGCGTCGCGAAACCGCCGCCGGCTGCGCCGCCCGTGCTCGCTCCCATCGCCGCTCCGAACGCCGCCGCCATCTGGGTACCTTGGCCGGGGTTGGCTGCCGCCGCGCGATCACGGATGATTTTCACAGAATCGATGAGTGCGATCTTGTCGTCATCGGAAAGACGCTTCCAGTCGAACGCAATCTTCGGTGACGAACGGCGGCTGCCGTCAGGCGCCACCCAATCCACGTGATAGTCCTTGCCACGCAGCATCGCGATCTGCCCCGTCGACGTCACCGCCCACTCGTCGACGATCGGTAACGGATTGACCTCGATCGAAATCGAAATCTTGCCGTCGTCACTGCGCGACATGCTGGTGTTGGTTTTCGGGATCTTCACGAAACCCACTGTATCGAGCACCCGCGATTGCAGGTTGACGCGCACAATGGCCATCGTGTCCGCCACCGCAGGCATTCCCGGCGAGCCGTTGCTGTTCATCCGCATCTGAAAGCCGGGTATCCCGCGATAAATCAGGTAGCCGTTACTGTAAAACGCGCCTGCGCCGAGTCCTCCAGCGGCCAGCATCATGGCATCCTGTGAGCGCGGTACCGACATCACGCGGGCAATCGTGCCATTGCCGTCAATGACCAGCATGGACAACGATGCCGCATCGACAAACAACGTGGAGTCACCGCGATACGCGATCAGACTGCCGGAGCGCGGCCCGTACGCGTTGGCTGTGCTACTGGTCGAGTCGGCCACGACCTTGAGCACAGTCATCGCGGAGTCAACCAACAGGACACGGCGACTGGTGGCGTCATTGATCAGGAGACGACCGCCCGGAAGCGCTCGCACGTTGTTCACCGCACCCAGCGAATCCCTGCTGGTGGCCAGTGTCGCGCCGAGCGGGCGAATCGCCGGCCGCGCCTGCGCGGTTGCGTGAAGAGAAAAAAGCGACAAGCCGAGTCCGAGCGCACCGAGCCGCGAGAGCACGGCGCCCGACAACACAACGGGAGTGAGACAACGAGTCATGGAAGTTTCTGAAAGAAGTGTAGATCTACTGTCGCATGATGATGGTCTGGGCGCCGCCCATACCCCCAGCCATCATTCCACCACCGGGAATCATCATGCCACCCCCCCCGCCCGCCGTGCCGGAACGGATGGACTTGAGATACTGATCGTCCAGCGAGCTGGCCACGAACGGCGGCAGCTTCCGGCGCTGGGCGTTAGTGAGCAACGTGCGCACTGCGGGCGCGTATCCGCGCAGGATATCGATACTCGCCTCTCGTGCCTGCACATACTTGGCGTACACCGCATCGTGGCTGAAGCCGTCGGGGAGCGCTGCAAACTCCTTCGCAATCGGCGACCAGATCGAATCCAGCCGTATGGTGTATCGACGGTTCATGGTGGCCAGGCTATCCGCCTGATCGGACGACAGCTTGAGTGTATCCTGATCGCGGAGAATAGTGGCCAGCGGATTCGGTACGCCGCCCGTGCCGAACTGCGCCTTGATCATCGGCTCCACGGCTTTGGTGCCCTGCGTGCGTCGCCCGCGGTCGAGTGATTGCGTGAGAATCTGTCGCTCACGGGTGGCGCCGATATCGTAGCGCAGCATGGCCGTGAGCGTCACCGGAGTGCGGATGCTGTTGAACTGTGGGTTGGTGGCGCCGAACCGCTGATTCACTTCGTAAGTGTACCGTCGCGCGGACGGATCGAAGCCGCGCACGTACAGCAGCGACTGATCGAGGAACGGCTGCTGGCCCCATCCCTTGAGCTTTCGCTCACCGTTCAGCACCAGGTCGGCCGCACCCAGCGGATTGGACACGTTGAACGACAGCGTGGCCCGCTGCGGCATGCGCACCTTGAGCGGATTCAAGGAGATTGACAGGTTGGCCGAACTCACCCATGGACCCTGACAACTGTTGCGACCGGCGAGAGTACCCAACTGCGATTGCAGGCACTGTCGCGCCACGCGCGATCCCTGATCGAGCAGCGACTGCATGCCGGCCGAGACCACCGGGTTGGCAGCCGAGGCCGGATTGAAGACGAAGGCGCGGTCGTTCGAGAACCCGTCGCCGTTCACATCACCGCCTATGGTTGGCGTAAACGGTGTACCGGAACGAAATTGTCCGAACCACCCGAACCGAATAAGGTCGAACGCGTTGTAGCTCAGGTTGTAGGTAATTTGATGGCGCGAGTCGAAGGTCGCGCGTGACCAGTCCACCGCGAACGGATCGCCCGCCGTGCTCTGGAAGCCGCGGAATTGCTCACGTACGTTCGAGTACGTGTAGCTCGCGCTCCAATTGAAGTTCGTACTGAACGTGGTTGGTGAAAGACGCGTGCTGAACTGTCCGCTGTGTGACATCAGGTCCGAACGTTGCTCCAGCACACGCTGAAATAGTGTGACCACACGTCCGTCCCCTGCCGCGATGCCGCCGGTGAGCGGCACGATGCTTGTGGGGAGCACGAACACGGGGCGGCGATCCTCGTTGTCCAGCACGAATTGTTGCGCACCAGCGAAATTGCGATCCACGAAATTGCTCTGGCGCGTATTGAGCGAATACGTCGCATCGAACGACGCGTTGAAGCGATTCCGCAAGATCGCGCCCGACCAGCTGAGGTTCGAGCGAATGCTCCGCGGCGCGGCGTAGCGATCCGCAAACAGCGTCACATTCGGCGCACCGTTCGAGAACACCGTACCCGTGCTCCCGTCAGCGCAGCGCGTGGGAATCCGCGATACATCACGATAGCCTGCCCAGTCGGGGATCGGCGTAGCGGCGCCGACACACGCCAACTGTTGAATCGCACTGGCCAAACCGGTGTTATCAATCGCGGTGCCAATAAGTGTGGCTTGTGGCGTATTCTGAAACACGCCGATACCACCGCGCACCACCGCGCGCGGTCCGCGGAACGCACCGGCAAAGGCGCCGATCTGCGGGCCCGTGCCGTATTGCCACGAGAAGCCAAGGCGCGGACTCACGAACACGCCGTTCGGTACCCGATCATTCCGCAGATCCAGTGTGCGCTCCACCTCGGTGTTCCGGGCGGGAGCATCGAGGTACTGATTGGCGTCCACCCGCACGCCGTACTGAAATTGCAGCGTGTTCGTGCGCCGGTAGGAATCACCCAGCGAAATCGCGCCCACCATCTGGCTGGCCGACCGCTCCCTCGGCGACAACGCGCGCGTAAACGAGAGTGGAATGCCCGTCTGCAGATCGTTCAGGGAGTTGTAGGTGAATGTGCCGAGTCGGTTGATCGTCTGATCCTGCGAGGAGCCGTCTCGGCGTAGCTCTGTACCCAGCTTGAGTCGGTGCTTGTTGTTGGCGCTGAACCACGAGAGCGTGTTCATCGCCATCACACTGTTCGACCCTTGCGACGTGCCAAGAAACTGATTCCCACCGAACGACAGATTCTGCACCCCGTTGGTGCCATCGGTGAACGCGGAATTCACGCGCACGCGGCCACCCGGGAGGTCCATATACGGCGTGCCTTCGTTCTGGGAGGCGCTGAATCCCGCCGATGACTCCGTGAGTATGCCAATGCCGCGTAGCATCACGTAGCCGCTATGCCGACCTTGCACGCCTCCGCTCCAGCCGGTGCGGTCGCCGCTGGTGGTGGGAAGCGCCGTGGCGAGCGGGCTGGCGGGGTTCTGCCGGTTCCAACTGCCGTTGAACGTCACGTTGTACGCCGCACCGCTCGTGCTGCTCGGCGGCGTCAAATCGATGGCTCCAAAAAGCGAGCCTTGATCACCCAGTCGACTCCCGGGAAGACCACTGAAGTTGATCGGTACCCGCGCGTTCTCCAGAATTCCCACCAGGCGTTGCACCGAGTCCGTGGCAACGCCAGAGGCCTGCAAGCCGGTGCTCGAGGTATTGAGGAGCGTCTGTAAGTCATTGCTGCGTCGTCCCAGCTGGTACGACATGTTGTAAAACGCTTTGTCATAGACCAGCGGCCCCGACACCGAGCCGCCAAGCGACGCATTGCGGTATTCCTGACCGGTGGCGCGCGCTGCCGCGTCGCTCCATTGCAACTGCGGCGCGTCACCCACGAGACTCAGAGTGCGGCCGCTGAAGTTGGATCCGGACTGCGTGCGGAGGTTGAACTGTCCACCGCTGAAGCCTCCGCGCGAGACATCGTACGGCGATGTCACGAGACCGCTCAGCACACTCGCATCGCGCGGCAATCCGGCGCCGCCAAACAGCATACCATTCAGTGTGGTGTTGTTCTGGTCGGCACCCAGTCCGAATACCGAGAAGCCATTGGCGCCGCCATCCTGGCCCGGTGCGAGCTGCACGCCGGGGAGCGTGGCGGCCATCGCGGCGAGGTCCCCCATCTGGTCGGGGGGCAACACCGTATTCTGCATGGTGCGCTCCGTGCCGCCGATGTCCTGCTGCACATCGTTTCGCGACACCCTATCGCGTGCGCCGGTGACTTTCATCGCGTCGAGCACCGCGCCCACCCTGGTGAGCTTGGCGTCGGCAATGAGAATGTCCTCATCGGCCGCGCGTTTGATCTCGAAGCGCTTGGCCGCGTATCCCAGCACGTTGATCGCCACCAGATAGTCACCGTCGCCACCCGGAAATGTGATGGTAAAACGTCCGTTCCGGTCGGTGCGGGCGGTGCGATTCACGTTACCGGAGATCGACGTGACGACAACGGGAATATCCCGCAGCGGCTCGTTGTCCGTACCGGTAATCCGGCCGCGAATCACGTCCACTTGCTGGGCGAACAAAGGGGGCACGGGCGCCATGAGGACCGCCAGAAGCAGGGCGAACAACCACCGGAAACGCTGACGCAACACGTGAGGACGGATTCGGGAAGCGTGCAGGAGTCACCTGTGAACTACGGATAACCCCCTTCTTCCGTTTCGACACGTCCAACCCTCAAAGCGTTGTCGGCGCGAAAAGCCAAACGGTCCCTCGGCAGACATGCCGAGGGACCGTTCACCTGCCGCGCCGCCGCGATCGTGCAGCGGGAGGCAGCAGGATGCAGACGTGAGCTTACGGCAGCAGCACCGTATCGATCACGTGAATCACGCCATTCTTGGCGATCACGTTCGGCGTCACCACGGTGGCGAAGTTGGTCGGCGTGGTCAGGCGAACGTTGCTGCCGATCAAGCCCACCGTGAGGCTGCGACCCGTAAGGAGCGTCGGCAGCACCTGACCATTCGTCAGGTCGGTCGACAGCGCACGCGTGGGCACCACATGCAGCTGCAACACGCGCGTCAGCACGGCCACATCGGTGGGTGCGCCACCCGGAATGGTGGTGAATGCCGCGTTGGTGGGAGCAAACACCGTGAGGCTCCCGCCACGCAGCGGTGCGACCAGGTTGGCGGCCGTCACAGCGCTCACCAATGAGCTGAAGCCGCGGATGATCGCGTTGTCGACGATATCGAGGCTGCCGAGCATGACGCCGTCGATGAGGTGCACCACACCGTTCGAAGCGGCCACGTCAGCGGTCGTCACGCGCGCACCGCCAACGGTCACCACACCATTGGCCACCGTCACGGGCAACTGCGTGCCTTCTACCGTGGTCAGTATCTGACCATTCTGAAGCTGGCTGGCCGTGAAACGCCCCGGCACGACATGGAAGGTCAACAGCTTCGTCAAAATGGCGCGATTGCCGGTTTCGAGCAGGCTTGTCAGCACCGCAGGCGGGAGCGCGGTAAACGCGGCGTTGACCGGCGCGAACACCGTAAACGGCCCGGTACCGTTCAGCGTGGCCGTCAGGTTGGCGGCAGTCAGCGCGGTCACCAGCGTGGAAAGCTGGGGGGTGGCTGCAGCGGTTTGCGTGATAGTGACGGGGGCCGGACTCACCGGCGTTTCATCGTCGTCGCCGCAGGCGACCATAACCGACGCAGCGGTAGCAAGCGACAGCGCCATCACGGCGCGACGGGACAGCGTGTTCATCAGAGAGGACATAATGGTCTTGAAGAGAAAGTCATCATCGCGCGACGGATCATCCGAGCGCGCTCACCTTCACTACACGCCACAACGCCGATATGACCAGTCAGTACTAAAGTTTTTGGGACGACTTGTCGAAGCTACGGTCTCAGCTGGAGGGTAAGCGCGGCTTGTCGCCCCGGCAGCAGTCGCGGCACCATGCTGTATCCGTTGCCCGTTTCCTCACCACGCAACCCATTGTCGAGCACGTTGGGGCGGTTGAGTACGTTGGTGAGACTCGCACCAAGCTCTATCTCGGTTCCCCCGAGAGATCGACGATATGACATCCCGAGGTCCACATCGATCAATGCCGGTCGTCGCGTCGCGCCGGGCATGCCGATGGGTAATCCGCGGTTCATCGGCGCCGCGCCAAAGAGATCGTAATATGCCTGACGCAACATCCACGGACGCCCCCAGACGCCGCGTGTGCGCGCTGCCAGCACCAACCCATCAGCGGGGCGCACTTCGGTAGCGAGCAACACACGATGTGGCTCCAACCACGGTGGAGGTTGCATCGTGCCTCCGAACCGCGAGGGGAATCGCCGAGTGGCGCTCCCCCCGTCGTACGCGAGTTCCGTGCGCACACCAAGGCCCGCGAGCACCACGTCGCGAATCACTCGCACGCCGCCGCCAAACGCCTCGCCCGACGAACGCGCCAGTAATGACGAAGCATCGCGAACCGGCGCACCAACGCCCGTCGTGTCGAACATGACGCCGTAGTCGACCATCGGAATCGACGGCTGCCAGCGCATGTAACTCTCGCCCCGAATCTCCCACCCGTGGCCTGGACGCAATACACCTTCCGCAGTGAGATGCCACGCCTGTGCAACCGGTGTCGTGCCGTCGCTCGGCAACCAAAAGCGCGTATTGGGCACAAAGGCCACCGGCATGGTACTCGCCACGTCGAACTGATTCACGAATTGATGATAGCCGCCGCCTGCCACGCGCCACGCCCACTGCCGCGCACCGTCTGTCTTTTCCCCGCGCATCGCCACGCGCGGCTCGGCGTACGTCCGACCACTCTGCAGTTGCGTGACACGCAACCCAACATCGACGAAGCGCGCACGCCCTACCGCAATGGTGGCGTCGCTGAACAACGTTCCGCGCGTCACGGCAGCCTGATACGAGATCGGTCGCAGCACACGGTTTGCCAGATCGAGTTGCGCCGTCGTCCGCGCCAATTCACTGCCCAGCGTGAGATCGATACGCTGCGTGGCCGTGACATGCCAGTCGGCCGCGAGCGCCACTTCCGCAATGCCGTTGTCTTCCTGCGCGCTCACCGCCGCCAACGGCATCGCGAGCATATGCATACGTCCCGTGTGGTCGAGTGCATGCGAAGCCGCGCGCAGCTGCACGCGTTGCCGCACACGCGGGCTGAGTAACCAGCGGTGCGCGATCTGGCCGCCTGTGGTGCGCCACGCGTACGCATCAGACGTTGCCAGGCTGGCCCCCCCGGCGCCGCTATCGGCCGAGGTGCCGCGGTACGAGACACCGTTGAACGTCATGAACCCGGACGCGTCCAATTGATGAGAAACCCCCCACGCCAACCGTGTGGCCGCGTGGACATCACGCACCGTGACCTGCTCGTCGCCGACGCTCGTGGCGTACGCCGTCTGATCCAATCGCTCGGCGCCGGCAAACGCGGTAAACCCGCTCAGTCGCGCCAGCAGCACGGGATCGGGCGCACTCCAGTCTCGCAACGCGCGCACCAGTGCGGAGGGTGCCGTCCATTGCCAGAGGCCAGTGCGTCCGGCGACCATCACATGCCCCTGCGCGCCACCAACACGCAACGGCGACGACACGCGCGCCGAGGCAGCGATCGGATCTGCGGAGAATTCCGCGAACGGGGCGTTGCCGCCGTCCGCAGGCGCCACCGCGTGCTCCAGGTCAATGACGCCGGTAGTAAAACTGCCCTCACTGGCGCGGAAGCCGCTGCGTCGCACGGTGAGACGCTCCACTACGCTGGGCGTGATCACGCCCAGCAGCCCGGAGAGCGAGCCCACGTCGTACAGCGGAATGCCGTCCAGCCGCCACGGGTGTTCGCCGAGGTCGCCACCTTGGAGGTGCAGATCGCCGGTGCCGTCACGTCGCGAGACCCCGAGCGGCACTGGCGTGCCCGGGAGAAACAGCGCGGGCCCCGTGAGCAGACGATCTGCCGCGCGCTCAGCAAGTTCCGATGTGCCGAGCACTCGGCTCGCAGCGCCGGGACGTACGCCATTGACGATGATCGGCCGCGCAAAGGTCTCCGCGCGCTCCAGCGGCAAGCGCAGCATCTGCACTTCGCGCGGCTGCACGTCAAAGGATGTCAGATACGGCCGATACCCCACGGCCCGCACCGACAGCGCGTAGCGCCCCGGTCGTAAGCGCGGGAAACTGAAACCGCCGTCGTCCTGCGACAGCACGGCCGTGGGGAGCTCCGCCAGCTGAACACGCGCCGATGGCAATGGCGCGCCGGTGGCTGCATCCAGCACCACACCGGTCAGCCCCGCGAATACCGGCGCCGATTCGGCCCGTGCGATCACCACATAGGTACCGGACGACAGCCGTACAAAGTCGACGCTCGCCGCGCGCGTAATGCAGCGCAACACCTCCTCAGGCGGCGCGTCGGTGTGTCGACAGGAAATACGGAGACTGCCGCGCTCCGCCAGCGCCGAGGCTTGCCAAACGAGGTTCATGCGGGCGGTCTGCGACAGCGTTTCCAGCGCTTCAACCAGCGGCACATCCAAGAGCGCGATGGTGATCCGTGCGACCTGCGAACCGGCAGGCGCCTGACCCGGCGGGCGCTCAGTGGGAGGTCGGGATTGCGCCAACGCCGGCGCCGTCGTCAGCAGCGCCGCGCCAGCACACCATCGCGGCAGCCAGCGACCGATCACGGAGCGCGCACGGCTCCACGGACACGGTAACCGCGGCTGGTCCGTTCGAAGGTCAGCCCTTGGGCGGTGCACAGATCACCCAGTATCACCTCGACAGCTGGTGCAGTGGGATAAAAGAGCGACACCGTGCCTTGGAGATTTACGGTGGCGTCGGCGGTGATCTCTACCGCATGCCGCCGCGCCAATTCTTCGAGCACCGCACCGATCGGCTCGTCGAGCGCGACGAGGCCGCCGGTGCGCCAAGTCGCCACGCCCTGGCTTGCGGCCGGCTGCGGAGTGAGTCCGTCGGCTGTGACCAGCGCGCCCTGCCCGGCGGACAATTCGGTGCGCGCGCTCCCAGCGATGACGGCCACTCGCCCCTCTTCTACCTGCACGCGCGATCCGAACCGCGCACTGGCGCCGCGCACCTCGAAGCGCGTGCCCAGCACCTGCACCGTGGCGTCGGTGGTACGGACTCGGAACGGGCGATCCTCGCGGGCCACGTCGAAGAAGGCGGTACCCCGCAACGTCACGTCGCGGCCCGCGGCGCGCAGCGGTGCTGGCCACGTGAGTCGCCGTTGGTACGACAGCGAACTACCGGCCGCCATCCACACGCGACTGCCATCTGGGAGGCGCAGCGGCGATACCGTACCGCCCCGCACCACGGTGTACTGCACCGGCGTGGCGCCCCAGACACCGATACCGCCAGCGGCGAGCACCACTGCCGCGGCAATCGACCAGCCAAGGCGGCGCGGAGTGCGGGCGACGGGGCGGATTTCTGACCTATGGTGCGTGTCGGCGATGGGCGCGCTGCTTCCGGCGCGGTCGACCATCAGCGATGGCCCTGCCGATAGTTCGTCGGTGAACGGTACACGGGCTGGCTCGTGCAGGCGGGCCTGGAGGCGCGCCCAGGCGGCGTCGTGTTGAGCGCGGTCGGGCTCCGAGTGCGCGTTTCGCAAGATGGCGAGAGCGGCGTCGACCTGCTCTTCCGATGTCACGCGCGGGTTCTGCGGCTCGTTGCTCATGGCATCCACCAAATAAGGGCGGCCGCCAACGTGCCGGCTTCGGCCATCCGGCGCCGAAGCGTGGCGAGTGCGGCCACGAGGTGATTATTCACCGTCCGCGCTGCGCAGCCCATCACCTCGGACACCTCCGCATGCGACAGCCCGTCCACCCGTGTAAGAAGTAGCGCCTCGCGCTGTCGCGGTGGCAGCTCCTCTATCAGCGCGGAGACCTGCTCGGCCAGATCGCCACCGGACACACCGGCATCCGGCGACGGCGCGGGGCGCGGCGCGGCGGCGCTGGCGAGGGCCACGGGGTCGGTCAGCAGCTGCTGCCGAGTGGTCGCGTCGCGACGGAGATTGAATGCCAGATTGCGCACGGTTCGAAAAAGCCAGGCTCGAAGGGGAGTCTCCGCCTCGAGGCGTGTACGCCAATCCCACAGACGCACAAACGCCTCTTGCACAACGTCCTCCGCCACGGCCTCGTCGCGAACGAACGCGAGCGCTCTACGGCGGAGCGGTCCGTACAGCGCGTCGAAGAGCTGCCGAAAGGCCAACTCGTCGCCGACGCGTATACGGCCCGCCAGATCGGAGAGGTCGTCTGGGGAGATGGAGGACATTGCTGAGATATCGACACGCGACGAATGCGTCATGACTAGCACAAAGACCTAAAACTCGCCGATAAACCCGATCTCTGCCTGTAGTTCGTGGCCGAACTTCTCCCGCACTGCGTGTTGTGCGTGGGCAATGAGCGCTCGCACGTCCGAGGCGGTCGCTTGTCCCAGATTGACGAGAATGTTGGCGTGGATGTGCGAGATCTGCGCATCACCCACCCGGAAGCCTTTCAGCCCGCACTGATCGATGAGCCGACCGGCCCCCACCCCCTCAATTTTCTTGAAGATCGAACCGGCGCTCGGGTGTACCTGCAACCACGGATGACGCGATCCACGCCACGACAGGTTCTCCTGCAGCACCTGATGCAGCGACGCCGGGTCGGCCCGCTGCAACTGAAAGCGCGCGCTGAGCACCACGTCGCGCCGATGATGGAAGATGGTGTCGTCGTACCCGAATTGGATGTAGTCGGCGTCCACCACGCGCCGGTCGCCCTCTTCGCGCAAAATCTCGCAGTTCAGAAACGGTTCGGCAATGAACATCGTCCGCTCGCGTTCGGGAGCCGGCGACAGGAAGTGCAGATTCTGCCACAACGCGCCGCCTACCGTGCTGGGGATGCCGATATAGTGCTCCAGCCCCGACCAGCCCTCGCGGACGGTCTCCAGCACCAGATCCTGCATGATCGCGCCACTTTCCGACCACAATACGCCATCGGGGCCGATGACGTGGGCTGCAGCGCGGTTGCGGATCACCAGACCGCGGAAGCCGCGATCTCCCACCAACACGTTGGCGCCCAGTCCCAGCACAAACCACGGAACCCCCAGCGTCCGCGCCGCGCTGACCGCCGTAGCCAGATCGTCGGCGGATAGGGCATCGTACAGCACATCCGCCGGACCCCCGATCCGAAAGGTGGTGTACGGTCCCAGCGGTACCAGACTTCGCAGCTGATCCGGCTTGAGCGTGCCGGAGAGGGCGCTTGCCAGCGCGCTGGGTGTCATCGGCGCGGTGGTCGGCGACGGTACGGCGGTTGGTGCCGCGATTGGTGCAGTCGTTGGTGCGGTGGGCCGAGCAGTCATCATCGAAAGATTCCCTTACCCGAGTTCGAATGCCAGCGTCATCCGGCGTGATCCGATCCTTTGTTCGCCGATATCTCGGCCGCAGCCACGTGGCGGCGCTGCTGCTCAGTGCCGCTCCGGGGCTGGTGCCGTCGGCGCTGCCCGCGCAGTCGCGCGCTGAACTGGCGAAGGTGATCCAGCGCAAAGTACTGTCGAACGGCATGGAAGTGATCGTGGTGGAAAACCACGGCGTCCCTATCGCGACGCTGGAAATCAACGTGCGCAACGGGGCATTTACGCAGTCACCGGAATATGCCGGCCTCGCACACATGTATGAGCACATGTTCTTCAAGGCCAACAGGGATCTGCCGGACGCGGAGGCTTTCAACGATCGCGCGGCGGAATTGGGGGCCGTGTACAACGGTACCACGCAGGAAGAACGCGTGAACTACTTCCTCACGTTACCGGCCGATTCAGTGGCCGGTGGCTTGCGCTTCCTCGCCAGCGCGCTGATCAATCCGACCTTTCGCGAAGACGAACTCCGTCGCGAGAAAGAAGTGGTATTGGGTGAGTACGACCGCAACGAGGCGCAGCCGGGTTTTGCGTGGCAGCAGAAAGCTACCGAGTTGCTGTACCCCGGACAGTTCAGTCGCAAGAACACCATCGGTGATCGCCGCGTCATTGCCAATGTCACGCAGGCGCAGATGAAGGAGATTCAGCGCAAATACTACGTGCCCAACAACAGCGCGCTGATCGTCACCGGTGATGTGAATCCGGAAACCGTGTTCAAACTCGCCGAAACGATCTTTGGCGGCTGGCCGCGCGGTGCCGATCCGTTTGTGGCCGATCCTATTCCACCCATTCCCGCACTCGACGGCAACAAGGCGTCGATCAGTGAAGAGCCGATCAACGTGGTGGCCGTGCTGATTCAGTGGCAGGGGCCGAGTGTGGGGAAGGATCCCGGAGCGACGTTCGCGGCGGACGTATTCAGCGATGTGCTCAACACACCGGGCTCCACGTTTCAGAAGAACCTGGTGGATACCGGGCTGTGGCAGGCAGTGGGCGTGAACTATTACACGCTCAATCAGGTGGGGCCGATTTCCATCAGCGGCCAGACTACCCCCGACAAGTTGCGACCGGCCATGGCGGCACTCGAGCGCGAGATTGCCCGCTTCACCGATCCTACGTACGTGTCCGTGCGCGAACTGGAGGCCGTCAAGGCGCAGCGCACCGTGTCGAGTGCGTTTGGGATTGAGAAGGCCTCGGAAATTGCGCATACCATCGGCTTCTGGTGGAGCGTCTCCAACCTCGACTACTTCATGAGCTACACCGACCAGATGGCGCAGCAGCGCATCACCGATCTCATGCGATATACCAGCCTGTACATCGCCGGCAAGCCGCGCGTCACGAGTGTGCTGCTCTCCGGTGAGGCCAAGCGAGCGATCGGTCTCACGGAGAAGGAGCTGCTGACGCCGTCGACACGCGCGGTGGTGCGCCCGTGAAGACGCCGACTCTGAGAGGGCAGATGCTCACGCCTCGCGCGATCAGGCGTGGGGTCATGACAGTCTGTCTGCTCGCTATGCCGGCCGTGGCCAGCGCGCAGGACACGCTCACCACGCAGTTTGAGGTAGCGGGCATTCCGGTCATTCTCCGTCGTGTGACGGCGAACAACGTGGTGGCGGCCAATCTCTATCTGTTGGGTGGCACACGGCAGCTCAAGCCCGCCACGCAGGGTATCGAGATGCTGCTGCTCGAAGCGAGCGAGCGCGGCACGCGGAAGTACCCGCGCGATGTGTTGCGCACCAAGATGGCGCGTCTTGGCAGTGCGATTGGGGTGAGCCCCGGTGCCGATTGGACCGTATTGGGGCTGCGTGCGACTACCGCAGAGCTGGACAGCACGTGGGCGATTCTCGCAGATCGCGTGATGGCGCCCACGCTGGCACCGGCCGAAGTGGAGCTGGTGCGTGAGCAATTCCTCACCGCCACCAGTCAGCGCAAGGATAGTCCCGACGCGTTGCTCGATTATCTGGCGGACAGCATCACGTTCGTCGGCCATCCGTATGCACTGGAAACCGTAGGCACTGAAAAGACGCTGAGTGCGATCACCGTGGCCGATCTGAAGGCGTATCAGGCCTCGCAGATGGTGACATCGCGGATGATGCTGGTGGTGGTCGGCAACGTGTCGCGCGCCAAGGTGGAGCGGATGGTGCGCGGCAGTATCGGGCGCTTGCCGGTGGGCACGTATCGGTGGTCACTGCCGGAGCCGCCAGCCGATCTGCCCACCGCATACGTCATCGAAAAACGGTCGCTTCCTACCAACTATCTGCAGGGATACTTCCACGGGCCTAAAGCCGACGCAAAGGACTATGCCGCGCTGCGTCTCGCCTGTGCGGTGCTCTCGGGGCGTCTCTTTGCGGAGGTGAGAGGACGGCAGAACCTCACGTACTCGGTCAACGCGCCATTTGTGGAACGCGCGTTTTCAGTTGGCGGGTTGTACGTGACCACCACGCAGCCCGATGCGGTGCTGGCGATCATGCAGCAGCAGATCCAGTCGCTGCGCGAAGGTACCATCACCGAGGATGGTCTCGTGCGGCTGGTGCAGCAGTTCATTGTCACGTACTTCCTCGACAACGAAACCAATGCCGACCAGGCCAATATGCTGGCGCGTGCACAGCTGTATCAGGGCGACTATCGGCGAGCGTCGCAGTTCGTGGACGAGCTGCGCGCGGTGACTCCCGACGACATCCAGCGCGCCGTCCGAACCTACATGACCAACGTGCGCTGGGCCTACGTGGGAGATCCTGCCAAGGTCACGCCCGCTCGACTGATGCGATTCTGAGCGGCATCGTTCCGATCCTTCACGCAGGATCACCGCGCATTCCTGATGCCGTGTTGTCGGTGGACCTCGCCTGCGCCGACTACCGCGCGATCGGCGTGGCGCTCCTGACGCCACCGGCAACGGCAGCCCCCACCGCACGCTGGGAGGCGCGCCTGCTCGACGTGCCGCTCACGGGTCGACCGGCCGTCGAGCCGCTGGTGGCGTGGTTGCGGCGCGTTGCGGCGGAGCACGGGGTGTCGGTGCTCTGCATCGATGGGCCGCTGGGTTGGAAAGCGCCCGACACCGACGCGCCGCACTGCCGCCTCAGCGAACGGGCCGTGCGTGCCCCGGGCAAAACGGGACTGCCGCCCGATGGCGTCAAACCCCGCACCTATCTCGCCTTTACCACGTTCTCCATCGCCGTCTTCGAACAGCTGACCATGCTGCACGGGTGGCACCTGCCGGGACAGGACGCGCCACTGGAGCGAGAAGGTGCCGGCCTCGTGACGGAAAGCTTTCCCACGGCCGCCTGGCGCGCCCTTGGCGTCACGCCGCTCATTGCCAAGAGCCGAGCCTCGGACGCCGATGTGGCGGACGCCATCGACCGACTGAGCGAAGCCGTCCCCCTCGCGCTCCCCGCACGCTGTACCCACGACCAGCTGCAGGCGATCGTAGGCGGGATTGCGGGGATCTCCTGGCTCACGCACGGCCCAACCTCTGTACGGCTGGCGGGCAATCCACCGTTTCGCCTCGACGGATCATGGCGCGAGGGATATATCATGGTGCCAGCGTAAACGTTCTCCCCCGTCACTCCCTGCCATGTCCAAATCGTACTCCCGCCGCAACTTTGTCGGCGACAGTGCCACACTTGCCCTCGGCGCCATGATCGTGCCTCGCGTAGTGCTGGGCGGCCCCGGCTATCGCGCGCCCAGCACCAAGCTGAATATCGCCTGCGTGGGTATCGGCGGTATGGGCATGAGCAACATGGCGCAGATGCTCACCGAGAATATCGTGGCGGTGTGTGATGTGGACTTCGGTTACGTGGAGCGTTCGCTCAACGGCCGGCTGCGTCCGCGGCAGGGACAGCCCACGCCAGAGAACGTGGCGCTTGGCGAATCGTACCAGAAGGCTTCCAAGTTCACCGACTTCCGCGACATGCTGGAGCGGCAAAAAGACATCGATGCGGTGCTGATCGCCACCCCCGATCACCTGCACGCCACCATCGCGCTCGCCGCCATGCAGCTGGGCAAGCATGTGTATGTGCAGAAGCCGCTCGCCTGCTCGGTGTATGAAACGCGCCTGCTGGCCAAAGCCGCTGCGAATAATCCGAAGTTGGCCACGCAGATGGGCAATCAGGGACATTCACGCGACGGCTCGCACAAGATCAACGAAGTGATCGCCGCCGGACTCCTCGGCAAGGTGCACGAAGTGCACGTGTGGACCGATCGCCCGGTGCGTTACTGGGCGCAAGGCATTCCGCGCCCGCGTGCGGCCAATGCGCCGGCGCCCACCGCCCCGCCCAATCCCCGTCCGCAATGGAACGCTGGAACGGTAGACAATGCCGTCCGTGCTGCGATGGCGCTCAATGACCACACGCCGCCGCCGGGTATGGACTGGAATCTGTTTCTCGGTCCGGCACCGGAGATTCCGTATCATCCGGCGTATCACCCGTTCGCGTGGCGCGGTTGGACCGATTTCGGCGTGGGCTCCATCGGCGACATGGGCGCGCACCTGATCGATCAGCCCTACACCGCGCTGGGGCTCACCTATCCCACCAGTATCGAGGCGTCGTCCACGCCGTGGGGCGGCGGCGCGCAGAATCCGGCGTCGTACCCGCTGGCCACGACCGTGCAGTACGAGTTCCCCGCCGTGGGCAAGCGCGGCCCGGTGAAGCTGTATTGGTATGACGGCGGCCTCATGCCGCCGCGTCCGGCCATGCTCCCCGACGATGCACCGCTCCCCAATCCGAACAGCGATGGCGGCGGTGGCATCTTCATCGGCGAAAAGGGCATCATGATCTACGAGACGTACGGTGATAAACCGCGCATCTACCCGGAGTCGCTGGCAAAAAAGGCGGAGGCGTTGCCGATCACGCAACCGCGCATCACGGTCTCACACGAACAGAACTGGATTCAGGCCGCCAAAGGCGAAACCACCGCAAGCTCACCGTTCTCGCACGCCGCACCGCTTACGGAAACCATGCTGCTCGGCATTGCGGCGCTCCGCGCCGGCCAAGGGCGCAAGGTGCTGTACGATGGGGCAAATATGAACATCACGAACATTCCTGACGCCAACAAATTGCTCACGCGCGAGTACCGCAAAGGCTGGGAGCTGTGATCAACCCCGAAGCCCCGTTCGCGGACCTCCGGGCCCCCGACGGGGCGTTTGCGCGCGTGTATCTCGATGGCGCGCAGGTGGCCCAATGGATTCCCGCCGACAGCACCGACGATCGCTTGTTTGTCAGTCCGAACGCGCAGTACGGCGCGGGGCTGGTCATTCGGGGTGGTATTCCGGTGTGCTTCCCGCAATTCGGCACCTTCGGGCCGTTCGCGCAGCATGGTTTTGCCCGCCACTGCCGTTGGACCATCACCGACGACACGCGCACCAGTGATGGGCTGGTGGTGCTCAGCCTCACCGAGCGCGACGTACCACCGGCAACTGCGGAAGCACTGGAGACCGTGTGGCCGCATCGCTTCTCTGCCGACCTGCACGTGGCAGTCGGTGGCGATACGTTGTCGGTGACACTGGTCGTCACCAACACCGGTGATTCGGCATTCACCTTCACAGCCGCGCTGCATCCGTACTTCGCGGTGCGCGATGCGTTCGCGGTGTCGGTGCACGGTCTGGACGGGCTCACCTTTCGCGATGCGTTGCAAGGTGGCGCCGAATTCACGGCACCTGAGGCGCCGCTGGCGATTACAGGACCGCTCGATCGCATCTACTTTAGTGCGCCCGATGCGCTGGAGTTACGTGAACCGCACCGCACACTGCGCATCGAGAAAGATGGCTTCACCGACGCCGTGGTGTGGAATCCCGGCACCGCGGGCACCGCGTCACGCGAGGATTTTCAGCCCGGTGATGAGCGGCACATGGTGTGCGTGGAAGCTGCGGTGATACGTCCCGGTGTTACGCTTGCGCCGGGCGCGGCGTGGGCGGGGACGCAACGCATGGTGGCGAGCTAAGCGTCGGTCTGGCGCACGCCACGTCGCGGTGCGCCCACCCGCTGAGCGAGCACCTGGCGCACGTCATCCAACGAGACACCGATCGCCTGCAGCGCAACGAGCGTGTGATACAACAGATCGGCGCCTTCCTCGGCGGCCCGCTCCTTGTCGTGGTCTACACAGGCGACGGTCAACTCCACCGCTTCTTCGCCCAACTTTTTGAGACGCAGATTGCGATCGTTGAACAGTTTCTGCGTGTAGCTCCCCAGCTCCGGTGCAACGCGTCGCGCAGCGATCGTGCGGTCCAGCGTGGCGAGGGCATCGGCGCCGAGTGCGTCATCTTCGAAGCATGACGTGGTCCCGTTGTGACACGCCGGCCCCGCCGGTTGCACCCGAGCCAGAATCGCATCCCGGTCGCAGTCGGTGGTGAGGGTCATCACGCGCTGCACGTTGCCGCTCGTGCCCCCCTTGTGCCACAAGCCGCGACTGCGGGAGCGATAGTGCATCTCGCCGGTGCGCAGCGTGTACTCCAGCGCTTCCCGGTCGGCGTGCGCCACCATGAGTACCGCGCCGGTTACGCCGTCTTGCGTGACCACCGTGACCATGCCGTCGCCCTTCGCGAAGTTGAGGGTGTCCAACTGCGCGTCGCTATCGATCCGAACACCCATGGTCATAACTGCACTCCAAGCGCGGTGTCGCGCAAAATAGAACGCGTGGACGCCGCCAGTGCGGCATTGGTCGCGATCGAGTCGCCGCCAAACGCTGTCGCGCGCCCTTCCCAGTCCGTAAACACGCCGCCCGCTTCGGTGATGATGGGCATGATGGCGGCGGCGTCCCACGGATTCACAATGTCGTCCACCATGATCTCCGCGCGCCCCGTAGCCACCAGCAAATAGCCGTAGCAATCGCCCCACGTGCGCGCCACACCCACTTCGCCGCTCAGCGACCGCCACTGGGCGCCACGATGTGGACGCTCAACGAAACGCTCGTCGGTAATCAGTGCCGTGGCGTGGCGCAGTGACGACACATCCGACACGGCGGCCCTCGACCCGTTCCACCAGCACCCTTCGCCCGGTGCCGCCGCCACCAACTCATTCACCACCGGATAACAGGCGGCGCCGGCTAACACCGTATCTCCTTCGCAGCAGGCCACGAGTGTGCCCCACAGCGGGACCCCGCGAATAAACGCCTTCGTGCCGTCAATCGGATCAAGAATCCAGCGCCGTGTGGCCTCGGGCCGTGCGATACCGAACTCCTCGCCGAACAGTCCGTCTTTGGGAAAGCGCGTAGTGAGCCACTCGCGCGCTACCCGTTCGGCATCGCGGTCGGCAATGGTCACCGGCGAGCCGTCGCTTTTCGTTTCCACCGTCACGCCGGTGCGATACCACTGCATGGCATGTGTGGCGGCGAGTTGCGCCACCTCGGCGGCCGCTTGCAGCAATGAGGACATCGACGTACTCATGCGACAGCCTCGTAGGCGCGAACGCCGAGTCCCGCGTCGATCATGACCTGCTTGAGCGCGTGCACCGTGGTAAGTCCATCGTGCAGAATGCCCGCCACCAGCACGGCATCGGCGTGGCCATCCATCACGGCATCCACCAAATGCTGTGCCGTGCCCGCACCGCCCGACGCAATCACCGGTACGTTCACCGCATCGGCCACGGCGCGTGTGATCTCCAGGTTGTAGCCCGTGCGCGCCCCGTCGCGATCAATCGATGTGAGCAGAATCTCTCCTGCACCGCGCGCCACACACTCCTGTGCCCACGCAACCGCTTCCAGCGGTGTTTCTTCACGCCCACCTTTCACCCACACCTTGTACACGCCGTCGGCGTTGCGCTTGGCGTCGATGCTGGCCACCACACACTGTGCGCCAAAGCGATCGGCCGCTTCGGTGAGCACCTCGGGGCGTGACACCGCTGCCGAGTTGAGCGACACCTTGTCAGCGCCAGCGCGCAACGCGCGCGCCACGTCGTCGGCGGTGCGGACACCACCGCCAATGGTGAGCGGAATGAACAGGCGTTCTGCAGTGCGCCGCGCGACGTCGAGCAACGTGGCCCGCTCTTCAGCGCTGGCGGAGATGTCGAGAAAGGTGATTTCGTCCGCGCCCTCGCGCTCGTAACGCTCCGAAAGCGCCACCGGGTCTCCTACATCACGGAGCCCCACGAACTGCACGCCCTTCACCACGCGCGAGCCCTTCACATCGAGGCAGACGATCACTCGTCGAGTCAGCATGAGGCGTTCACTCGGTGATGTCGAGACGTACCGAGCCTTTGGTGCTGAACACCGCGCCCGTTTCCGTGAGCGCATCGCGCAGCGCGAGCCCGAGCCCCTTGATGGCCGCTTCCACGATGTGGTGACGGTCGGTGCCGCGCAGTACCCGTACATGCAGCGTGGTTTTGGCGTTGTCGGCAAACGAGCGCAGGAAGTGATCATACAGCGGTGCCGGAAGCGGGCCGCGATAGTAGGGCCGGCCCCCGATATCGAGCACCACCTGCACCAGCGCGTCATCCATCGGCACGGTGCGCTCGCCGTAGCGCATGCATCCGGCCGGTGCGTAGGCGGCCACGGCCTGGCCGAGCACGATGGCCACATCTTCAATGAGGTGGTGCTTGAGGTCGCCCGTGGCTTGCACCTCGAGGTCTACACCCGCGTAGCGCGCGAAGGTCACCAGCATGTGATCCAGAAACGGCTCACCCGTAGACACGATGGCCTTCCCTGTGCCGGCCGTGATGGCCAGGCGAATCTGCGTTTCCTTCGACTCCCGGACTACGACGGTCATGCGCCAAACTCCTCGGCAAGACGGCGTGCATCGAGCACACCCGTATAAAGCGCCATCCCCAGTACAGCGCCCGCGAGACCGCGGTGCTCCAGAGCGCGCATATCCTCCAACGACGTCACACCACCCGACGCAAACACCGGCCACGCACTCGCTTCGGCCACGTCTTCCATGAGCGGCAGATCGGTGCCCTCCATGCGGCCTTCCATATGCACGGCCGTGACGAGCACCCCCGCTAACGGCAGGCCCGACAACTCGCTCATCAGATCGATCACGTCGAGGCGCGACGTTTCCGCCCAGCCCTTCGTGACCACCAGGCGTTCGCGCACATCGGCCGCGATGATCAGACGTCCGGGAAAGCGATGCGTCATTTCGCCGCGCCACTGTTCGTCTTCGATGGCGCGGGTGCCCACGACGACATATGCGGCGCCATCATCGAGTAGCTGCTCGATTCGCGAGTCGTCGCGTACACCACCGCCCACCTGCACGGGCACTATGCTTTCGCGCAGGATATCGCGAATCACGTCGTCATTCTGGCCACGACCGGTGGCAGCGTCGAGGTCGACCACATGCACCCGCGTAAAGCCGGTACGAATCCAATCGCGGGCTACCGCCACCGGATCTTCCAGGCGCACGCGCTCATCGGCATAGTCGCCGCCCACGAGTTGCACACAGTGACCGCCGCGCAGATCCACGGCAGGAATGGCAATCATGCAGACTCCGGAGTGGGGCGCGGCGCCGCGAGTGGGACGCCCGCCACGGTGGCGCACATGGACAGAAACGCCTGGATAAAGCGCACACCATGTGCGCTGGACTTTTCGGGGTGAAACTGCGTACCGATCACATGGCCGCGGCGCACGGAGGCGGGGAAGCGATCCCCCTCATGTTCGCTCCACGCGGTCACGGCGTCCAGTGCATTCGCGCTGGGACGGCAGACGAAGCTGTTGGCGTAGTACGCCACCGTCAGCTCCGATGTGGTCAGCAGTGGATCGGTAATGTCTTCGAGCGTATTCCAGCCGATCTGCGGCACACGCGCCGCGTGAATCCGCGAGACACGCCCCGGTACGATGCCGAGTCCGGCGCCCGGCCCCTCGTCGCTGGCATCGAAGAGCAGCTGCATACCGAGACAAATGCCGAGTGCGGGGAGCCCTTGCTGCAGGGCGATTCGCACGGCGTCGAGGCCCGGCGCGAGGCGTTCGGCGGCTGGCGCAAATGCACCGACACCGGGCAACACCAAGGCGTGCGTGCTGCGTACCGCGGCGGCGGGATCGGTCTGTACGGTCACCGCGGCACCACCGGCTTCGATCGCTTTCACCAACGAATGCAGATTACCCGCACCGTAGTCGAACACCGTGACGTGCAGAGTCGTGTTGTCCGTAGCAGGTGCCGTCATGCCGCGACCCCGCCATTCACTTCCTGCATCGCCGCATCAAACGCCGTGAGGAACTGCTCGAGCATGTCCCACGGGCCCACGCTGATACGCAGTGTGTCACCCACATGCGGCAATCCCGGAAACGGGCGCGCCGCCACGCCGCGTGCCCGCAAGGCCTGCCCCACCGCCACGCAATTCGGCACAGGAACACACACAAAGTTGGCCGCCGACGCCAGCGGGGCCAGCCCGCGCTCGCGCAATGCGTCACTCAACCGCTCACGCAGTTGAATAGCGAGCGCTACGTGTTCATCCACCCACGCGCGGTCGTCTCGCAGCGCCGCCAGTGCCGCGCGTTCGGCCAGCGCATTGAGCTTGTACGGCCCACGCGACTTCTCCACCGCTTCCACCAAGGCAGGGGCGCCCACCGCATACCCGACCCGCAGCCCCGCGAGACCATAGGCCTTGGACATGGTGCGAATAATGAGCAGCCGGTCCGACTGCGCCAGCAGATCCACCGACGACACACCCGCAAACTCCGCGTATGCTTCATCGATGAACACCACACCCGGCGCTTCGGCCAACGCCCGTTCAATCGTCGCGCGGGCTACCAGTGTGCCCGTGGGATTATTGGGCGAGCAGAGATACAGAATTTTAGGGCGTGCAGCCAGCAGCGCATCGAGGTCGGGCTGCTGCGAGGGTAACTCCACCGCGCCCGTGTACTGCAGGTCGTTCATGCGGGCAAAGATTGGAATCATGGCGAACGAGGGCTCAGGAGCGACCACCATGTCGCCCACTTCGCCGAACGCGCGCATGGCGCTGTCGAGAATGTCATCCGATCCGCAGCCGGTCACGATCATGTCCGGCGTCACGCCAAGCATCTGTGCGAGCTCCGCCTTGAGCTCGGCGGCGTACAGGGTGGGGTAGCGCGTAACCGCGGCCGTGGGCATCTCACGCAGCGTGCGCTCGGCGTGCGGCGGAATGCCCCACAGGTTGGTATTGTCGGTGAGATCCAACGCTACCGGTGTCCGCTTGGGGTCATACAGCGGCACCGCATCGTAGGCGGCCCGCGCGAGGGCGAGACGGCTCATGATATAGTCTCCGATGTCGTCCACGCGCGCGCGGCGGCAGCATGTGCGGGAAGTCCTTCAGCGTCAGCAAAGCAGCCCACGTCGGCCGCCAAGCGCGCGGCCGCTTCCGGCGACACAACCTGCCACGTGGTCCATCGCACAAAATCGAGCGTGGACAGCCCCGAGTACGAGCGACCAGCGCCGGCGGTAGGCAGCACATGATTCGCGCCCGTCATGTAGTCGCCGAACGCGACCGCGCTGCTTTCTCCAACAAAGATGGTACCGGCGCTCCGCAGCGCAGCAAGTGTGGCGGCGCGCACGTCGTCGCGCACCACCAGCAGCAAGTGTTCGGCCGCCCATCTATTCGTAAAGGCAATACCTTTCTGAAGGTCGCGCACGGTCACAATCGCACCGCGTGCTGCGAGCGCCTCGCGAACTATTTCGGCTCGCGGTGCCATCGCTATCTGCGCGGCCAACGCCTGCATCAGCGCGTTGGCGAGCCGCGTGGTGGCTTCATCGCTACCAACCAGTACCGCAATCACCGCGGCGTCGGGATCGTGCTCGGCCTGCGCCATGAGCTCGCGGGCGAGCGCGTCAGGGTTAGCGCTTTCATCGGCGAGCACCAGCAGCTCACTTGGACCCGCGGGCGAATCGATTCCTACCTCCGCCACCAACTGCAGCTTGGCTTCCGCCACGTACGCGTTGCCCGGCCCCATAATGCGATCTACCTGGGGTACGGTAGCGGTACCGATGGCCATGGCAGCAATCGCGCCCGCTCCACCAATCGCGAACAGACGGTCCGCACCGGCCAGCGCCGCCGCAGCCATCACCACCGGCGACGGCAAGCCATCCGGGCCCGGCGGGCTACACACGATCACTTCCGTCACTCCGGCTACGCGCGCCGGAATGACGCCCATGAGTAGCGAGCTCGGATACGCCGCTCGGCCGCCGGGTGCATAGATACCCACCCGCTCCAACGGATCGGGGCGACGCCCCACCACAATGCCGGGCTCCGGCGACACCTGTGTCTCGACGGGGCGGAATGCCTCGTGAACCGACCGGATGTTGACGGCGGCCCGCTCCATCGCGCGGCGCAGTGCCGGATCCAGCTCGGTCAACGCCTGATCCCACAACGCCTTGGGTACTTCAATGTTTGTCAGCGTCACGCGGTCGAACGATTCCGCAAACGCGCGCAGTGCCTCATCACCATGAGCGCGCACCCGCGCAATGATGTCCGCCGTACGGCTCCGTACCGTGGTGTCGGTGGACGCCGACCGATCCACGATCGCTCGCAGCGTCTCGCCATCCAGCCCGTTCAGCGGGCCGCAGGCACGCAACACCACGTCGCTCACGGCACCAACCTCTCGATGCGGGTCACCAGAATGCCCTCACCGCCAAGTGCGCGGAGTTGCGAGATGGTGCGATAGATCGCGTCGGCCGCGACGACCGCGTGCACCGCCACATACGACCCATTCTCGGCGATGTCGATAACCGTCGGGCCATTGAGGCCCGGCAGGATGGCTCGCACCTGCGGCAGCTCGGCGCGCGGCACATTGGCCATGAGATAACGCTGGCTGCGGGCGCGGATTACGGAACCGAGGGCCATGACCAGATCCTCGAGCTCCTGCTTGCGCGCCGGGTCCCCGTTGCGCGGGCCGCCCACGGCGGTAATCAGGTGTGCCGAGGAGAGCATGACGGTTTCGATCTCGCGCAGACCATTCACGCGGAGCGTGGAGCCGGTGGACGTGAGGTCGATGATCACATCGGCGATCCCCAGGTGCGGGGCGATCTCGGCGGCGCCGGACACCGGCACGATTTCTACCGGGCGCCCACGTTCGGCGAAGAAGCGGCGGGCGATATTGGGAAACACCGTGGCTACGCGGGCCGGAGTGGTCGCGCTGCCGATGTCATCGAGCGAGCCGATTCCTGCGTCGTCGCGGGCTGCGACCACCAAGCGGCAGCGTCCGAAGCCCAGATCCAGGTGCGACGTGAGCGGGCGACCCGACTCATTCACCAGATCCCAGCCAGTGACGCCCACATCGGCGGCCCCGTCGGCAACGAACTCCGGAATATCCTGCGCCCGGACAAAGATGGCCTCGAAGACACCACCGAGCGACGCGGTAAGCGCCCGTTCGCCCGACGACCGCACCTCAAGGCCGGCGTCGTTGAACAGCTCGCGGGTGTCTTCACTCAGGCGCCCCTTATTGGGCAGGGCAATACGCAGCATGAGACAGAACTCGATGGGATGACGACAAAAAGGCCCGTCCAGAGTGGACGGGCCGAGGATCGCTTGGGTGCACTGGGGATCAGCGCAGAGAGCTGATCACCACATCACGCACAAAGCGCCCCGACCCGAGGGCCGTGACCGTGATGCGCGTGATGGTGGGTGCGGTTTGGCATGACATGTAGAAGTTAGCTGTGGGCGGAATGGGCGTCAAGGAGCGGTGGGGTGGGCGGCTCTCAACCCACTGTGAAGATGTCTACTGCATATATTTAGCATCTCCTAACTAAACGATAAGCACAGGCTGATGCCCGCTCTCCCGCTCCCCCTTTCGGACAACGACCCGCAGCGCCGTGGTTGATCCCGCCCGCGCCCTCATGGTGTTCGCCGCTGGCGTTGTGGCGCTCGCCGGCGTCTTCTGGCCGCAACGTGGCCTGCTGGCACTCGTGCAGCGTACGCGGCGGGTTACCGAACGCGTGCGCATCGAAGACGCGGTCAAGTATCTCTTTCATGTCGGCGAAGACGGCAGCGTCGTGCGCCCCGAAGCGCTGGCGGGTGCGCTCGTGGTGCGCGAGTCCGCGGCGCGGGCGCTGCTGGCGCGTCTCGTGGAAGCGGGACTGGCGCGCACCGAGGGGGCTGGCGTCCGTCTCACCGACAGCGGACGGCGCGATGCGCTCCGGCTGGTGCGCACCCACCGACTCGTGGAACAGTGGTTGGCGGATCGCACCGGCATGGCGCCCGGTGAATGGCACGCGGTGGCGGAAGACGCCGAACACGAACTCACCCGCGAAGAAGTCGACCGGCTCGCGGCACGACTCGGTCAGCCGAGGTTCGACCCGCACGGCGATCCGATTCCCACGGCCACGGGCGAGCTGCCGATCAACGATCGCGTGCTGTTGGGAGCACTGGCACCGGGCGAGGCCGGCCTCATCGCGCATCTCGAAGACGAACCCGCCGACAGCTACGCCGCGCTGCTCGCGGCCGGTCTCACGCTTGGTCGGACCCTCGTTGTCCGGGCCCGTGACGCCCGCGCCGTGGACCTCGAGATCGACGGGACCCGCGTGTCGCTGCCCCGGCTGCTCGAGGCCGGCGTGAGCGTGCAGCGGGCGCCGTATACGCCAACGCACCACCAGATGACGCTCGCCGACCTGGCGCTTGGCCAGTCCGGTACGGTCCTCGCCATCGACCTCGAATGTCGTGGCGCGCAGCGAAGGCGCCTGCTCGACCTCGGTGTCGTGCCAGGCACACGCATTGCCGCGGTGCTGCGCAGCGCCGCGGGCGACCCGGTAGCGTACGACATCCGCCACGCGCTCATCGGGCTGCGGCGAAAACAGGCGGCCTGGATTCTCATTGACCCCGATACCACGGACACCGACAGCACAGACGCCGACACCACGAATACGAAGACCGCAGCGGAGCTCGTATGAGTCCGTCCACTTTTCGCGGTCAGGCGCTTGCCCACGATACCGAACTGGTACAGCTCTCCTCGCGCACCGAGCGCTTCGATCACCTCGTGGCACTGGCCGGCAATCCGAACACGGGCAAGAGCACCGTCTTCAATGCGCTGACGGGGCTGCGACAGCACACCGGCAACTGGCCAGGCAAAACGGTCACGCGCGCCGAAGGATACTTCGCCGCCGGCGGGACCCGCTTCAAGCTCGTCGATCTGCCCGGCACGTACTCGTTGCAGGCGGCCAGCGACGACGAACAAGTCGCGCGCGACATGCTGCTCTTCGGGCGACCCGATGTGACCGTAGTGGTCCTCGACGCCACGCGACTCGAGCGCAATCTCAATCTCGCGCTGCAGGTACTGGCCATCACGCCCCGCGTGGTGGTGTGCCTCAATCTCATGGACGAGGCGCGTCGACACGGCATCGGCGTCGATCCGGTCGCCTTGGCACAAGCGCTCGGCGTGCCGGTAATCGCGGCGTCGGCACGGTCCGGCGAAGGCATCGAGGCAGTTCGCGAAGCGGTACGCGCCATGGCGGCGGGCGAGACCATCACCACGCCGTACCGCGTGCCGCGCTTCGACGACACGACCGAAGCCACCATCGCCACGGTGGAGGAGGCCGTGCTCTCCGCCTATCCGGAACTCCCTAATAGTCGCTGGGTCGCGCTGCGGCTGCTCAATGCCGACGACCGCGTCGAGGCGGCGGTGCAGAACGGCGAGCTGGCCGCGCTCTCCGCAGAGCGGCTGCCGGCAGCTCAGCCTACGCCTGTTGCGAGCGCGGCCATGCTCGAACACGGGGCGGTGGCGGTAGAAACCGGCAATGATGTACTTGCCGTGGCCAGTGCCGTGCGCTGGCAGTTGGCCACCGATTTTCAGGATCGCATCACCGAGGGGATCTATCGTTCCGCCGAAGCCATTGCGGCCTCCGCTCAACTCGCTGGTGTGCGTCGCGTACGCTTCGATCTGGATCGGACGCTCGATCGCTGGCTCACGAGCCGAGTCACCGGCTTCCCGATCATGGTGCTCCTGCTGGGCATCGTGTTCTGGCTCACCATCGCGGGCGCCAACGTGCCTTCGGCCATGCTCGGCACTTTGCTCATCGAGCACGGCCATGCGTGGATCAGTTCACTCTTTGTCGCCGCTGGCGCCCCTGATTGGCTGCGTGGCTTTCTGGTGGACGGCGTGTATCTCGCCACGGCGTGGGTGATCGCGGTGATGTTGCCGCCGATGGCCATTTTCTTTCCGCTGTTTACGCTGCTCGAGGATTTCGGCTACCTGCCGCGTGTCGCGTTCAATCTCGATTCGATGTTCCGCCGAGTCGGTGCGCACGGCAAACAGGCGCTCACCATGTGCATGGGGTTTGGCTGTAACGCCGCTGGTGTGGTGGCCACACGTGTGATCGACAGTCCGCGTGAGCGGTTGGTGGCCATCATCACCAACAACTTCTCGTTGTGTAACGGTCGCTGGCCCACGCAGATCCTGTTGGCGTCGGTGTTTGTCGGTGCGCTCGCACCGCCCGCACTGGCCGGCCTCGTGTCGGCATCGGCCGTGGTTGGCGTCACGCTCGTTGGCGTGGCCGCCATGTTCTTGGCCTCCTGGCTGCTCACACGTACCGTGTTGCGCGGCGAGGCCACGAGTTTCAGTCTCGAATTACCGCCCTATCGCCCACCGCGTCTCTGGCAGACGCTGTATACATCACTCGTGGACCGTACGCTCATCGTGCTGTGGCGAGCGATCGTGTTCGCCGCGCCGGCTGGCGCGGTGATTTGGCTGATCAGCAATGTGAACATCGGCGACGCCAGCATTGCCGAACATCTCGTGGGGGCGTTCAACCCGGTCGGCCTGCTGCTGGGGCTCAACGGGGTGATCCTCCTCGCATATCTCGTGGCCATTCCGGCCAATGAGATCGTCATCCCCACGGTGCTCATGCTCACCGTGCTCACCGGTGCTGCTCCCGAAGCCGGTGCCGGAGCGGGTGTGATGTTCGAGCTCGATGCGGCCGGCGTGGGCACGCTGCTTCGCGACAACGGATGGAGCACGCTCACTGCGGCCTGTCTGATGCTCTTCAGCCTTTTGCACAACCCGTGCTCCACCACCATTTACACGATCTATCGTGAAACAGGCAGCGTACGCTGGACGACGCTGGCCACGCTCCTGCCGCTGGTAATGGGCGTGGTGGTGTGTTTTCTCGTGGCACAAATCTGGCGCCTGCTGGCGGGCATGTAAGCGAGCGCTGACGTCAGCCTGCGGGCGTGTCCTCTCGCTTGCCGAGTGATTCCCAGAGATGAAGCGTGGCATAGGCGCGCCACGGCCGCCACGACTCGGCGCGCGCCACGATGTCACGACGATGTACGTCGGCGGCGGTCATGGCCTTGAGCACGCCAAGGTCTGCGGCGGGGAACGCATCGCGATCGCCGAGTGCGCGCATGCGCACATAGTGCGCCGTCCACGGACCGATGCCCGGCAGCGCCACCAGCGTCGCTTCGGCTTGTTCCGTGGGAGCGCCGCGCAATGCGTCGAGATCCACACGCCCAGTGGCGACCGCCTGTGACACCGTGTGCAGTGTGGCCGCTTTGGCGCTGGTGAGTCCGATCGTACGCAGCGTGTCCGCACCGGCGTCGGCGAGTTGCTGCGGCGACGGAAAGCCGAAGAGCGGCGGCTCACCCTTCACGTCCGCGAGCGGCGTGCCGAACCGGCGGACGAGACGATCGGTCATCGTGCTTGCCCCCACCACGCTCACCTGCTGACCAAGCACCGCACGAATCAGCCCTTCGAACGGATCGAGCAGCTGCGGTAGCCGGAGATACGGGCGGGCTTCGAGCAGCGGCTGTAGCAGGGCATCGCGTGTGGCCAGCGCGCGGAACGGTGTGAGATCGGTGTCGAGATCGAAGCTGCGGCGCACCAGTGCGATAGTCTGCGCTGACGGCAGGGCGGGGCGCGTGCGCGCGACCAACACGTGCGCCGTGGCATCGTGTTCGAGGTCGAGCAGTACGTGTTCTCCGGTATCGTGCAAGCGCACACTGCGCAGGTAGCGCTGATCCTGCACGCGCTCGAGCGAGTCGACGGTGCGCACTACGAGATAGCGTAGTGTCCAGCGCACGTCTATGTCCGCTGGGAGTGCGATGCGCACGCGGCGTGACCAGGCGGGCGGGCGGGTCATGAGGTGCGGGGCAGTCTTACCGCCGAGCAGCGGATGGTCATGTCTTTGCGACCACGGCTGTCGCCACGCGCCACGCGTTGGCGCTCAGGCACAGATGTACGGGTCGTTCCGTGCGCTCGTACCACCGATCATCAGTACACACCTCGATGCCGTCGTTGCCATGGCGTTAGCGGCGCAGGCTCGCTGACGCCATGGCTTTTGCAGCAAGCGTGGTTTGACGCAGCATCGTAACGGCCACTCGCCGTCACGGCAAGGTTATTGGGAGTCGGCATGACCACGCGCCGGCCCCGATGAAGATGAGCGCGAAGGTTCCGGGGAACGCTGTACAAAGCGCCTTTGCAAGATGCACCTGTATCAATCTCCACGATTCCGGCAGACTGAATACCGTGCGGGTTGAACTTACCGCACAACGCTCGTCGTCCGTTCGATGGCTTGCAAGCAAGCCGTTGTGTGTACATCACTCGCGGCACACGTACTGTTGCGGTCGTCACCGGACCATTTCGTATGACAATCGAACGATTGCCGAGCTGCGGGTCCGACGGAGCGGCGTGGGTGTACGTACCTATACCCACGAGCGGACAACGTCAGAACAAACGGCCGGACAGCGCGTTCGCGCGGATGCAATGCCGATATGGACCACGCACATTTCACGATGGAAGCTGCCAATGACACACATGTCTCACATGACACACATGCCGCCGCCGACTCGACGTGTCGTACTCGCCCTGATGGTGCTAGCCTGCTCCGCCATTCCGTCGCCGGGGCACGCCCAAACGCCTCGTCTCGTGGTTGAGCTCGAGGGCGGCGCCGCGTGGCTGAGCCGGAACGACGCGGAGATTCCCAATGATGGCTCCGCCACGCGCTTCTCCCTCAACACCGTCACCGGTGCAGGGCCCTTCCCCGCCGGCCGCGCGTACGTGACGTGGAACCTCAACGAGCGGCACGGACTACGTGTGCTGCTGGCCCCGCTGTCGATCACCGAGCGTGGCAGCCTCAATGTACCGGTGCGCTTTGCCGGTGCGGACTTCACAGCGGGAACGCCGCTCGCGGCCACGTACACGTTCAACTCATATCGTCTCACGTATCGCTACCGCGTCCGTCGCACGGAGGCCAGTACTGCCTGGATCGGGTTCACCGCCAAGGTGCGTGACGCGACGGTGGCGCTTGACCAGGGTGCGACATCGAGTCGAAAGGACGACCTCGGTTTCGTGCCCCTGCTGCACTTCGCCAGCGACTGGCGCGTGGCCAAGCGCACACACGTGGTCGTGGACGTCGACGCACTGGCAGGCGGCCCGGGGCGCGCGATCGATGCGGCGCTCAAGCTCGTCTATGATCAGGGTGGCCCGTGGAGCATGAACGTGGGCTATCGCACCGTGGAAGGTGGCGCCGACGTGGACGAGGTCTACAGCTTTGCGTGGCTGCACTATGCCGTGGCCGGTGTCTCGTGGCGCTGGTAGCGGGCCGATCGTGACATGCGCCACGGCGACAAACGCTTCGCGACGCAAGCACGCCATCAGCACGACCCGCATCCTTTGCACAACAAGACCGCGACGTACACATCGCCGAACGTATTCACGACGACCGATTCGACGTACGATGTCGAGACCCGCACCTGCGTGTATCCCGCGGGGAAGTCACTGGACCGCTACGGTGGCAACCGGAAGACGATCACCACGTCGGGGTACGAATTCGCGGCGCGAAGCGTGACGGTGGGCCGTGTCCGTTACGCGCGCAGTGTTTACGCACGCCCGACACCATGCCGTTGCGCAACGTCACGTGCTTTCACTGACGCGTCGACCCCGACGGGGCCACGTACGCCCCGTGCGTGCAAGCTCGCTTCTAATCGTGCATCCACGCGCCGTAGGGACGCGGGGCGTAGGGGCGATGCTTCGTTCCTACGGAGCCGGTGTTTGGCAATCTGCGCGCCCAAAAGCGGCTCGATCGCTTTACGCTGCGCGGCCGCACCAAGGTGAACGGCCCGAGGACGTTGTTTTGTCTCGGACACACCATCGAACAACTCACCCACGCGGGCGACGCGGCGTACCGAGCTCCGCGGAACGCGCAGCAGTCCACCCCCATGCCTTGCGGGGGGAGGCGACGCCCGCAGCAGTGGACGGGCTGCTCGAAGTTGTCCGACCGCACCAAACAGGCGCTGCGATTGCAAACAGACCGACCGAGTGCGCTGCGTGAGGCGATAGAACCGTGTCGTCCCGTTGGAGGCGTGTCCATTCCGGAAGTGAACGCCGGCATCATCGACAAAATGCCGACGGGGTCGGCGTTCAGCAAATGCCTGACGTTGAAGATGGGCCAGCCGCACACCCCCAAATACATACGCATACTCCTTGAACATGTGCTGAATGGTGACATCGACCCCGGCTTCACTATTTCTCACCTTTTACAGCTCGACGAAGCACCGGGCGCGCACAGAGCGTTTAATGAAAAGAGTGACCGTCGGAAGAATGTTGTCTTGAATCCTGCGTCCCCTTGAGGCGTTCCGGCGTGACGCACAGGAAAAAGACGGCGCCTAATATCAGGCACCGTCCTTTTCTTTGCCTACCCGCTCAGTCATCACGCCGCGTTTACGAATTCGGCGTCCTGAGCGCCTTGGCCGCCTGCGTGAAGAACTCCTCCACACGCTCCGTCTGCTGCAGAAGCGGTACAGAAGGCTGTATGGCCATTGCTGCATCTCGAAGCATTCTGCCACTGTCATTGGTTGTGACGGTCATCGTGTTCATTTGCGCCATAAGGCTCGCGGCGACCGAGAATGCCTCGCGAGCTTGTTGTGCGTGGTCCGTCGCGTTCGGATCCTGCTGCATGACGTTTGCTCGGTCGCGAATTTCGTTGATTCTGGGCTCGAGGGCCACGCCAGACACGGAATCACGGCCCACAATCTCGTTGAGCGCGGCAGCCAGTTGGCGGAGTCCGTCGGCCGTGTACTCGTGGGCCACTCCGGCGGTGCGTGAAGCGCGCCCGTCGGCAAATCGTACGAAATCGACAACCGCGGTCTCCGAAAGCGTGCCGGACGCGGCGCCCATTACGACCGGGTCGGTCATGCCAGTCCTTTGTCCGTCAGCGACCCTTGCACTGTCTGTCATGCCGGCCCTCGCCATCCCTGGGGTCTCCCCGCGACCCCGCAAAAACCAGAATAACAGTGCGAACACGATGACGGCGGCCAGGATCCACGGCCACATACTTCGTTCTTTACGCTGGACATGTAGTTCGGCCACACGCTCCTCCTTGTCTGTTAATGAATGAACTCACTGCAGTATTCATCCCTCAGCATCCGATCACGTCCCGGGCCGTCGCAAATACGCGCTATCTCGCCTCGCTGGATCGCGCCGACCCTCGAGCATACGGCCGTCGTCGAACTGCGAGCCTTCATAGAACGCATGGTCCGAACCGGTGGACATGATGCGCATGTCGGCGGGCGCGAATCCGTCGACGATGGACTGTTCATACTCACGCGACAGCGTACCTCGCACATACGGAGGGAGGGCTAACAGGCGTTCACTGCCAAGATCGATCACCACGTCGTCTTTATCGTCGTTCAAGCGAACAGCACCGATGGGAATCAGCGCATGCCGCCGATCGCTATCTCGCACGAGATCCTTATGAATCTCAATTTCGATGTACCGAACCCGCAGAGAGGCAGAGTCAACGATCAGATCTTCGACCTCGCCGATCTTGTCACCACTGGCCGCACGCACGTCCCAGCCATTGATGTCCGGCTCACCGTCGACGATTTCGAAATCATTCATTTCACTCAGGTGCATGAGCTGCCCCGAGGTTGTCTCGTCGAGTCGGCCGGTGACCCCTGGGGTCGCGCGTGTCGTGTTCAGATGTTCGTCCATAGCAGCCTCGTACTGGGGGGTCGTTTTGGTCAGTATGACGGGGAGGTCGTCCTACCTGCGGCGTCCGCCGGTGCAGTCGAGACGCTCCTCCTCACGAATGCGTTACCCTCATAAGTTCACGCAAATGCAGCGAGTGGGCTATCGATCAAAAGGGTGAACTTGATCTGTCCAAAAGGGCAGGGCAGAAGCGCGGGCCTTTTTGCTCGCGTGAAGCCGGTCACCGCCATGGCGCGAAGATCGTACTCGACATCGTGAGCGAATGCCGTACGGCGTTCGCGATAACCGTAGCGGTCTCGAAAAGATGCTTATAAAGATCGCCACGATCAGCGGCGACGCCGGCGACCCCAGCAGCGTGGTCCACGGCGAGGCTCGCCGAAGGACGAGGTCTACGGAAGGTCGGTAAGTATCGATTGCAACGTGCGGGGCAGTGTCTCAGCCGTGCACGGCTAGGGTACGAGGTAACTCAGCCCGGGCTGCGATGATTCATCGTACTCATCTGCCGATAGTCCGCGTGTCCCGATAATCCGCACCGCTGGATGTCGAGTTCGTAGGCGGCGAATCATCGTCGGGACGTCCATCACGGGTATCATCATCTCCGTCAGGACAACGGCAATCTTCGCGTGATACGCCTCGAACGTCGCCAGTCCGCTCGCGCCATCTGGCCAGGCGCTCAGCTTTCCCAGGGCAGCGATACTTCCCGCTTTCCGACTACGACCTCACGGACGACCAGTTCGTGCGCCTGACGCTGCACGGTCGCGTGATCGATCTCGCGTACTCGCGCACCCTGATCCAGAACACGTCGTTGTCGCTCGACGACATTCCCGCGCTCGACCGCGTGCAGAAGGGGCTTGCGCTCGACACGGCCACGGTCCGGAGACTTGGGCGCGCCGGCCTCGTTGAGGGCCGCCAGCCAACGCTCCACGTGTCCGCCGCAGTGGCGCAGGCGACTGCGTCGAAGGCGGACTACATTGGCATGCGCGGGCAGGACGATCCCTACTATGAGCAGCTCGTGCTGGACTTGCTGGGCCAGTTCAGCGCGGCCTCGCGCAGCGAGATCGACGAATAGCTTCTGGGAAAACTCGGCGATCGTCTAAATGACGAGCAGAAGCGTCGAAAGATCGGGAACCTGCTTACCCGCCTGCGAAGATCTGGTCGTACTCGTAATGCCGGTTCACGGAAAGCGCCGCGCTGGGTACTCGACTCTCCCAACGCAGAATAACTCGCCGGTCTCGCAGAAAAGCCGTCCCCGTAACCGTTTGTTGCGCAGTACTTTGCTTTTTCTGCAGTGATTGAGTCGTGTAGTGGTCGACGAATAGCCGCCCTCTCAAAACCCCTCACGCCTACGCCGAAGACCAGCTCGTCGAGCAGCCCGCTATCGGGTTGTCCGCCACGCTTGGCTGGCAGACGGTGTCGGCGATGGAAGAAGCCTTCGGCGCCGACGGCACGCTGCGCGGGCGAAGCTGCTCACGGCGGCCTACGCGGCGCACCCCGAACGCTTCGTGCGCCGCCCACCGACCCCACGGCCGCTCCCCACGGCCGCTTGGATCAACCCACCCTCACCCGTCGGCGCCAGCGACGACGCTCAATGAACGTTCCCACACGGTGTCTCAAAATCGTTGATAGGTTCCGCCTGTGCAGAGCTTCCTTTGTGACATGGCATTGAAGCTTGTGGTAGCAGGCGCTTGGAATCGGTCGGCGCTGGGGCGGATAGATGTGTGCATATCGCAGCAGCAACGAGTGCCGCCGACAGCTTCATCAAAATATTGCGCGGCGCCACGGCGTAACGCGCGTTCCCGTCAGCGAACGCTCGTTAATGTCGGGAATCCCTTCCTCCTGCCCATGCGACACGGCACGATCCCGACGCTGGCCGTGTTTTGCGATGGGCATATGTATCCTGAGTACGCCGGTTTTCGAGACCGGTGCCTTCAACCACTCGGCCACCTGTCCTGCGCTCGCGAAGAATCGCGACCCAATCCTCGTACAGTCCCGTCAAATAATCGCGAGTCGCGCCCGATGCAAGGATTTGGCACTCGCTCAGCGCTGCACTGGCGACTGGAATCGCTCCACGTCCGCTTCGGCGGCGATGGTGCCGAATGCGCCCCACTGGCCACCGGCAACGATCCGTCGCCAGAGCGCCATACCCTCGGCCTTGCGGTCGTTGTACCAGTGCCAGTTGGCCACGCCGTAGGCGGCCGAGGCATCGGTGACCGACAGTTCCCCGCTGGGGGCCATGATGAGCACAGAATCGGCGGGCAGCACGCCTTTGTACAGCAGCATCAGCCGATGATACGCCTGGTTCTCGACGATGTTCATGTTGCGCTGCATGGGTATCAGCACCTGTGCTGCTTCTGCGTTACGGCCGGATCGACGCAGTGACATGTAGAGCCAGTGCGCCATCGAGACCCGCCGGTCGTCATTCGTGGCCGCGTTGACTTCACGCTGTGCGACGGTGGCCGCCTTGGTGAAGTCGCCGAGGAGATAGTGGGCGAGCGCCAGGTGGTAACCGATGTTGGACTGCAGCGTACCGATCGGCGTGTTGTTCGCATTGGGCTGTCCGTCGGGCTCGACTTCATCGGCGCGCCCCTGCACCAAGGCCGTGGCGCGTTCGAGATCGCGCACGGCGGCGGGAAAGTCACGCACTGAGATGTAGCGGTGACCGCGGTGGCGAAACAGCCACGGATTGTCGGGATAGAGCGCCACGCCTCGTGAGAACAGCTCGATGGACTCACGAAAACGCCCCAGGTAGCCCAACCGACGCGCATACCAGATGATCGAGTCGACGTTCGT
>JBBQUH010000033.1:0-38014 GCA_038212625.1 Gemmatimonadales bacterium | reverse complement strand
GGCTTCGTGCCGCCCAGCGCCAGGAACCGCTTGTAGTCGGCCACGGCCTGCGTGGAGTCGCGCACCGCGTTGCGGAACACCTGCAGCGCGCCAAGCTGCGCCAGTCCGTACTCGATGTAGTAGAACGGCAGCTCGAAGATGTGCAGCTGACGGTACCAGCGTGCGACTCGTTCCTGCTCGAGGCCGGTCCAGTCAACACCTGCCTCGAACTGTGACCGGATCGTGAGCCACTGTGCATCGCGCGCCTCACGATTTGCGCCGCCGGGATTGGTATACATCCACGCCTGAAACGCGTCGACACTGGCGATGTGCACGAGACTCGACAGGACATCCTCGAGATGCTCCAGCCACGCCACCCGCGCCTGATCGCGCGTATAGTACCCATCGGGCGCCACAAAATACGGCATGGCCAGTAGTTCCATGCTCATGGAAGCCAACTCGGCCGCTTCGTGGCCCGTGCGACGCTGCCAGGTGAACGGCAGTCCGTGCGTCGCGAAGTCGTGGAAGCAGTGTCCGGCTTCGTGCACGAGCGTCTGCACGTCATCCGGCACCCCGACCGCGTTCATGAAAATGAACGGCCGGCCGCGAAACGAGAGATCGGTGCAGTAGCCGCCCGGCGCCTTACCGGGGCGGCTCTCGAGATCGAGCAGCCCCTCATCCGCCATGATCCGAAACTTGTCGCCAAGCTCCGCGTCCACGCGGGTGAAAATGTTCTTGGCACGATCGACAAACGTGCCGACATCGGCAAACGGACGCAGTGGCTCCGTGACGTCGAGGTCGACCGTGACATCCCACGGGCGCAGCGTGTCCACACCCAACGAGGCTTGCCGGTGGGCCATGAGCCGCGCCACCGCCGGCGTGACGGTCTCTTTGACGGCTTTATGAAAACGCGCCGTGTCTTCCGGCGTGTAATCAAAACGATGCTTGGCCGCAAAACAGTAGCGCTGATAGTCCGGGAAACCGGCTTCGCGCGCAACGGCATCGCGCAACACGTACATCCGGTCGAACAGATCGGCGAGTTCGTCGCGCTTGCCAAGATACGCGTCAGCGCCCAATCGGAACGCACGCTCACGTTCGGCGCGGTTGGCCGACTTGAGGTAGGGTTGCAATTGCGGAATGGTCTTCGCTTCGCCGTCCCAGTCGACACTCAGGCCGCCGGTGATTTTCTGATAGCCCGCCGAGAGTTCTTCGATCTGTGAGAAACGCGGGACGTTCGCCTCGCGGAAGATCCCGATATCCGTGCGAAAGCGCTTGAGCGTGGTGTCCAGATCCGGGCGCGTCCAGCCCAGATCGAGCAAACGCTTCGCGAGCCGCACCTGCTGCTCCTCCAGCTGGGGAAAGATCTCCATCGAGAAGCGCAGATACGCGGTTTCAGCGGCGGTGTCTGCCGTGTTCCCCGTGTACGCGATCATCGCCAGCGTTCCTGCTTCACCCACCAGAGTGTCGAGCCGCGACCACGTGGCAAGCCAAGGCTCCACCATGGCATCCGTGGCGCTTAACGGGATCGTGGCCAGTTGTTCGTAGTACGGGCGTACATCGTCCCACGAGGCATCGCGAAACACGTCAGGACTGCTTGGCAGCTCAATCATCGGCTCGGACAGAAGTTTCATAAACCACGGGTATCGACAGATATCGGCAGGAAGTGTCAGCGGGGCGTCAGCGGGGAATTGGCCGGGCAGTGGCGCAACGCATCGCCCGCTTGCGCCACCCGATGCTACGCCCCGTACGGAATCCAGATATTCTTGACCTGCACCGACCGGCGGAGGAACTCGCGCCCCTCCCCCACGCGCGGGTCCAGCCACTCTCGGCCCGTCCACTCGGTCCAGGTACGCTTCAAATTGGCTGCCGAGGCCTGCTCGACGGCTTTGGCTCCGTGGGACGAGCCGACGAACCACACGGCATCGACGTCATCATGCTCCGCGAGCACCTTCCCCAGCGGGTCGCGGGGACCGGTGATGAGATTCAGCGCACCGGCCGGGACATCGGACGTTTCGAGCACACTGTACAAATCGGTCGCCAGGAGCGGAAACCGCTCGGAGGGCACGGCGACCACCCGATTGCCTGTGGCAAGAAGCGGCGCCACCAACGACACCAGGCCCAACAACGGGTACGGATCCGGGCACAGCACCCCAACCACGCCGATGGGTTCGTGCATCGCGAGGGCCACCCCGCGCATGGGCACATCGTGCACCGCGCCGTCGTGTTTGTCGGCCCACGCCGCGTACGTGAACAATCGCGAAATCGACGCGTGGACTTCGGCGTGGGCAGCGGGCGCCGCGCAATCGGTGAGCTGCACCAGGCGACGCGCAAATTCGTCGGCCCGCACCGACAGATTTTCGGCGAGATAGTACAGAATCTGCGCCCGCTGGTGGCCCGTGAGGGCGCTCCACCCTGCGCCGGCGTGCGCGGCCTCCACCGCATTGCGCACGTCCTTGCGATTGCCTTCCCCCACCTCGCCGATCCGTCGTCCGCTCGGACTCGTGATAGCGCGCGTGTACCCGCTGTCCGGGCGCGCCTGCTTGCCCCCGATGAACAGCTTCGGTGTGCGATCGATGGCCGGTAGCCCGTCCGGGGTCGCGTGCTCCGCCTCAGACCGCGGCGCTATGGCATCCGGGTCGACGAAGACCGGAGACGGCGCCTCTCCATGCGCGCGCTCCGGCTTGAGATACTCCCACATCCCCTCGCGACCGCCCTCACGGCCGAAGCCCGACTCCCGATAGCCACCGAATCCCGCAGAGGCATCGAAGAGGTTGGTGCTATTGATCCACACGACACCGCACTTGAGCTTGGGCGCGATATCGAGCGCGAGATTGATGTTCTCGCTCCAGACGCTGGCCGCGAGACCGAACGGGGTATTGTTGGCCAAGGCGACCGCTTCGTCGGGCGTGCGGAAGGTCATGCTCACCAGGACCGGCCCAAAAATCTCCACCTGCGCGATCGTGGACGACGGTGCGACGTTGGTGAATATGGTGGGCGGAAAGAACGACCCCTGTGCGGGCACGGCCCAGGAGGGCTGCCAACACGTTGCGCCCTCCTGCACCCCAACGTCGCACAGCGCCTGAATGCGCGCCACCTGTACGGGCGCCACGATTGCACCCATATCGACCGACTTATCAAGCGGCGACCCAACGCGCAGACGCTCCATGCGATCCCGAAGCTTGTCGAGCAGCGCGTCGGCCACTCCTTCCTGCACCAACAAACGCGAGCCCGCGCAGCAGACCTCGCCCTGGTTGAACCAGATCGCATCCACGACCCCTTCCACCACGCTATCGAGATCCGCATCCTCGAACACCAAAAACGGGCTCTTGCCACCCAGCTCCAGCGACAGCCCCTTGCCGGTGCCGGCGGTGGCCACGCGGATACTGCGCCCCACCTCGGTGCTCCCGGTAAACGCGATTTTGTCCACGTCGGGATGCGCGACCAGCGCCGCCCCCGCCGTGCCGTCACCGGTCACGAGATTGAACACTCCCGGTGGTAGCCCGATGTCGTGCGCCAGCTCGGCAAACCGAAGCGCCGTGAGCGGCGTGAACTCCGCCGGCTTGAGCACGACCGTGTTTCCCGCCGCCAGCGCCGGCGCCACTTTCCACGCCAACATCAGCAGCGGAAAATTCCACGGAATGACCTGCCCCACCACACCGTACGCGTGGTGGCCGGCGAACTCGCTCTCCAGCAGCTGCGCCCAGCCGGCGTGGTGGTAGAAATGCCGAGCCACGAGCGGAATGTCGATGTCGCGCGTTTCGCGGATCGGTTTGCCGTTGTCGAGTGACTCCAGCACGGCGAAATGGCGCGCGTGTTTTTGCAAGCCGCGAGCGAGGGCGTAGAGCCAGCGTGCTCGTCCGTGGCCGCCAAGCTTTTGCCAATCGGGCAACGCCGCGCGTGCCGCCGCGACGGCGACGTCGATGTCAGCGGCCGTCCCTTGCACCACCCGCGCCAACTCCGCGCCCGTGGCAGGGTCCTGCACGGCAAGCAGCGCGGCGCCCGCAGTCGGTGTCCAACGACCACCGATGTAGTGGCCGAACGTGCTGTGGCGCTCCGCGAGCCACGCCCGAACGGGCGCGTCGGTCTCCGGTGCCGGGCCGTAGCTCATGCGGTCGAAAATGTCGCGCACCGAGTCCGGCTTGGGGTGCGGGGCTTCGAGCATCGATTCCTGCGGGGGCAACGTGGAAGTCATAGCGTCAGACCATCGGTTGACGATGGGCGGCAGCATACCGACCCGTTACATGATGCTCAAGTTGGCGCTCCACATCGGTGAGCAACCCGCTGGCGCCGAAGCGGAAAAGATGCGGACGGAGCCAGCGATCCCCCAGCTCTTCCTTCATGAGAATGAGCCAGTCGATCGCCTGCTTGGCCGACCGGATGCCACCGGCAGGCTTGAAGCCTACTTCGTAGCCAGTGCGCTCTCCGAAATCCCGAATCATGCGCGTCATGACGAGTCCCACCGGCAATGTGGCATTGGTGCTTTCCTTGCCGGTACTCGTCTTGATGAAATCTGAGCCCGCCATCATGGCTACCTGGCTCGCACGCGCCACGTTGGTGAGCGTGGCGAGTTCACCCACGCCCAAAATCGTTTTCAGATGCGCATCGCCGCAGGCGTCACGAAAGGTGCGGATTTCGTTGTACAGCGCCTGCCAGTTGCCGGTGAGTACGTGGGCCCGCGTGATCACCACGTCGATCTCTTCGGCGCCCGCTGCCACCGACGCATGAATCTCCGCCACGCGCTGCTCGAAGGGCGAAAGACCCGCCGGAAACCCGGTGGACACCGCAGCCACAGGAATACCGGAGCCGCGCAACGCCTCCACCGCCGTGTCGACGTACTGGTGGTATACACACACGGCGCCCACCGTGATGCGCAGATCCTGCACGCCCAGCGCCTCCAGCAGCTCGGTGCGTACCGGCGACTTCGCCTTGGCACAGAGGCGTTTCACGTTGCCCGGCGTGTCGTCCCCGGCGAGCGTGGTCAGATCCATGCATGTGATGGCCCGCAACAGCCAGGCCGCCTGCCACTCCTTTTTTACCGTGCGACGGGCTGGCATTGCGCTCACCCGGCGTTCCACGGCACTGCGATTGATGCGGAGCGCGCTCACCAGCCCGAGATCGAGCGGCGTGCCGGGATTCCGTGCTGGGGGGAGATCGGGAGCGAGCCCTGACGGCCACTGCGGGGCGTTGGGCAGCGACGGCTCGGCAGAGCGCGCAACGCGCGGTGCGTAGAGAGGAGTCACAGTCATGATCTCTGTAATCTATGACGGCGACCAGAGAGGCGCTGGTGTTTCGTCACGTCCGGTGCTCAAGTATTCGCACGAGCGGCCGAGACTCGGAGACGGAGAGGAGTACCCTGACTGAGTGACTCATGCGCCACGCTCGACCGACCTACTTGCTGGCCGTGCTGTTCACGGCGATCCCCACGCTGCTGGCGTTCCCGGGCTGCACTGCCGCCGTGGAAACGCCGACCGCAGCGCGGCTGTCCATTGTCCAGGGCCACCTGCAGAATGCCGCCGCAGGGACCCTGCTCCCTACCCCGATCGTCATCCGGGTGCTTGGGACGGACGGCAGCCCAGTCGAGAAGGTGCCGGTGAGCTTCAATGTGCTCGCCGGTGGCGGCTCGGTGGATCCGGGGACGGCCATGAGCGATGCCAACGGTGAGGTAAAGGCTCGCTGGACGCTCGGTCCCGCGTCGCAGGTCCAGACGATCACGGGAAGCGCGCCAGGCGTTGACCCCGTCACGATCAGTGCCTTAGGGGTACTTCCCAGCGATCTCGTGGTGGCGCAGGGGAACAACCAGAGCGCCAAAATCAGCGCGGCGCTGCCCGTGCAGATCGTGCTGCGCGTGACGGGCGGCGCAAATGTGCCAATGCCGGGCCAGACGGTGGCCTTCGCGATTACGGCGGGCGGTGGCAGCATCTCGCCGCAGTCTGCGATCACGAACGCGTTGGGCGAGGTGAGCGTGCGCTGGACGATGGGACCGCAGGGCGGCCTGCAGACCGCCACCGCCTCAGCGGGGTCGCTTGGACCGATCGGGATGAGCGCCACGGCCAATCCATAAAGCTCGGCGGCACGCTGCCCGCGGCTACGGCCGGGATCCGTCCTTGGGGGTCGGGTCGTTAGCGTCCAGATATGTCTGTCACTCCACGAACGGCCCTTGCCCCCGATACACTGAAAGATCGGACTGTTGTGCTCACCGGCGCCAGCGATGGCATCGGCCGCGCCGCCGCCGCGCAGTATGCGGCCGCCGGGGCAACCTTGGTGATGGTCGGTCGCAACGAGGCCAAAACCGCCGCTGCGGCCGCGCGAATCATGAGCGACACCGGGTCCCGCAGCGTAACGTGGGAGATCGCGGATCTGGCGCGACTTGACGCGATCGAGGATCTGCTCGGGCGGCTCCGCGCCCGCCATCCCCACATTCACGTGCTCGCGAACAACGCCGGTGCGATCTTTCTCGAGCGCGAACTGACAGCCGACGGCCTCGAACGCACCTTCGCGCTCAACCACCTGTCGTACGTGCGTCTTGCATTGGGACTGCTGGACCACCTCGCCGCCGCCGCCGCGCCGGGGCACCCCGCGCGCATTATCAACGTCTCGAGTGGCGCCCACACGAACGCGCAGCCCGACCTGAATGACCTGCAACTTGCGCAGGGCTTCGGGGGTTGGAGAGCATATGGGAACTCGAAGCTCTTCAACATCTGGTTCACCCGGTCACTCGCCGCACGGCTCGACCCTGCGCAGGTCGTGGTGCACGCTCTTCATCCCGGGGTGGTCAGCACTCGGTTTGCCACCAACAACGGCGGTAAGGGCCGATTTTTGCGCCGGATGATGGACCTGATCTCCATCACGCCCGCACAGGGCGCCGACACGCTGGTGTGGCTGTCGACCGCAGCGGAAGCGGCCGCAACCACCGGCGGCTACTGGATTGAACGACGAGCGGCGCAACCGTCGTCTACCGCCCGCGATGATGTCGCCGCTGAGCGCCTCTGGCAAGCGACCGCCGAGTTGTTGCACCTCGACGCCACCGCGATCATTCGCGCCGCAGGTGTGCATGCCGTACCGTGATTTGCCGCGACTTCTCGTCATTCTCCGGCGAGTGGTCCCGTTTGCGGTATCGTTTCGTCGTGATGCACGCCGCTGGGTCTGGTGGGGGCCGCCGGCGGTTCGCACGTCGGCCTTTCACACACGTCGTGCCGCGCGACTCGTGCGCGACATCGCCGCCCTCGGTCCCGCGTTCGTGAAACTGGCGCAGATCTTCGCCACGCGCGCCGATCTCGTGCCCGAACCTTACCTCGGAGCGCTCGGCACGCTCACCGACCGCGTGCCTACCGTGCCGTGGCCGATCATCCGCCGAGTGCTGGCCGACGCATGGCAGGTCGACCCGGATACGGTGGTGGACGCGCTCGACCCGGTGCCCTTGGCTGCCGGATCGCTCGGCCAGGTCCATCGCGCCCGGTATCAGGGGCGCGAGGTGGTGGTCAAGATTCTGCGGCCGCACGTGGAGGCCGTCGTCACACGCGACGTGCGCCTGGCGAAGAAGATTGTCGATGCGGTGTATGTCCGCTTCCCGCACCACCACGTGCGGGGCTTTCGCGTGGTCCTCGACGAATTCGGCCTCCACGTGGTGGAGGAGATGGATTTCGAACGCGAAGGCATGCAGTGCCTCCGCATGCGCGCGCGTTTCGCGAACGAGCCGCGGCTGCGGATTCCCAACGTGGAGACCGCGCTGACGCGGCGCGACGTGCTGGTGATGGAATTTCTGGCTGGCACGCGCATCGACGCGCTGGACGCGGAGATTGCGCGTGGACACGTGAACCACACCGTGCTCGTGGAAACGCTGATTGAAACGTATGCCCGCATGATGCTGCGCGACGGCATTTTTCACGCCGACCCGCACCCTGGGAACCTGCTGGTCGATGCGCAGGGTCGACTCATCCTGCTCGATTTCGGCATGGTGATCGACGTGCCGGTGGCTACGCGCCAGGTGTTGTTCAACACCGTCATGGCGGCGATCAAGCGCGATGCAGAAGGTACGGCTGATGGGTTCTTCGCGCTCGGCATGGTAGCGCCCGGCACGTCGCGAGAAACCATGCGGGATTTGGTGGCCGTTTTGCTGGACATTGCCACTGCCGAAACGGCCATGGATGTCCGGTCACGGGCCATCGCCGAGCGGGTGATGCGCGAGCTGTTCAACTGGCCGATCGTGCTACCGGGTGAGCTGGTATTTTTCGCGCGGACCGCGGCGCTGATCGAAGGGGTGGGCGGGCGCTACGATCGCAACTTCAATGGCATCAAGGTGGCGACGCCGGTAATCCTCAAGCTGCGCGCCGAACTGCTCAATGTGCTGCTGGGTGACGACGGCAATCGCGAACCGATTATCACATTCGCCGCGACGTTGGGAGCGCTCGCCGGTGGGGCGAGCGCGGTGCTGACCCGTGCGTGGCGCGGACTCCAGGCGGAAGTCGCGCGGAGTTGATCGCGCGACTTCCGGGTTCGCAACGACTAGTGGCGCACGGCCGCGATGGACCGGCGACGGCGGGCGGCCATGCCGAGTGCGAAGAGACCGCTGGCCAGCAATGCGGCGCTGGCCGGTTCCGGGACCATGGCGGTGGACGTCATGTATTCCTGGTTGGAGCTGTTACCGGTTATTTCGTCATCGGACAATACGTACCAGTTACGCGTGAGCGTAAAGTTGTCGGGCACGATCAAGGTAGAAAAATCCGTGAACGTGGCGCCAAACATATTCCAGATCGTACCCTGAATGTTCTCAGCGTTGAACAGCCCGGCTCCGACATTCGCCACGGTCGGGTCGTACTGCTCGATCAGCCAGGCGGCCTTGCGATAGTCGTTCTGGTTACCGCGCCGCGTCCGCGAGAAGTCACCGTTACCGACCACACCATTCCGATTCGTGAAGAACGCCGTGGAGTAATACGAATCGTTCGCCGGGTTGGCGAAATGATTCCAGTCCACGCACCAGATGATGGCGTTCTGAATGGACGCGGTGCCCGGAACGCCGAACTGCGTGTTGAAGCCGTTCAGCGTCGCTCGGTACGGACCCACGGCATAGGGCCCCACCGTGCCGTTGGACGAGATGTCGCCGTTGAAGTCGACATTCCCAAGCACTGGAGCTTGCGCGCTCAGCGCGGCAGGCACCGCGCAAGCGATCGCGGTTAGGAGGCGAAGGGTACGGCCGGTGGTAGACATGGTCATTTGGAGGCGTGAGGGATCGCGGTACATCCGATATCTGTACAACGAGCAATCCGCGTGCCACGGTCGAGGGCGCCCACTAATCGAATGGACTGGGCCGTTTGAGTGACGGTTACGCATCGGCAACGAGCGGCATTATCTGACCGGGCGCGTAACAGCTCCATTGGAAGCGCCGATCGCCTCGTCGAACTGTGATTCACATCACGTTGCGCGCCCGCCACACCCCAGCGCCACAACAGCGTCATCGTCTGGAGGTCACAATCCGGCTCGGCGCGGTTTGTGTTGGTCTCCCGTCCGACTCCCGCTGGTCGCCGTGCTCGCCGTTGGTCGTTCCGTGCCGCAGTGCGACTAAAAAATCCACTCTCGAAACAAGTCGAAGCCGAACTGCATGCGCGGCAGACCGTCTACCCCGAGTCGGCTGCAGGGCGCGGAGCCCGGATCAACACCCACCTGTCCTGTCCAGCCTTGCGCTATACGATACTCGACGGCCACGCCATACCAGAGGGATGCCCCAGGTGACGCGGGCTGCCCGGACGCGCCGCGGCAGACTCCTGTGTTCAATCGCAGGAACGTGCGATCGTTCAGTTGCTTGCCGGCAGAAATACTCAAATTGTCCAACAATGAAAAGGCATTGAGTTCGTCCTGCGACTGCCCGCCCGCCGTGCTGACCTGCACCGTATTGAACATCGGCAACAGCTGTTGCAGCACGCCCTCCACCGCCCCACCGACGGTCGGCAGCAACACCCCCGTGACCGCTTGTACCGTACTTTGGCTTTGGCCGTCGAGGGCGAAGGTGGGCGCGCCGAAGATCAGGAGCGAAATGATTTCCGATTCCGGGCCGTTCGCGTACGTCGGATCGCTACTCGAGAGCGTCAACACGGGGCGATCGTAACTACCGCCGATGTGCACACGCACCGGAATCTCCCCACCGGTGCTCACCCGTACCACGTTGGTGGCGCTGATATCGAGTCTCGGCGCAATGGCCGCGCTGCCGTAAAAACGCACACGCCCTGAGTCCACGCTGAAGCTGCGGTTTACCACGCCCAGATCGAGCCGATACTGCCCGCGATTGGTGGTGATTTCACCTTCGAGGGCGAGTTGGTCGCCACTCATCGTGACCGAAAGGCCACCGGCCAGTTTCACCTTCGACTCCGGCGTCTGCACCCACACGTCGTTCCCGAGGTCCACACGCGCATTGTCCACCCTGATCACGCGCCCAAGCGCCGCCAACGACTGCGCCGCCGACTCCGCCACCGGCACCTCATCGGCGCCCAGCAGTTGCCGCGCGGCCTCCGTGGTCAGATCAAGGGCCGCTCGTGCACCGAGAGGATCGGTGACGATGTTTGCCATGGGGATGAACAATCCACCGCTCAGCGTGGGACGCGTAAGCGCACCCGCGACGCGCACATTCCCACTCACATTCAGATCGGTGCCGTCATCCTGGCGTGCGACGGCGAAGTTGTTCGCCGAGATCTGCACGTTCAGCGTGGCAGGTTCACCGGCAGGGAATCTCAGCACACCATGCGCCTCCAGTGTGTCACGCACTCCACCGCTCCGGATACGGAACGATTCAAGGACCAGCGAATCGGCTTCCGCGCGCAGCTGCATCCGCCCCTCGCGCGGAGCCACGCCCATGGCGTCGAAATCGGCCCCCAGTCCATCCACGGTGAGTGTGCCATCGGCTATGGGGCGATCCGTGGTGCCGCGCACCGTCAACCGACCGTTCATAATGCCGGTGCTCCCGCTGACTCCCGGTAGCGCAAGCTCGACCGACTGCAAGCGCAAGGAATCCACGACCACCTCGGCATCCACCACATCGCTCAGCAATCGCTGCTCAACGCTCTGCAGACGCAGATCCATTGGCACGCGCGCCTCGGCGCGTAGCATCCCGCCCGCCGAGTCGGTGACCACCGCACGTGCGATCACCCGCAGATTGGCGTACTCGCCAGTGGATCGCACGGCGGGCATACGCACCCCCTCCACCCCCAGCGAATCAGCCCGCAGCGTCCATTCGATCTGCGGCGCGGCGCGGGTACCGGCAAGCTGCGCGGTGCCGGTCAGGAAGCCGTCGAACGGGGTAGTCCCGGCCAGCAGGGCGCCCACTTCACCCGCCGGGAATCGATCCAACCGCACATCACCACGCACCGTACCGGTCGACGGAATCTCGGCCGATCCGGCCAACACGCCAGCTTCGTTCGACCGCAGCGCGAACGGCGCGATGCGCAGCGCCGCCGAATCCCACGATACCACCACCGGCGCCTCATTCCCCCACGCCACGCTGTCGTAGCGCAATCGGATTGAATCGAGCGACACGGTCTTCTGCGTCTCGGTAATGGCGTACAGGCCGCGCACCTCCAAGTGCGCATTATCCGTGGTGCTGAGGTCGAACACGAGCTGTCCACTGTCCAGCGTGGCCCGCTGCACGCGGAAGTCGGCGGTCTGCACCCGAATGGCGCCCAATCCTTCCACCCGATCCACCGTGGCGGCGCCCTCGAATGCCGGCAACGTGAAGACGTGGGTGGCGCGGGCTGATCCGAAGATCCGACCGGCGCGAATGGCGCCCACATGGAGCGCGCGCGCGCCCAACGCCATGGTGGCGTCAGCGTCCTTGACGTTACCGAAGAGATAGCCGGAGAGCGACAGGTCGCCCTGCAACGTATCTGCCGCATACACGCGCATCGACGCCGCCAGCGCGCTATCCGCGGGTTGCACCATGTTGGCGAGCGCCCCAAGCTGACTGCGCACCAGCTCGAGCGAGTCGGTCTGCATCGATATAACCAACGTATCGGTGGTCATCGAGTCCCGCGCGAGCGCGCCGCGCGCCGCGATCTGCACGCCGATCACGTCGGCCGACAGCGAGTCTACCACGACGCGCCCTGACTGCACGCCACCCGAACCCACCACCCGCAACGCCGGCCGCTCGTCAGTCGCGCTCTGCGTCAGGGCGAGTTCGGTGCGCAGGTCTATCGACGGCGCCGGCGCTCCGTCTACCGAACGCGGCGCGCTGGCCGCGATACGCAGTTTGCCGCCAATGGCAGTTGCCGGGACATCACGGCGTCCGAGCCACCGCCGGAGATCGACGTCGGCGAGCGTCCCGTCGGCTGTCACGCTCCATGCGCTGTCCGCCAGCGCGAACGTGCCCGCCAGCAGCAGTTGGCGATCAGTGGTCGGCGACTCGTCGGCGGAGATGGTGGCCGTCCATTGGAGTGCATCGAGCGGACCCTGCGCCGTCAGCGATCCACGCAGCGCACTCTGCGCCATCAGCGTCGTGTCCACTCGGGCGAGCGCCCGCAGCGAAAGCGGATCGAAAGCCAGGGCCGCCTCCACGAACGGCGCGCCAGGACCGACCCGGCCCTGCAGATCGCCGCGTACCACCGATGTGTTGCCGACGGCATCAGTCCACGAGATGTTCATCCCCCTGAGGTCAGCGGCGGTGAGACTGGCCGAGTTGATCCGACCGGAGGCGGTAATTATGCCATCCACTGCCGGCCACTCCGCCACGAGCCCGGGTGCAGAGCGCAGATCGGCGCGCAAGGCGCTGATCGTCACATTGCGCGCCGTTGGCTCCGCGCCGATTCCCACCGTGCCGCGCATTTGCACACGCGATACGGCGTCCGGCACCCGCGCATCGGCAAAGCGCATGTCGAGCGAATCAATCAGAAACGCGGTGAGCGGACCACCCGTGGCGGCAATGGCGCGCCCCGAAAAGGTGCCCTCCACCTCGGGCGGGAGCGCGTCGTACGTAACGCGGCGCAGCAGGTCACTCTGCATCGGATCGAACATGATGTCCACGCTATGGAGCAGTAGATCGGCCGGTCGCACCACCACCGCGATCCCGCCTCGTACACGCGACGCACCGCTCGTGACATCGAGCGATGACAGCAAAAATTCCATGTTGTCCGGATCCTCCAGGGTGCGCATCCGCACCGTGGCCTTGCCGCGCCCCTCAGCCGGCAGCACATCCCAGATCCAGCCAAGATCCGACAGACCCGCCTCGGCGTTGATCAGCACATCAAAGCGTACCGGCCCGGGTTGATTCCAGGCAACAGTCCCCGTGGCGCTGCCACTCGACGCCGGTAGCCTGACGTCAGCCAGTTGAAACTGCAGCGAATCCGACGTCCACTGCAGGCGGCCTCCGGCGTGGACGATGCGCACGGGTGGATCCGACACCGCGCCAACCAGTGAATCAAGGACCAATGACGACGGTCGCCCGCGCGGATCGATGATCACAGCATCATGGACGACCGCGCGCTGCACAGTGATCACACGCCGCTCGAAGTACGTACCATCTGCGGCGCGCACGAGATCATGCAAACTGTCGCGCACCGCGATGACGCTATCGCGTGCCGCACCGATAAAAATCGGATGCGGCGCCCAAGGCGCTTTCGTGGAAATCGTCCCTTCGTCCAGAGCGATCGCGTCAATGCGCACGTCGTCACCGAAGCCCCGGGCACTGGGAACAGTCGTGGTGGTGGTATCGCCCGAGATGATGTAGGCGATGTTCCACGGGCCCGCCGTGTCGGCCCCAAAATCCATCTTTACTCCACGCAGCGCCAACCGCGTGAGATGAATCTGCCGATCAAACAGTGCACGCATGTCCACCGTGCCTTCCAGCCGAACGACCTGCACCACTGGTACACCGGCCGTATCCAGGAGCACGACGTTGTCAGCCGTGATACGCCCAAATCCCACCGACTGCAGCGTCCCTACGGTGAGTGTGCCGCGTCCACCAAAGATGCCGTTGATCTGCGCAATCGCCTGGCTCAGCAGCCAGCGCCGCCCGTTCGCCGAACGGGTCAGCGCGAGATAGGTGCCGCCGAGGGCACCGAGTGTGCCAAGCAGCACGGCGGCGGCCACCAGCGCGTGACGCTGTCTGCGCGACATGGTCAAAACGCCTGCCCGAGGCCGAAGTGAAACGCGAGCCTCGAGAGCACGCCCTTGCCTCGGGTGGGCTGATAGCTGTTCGGGCAAGAGAAGATATCGTCGAACTCCCCGTCTATCCGCCCGGTGCGCGGGCTGGCGCACAGAATCTGGCCTGTGTCGCCGTTGCCGTCGCCCGATGTAAAGAACAACGCGCGGCCGGCGCGCGGTGCGTAGGGCTGATAGCCGACGTCGACGCGGAACGGCCCAAGCGGCGTCACAATTCGAAGGCCAAGTCCCGGCGTGGCGCGAAGATTACTCCAACGAAATCCTTCGGCGTTTGTCTCCCAGACATTGCCGCCATCGATGAACACGGCGAACTGCAACTGATCGCTCAGCCCTGGAAGGCTGCGTCGCCACTCCAGATTCGCCACGGCCAACGCGGTACCACCACGCGGAACGGCGCGATCGAAGGAGGAATCCGGATAAACCTCTACGTAGCGTATCCCGTCCGGCGTCGTCAACTGGCGAACGTTTGAAACCACGTACACCAACGGGCCGAGCAAATTTTGCTGAAAGCCGCGTACCGAATTTTGCCCGCCCGCGAAGAGGCGTTCTTGCGGCGGCAGCAGGGGAGACCCATCCACGAGTTCCGCCCCCGGCGCAAACGCCCGCGCGACTTGCAGGCGGGTACCCACCGTACCCCCGAGAAACCGGAAGTACGACGTGCCCTCGATGGTTGTCCGATAGAAGCGGAGCGACGACACGAGCTCCGAGAACGTCTGCCCCGCGCGCAACTCACCACGCGTGCGCCAACCGCGCGTGGGATTGATGGCATCATTGGCGCGATCGTGCGAAAGACTGGTACTGGCGATCGCGACACCGCGACCGAACAGCGAGAGCACATAGTCTTCCGGCCGACACTGTCCGAACCTGGAGCACGAGACCACCGGATCGGTGGTCGTTTTACCATTCTCGTACTGAAAGCCGGCAGAGCCCGCAGTGCGCGTACCAATCTGCTTCGACACCTCAAAGAGTCCGCCGATTGTCGTCTCACGCAGATACGCGAACGGCTCGCCGCGTCGTTCGCTATACAGCGTCGCCACCGGGACGACCGGAATGCCGAAGAGCGTGCGATTGGAGACCGTGGAGCCGAGGTAGTAATTCAGCTGCTCGCTGAACGGATCGGCGCGCAACGCACCCGAGCAGAGCGCCGGCGCAAAGTCCGTCGGCGCCCCGATGCCGATCTTCGAAGCGCGTGCGGTAATTTCAAGGCTCCGTCCGATCCCGAGAAAGCTGCGGTTGGAAATACGGCCTTGGGTACGAATGCAGTCCTGCGTGGCCCATCCAAGACCAACCCGCGCGCTCCGCGTGCTGGCCTCTGCCGTGATCACCCGCAAGTTGATGGTCCCCGACGCCGCCGAATCGCTCGGCGTGACCGTGTCGATCAGCACCACGCGAAATGCGTCCGACTGATACAGCGCGCGTTGCGCCTCCAGCACGCGACTCGCACGGTACACCGCACCGGTTTCGAGCCCAATCAATCGGCGCACGTCCCCGGCGTCCACCCGCGGAGACCCCTCATCCAGCGGCTGGAGCTCCACCTGCACCGCGCCCAGTGTGAGTCGTTGCCCCGGTGTGAACGTCAACGCGAGGGTGACCTGTGCGGTGGCGCTGTCAATCGCAATGGTGCTCTGTGGTGCTACTGCGCGCGCGTACCCGGCATCGCGGAGAAGATTGAGCACTACCCCCACCGCGCTATCCACCCGCGAGCGATCAAAACGGAGGCCTCGCAAGGTCTCGAGCGGTGCGTCGAACGCGCGGGCCTCGTCGACCGGCGCCGGCAGTCCGACCACGATCAGCGAATCCAGCACCGCCGGAGTGCCGGGGGTGATGGCGAACACCACCCGCAGGCCCCGCCCGCCCAAGCTGGTGAGCGCCGCGACCGAGGCCTGAAACCACCCCGCCTGCCGGTGCATGACCGCGAGCCGTAGCGCATCGCGCCGCAGCTCCAACGAATCGGTGCACGGCGCGTCCCCGATCCGCAGCCAGCGGGTGTTGAACGAGGGACCGTGCGTGACGATGCTGGCCGCCATCGTGAAGTCCTCGAACCGCGGACTGCCGGTAAATTCCACAGACTGTACGCGGAATTCGGGGCGGCAGCGCACCGTGCGCTGCGCTTCCACGGCGGTGGGCCATGCGAGCAGGCCGACCACGATGCCCACGACCTGCGCCAGACGCACGCTAAAAAAAGACTTCACGCGCCGCAATCTAGCTCATCGCCTCGTTGCCCACGTGGGGCCTGAGCGCCGCAGCGGATTGCATGTCGACATCTTGTGTTCATGTCAGGGCGTTAGAATCCATTATAAGAGTCACCCTCAAACTTTCAGGGAGTGCGGAGATGTTGCCGTTGATCGATATCGCTGTCGCTGTGCTGATCACGTGTCACGCAACCGCCCTCGCGGTGCTTCCGCCTGATCACCACGTCGCCGCCGTTCGTACCCCAGTCGCTCTCACATGGCGCCTCGACCAGGCGCCGATCAGTGACCCACGGCACATCGTTCGCCTTACACCATATTCACCTCTCAGCCCGCAGGATACCGTAACACGCAAGCGACCGCGGGCGGTGGTGTACAGCGAGGCCTACGGCACCCGGGTGCGGATCCATCGCGTCATGAGTTGGGCGATGCTGCCGCTGTTCGCCGCCTCATACCTGTCCGGCGATCAATTGCTCGAGAAAGGCAGCGACGCGCCGTCGTGGGCCAGGCAGCTACACGGTCCGGCGGCAGGCGGCTCCGCCGTCCTCTTCGGCGCGAATGCCATCACCGGCGGCTGGAATCTCTGGGAAGGACGCAAGGACCCGAACGGACGGAAGCGTCGGTTCCTGCATGCCGCGCTCTTCACGGTGGCTAGCGGAGGGTTCGCCTATGCCGGTACGCGGCTGGCCGATGAAGCCGAGCAATCGGCCAGCGCGCGCCGCGCGCATCGCAACGTCGCCGTTGGGTCGATTGGACTTTCTACCGCCAGCTGGCTCCTGATGCTCATTGGCAACTGACCAGACCCATGATCGAAACACTCAGCGCGCTCGTCCAACCGTGGGCCGACTTCTACGCCGAAAGCACGCTGCTCGCGACGCTCATCACGGCGGTCCATCTGCTCGCCATGTTCGGAGGCGGCGGGTTGGCGATCGCCGCCGACCGCCGCGTTCTGCGCGCCCACCCGGGAACGTTTGAAGCGCTGCAAGCGACGGCCGACGACCTGCGCAGCACGCACAGCCTGGTGATCGGGGCCCTCGTGCTGACGGTGGCAAGTGGTGCCTCCATGGCGCTCGCCGACGTCGCGACGTTCGCGGTGTCGCGGGTGTACTGGACCAAGATGGCGATGTTCGCGGTATTGATCGGGAACGGTCTGCTCATGCGACGCGCGGAATCGGCGGTCCTGCACGGTGCGGAGCCGACACACCCTGGCGATCCGGCCACCGTCGTTCCGATGGCCTCGCGCCCATGGGGCGCCCTCCGACGCTCGGCGTGGATCAGCCTGATCGTCTGGTTCACGATTGTCGCCCTCGGCGTACTACTGACGAACAGCTAGGAGCTACGATGCACCACGACACTGCCTCCACCGCGCACACACCGCTCGCCACGCCGACGGGGCCTGCGCACGACGCGACTCCCGAGAGCTCAACCTGTGGCGGCTGCTCCACACGACGCAGCTTCCTGAAAAACACGGCCACCCTGACCGCCTCGCTGGCCGCGCTCACCGCGCTCGGCCCGATGCGGACCATCGAAGCACTGGCGGCGCCAGACCGCAGCACGATGCTGGGGGGAGCGCAACTCCTCAAGTATCCGCTTCCCACGGCCGACAGCGTATCCATTGACAGCACCAACGAAGTGATCATCTGCCGGTCCAACGGCGAGGTGTTCGCTTTTGCGCTGTCGTGTCCGCACCAGAATACCGCGCTCCGCACGTTGCCGCGGAACGGTGGCTTTCAGTGCACCAAGCACAAGTCGAAGTACCAGCCCAATGGTACCTTTACAAGCGGACGGGCCACCCGGAACATGGACCGCTTCCAAATCAGCCGAGACGGCGATGTGCTGGTCGTCGATAGCGCTGTGGTGTTCGAGAGCGATACCGAAGCCGCCAAGTGGCAGGCGGCCTTGGTGCGCGTCTGATCTGCTGCAGGACTGCCTCCCTGTGCTTCCTCTCTCCTGACACCATGCACCTCTTCACCACCCTTCGCCGCACCACGGCCGCCCGACACGCGAGCGCCCTCTCACTGATGCTCGTCGCCCACGCCCTCTCCACGTCGGCCCTCACGGCCCAGACACCCCGGTCGGCGCCGGCCACTCCGGTGGAGGCCTCACTCGATCGCCTTGCGAAGCAGCCGCTCGTGGCGCGAGCCCTCGCGGCGCTGCAGGCGGAGAACGCCTGGACGCTCGAGCAGCAGGTGGGGCTCTGCGAAGTGGCCGCCCCACCCTTCAAAGAGGCAGCGCGCGCGCGCGTTTTCCGTGACAAACTCGTGGCCCTCGGCGTGCAGCAAGTCCGCATGGACGGCGAAGGCAATGTGATCGGCGAAATACGCGGCGCCCGCCCCGGCCCCACGGTGTTGCTCAGTGGACACCTCGACACGGTATTTCCCGAAGGCACCGACGTGAAGGTCAAACGCCAGGGAACGAAGTTCTCCGGCCCCGGGATCGGTGATGACTGCCGCGGACTCGCCGTGACGCTCGCCGTGACGCGCCAGATCATGACCAACAAGATCCCGTTCGCCGGTCGCCTGCTGGTGGTGGGCACGGTCGGCGAAGAAGGCCCCGGCAATCTGCGTGGCGTGCGGGCGCTCTTTGCGAGCCCGCTCAAGGACTCCATCGACGTCTTTTTCTCGATCGACGGCACCGGCTACGGCATCACCAACGGCGGCGTTGGGAGCAATCGGTATCGCGCCCGCTACGTGGGTCCGGGTGGCCACAGCTACGGGGCGTTCGGGATGCCCAATCCCATTCACGCCCTCGGTCGTGCCATCGCGGGCATCAGCGACTTGCAGGTACCCTCCAATCCGATCGTCACGTTCAACGTCGGAATCATCTCGGGTGGCACGTCGGTGAACTCGATTGCGGCCGAAGGGATGATGGACATCGACCTGCGCAGTGAGTCAGCCACCGCGCTCGCCGATGTCGATCGCCAACTACAGAACGTGTTGCGCAAGGCGCTCGACGCAGAGAAGGGCCGCTGGCCCAAGTCGACCGTTCCGCTGGCGCTCAAGATCGACACCATCGGCATCCGACCCGCCGGCCGCACGCCGGACAGCAGTCTGGTCGTGCGCACCGCGCTCGCCGCAGCGCGCACGATGAACATCTACGCGCCGCTCACGAACTCGAGCACGGACGCCAACCTCCCCATGAGTCTCGGTATCCCGGCCATCACGATCGATGGCGGTGGCGTGGGCCGCAATAGCCACTCACTCGACGAATCGTACGACGACCGCACCGATGGTTACAAAGGCCCGCAGTGGGCGCTGCTCGTGGTGTTGGGAGTACTCGTCGGTACCAGCGCTGCGCGCTGACGCTCCACGCGCACGGCGACCCTCTCGATAGGTCGCCGCGCCATCAGACAAACAACGCCGCAAGCTCGGCGCGTGGGACTGCCCGTGGTGTGGCCAACAGTCCGGCTCGCCACGCGGCCTCCCCGAACAACTCTGCCGGTGAGGCACCCGCATCGCGGCGCTCACGTAACGACGTGTCCCTGTTGGCCTTGCTGAGCTTCACACCGTCGGGATGCGTTACGAGCGGGTGATGCAGCCACTGCATCGGGCGGGTCCGCCCAAGCAGTCGCGCGAGCCGGAGTTGTCGTCCGGTGCTGGCGAGCAGATCTTCGCCACGGACAACGACATCGATCGCGTCGGTCATGTCATCGACAACGACCGCAAACTGATACGTCCACTGGGCGTGCCGATCCCGCACCAGCACGTCCCCGCACTGCGCGGCCGGGTCCTGTCGCTGCAGCCCCAGACGGATGTCCTCCCAGACCTCGACACCCGGCGCCATGCACACCCGGCGGGCGGCAGTGGCCGTTTCGTCGCCCCTCCCCACTCGGCAGCTTCCCGGATATCGTGGCTCCTCTCCGGGCGCGTGCAAAGCCGCAGCCGCGATCAGGCGACGTGTGCACACGCACGCGTAGACCAGATTGGCACGATCGAGCCCGTGCAGCGCGGCGGTGTATCGATCGCTGTGATTGGACTGCCGCTGCGGATGCGCCGCCGGGTCCGCTCGAAAGCTCGTGGTACGGGCCACCTGTGGCTCGAACCCGAGCCAATCGAGATCGTCGAGGAGCGCCGTCTCGTACTCCGGCCGACAGCGCATGCCGTCGTGATCCTCAAGGCGCAGCAGCACGTGCCCGCCATAAGCCTCCGCGATTCCCCACACGTGCACCGCGTTCACCAGATGTCCCAGGTGGAGCAGTCCAGTAGGTGCCGGCGCAAATCGGGTCCGCCACGGCGTTTGGGGCAGGCATGCGCGTAGTCGCGCACCGAGCCGCTCGCAGGGTGTGCGGCGGCGCGCGGATTCATCGGCGGTCAGTCTGGGAGCACGCGTGTCCACGGCAGAACGCTATCACCCTGCCTCGACGCGTTCAATCTCGGGGCGGCAGTCGGCCGGTGGTCAACCCGCGAGACTCAGGGTCGCACCGACCGGTGTCACGAAGCGCGCATACGTGAGCGGTGGCCGTGCCTCGTGCAGGTCACACGCCAGCAGTTCCGCAATTGTGGTGCGGGCGTACGCCGCCAATGCCTGCTCCGCTGGTCCCCGCCACAGCGCATGGGCGGCACACGGCGCCTCATGGTTGCACGACCGATCCGCCTGCAGGCAGTGCGCGGTACGCGGCTCCTCCGCGAACGGCTGCATTACCGCCGCGATCGTGAGTTGCGCCGGCCGGATAGCCAACGCGAAGCCACCAGTCGGTCCACGCCGACTGATCAGAATGCCCGCCTTGGCCAGCAGGTTGAGCGTCTTGGCGAGATAGTTCGCTGGCGCGCCGAGCGCTTTTGCGATTACGTCGGCAGGGAGCGCGCCCTGCTCGGGAAGTCGGGCGAGTTGAATTACCGCGCGCACCGCGTAGTCAGCCGTGGTGGAAATCATCGGACACCTCAGTGAGAAACGTGCTTTCACATCCTGACATGAGAGTCGTCATTCCCCAGCATGTTCGATGTCAGGTGCTCCCCCGATATCCGGCATGGAATCCCCACAGGTCTGTGAGGGATTCCCGTAGCCCCCGCTACTTCCAGCTCGTGATGTCTGCGTCTTCGCCCTCGCCACCCGCGACGCCGTCGGCCCCGTACGACACAAGATCGTAGGAGCGCGGATTGAACCGTCCGGGCGCCTCATAGAGGTAGGCGCGGCTCCACGGATCGAGCGGAACGGCCTTCCGCAGGTACGGCTCCGACCACGCGGCGGGTGGGTCGATCGTGGGCTTCTGCCAGAGGGCCGCGAGTCCCTGTGCGGTGCTCGGGTACCGGCCATGGTCGAGTCGGTAACTGTCGAGGGCCGTCGAGAAACTCTCGAGCTGGGCGCGGGCCGTCGCCGACTTGGCCGTCCCCACGTTGCGGAACAGGCTGGGTGCAACAAACGTCGCCAGGATCGCGATCACGACGATCACGACCAGCACTTCAATGAGCGTAAACCCTCGCCGACGCGAGACGGCGCGCAACTCAGTCGCCGCGAGGCCGCAAGGAATCGGCGTCGAACAGGCGCGGATCGACCCACCCGGTGACTTCGGTAGAGCGAACCTGCCGCCACCCGGCGCGGTCGCTCCCCAAAAGCGCGCGCGCGTCCGGCTGGATCACTCCCACCACCTCGCCGTCTCGGCTGGCATCGCTTCGCACATTGACCCACGTGCGTGCTACGGCCGGCGTCCACTCGATGCTGTCTGCCTGCGTCACCGTTGCGGCCATGGCCGACGTGATCAGCCCGTTATCGCGGGGCTCCGGGCGAGGCGCCGCCACAGACGGCGTTCCAGCCGGGCCTTCAGCGACCGTAGCGACCGGCGCGGTGGAGGCGCGAAGGGAGGCCGCGGACGAGCGTACGGCCGACAACGCCCCCGGCCCCAGTTGCCACCCACCGACGGCAAGCACTGCAGCGGCCGCGAGTCCCGAGAGAGGTCGCCACACCGCCGCCGAACGCCACGCCGGCGTCTTGATTTCTCCACACCAATGGCAGAGGCTGTCGGCCCGATGCATGATGCCACAGCCGCGACAGCGCGCGAGCTTGGCGCGGTCCCCGCGGGCGTTGACGAGCTGGAATGGATGCCAGCAGCGCGGGCATTGGGAGGCCGCCACCAGTGCTTTCGAGCCGCAAGCGGTACAGCGCAGATAGGCCATGAGACGAAGGGCCGATAACCACAGGCCCGGCGTTGGAGGGCGGAACGTAGAAAGTGATATCACCGATACGAGGTGCTTGCCGACACCACAAAGGTGTTGTCAAGCGAGCTCATACCATAACAATCGTCTCCCTGGGCGCATTCCGCTACGTGCCAGCGAGCAAAAGCCGCAATTCTTCGCGACTCCGCCCCTGGCGGGGCCACAATGAGCGGTTCGTCCCCACCGTGCGTATCTCACAAAGCAAGCTGCGGCACCGATGTGGCCTCTCGTGGACGCACCGCACGGATGATCCTCGTGGCGGCTGTGCCGCTGTTCCCTTTCGCTTCCTGTGGAGTCGTGTGCGCTCGTCGCTGATTGCAGCCCGCGGCTTGCCGCGAAGCGGTCTGGGCCGACGTCGCCGTGATGACGGGGTTTACTCAGTTCTTCCCGGCGGATGTCGCGGTGGCGCGCGACAGCACCGAAGTGCTGGTATGGTACTCCGGACGCGAAGAGCGGGTTCATCGCGCGGACCGGCATTGGCAACGTCTCCACGACGCACCGCATGAACTTCTTCGGTGCGCCGAAGCGCTGACTGAGCTGTTCTGTCCTTGAGATCTACACGCTCGGGAGCCGGCAGTATTCCGAACGGTGGAACCCGAGTGGAGCTCGGCCTGCATTCTCAGATCACAGAACACGCTCAAGATGCGCCCCACGGAGCAGGTGCGAGTGGCGGCGACCTTGCATTGTGAGCAGTTCGATCGGAAGACCGATGGGACCACGGTGCTCTCCTGGAACACACAGCGTGTCCGCGCCGAGTACCAGATCACTCGTCAAGTATTCTTTCGCGTGATTGCCGAAGAGGCGCTCGTACGCCAGGACTCGTTGCGCGACGACTCGCGCACTGAGGCGCCCATCTACCTGCGCGCGGTCAGCAGCGCGCTGCAGCAGCAGCGGCTCAGCGCCTACAGCAAGGTCGGGTTCCGGCGCCACACGGAGATCGTGAGCGCATTCGCAAACGTGACCCATGCGAGGTACGGCAGGAACAGCACGCCCGCTAACGTGTCGCGACGCCAGAAGGCGATGAGCGTGAGCATGATCGCAAGCCAGAGCAACACGGCATTGATCGTCGCCTGCGCACCGTTCCGGCGGCCAAAGAAGAACCAGCTCCAAGCCGAGTTGAAGACCAACTGCACCGCGTACAACACCAGCTCATACTGGGCCCCGCTGAATCCCTCCAAGCGCCACACGCGCCAGGCCGCGACCGCCATCAGCACGTACAGCACACTCCAGGCAGGCCCAAAAAGCCACGCAGGCGGCGCCCAGCGAGGCCGGTCGAGTTCCGCATAAAAAGTCGCCGCAGATTGCGCAGTCACCGCGCCGCTTACGGCGGCGGTGCTGGTACCAACAATCCACGCTGTCAGACTTGCCCATGCCGGCCACATCCCGAAGAATGCCACATTGGCGCGCCAAACGGCACCGGTACCGTCGGAACCGCTGCGTCCCGGCCGTTGCCTCCTCCCCCGTGTGGCGCCATGTTCGCCCACAGTCCCGACCGCTACTCGGTTGTTCGCTGCCCCCGCGCCCTTGCCCCAACCATGCGCCGCTCCCTGCTGATACTCCTCGCCGGCTGTTCGACTTGTTCGCCGCCACCGGCCATGGGTGCCCAACAAACGCCGCCCACCGCGCCGCCCGATGCCGATCGTCGGCAGGTGCAGCGCGTGTATGTGCAGCGCCTTGAGGCGTTGCTTGGAACGGCGGCGGCATCTCCGACGGGCGTGGGTGCCGGCGGCGGTGGCGCAGCACAACGCGCGGTGCCGTTCGTGACCGCACCGTCGCTTGCGCAGAGCGACCTGCCGGCCATGGCGCGGATGCAGCTGCGCGAGATCCAGCGGGAGGCGCGGGCCGCGGTGGGTGCCACCGCGCGCGCGCACTGGAGCGACATCGCCGATCGCGTCACGGCGATTCTCGAACCGCGGTGACGCTGCGCTCGTGACTGGCCCTCTCGTTGCACTGATTGCCTTTCTTGCGCTCCAGTTGGGCATCGGTGTGTGGCTCTCGCGCCGCATCAAGACGGAAGACGATTACCTCGTAGGTGGCCGGCGCTTTGGATACGCGCTGGCCACCGGATCCATTTTCGCCACGTGGTTTGGCGCCGAGACCGTGATTGGCTCGTCGGGCAGCGTGTATCGCGAAGGACTTTCGCTGGCGTCGGCCGAACCGTTCGGCTACGGGCTCTGTCTCGTGCTCATGGGAGCACTCCTCGCGCGTCCGCTCTGGAATCGCGGGCTGACCACCTTGGCGGATCTGTATCGCCAGCGGTTCGGCACCGGTGTGGAGCGGTTGGCTGCGGTACTGCTCATTCCGAGCTCCATCTTGTGGGCGGCAGCGCAAGTGCGCGCCTTTGGACAGGTCATCGCGACCACCGGTGAGGTCGATGTGAATCTGGCCATCGGGCTGGCGGCGTTGTTTACAGTGACATACACCGCGTTCGGTGGCTTGCTCGCCGACGCGATGACCGACGTGTTGCAGGGGGGAATTCTCGCGCTCGGCTTGGTCGCGCTGCTGGCGGCAGTGATCATGCGCGTGGGTGGACCCGCCGAGGCGATGGAGTTACTGCGTGCTACGCCGCGCCTGAATCTGGCGCCGATCGCCGCAGGCTCCCGCTTGGAGACACTCGAAGCCTGGGCGATTCCGGTGATCGGCTCACTGGCCGCCACCGAGGTGGTCGGCCGGGTGATCGCCGCGCGTTCCGCCACGGTGGCGCAGCGCTCGTCGCTGGCGGCAGGCGTGCTCTATCTCACGATCGGCAGCATTCCCGTGATCATCGCCCTGCTTGCTGCGCCGCTCGTGCCGTCGCTGGTCGATGCCGAACGGCTCCTGCCAACGATTGCACGCGATCTGCTCCCCTCCGTGTTCTTCGCCGTCTTCGCCGGCGGGCTCGTCTCGGCGATTCTTTCCACCGTCGACTCCACTCTGCTGGTCTCGTCCGGTCTGCTGTCGCACAACCTCATCGTGCCGATCGCGAAGATCACGGATGAGCGGCAGAAGGTGCTGGTGGCGCGCGTCGGCGTACTGGCATTCGGCGCTCTGGCTTACGTGCTCGCGATCAACGCCGACGGCGTCTTTGCCCTGGTGGAACAAGCGTCTGCCTTTGGCAGCGCCGGCGTGTTTGTGACCGTGCTGTTCGCGTTGTTCACCCCCATTGGGTCAGCGCGCACCGCAGCGGCGACCCTGTTGGCTGGCGTGGGCGTGTATTCGGCGGCGCTACTCGCGGGCAACGCGACCCCGTTTCTTGCCTCGCTTGGCGCGTCGCTGCTTATCTGGGCGCTTGGCTGTTTGCTGGACCGTAGGCCGCGCGTGGTGTAACGAGTGCTTCCAAGGACCGAAGGTCCCCTCTGACCCATCGACCGATCTTCAGGGTACGCTTGCGTCATGACTCCCAATGCCATGTCGCCTACCACGTGTCCTCAGTCCGTTTTCCGTTCGCTCCGCCCAGTCCGGTGGGCCACCGTCGCGTTGATCGTGGCCTTCGTCGGCAGGGGGGCCGATCCGGCTAACGCTCAAGCCGTTCCGACAACCGCAGCGGCGGCGAACAGCGCGCCAACGGCGCTGCAGAACGCACTACGCCTGCGTCTCGAGCACAACACCGACGTGCGCGTCGTCGCTATCGATGGCGAGATGGTCCACGCCATGGCGCGCCTCCTGCCCTTTTACGCGACACGCGCGTTTGAGCCACTGTGGGTGGATTCCACGGGGATGCGCCCGGCACTCACAGAACTGCTCGATGCGCTCCGCGGGGCAGCGGGCGACGGACTTCGACCGGTCGACTACCACGTGCCGGCGCTCGAAGCGACGATCCGTGCTCTCACCGACAGCGGTCGCACCAATCAGCGGCTGGTCGACGCCGAACTGCTTGCCAGTGATGGCTTCCTGCAGTTGGCGTCGCATCTGCTCGCCGGGTACGTCGATCCCAAATCTGCCAAGGCCGATTGGTTCGTGCCACGTCCCCGCGCCGACCTGCTGGCGCTGCTTGGGCAAGTCGCCACGACGGCCGCGGTGCGCGGCGCGCTCAGCGAAGTCAGTCCGCGCGATCCGGCCTATCACACGCTCAAGCTGGCGCTCGCCACGTATCTGGATATCGCCGCGCGTGGTGACTGGCCGCGAGTTCCCGCCGGACCGACGCTTCGCATGGGCGACACCAGTCGCCGAATAGTGACGCTTCGGGCACGACTCCGGCAGTCCGGCGATCTCACGCTCGCCGACAGCTCACCGCGGTTCGATGCACCGCTGCAAGTAGCCGTTGCCCGCTTCCAGTCACGTCATGGGCTCGACATCGACTCCGCAGTGGGGGTGGGCACGCTACGGGCCATGAACGTGAGCGCCGCGCGACGCGCGGATCAGATTCGACTCAACCTCGAACGCTGGCGCTGGCTGCCCCCGGTGATGGGCGATCGCTACATCGTGGTCAACATCCCCGCCTTCGAAATGAAGGTGGTGGACTCGGGACGCACCGTGTTGCGCATGCGGTCGATCGTGGGGCGCGCGTATCGGAACACCCCGATCTTCACAGATACCCTCACGTATCTGGTGATGAGCCCATACTGGAACGTGCCGCCGAATCTGGCCGTCATGGATATTTTGCCCAAGGTGCGCAAGAACATCGGGTACCTCGCTACGCAACGGATCACCGTATTCCGCGGAAACAGTAACACGCCGGTCGACCCACGCGCCGTGAACTGGGCGTCGGTGGGCGGTACCCAAATGCCGTACCGCTTCCGCCAGGATCCTGGGCCACTGAATTCGATGGGACGCGTAAAATTCATGTTCCCCAATCAGTTCAACGTGTACATGCACGACACGCCGGATCACTCATTGTTCGACAAGGCCGAGCGGAGTTTCAGCTCGGGATGCGTGCGGCTCAGCGAGCCCTTGGCCCTCGCGGAATACCTGCTGCGCGCCAACGGCGGCTGGGACATTGCCGCCATCGACGCGGCCACCTCGCAGTCGAGTGAACGCTCCGTGCAACTCAAGTCGCCCATTCCGGTTCACCTGCTCTACTGGACCGCGTGGGCCGACGTAGACGGCACCACACATTTCCGCGAAGACATCTACGAGCGCGATGCGCCGCTTTCCCGCGCGCTGACTACCGGGCCACGCCGCTAGGCAGATCCAGCGGGCGCGTGTCCTCCACCGGCCCCATCAACTCGGCGAACGGCTGCAGCCCCTGAATGCGCTCGAGCACCATGCGCAGCGTAATTGTGAGCGGGACCGAGAGGAACGCACCGATCGGTCCCCATGTCCACCCCCAGAATACCAGCGACACGAGCACCACGATCGGAGACAGGCGTAGCTGACGGCCGATCAAAATGGGATCCATGATACTGCCGACCGTGACATTCACCACGACGTACACGATCGACATGCCAAAGGCCGGTCCGGGTCCGAGTTGCAACAGGGCGACCGCAATGCCCACCACGGCCGCTGTGATCGACCCGATGGTGGGGATGTAATTCAGCAAGAACGCCAGCAGTCCCCAGAACAGCGCGAAGTCGACACCAAAGATCGCCGCAGCCACGCCGATGAGTGAGCCCGTCACCAGGCTGATGAGCGTCTTCAGCGCGAGGTAGCGCTGCACCTGCGCTACCACCGCCGCTCCTCCCGCCAACACACGTGATTCCGGACCCAACACGCGGCGCACCTTATCGGGAAGCGCAACCGACTCGGCCAGGACAAACACCATGTACAGCAAAATGAGCAGGAAAAGCGCCAGCACCGACGTGATGTTCCGTGCCGCGGACGTGACGGTGTTCAGCAGTTGATCGGGCTGAACCAGCGTGGCGAACGTGTCGGGCGGCATTGTGATGCCACGGGCCTCCAGCCATTCCCGTAGTCCTCCTTCCAGTATTTGCGCCCGCTCGAGATACGTCGGCAACTCCACCCGCAGCTCGTTCACCGTCTGGACAATCACCCACCCCACAAACGTCAGCAGCGACGCGTTGATCGCGACCACCAGAAAAATTGCCACGGTTGTATGTGCCCCGCGCCGACGCAACCATGTCATCACGGGCAGACTGACCGCCGCCGCGAACACCGCCAACGCCAACGGCGCGAGAATCGCTCGCGCGGCATGCAGCCCGGCGGCAATGATCACCACGCCCGTGAGCAACTGGACCAGCGGGGCAACAGCCGACAGACGGCGCATGGTGGCGCCACCCTGCGGATCGGACACAGGCAGGCTCACGATGGGCGTGTGGTACGGGCGACGGCGATGACAGCGCGCAAAGGGATCATCACCGAAACTTAGTCACGGCGCTCAGAGTCCAGCCGGGCGCATGGCATCCGCCGATGCCCCGCCGTCGTCGTGGACATAGAGCCGCAACAGTTCCTCTGCCGCCGGCAGGTACGCCTCCACCGGGGGGAGACCACCATCGAGCAGCGGCCCCGTGTCTCGCAGTACCGAGGCAATGCCGTGGGCAAGCGCCGAGACGTCGCGATGCTCATGAACACAGGCATCGAGTAGAAAGGCGAGATAGCTCCCCAGCTCTTCTGGCGACGGATCACGTACCGCCCGCCAGCCTATGCGCGCGAGACCACGGCCCAGTGCGGGCGCGGAGCCGGGCCCACCAGCACTGGTGTCGGCGCGGTAGCGCGTTTGCAGTTCGGCGAAACGGATCATGCGGGGCTTCAGAGAGAATCAGAGGAGGATGCGTGGATGGCTGGACATACCTGACATGGTAGACCACCGCTTTGCGCCATACCAGTGGGGCCGTGGTGGGAGTTCGACCGCGGATGGCGGCGCACATCAGCCCTTGGGTGGCTTTCGCTCCTCTATGAATCTGGCTGCTGCATTCGGGGTGGCGGAGTCGCCCGCGAGCGCTCAGTGTGACGGCATAATCTCAAGCACAATCAAACGCTTCATGAGGGCATGGTGTTTCTCTGTCATTCATACCCATGTGGACGACAGATTTCGCTGGCCCGAGACGCTTATCATCGCGAAGCGGCCGGGCACGTACAGTAGGGTTGGGGGCGCAGGTTGAACTGTCACCGATGTCGTGCGGTGGGCTACGCGCTGTTGAGCGTACCCATCGCGAGAGCGGGTCCACTTGCCGGTCGATTCGGCGTCGCGGCCGACGTACGGTCGGCACCTCGGGCGGCTGATGCTACGGACACGCCCAGCAGCGTGCGACAGAGACCATCCAGACGGTCGTACTCGGCATCCCATCGCAGAGCCGTCGCTGTGGTGCGGGCTCCAGCGGCGAGCTGTACACGCAGCGGCTCATCGGTCGCGACACGTTCCATGGCCGCACTCATCGATGCCGCGCCAACCGTCTGTCCGCCAGCGGCCACAGCCAGCCCGTTGACGTTGTTCCGCAGGTGGTCCGCCACACCGCCCGCCGGTACCGCGAGCACAGGAAGACCGGACGCCATCGCTTCCAACACCACCAGCCCGAGCGTTTCCGTTTCTGACGCAAACACAAACGCATCGCTGGAAGCATAGAGTGACGGCAGGTCGCGGAGGCGATCCACGTATCCGAGAAACGTCACACCTGATGGCGCCTTGCGTGCAAGGGTGGCGGCAGAAGGCCCACCACCCGCGATCAGCAGTCGCACCGTGGACGGATCGACGACCTGTTGCAGCGCGGTGAACGCATCGAGAATCACGGTGATGTTTTTCTCCGGGGCGAGCCGCCCGACATAGAGATAGGTAAAGACGGGCGTTCCGATCGGTGCGCTCTCTGCACTCGAAAGTGGAAGAAGGCCCCGATAGCGCGGATGAAAGATCTCGGTGTCCACGCCGCATCCCCACACTAACGGATCCGCAACGCCTATCCGCTGAAGGAGCGTTGCAGAGGGGCCGGACGGTGTCAGCACGCAGTCGCTCCGTCGGTGAAAAGCCGCAAGGTAGCGCTCCGCCGGGCCGGCAAGCCACGGCAGCCCCCACGAGCGCGCATACCGACCGAAGTCCGTCTGAAAGGTCGTGACGACCGGCAGACGACGGCGGGTCGCTTCACGCATCGCCAGCGAGCCAATCACAAACTCGGTGGCGCAAAACACGACATCCGGTTGGTGCGCATCAAAAGCGGCGCTCATCCGGCGCGCATTCGGTAGTACCGCTCGCACCTCCGGATAGCGCGGTACCGGGATACTGCGCATGCGAGTAGAGGGCACCACGAGACTCCCGACCGCTGAACGCGTATCGCGGCCGTGTGCAAGCGCGGGATATTGAGGCGCCACCACGTCCGTGGCCCATCCGCGAGCCAGCATCCCAGCCGCCGCGCCAGCAACGACCACCGAGACACCGTTGATCTGCGGTACATACGTGTCGCTCGCAAAAAGAATGCGCATGAAACAACTATACATCAGCCTCTGTCGCGGGAACACGACAAAAGTGTCACACTCTCGCCGCAAAACCCGACACTGGCGCCGTGCAAAGCGTGACTGATTGGCGACCCGTTCATTGCCGGAACGTCACAGGTGTGGCGCAGTCTTCAGGCTTGGATACACCTCGGCTGCACTGCGCGCATTCCCTATCTCGACGGATCGCCTCATGATGCCACTGCTCGCTCGCCTGGATGCGCACGACCGTGCGCTCTTCCAGCATCTCCTCTTGGCGCGCGAGTGTCGGCTGCTCTCTCGCGTGTGGTGGAAGACCCTGACACATGTTGGCGGCGCGACCACCACGATCCTCGTGGTACTATTGCCGTTGCTCTTCGCGCGCGGGGCATGGCACACTGCCGCCGTGGAAGGCGCGTGGATTCTGGGGTTGTCCCATGTGCTCGTGCAAGTCGCAAAGCGCAGCGCCACGCGGCCACGTCCGGTGGCACAGCATGGTGTTCAGCGGCATGTCGCGACACCCGACGAGTTCTCGTTTCCATCCGGGCACTCCTGCGCCGCAATGGCGGTGGCGTTCGCTTACGCCGCCACCTTCCCCACCGTGGCAGGGCTGTTGCTGATGCTCGCCATGCTGGTCGGCGTCAGCCGCGTGCGCCTCGGGGTTCATTTTCCAGGAGACGTCGTGGCGGGCCAGGCGCTTGCTCTGATTACCGGTTTCCTTGTGCACGCATGGCCGTGACGCTGCAGCGGCTTGCGCTCTTCACCGATACGTGGGTGCCTCAGGTGAACGGCGTCGCCCGCACGCTTGACCGTCTGATCGTGGAGTGCCAGCGCCGTGGCATTGAAGCACTCGTGGTCACGCCCGATGACCCGGCCGCCACGCCATCCACCGCCGTAGAAGTCGTCCGCTGGCCCAGTCGCGCCTTCTGGGCGTATCCGCATTTACGGGCGTCTGCTCCGTCACACGGTCGCGCACGCGTGGTCATCGAGCGATTCCAGCCAACCTTGCTGCATGCGGCCACACCGTTCGGCGTAGGATTGGCGGGTCGTCAGGCGGCCCGTGTGTTGGGGACGCCGCTGGTGACCTCGTACCACACGCACTTTTCCGCCTACTTGCAACATTACCGCATGCAGGGACTGAATGCGGTGACCTGGCCGTTTCTCAAGTGGTTTCACAATGGCGGACGCCGGACATTTGCGCCCACCCGTATCGTGGCTGACGAGCTGAGTGGCCGCGGCTTGGAGAATGTGATGGTGTGGGGACGCGGTGTGGATACAGCGCAGTTTTCGCCCACCCATCGTTCCACGGCGCTTCGCGAGCAACTCGGCTGTACGCCGGACACCTGTCTGGTGAGCTACGTGGGCCGCTTGGCGCCGGAGAAGGGTCTGGAGACGGCAATGGCAGCACTCACACCGCTGTTGAGTGACGTGACACGTTCGGTCCGCGTGGTCCTGGTCGGCGACGGGCCAGCTGAAGATCGCCTCCGGTCGATAGCGCCGCCCGGCGTGACTTTTACAGGACGCCTCGAGGGCAAAGCGCTCGCGGCCCTGTACGCGTCCAGCGACGTCTTTCTGTTTCCGTCGACCACCGAGACCTTCGGGAACGTAGTGTTGGAGGCCATGGCCTCCGGGGTGGCCGTCATTGCGCACAACGATGGGCCGACCACCGAGTTTGCGAACGAACAGACGGCCTGCACCGTCGACGTACGCAATGTGAATGCACTCACAGCGGCAATCGATGCGCTGATTCGACAGCCGGCGCGCCGGGCAACGTTAGCCGCGGCCGCTCGTCGGGAGGCAGAACGGCGCGAATGGCCGATGGTGTGGAATCAGCTCTTCGATGACTACACGATGGCCATATCGCCTGCCCGGCATCCCGTCCACCACGTGGCAAACCACGCCGCGTAACGCTCGTTCCTCCCATCGCGCCGGTTCGCCGTCACTGCAGCAATTCGCGATACACCGCGAACAGGCGGTCGAGCACGCGGGGCCACGCATGATGGGTCACCGCGTGCGTTCGGCCCATGATCCCCAGCGCAGCCAGATTATCGCGGAACAGTCGCCCCGCCTCCACCACGACCGACTCCACGGATGCAGGCTCGTACCGCCGGCCCGCACCACTCGCCACGATCTGCTCGGCGACCGCACCGGAGTTGACCGTGAGCACCGGGGTTCCGCTCGCCAAGGCCTCGAGCGCGGCGAGCCCGAAGGTTTCTAGCGGACCCGGTGCGACATACACGTCGAGCGCGGCCAACAGATCAGCCATTGCGGCGCGGTCCTGCTGAAACGGCAAGAAGCAGACACGCGATGCATACGGGTGCTTCCGGTAGATAGCCTCCATCGGCCCCGCACCAGCGATGACCAAACGAGCGCCCGTGGTCCGCTCCACCTCGGGCCACGCATCAAGCACCACATCGAGCGCTTTCTCGCGCGCAAAGCGTCCAACGTAGCCGGCAACTAGTCCTTGCGGAATGCCAAGCCGCCCACGCAGCGCCGCAGTGTTCGCACGTCGCCATGGAACGAACGTGTCGAGGTCTACACCCAGCGGCACCTGCGCCACGCGGGTGATACCGTCTTGTGCCAACTCTCGCGCCGAGTAGGCGGAGCCCACGATGGTGAGCGGAAACAGTGTGTTCAACCGGCTGACGTATCGTTGCACCGTGCGATGCACTGCACGCCCCCAAACCGTCGGCGTCCCGATCTGCGGAGCGATCACGCTCGCCACGTTGGTGTGATGATAGCACACCAAGGGCACCTGCAGATCACGAGTGGCGTGACGCACGATCCACGGTACCAGAAAGGGGCTCCCCACCTCGATCAGCGTGGGCTCCTCGTGGCGGACAATCCGGCTCACGCTCCGTGTGGCCAACATGAAGCGGTACGGGCGCTGTGTCGGAATGCGCGGCCCCCGTAATCGATACATGCGCACCCCGTCGTCGTCTGTGATCATGTCACGCACCCCCGGTACCGCAATCACGTGACGCAATGCGGGTCGCGCGGATATGTACCGTGCCTTCTCGAGCACATACGTCCGGATTCCCCCACTGGTCTCGCCGAACCATTCGGTAATGTCCAGCACCGACAGCGATGCGTCGGGGCGCAGTCTGGGAGGCAGCGCGTCGCGCCCGATCGAGAGAACGTGCGAATTCGTGGAGGTATCGATCGTACGATCAGCAAGCCGGAGAGTAAGGGACATGCGGGAACGATACGGAGCCCTGACGGAAAAGCTGCCGCGCCCTGATGCTGTGACGGATCCGTGACGGCGCCGTGGTAAAACGCCGAGGAAGCAGTGACAGAGCGTGTCGAACTTCCGCGTACCTTTTTGCGGAGCGTTTTTTGCGGATTGCCGTAGTCGGCATCGGGTATGTCGGGTTGTCCAACGCCGTGCTGCTGGCGCGCCATCATATCGTGACAGCGGTCGACATCGACACCGAACGCGTGCGAGCGGTCAATGCGCGCGAGTGTCCCATCGTAGAGCCCGACCTCGCGGCGCTGCTCGCGCACGGCGCACTGGATCTACACGCGACCACCGACGCGGCCACGGCGTACGCCGACGCCGATCTCGTTATCGTGGCAACGCCCACCGACTATGATCCGGAGTCCAACTACTTCAACACGACCTCCGTTGAAGCCGTAGCGCGTTCCGTACGCACAGTGAATCGCACGGCGGCCATCGCGATCCGCTCCACGGTACCGGTAGGCTTCACCGAATCACTGCGCCGTCAGCTACACGATGGCGCGATCTACTTTGTCCCGGAGTTTCTTCGCGAAGGCCGAGCCTTACAGGACAATCTCTCGCCGTCGCGCATCATCATCGGCGGTACCGGGCCGCACGTGGACATGCTCAGCGCACTCTGGCGTGATGCCGCCGATGCCACCGTTGTGGCCGTGCGGGCAATGGATGCTACGCAGGCTGAGTGCGTAAAGCTGTTCTCGAACACGTACCTGGCGATGCGGGTGGCCTTCTTTAACGAGCTTGACAGCTTTGCGGTGTGCCATGACGTCGCCCCTGGGCCAATCATCGATGGGGTCGGCCTCGACCCACGTATTGGGGATCACTACAACAATCCATCGTTCGGTTATGGTGGCTACTGCTTGCCCAAAGACACCAAGCAACTGCTTGCCAATGCGCTCGACGTGCCGCAAACGCTCATCCGGGCGATCGTGGAGTCCAATGGCACGCGCCAGGATTTCATCACCCGCGAAGTCGTGCGGCGCGCGCCGAAGGTGGTGGGGGTGTACCGGCTGGTGATGAAAGCCGGGTCGGACAACGTCCGCACCTCGAGCGTCCAAGGCATCATGCAGCGGCTCCGCGCTCGCGGCATCGAGGTGATCGTGTACGAGCCGGCACTCAACGCCGAGCATTTTCTGCAGAGCCGTGTGGAGACATGCCTCGACTGCTTCAAGCAGCGTGCCGACCTGATAATCGCCAATCGTGTCAGTGCGGAGCTTGACGACGTGCGGGAGAAGGTCTATTCGCGAGATCTGTATGGCGGGGATCTGTAGCAGATGTTCAGGCCGCCCACGAGCGCTGTTCGATCGAACGCCTACCTTGGTGTGACACGCGGCTGGTATCGCGGATCGCCGAGCTGCCACAGAAGAAACGCAGTCTGCCGTGCTGCCCACTCGGGGGACAGTGAGCTGAGCCAGCGGTGCCCGCCCTCCGTCCGTACCCATGTGACTGGCCGTTCGCCGCTGTTTGCCGCTTGCAGGCGTGCCACGTACTTGGCCACCAGCATCTCGGTGCCGAAATTGTAGTCGTCCCTTGCACTGTGGATAAGCATCGCCGGATGAGCGACCCGCACCGGCACCCGATGGTACGGCGAGGCGGCCATCAACAAACGGATGCCCTCGGGCGTATCGACGTCGCCGATCTCGGCGATGTTGCGGGCAGCCGATGGATCGAGTGCCGGGGCGCGCACCTCATCGGGGCCACCCACATCATACACAACAGCCCCGAACAGATCCGGCCGCGCCAGTGGCACGAGCCCGGCCAACACCGCGCCGAACGAAATACCCTGAAATGCCACACGACCCGGTGCACTGTAGCCGCGCGCAATCAATGCTTCCGTCGCACCGATCACATCCTCCACGCTGCGCACCTTCGTTTCGCGCATGGCGGCCTTGTGCCACGCATCCCCAAGCTCGCCGCCTCCGCGCACGTGAGCGTACGCGTACACACCACCGAGCGCCGTCCACACCGTCAACAGTGGATCGTACTGCGCATCCATCGCATCGCCGAATCCGCCGTACGCCTCCACGAGGAGCGGTGCGGTGCCATCGAGACGGCCGCTGCGCAACGCCGCACGATCATACACAAGCGACACCGGCACCATCGTGCCATCACCGGACCTGGCGTCGAGACGCTCGCTGACTACGGTCGGCGACGGGGACATCTTCGCGCCGTCGTCAATGCGCAGCGCCTCAACCACCGTACCGGCGCGTGACACCTGAAACCAGCGGGGCGCGATGGCCCACGATTCCACGCTCACCAGCACGCCATCCATCGTTGGCGAGCGAGGGAGAATACGCACCGTGCCGATCAGCGGGAGCGTCACCGGTCGCGCGACCGATTCGCCTGGCGGCAGCACATACAGCGACAGCGCACCACCATCTCGCTCGGTGAAGTACAACCCGTCACCGACGATGCTGAACGCCGTGATCACGCCGCGGCGTTCGGGAACCACTGTCTCCCACGCACCAGCCGGCGTCAAACCGTCACCAAGCACCCGTCGCGCGATGCGTCCGCGATCGGCATCACGACGCAACATCACGTAGGCGGTGTCGCCGCGCAGCTGCGGATACGTCGCAACATCCGCAAGGGCGATCAAGGGCGCCCACAAAGGCACGGTGGCGTCGTCTTCCGTACGCCGGGCGACGTAGTCTTCCCGACCATTTTTGCTTGCGCGGAAGACCGAGCCGATCAGCCAGCGCGAACCCGGTGCCGCGTACACACGCGTTGCCACATCTTCCAGTGCGAAGGACACCTGTGGCGATACACCATAGCCGAACACCGGGACATCGGCCGACTGCGGCCGTCCGATCCGGTGCAGAAAGATCCGTCCACGGGCGAGGCGATCGGCGAGCGGGCCGCGTGCGCTGCCAGGCCAGAGTCGCGGATACAGAAAGGCCGGTACGCTGCTGTCGGCCGGCAGCCAATACACCTGATACTGCGTGGAGCTCGTGGTGGTCAACAGATCAGGAATGCGATCGACCATCGGCGCGCCCGTGGTCGCATTGATGACCATGACCGCGGCCCCCGAATCGCCGGCGGCGGTGGTAGTCATCGCGAGCAGCTGGCCGGTTGGCGACGGCCCGATCTGGCGGATTGATCCCGTGAACGTCTTGGCGATGGTTTCGGCCGACATCAGCAGTCGCTCACCCGTGGCATCGCGCGCCGCCACAAACAACGATGGCGCATCGCCGAGCCAACGCGTCATCGTGAGCCCCGCCGGTGACTCCACCAAGTGACCAAGCGTGGGGGCGTCGCGGTACACGTTCTCATACAGCGTGGTGAGCGAATCCTGGCCGATACCACGCGCGAGTACCGCCGCCGCATACCGTTCCTGCGCCGCCACCCACGAGCGCGCCTCTGCGGCCGTGGTGTCTTCGAGCCATCGATACGGATCGGGGACGGCAACACCGTGGACGGTGTCGACATGCGTGCCAACGCGCGCGGGCGGTGGCAGAGCGACGCCGGTGGGTGACACCATCGGTGCGGACGGCACCCTATCGGTGTTACGAGGGCGCTCACCAGGCCCGGTGCAGGCGGCACACCAGACGAGTACCGCAGACATCGCAAACCGAGATCTATTCATGGTGCCGTGAGGCTACGGACGGGCGTCGGCAAGGGCAAGCGGACCCGGCCTTAGCCGGAACGCGCCGAAAGCTCTCGTAGCCAAGAATCAGAAGATCCCGGATGTCGAACGTCCAAGCGACGCCCACGGCGAGAGCCGCCACCGTGCCTCCAGCGTTTCCGGACCAAGATTTGCTGGCGAAGGATTCGCCGAGAGTGGATATTTTCGCAGTTGTCACGTCTTCGCAGCCGAAAAATCGTAGCGGGCCCCAGATCTCAGCGTTCATCCCACCCCGGCTTTGACGACCTGTATGCTTGAAACTGATGAACTGTTTGGGCTTCCGCTTGCTGTCATGGACGAGGCGCCAACGGCGCTTCTGCTGTTCGACACCAACTGGCAGTATCGATACGTCAACCGCGCGGCGGCCGCTCAGCTCGGCACCACGGTCGAGGCACTACTCGGCAATACGATCTGGGGCGTCTTCCCGGAG
>JBBQUH010000032.1:0-39652 GCA_038212625.1 Gemmatimonadales bacterium | reverse complement strand
GATGAGCCAGGCGGCCGGACCCTCATGCGGGTCCGGCCGCTTGCTGTTTCGGTGTATATTCCAAGGCTATGCGTACAAGCCTCTCCCGACTAGTTGTTTCCCGACTCACCGCCGGTCTCGCCTTTGTGGCGCTGTTGAGCGCGCCGCGCCTTGTCGCGGCGCAAGATGTGACCGGCCGTTGTGCGTCTCCCGACTCCATCGCTATTCGTGGCAACGTGCGGATTGCCGAGGACCGCATTCGCACGGAGGCGGCATTGACGGCGGGCAGCCCGCTCAACTTTCCCGCGATCCAGCGGGCGATCAAGGCGCTCTACGCCATCAACGAGTTTGATGACGTGCAGCTCGAGTGTGATCTGGAGAGCGTCATCGACAAGGTGATCACCGTGGTGCGCGTGCGGGAGCGCGCGATCCTCGGCGACATTACCGTGGAGGGTCCCAAAGCGGTGTCGGAGCGCTCAGTGCGCGACAAGATCGATCTGCTCATCGGCCGCCCGATCGACCCGCTGCAAGTGGCGCGGGCCCGGGCACGGATCGACTCCACGTACGAGAAGAACGGCTACTATCTCGCGCGGGTGACGATCGATTCCACGATGATGCCGGATGGGCGTATTGCGTTGCGATACGCGGTGGATGAGGGGCGACGACTGGCGATTGCCGCTATCGATGTTGTGGGCAACGAGGCGGTCAAGGAATCGCAGGTGGTGAGCGCGATGAAGACGCGACCCGAGGGTTTTTGGTGGTTCCGAAGGGGGGAGTTCGACGAAGATAAATATGTGGGGGATCTCGGGGAGCGCCTCCCGACGCTCTTTTCGCGCCTCGGTTTTGTGGACGCTAGGATCACGAAAGATACGCTCATCGTCGATCGCGACCGCGGGAAGGGGCTGGTCCAGATCGGCATCGACGAGGGGCCGCGCTACCGGATCGGTACGTTTGATGTGGCCGGCAATCGCCGCTTCCCGACGGCGGATCTCAAGCGCTTTTATCCCTTCGAGGGTATCGACCCGACGTTGACCCAGCGCGTCAAAGGGTTGATCAAACGCGAGGCGGCAGCACCTGAAGGCATCTTCGATCAGGGCAAGTGGGACGAAGCCATCGAGAAGGTGAACTCGGAGTATCGGAACAACGGGTATTTGTACGCGACGATCCGTCCGGTGGTCGAACGCAAGTTCGAAGGGCCGGATTCGGTGCCCACGGTAAACCTGCGCTGGGAGATCGACGAGAAGAATCCCGCCATCGTCAACCGCATCGAGATTCTGGGTAATGACTTTACAGTGGATGACTGTATCCGGCGCCAGATTTTTCTCGTTCCGGGTGGTCCGTTCAATCAGCAATCGCTCATTCGCAGCTACCAAAGTATCGGCAATCTGAATTTCTTCGAGTCGCCGATGGCCTTTCCGGATTATAAGCCCATTAATGATCAGGGCGATGTCGATATTGTGTTTCGAGTCAAGGAGAAGCGCACCGGCAGCATCAACTTTGGCGCATCGATGGGACAGGGAGGCGTTGGGTTTGGTGGGTTCATCGGATTGGAGCAACCCAACCTCTTCGGGTTATGTAAGCGTGGGCAGCTGAACTGGCAGTACGGGCGGTTTTTCAACGATTTTACCGCGACGTACTCTGACCCCGCGCTTCGCGGAACGCGTACCTCGGGGACGCTGAGCGCCTACCGCACGCAGTCTCGGTTCATCGTGGGCAACCTGGGCCAGAACATCCGCACGGGTGCCTCGCTGCGCTTCGGACTGCCGGTACCGTGGTCGTACTTCTCCACGGTCTCGATGTCGTACAATGGAGAGTCCGCAACCTTTACGGCAGGGCAGATTCAGAATACGTGTACCAGGAACTGTTTCCGTTCCAACCTGGGCGTTGAGTACACGTATGACACCCGCGCCGATATGCCATTTGCGACCAGTGGATCGTTGCGGACGGTAAGCACGGACTTTAGTGGTGGCCCGCTGGGCGGCACGGTGAATTTCCAGCGCGTGACCACGGAAATGCGTGCCTACGCGTTGCTCGGGCAGATCGGCGGTTCGAACCCCGGATCGCAGCCGGTGAAGTTCACGATGGGGCTCACGGCGCGGTCGGGTGCCCTGTTCGGCAACTCGGGGCCGTTCTTCTTTCAGCAGCAGTTCGCGATGGGTGGTGTCATGTTTGGGCAGGCACTGCGGGGCTATCCGGAATTTTCCATCACGCCGGGTGGTTTTATCCCTAATACGGATCAGTTCCGATCCGACCCGGCGTCTTTTGGTAATGCCTTCCTGACCGTAACCGGAGAGCTCGGCCTCCGGTTCAACCAGATGTTTTACATCAACGTGTTCACCGACGCAGGCAACAACTGGGCGTCGGCTCGGCAAATCAATCCCACCCGACTCTTCCGTTCTGCCGGAATCGGGGTATCTACCGTGACACCGCTCGGCCCGCTCGGTTTGGACATGGCGTACGGGTTTGACCGAACCGCGGTTGACGTGTTGACTCAACGGGTGCGTCCCGACCCTCGGTGGCAGTTCCACTTCCGGCTTGGCCAGCTCTTCTAAACAAAGGATCCCACGATGCGTCTTTTTTCGTTGCTCGGCTCGTGCGCGCTTGTACTCACCGTTCCTGCAGCCCTCTCGGCGCAGACGGCGCAGAAGTTCGCGTATGTCAATTCTGCCATCGTGTTGCAGTCGGCGCCGGGACGGGCTGAGGCTGAGGCGACGTTCGAGAAGGACATGGTAGTGATGCGCGCGCAGGTGCAGAAGCTCTCAGACTCGCTGAATACCATGCAGGAGGCGTTCGCGAAAGAAGAGGCCTCGCTGTCGCCGGCGGCCAAGGAAGGCCGCATGAAGACCTTGCGGGACAAGCAGGCGGAGTATCAGGAGCGCACGCAAAAGCTGAGCGATCAGGCGCAGCAGCGTGAGGCGGAGTTGATGCAGCCGATCATGGACAACCTTCGTCGCGTGCTCGATGATGTGCGGGCTGACGGGGGCTTTGCCTTCGTGTTCGACGTCGCAGCGGGCTCATTTATCGTGTCTGCCGATAAGAACCTCGACGTGACGGATCGGGTGATCTCCAAGTTGCGCCTGTCGGCGCCCCGCGCAATCACCGCTCCGAAGCCCGCCGCCGCGAAGCCGCCCGTGGGGCCGCTGAGCGCGCCGGCTGGTGTGACGACCAAGAAGCCGCCCACGGAGTGACGGGCGGGGTGCTCAGCGGGTCTCACCCTCCTCAGGCTTACGGCGGTGATGGGCAGGTGTCCATCACCGCCGCTGACGTTGCGGCGCGGATAGACGGTCAACTGCTGGGCGACCCTTCCGTCTTGGTGCGTGGCGTCGCGCCGCTGGATCGGGCAGGACCCGATGACCTGAGCTTCTTCACGCACGGACGCTACGGCAAGTGGTTTGCGACCTCTCGCGCCGGGCTGGTGCTGGTGTCGCAAGAGCTCGCCGAAACGGAGGGCGTGCCGTCGACGCGGGTGGTCGTGGCAAGACCGATGGACGCGATGTTGTCCTTGCTTGCGCTGTTTCGCCACGTCGAGCCGCGCGCTGCGGGACTGCATCCAACGGCGGTGATCGCTGCTGGCGCAGTGCTGGGGGATGGTGTCACGGTGGATGCGCATGCCGTCATCGAGGACGGGGTGGTGATCGGCGCTGGGTCCTGGATCGGGGCGAACACCTCGGTGGGCGCCTATTCGACACTTGGGCACGACGTGCGACTATTTCCTGGCGCCGTAGTCTATCCGCGGACCGAGCTGGGCGATCGTGTGGTGTTGCACGCGGGCGCTCAGGTGGGACGTGACGGGTTTGGGTTCGTGCCGTTGCAGGGCCGGATTGAGCGCATGCCGCACGTCGGACGCTGCGTGCTGGAACACGATGTGGAGGTTGGGGCGAATAGCTGCATCGACCGTGGTAGCGTCGACGACACCATCATCGGCGCGGGCACGAAGCTCGACAGTTTGGTGCACATCGCGCACAACGTGCGGGTCGGACGTGGCTGTTTCTTCGCGGCGCATGTGGGTATCGCGGGCTCAACGCGGATTGGTGACGGGGTGCAGTTCGGCGGGCAGTCCGGCTGCGGTGGTCATGTGACCATTGGCGCTGGGGCGACGATCGCGGCCCGTGGCGGAGTCATCGGCGATGTGCCCGCCGGTGAGACGTGGTCGGGCTTCCCGGCACGACCGCACAAGGAGCAGATGCGGATTCTCGCTGCCATGGCGCGCCTGGGGCGGATGCTTCGGCCGCTGGAGCGATTGCTGGCGCGTCAGGACAAGTCGTGATCGGCCGCGACAAGAGCGGGCGATTGGTCGGGAAGCTTGCGCCGCTTACGGGCGAGCGCCGAACTATCGCGCAAACCGTAGCTGTCTCTGGTGTCGGCCTGCACCTCGGCCAGCCGTGTCGGCTCGAATTTCGGCCGGCCCCGACAGGCGCCGGAATTTCCTTCCGTCGAACTGACGTCCCCGGTGCGGCCGCGGTACCGGCGTTGGTGCGTGTCGCGGTAGAGGCTGAGCGTCGGACGCAGCTCGGGCAGGGCGCCGAGGCGTTTCACACGGTTGAGCATGTGCTGGCCGCTGTTGGCGCACTGTCGATCGATGATCTTGAGATCTGCATGGATGGCTCTGAGCCGCCGATCATGGACGGCAGTGCCCTTCCTTTTGTGGAGGCGCTGCGCGAGGCGGGCGTGGTCGACAACGGTGGGCGTCCCGAGTGGCTCGTGCTCCGGAAGTCGATCCGCGTTGAGGACGGGGAGTCCGTATATGAGGCGCACCCCTGCTTCGGTCTTTCGCTGGATGTCTCGATCGACTTTCCGCATCCGCTGATCGGCGCGCAGCGCGGTCAGTACGCGGTGACGTCCGGGCAGTTCGCGGAGGAGCTGGCGCCTGCGCGGACCTTCGGTTTTTCGCACGAAGTGGACGCGCTGCGTGGGAAGGGGTTGATTCAGGGGGCATCGACCGCCAACGCGGTGGTGCTGGACGCCGACGGGGTGGTGGACACCACGCTGCGGTGGCCCGATGAATTTGTTCGGCACAAGGCGCTCGATTGTGTGGGTGACCTTGTGCTGGCAGGAGCGCGCGTTCGCGCGCATGTCGTGGCTCACAAACCAAGTCACCGGGGCACTGTGGCTCTGGTGAGAGCCCTCGTGCAACACGCTGTCCGGGAGCCCGCTGTGTATACCGTTGAAGACATCATGCAGGTGTTGCCGCACCGTTATCCGTTTTTGTTGGTGGATCGCATCCTTGAGATCGAAGAGGGCAAGCGGATCGTGGGGCTCAAGAACGTCACGATCAACGAGCCGTTCTTTCAGGGGCATTTTCCCGGGCATCCAATCATGCCGGGCGTGCTGATCATCGAGTCGATGGCGCAGGTTGGCGGCATGCTGCTGATGCGCACGATTGCTGATCCGGCGAGTAAGGTGGTCTACTTCATGTCGTTGGATAACATCAAGTTCCGTCGTCCAGTGCGTCCAGGGGATCAGCTGCGGCTGGAACTCGAGGTCACGCAGATACGGGGCGCGACGTGCCGAATGCGCGGCGTGGCCAGTGTGGATGGCCAGGTGGCGACGGAAGCTGATATGGCGGCAATCGTTCGCGATCGATGAGCCCGCGTGTGCATCCGTCGGCGTTGGTCGATGCCACCGCCGAATTGGGCAACGACGTGGAGATCGGCCCGTGGGTTATCGTCGGTCCGCAGTGCGTGCTTGGTGATGGCACGCGTGTCGCCGCGCGCGCCACGCTGGAGCGCAACGTGCGCGTTGGTGAGCGCGTGCAGATCGGGATCGGCGCGATTTTGGGTGGTGATCCTCAAGATCTCAAGTATCGCGGTGAAGAGACCTGGGTAGATATTGGGGACGACACGTCGGTCCGCGAGTACGCGACCATCAATCGCGGCACGGCGCATTCCCAGACGACGCGTGTTGGGAAGCATTGCTTCCTGATGAGCTACGTGCACCTGGCCCATGACTGTCAGGTGGGTGATCACGTGATCATCTCCAACGGCACGCAGCTGGCTGGACATGTGGTGGTCGATGACCGAGCGACGATTTCGGGGCTGTGTGCCGTGCACCAGTTTGCGCGGGTCGGGCGCCATGCCTTTATCGGGGGCTGCTCACGCGTCGCGCAGGACGTCCCACCTTTCGTTCGGGCGGTGGGTAACCCCATCAAGCTGTTCGGGCTCAACTCGGTGGGGCTGCAGCGCAGTGGGTTCGATGAGCAGGTGCTACTGGAACTCAAGCGCGCGTACCGGATCTGCTTTCGCTCGGATCTCAATCTGTCGCAGGCCGTGGATCGTGCGCGTACCGAGTTAGCTCCGATGCCCGAAGTGATGCAGTTCCTTGATTTCATCGAAGGCAGTCGTCGCGGGGTGGGATTCTGACGCGCGATACGGTGCATCCGGACGCCCGGCTTTTCAGTCAGCGGTCTGCGCCACGGGTCGGGGTGGTTGGTGCCGGAGGGTTGGGCACGCATCATGTGCGCATTCTTCGCGACCTGTGTGGTGACCAGTTCGCTGGCTTTGTAGACGAGAATCCCGGTCGCGCTGCGGAGGTTGCGGAGCAGTATGGGGTGCACGCTTATGCGTCGCTCGATGCGTTGTTGGGCGATGTCGATGCCGTGTCGGTGGTGGTGCCGACGACCGCGCATCACGCGGTGGCATCGGCTGCACTGGCAGCGGGCAAGCATGTGTTCGTGGAGAAGCCGTTCACGGTGACACTCGATGAGGCTGATGATCTGTTGGCGCAGGCGCAGCGCGCGGGCACACTGATTCAGGTGGGCCACGTGGAGCGGTTTAATCGCGCGGTGCGGGCCGCCATGCCATATGTGGATGGCCCGCGGTTCATCGAAAGTGACCGGCTCGCTCCGTTTAATCCCCGCGGGTCAGACGTGGCGGTCGTGTTGGATCTGATGATCCACGATCTGGATCTCGTGCATACGCTGGTCGGCACGCGCGTGATGGATGTACAGGCCATGGGAATGCCGGTGCTTACTCCGCAGATCGACATTGCGAACGCGCGACTCACTTTTGCGAACGGCGCGGTCGCGAACATCACGGCCAGTCGCGTATCTCGCGAACGGTTGCGCAAGCTGCGCATCTTCCAGCGCAGCGGCTATATCTCGCTCGATCTCGCTGCCGGTACGGGCGAGTACTTCCGCCTGCGCGGCGATTTCGATCCGGCGCAGTTGGCCCGAGCGCCACGCGCGCTCGAGGAGTTTGTGGAACGCGTGCCGTTGGAGGCGCCCGAGGCGGAGCCGTTGGTGCTGGAACTCGGGCAGTTCCTTGGTGCCGTTGCGGGCCGACATCCGGTCGCGGTCACTGGTGCGGAGGGGCGCGAGGCCTTGGATGCAGCGTTACGCATTGTGGCCGCCATTGAGCAGGCGCGTGCGGTGATGCGGGCCAGCGAGTCGTCCGGTGCGTGACGTGCTCTTTGTCGTCGGCGAGGCATCCGGCGACCTGCACGCGGGCAAAGTGGCGGAGGCGATGCGGGCGCTCGCACCGCAACTGCACCTGACGGGTGTCGGTGGCGGGCACATGCGACAGGCAGGGGTCGAGATTCTTGAAGACGTCGAGCGCCTCGCCGTGATGGGGTTTGTGGAGGTGTTGCGTCATGTCCCGAAGCATTGGGCGCTGCTTCGTCGGCTGCGGTCACGCATCGAGAGTGGGCAGGTGGGCCTGGTGGTGCTCTTGGACTATCCCGGTTTCAACCTGAAGGTGGCCGAGGTCGCGCACCGTGCGGGGGTACCGGTGTTGTACTACATCACGCCGCAGGTGTGGGCCTGGGGGGCGGGTCGTCTCCCGAGCATTGCGCGCGTGGTCACCAAAGCCGCGTCGATTCTGCCGTTTGAAGAGGCGCTCCTTCGACAGCACGGCGTGGACGCGACGTTCGTGGGGCATCCGTTGCTGGACCGTGCACAGGATTTGCCCTCGCGCGAGAGTGCGCGCGCGCGGTTGGGGCTGCGCGCTACCGGTCCGGTCCTCGCCGTGTTTCCCGGGAGCCGTCGTGCCGAGTTGGCGCGCCATCTTGAGCCGTTCATGGCCACGGCGATCGAGCTGCAGCGTCGCCTGCCCGCGTTGCAAGTGGTGGTGAGTGTGGCGCCGACGGTGCGAATCGAAGCGAGCCAGTGTCCGTTTCCGCTCGTCCACGGCGCGTCGTTTACGGTACAGCGGGCGGCGACCGCCGGCTTGCTCAAGAGCGGCACGACCACGTTGGAGGCCGCCGTCTCGGGGCTACCGCACATCATCGGCTATCGGACCAGTCCGATCACCTACGCGATCGCCAAGCGCGTCGTAAAAATTCCCCACATCGGCCTGGTGAATGTGGTGGCCGAGCGCGAGGTGTCGAGGGAGTTTGTGCAGGAGGCCTTGGAGCCTATGGAAATGGCCGATGCCTTGATGCCGCTCCTTGACGAAACGAGCGCCGCTCGGATGTCGGTGGTGGAAGCGCTGGGCGCGGTGCGCGCGCGCCTCGGTACGGCGGGCGCGGCGGAGCGGGTGGCCCGGATGGCGCTGTCGCTCCTCGATCCCGCGTTGACATGAGCTGGGTGCCGGAGCAGCGGGTCCCTCGCCGTGAACCACCGCAACAGATCGCGCCGACCACACCGCTTCCGGCAGGAAGACGGGTGGCGGTGCGACTGGGGAGTCTGCTGTTCCGCGCGCTGGGGGCCACGTGGCGCATCCGGGTGCACGGGCGGCAGTGGCTGCTGGATCGCCCGCCGGCGGCCTCTCCGGTGGTGTTCACGCTCTGGCACGGTCAGATGCTGCCCATTCTGTACGCCCACCGGCAGCCGACCGGTGTGATGATCAGCGAGCATAAGGACGGCGAGATCATCGCGCAGATCGTGGGATCGCTCGGGTTCTTCGGCGTACGGGGGTCGTCGTCGCGCGGGGGCATCCGCGCGTTGCTGGGAGCCGTTCAGGCGCTCAACGGTGGCGCGAACATGGCCATCACGCCAGACGGTCCGCGCGGACCGCGGCATACCTTCGCGCAGGGCGCGTTGATTCTGGCGCAGCGCGCGGGTGTTCCGATTGTGCCGATTGTGGCGTCGGTCGATCGGAAATGGGTGCTCGGAAGTTGGGACGGCTTCGAGATTCCCAAGCCATTCGCGCGTGTGACGATTCTGTACGCGCCGCCGCAGCCGGTGGTGGGGAACTCGGCTCGTGACGGGGCCGCGCGGACGGACGAATTTGCGGCGCACATGATGGACGCGGTGCGCCGGGTCGAACAGCTCGCCACCACGAGCTGAATCAGCGTATGGCCGTGTCATCTCGTCTCGTGGCACTGGCCGCGCATGTGTGGGAGGGCGACGTCTGGTCGGCACGCCTGGCGCGCTTCGCGCTGGCTCCGGTTGCCGCACTGTACGGGGCGGTCGTCGCCTACCGAAATCGTCGCTACGCGCTCGGTCTGACTGACGGCACACCAGCGCCGACCGGCCTTGCGGCGCTGTCGGTGGGAAATTTAACGGTGGGCGGAACAGGCAAGACACCGATGGCGTCATGGTGTGCCGAGCAATTGCTCGCGGCGGGAGCGCGACCGGCGATCGTATTGCGCGGGTACGGCGATGACGAATGGCGTGTGCACGAGTTGTTGACGCCCGCGACACCGGTGGTGGTAAATCCTGACCGCACGGCCGGGATGCGGACTGCGGCGAGCAGCGGCGCCGATGTGGTGGTGCTGGACGACGCGTTCCAGCATCGTCGGGCGCCGCGCGTGGCGGATCTCGTGCTGCTCAGCGTTGATCGCTGGCGGGGGGCCCCGCGTTTGTTGCCCGCCGGTCCCTTCCGCGAGCCGTTGACTGCGCTGCGGCGCGCCTCGGTGGTGGTGCTAACCATGAAACGAGCAACGGACGCGGCGGCAGACGTGGTTGAGGCGGCCGTGCGCGCGGTCGCGCCGACGGTGCCGGTCGTGCGCGTCCGTCTCGACTTTCGCGACGTGCGCCGGGTGCCAGCCGCCGATTCGACGCTGCCGTCGGGTGCCGCCTGGCACCCGGTGAGTTGGCTGCGCGGCCGCCAGCTGGTGGCGGTGAGCGGGATTGCGGACCCGGCGGCGTTCGAGGGGCAGTTGGTGGCGGCCGGCGCGGCACTACAAGCGACCCATCGGTTCCCGGATCATCACGACTTCACGCCGGATGATGTGGCATTGTTGGTGGACGCCGCGTCTTCAGGGGAGGGCGTGATCTGTACGTTGAAGGACGCCGTAAAACTGGCGCCGCGGTGGCCTCGCGCCGCGCCGCCGCTTTGGTATGTTTCACAGACAATTGTGGTTGATCGAGGCGCTGAGGCATTGGACCGTGTGATCGCACGGGTGCTGGCAGCGCGCGTGGCCGCAACTCCCACCGCCGACTGACGTCGGCATCAACTCAGTCGACATGGCTCTCGACCTCCTCCGCTTGTCCACGGACAGTATCGTCCGTCCGGATAAAGACCGTTTCCTTGACGAAGAGAATCCGTTCGAAGCGATGATGTTTCGCTTTGATCGCGCCGCCGAGTTGCTCGATCTTGAGCCGGGCATTTACAAGATTCTTCGCAACCCAGAAAAGCAGTTGATCGTGTCGGTCCCGGTGCAGCTCGACAACGGGGACGTTGAAGTGTTTACGGGATATCGCGTGCTGTATAACACCTCGCGCGGGCCGGCGAAGGGCGGTATCCGCTTTGACATGAACGTGACGCTCGAGGAAGTGAAGGCGCTGGCCGCGTGGATGACGTGGAAGTGCGCCGTGGTGAACTTGCCGTTCGGCGGCGCAAAGGGTGGCGTGATCTGTGACCCGCTCGGGATGAGTGTTGGTGAGCTGGAGCGTGTCACGCGTCGCTACACCAAGGGCATCATGTCGCTGCTTGGCCCGGACACCGACGTGCCCGCGCCGGACGTGAACACGAACGAACGGGTCATGGCGTGGGTGATGGATACCTATTCCATGCACGTGGGGCGGACCGAGAACGCGGTCGTCACGGGCAAGCCCGTAGAAATGGGCGGGTCGCTCGGTCGGAAGGAGGCCACGGGACGTGGCTGCATGCTGGTGACCAAAGAAGCGCTCGATCATCTGGGCATGCCCATGCAGGGCGCGACGGTGGCGGTGCAGGGCTTCGGCAACGTGGGCTCGACGGCCGCCACGTTGATGGCAGAGCAAGGCTGCAAGATCGTGGGGATCAGTGACCGCGCGGGCGCCTTTGTGAACATGAACGGCATCGATGTGGCCGCGGCCATCGCCTATGTGCAGACACATCGCTCGCTGGAAGGATTTACCGGTGGGGATCAAATCCCGGCCGATGAATTGCTCACGCTGGACGTCGATGTGCTCATACCGGCGGCCCTCGAGAACGTGATCACCACCAAGAACGCGCCGAAGATTCGTGCGAAGGTCATTTGCGAAGGGGCGAACGGACCGACCACGGCAGCTGCCGACGCGATCCTCGACGAGAAGGGAATCTTTGTGATCCCCGACATCCTCGCCAACGCCGGCGGCGTCACCGTGTCGTACTTCGAGTGGGTGCAGGACCGCATGGGCTACTTCTGGAGTGAGGACGACGTGAACAGCCGGTTGTCTGGCATCATGACCCGGAGCTTCCATGACGTGCTCCAGTTGTCAAAGCAGCATCGGGTCAACATGCGGACGGCGGCCTATATGGTGTCCATCAGCCGTGTCGCCACGGTGCATCGCCTGCGCGGGATCTACGCGTGATCGGTGGGCCCGGTGGGTGCTGTTGTCGTCCCGTAGTCTGACCCGCCGCGTATGCGTGTCTCGTTGGTGGTTATCGGCCGGCCTCGCCTCGCGGGGCTGGCCGATGCGATTCGTGAGTATGAAACCCGAGCCGCGCGCTACTGGCCCCTCGATGTGTGCGAGGTGAAGGAAGAGTCCGCCAAGGCACTGACGCCCGACGTGGTGCGCGATCGGGAAGCCCAGCGACTCGTGGAGCGGATCCCGCCGGATGCGCGGGTCATCGCCTGCGACCCAGGCGGTGACGTGCTCGATTCCGACGCGTTTGCCGAGTTTTTGCAGGCGCAGCGCGAGGCGGCGCGGAGCGTGGCGTTCGTGATCGGCGGCGCGTACGGATTGGGCGACGCGGTCCGGGCGCGGGCCTCGCGCCGACTCTCGGTAGCTCCGTGGACACTCCCGCACGAGTTGGCCAGATTGGTGCTGGCCGAACAGCTGTATCGCGCGGGCACCATCGTTCGCGGCGAACCGTATCACAAGTGATAGCCCAAGGCGCGCGTGACTGACCGAGAGCAGATCGAAACGGGCCCAGGGCGGCTTGTCGTGCGCAGCGTCCCGCTGGGCGGCAGCGCGATGTCACGCGCGGTCCAATCGGGAGACGTTGGGGCGGACTGGTACGCGGCTCGTCCAGCGACTGCCACCGGCTGGCGGGCACATGCCGAGCAGGTGCGCGCAGCGAGCGGCGGGGCTGACTGGCTCACCGCACTCGCGCCGGCGATTGCCGCCACAGGGCGAGCGGCCGACCGGCTGGCCCGTGCCTCCCACGATGGCGTGGTTGTGACCACCGGACAGCAGCCCGGACTCTTCGGAGGCCCCACCTACACGTGGAGTAAAGCGATCACCGCGCTGGCGTTCGCGGATGAACTCGAGCTCGCGATCGGAATGCCGGTGGCACCGATCTTCTGGGCTGCGAGTGATGATGCCGATTGGATGGAGGCCGCCGTGACCTACGTTGCGACAGCTCGCGGACTGCACGCGCTCTCGCTGACCGGTCCGCCGACCGAAGGTCGTGCCTTGGCCGATGTCCCGCTCGGTGATCTGCAGGAGGTGCGTGCGCTGCTGGACGACGCGTGCGGCTCTGCGGCGGATCGGTCGGTGACGACGTTGATCAGCGATGCGTACGTGCCGCATGCCACCATGGGTGCGTCGTACGTCCACCTGCTGCGTGGCCTGCTGGAACCGTTGGGAATTGCGGTGCTTGACGCGTCGCACCCAGCGCTCCGTGCCGCTGCCGACGGATTTCTGCGGCAGGCGCTCGTTCACTCGGCATCCGTGGCGCAGGCGTTGGCGACGCGCTCCGGTGCCATCGAAGCGGCCGGCTTTCATCCGCAGGTCGATGTGGTCGATGCGTTGTCGCTCGTCTTCCACAGCGTGCTCACACCGCGCGACGGCAGCATAGTCCGCCTTCGGGAACGGGTGCCGGTGGCCGACGCGGCCCGGGTGGCCCGTGAGGCCGAGGTTGGAACACTCGGGGCCAATGTGCTGCTGCGTCCGGTGCTTGAACGCGCCCTGCTGCCGACGCTCTGTTATCTCGCCGGCCCCGGTGAGCTCGCGTACTTTGCGCAGGTCGCCCCGGTGGCCGAGGCACTGAATGCTGCGGTGCCGGTGGTCGGTCCACGCTGGGCGTGCGAAATTATCGATCACGACGTGCTCGGGTTAATCGCAAGGCGCGGTGTCACCGAGACCATGCTCCGGGATGCCCACGCGGCTGAACAGCATGTAGCCCGGGCCTTACTCGATGACTCGCTGCACGATACGCTGGAACGCTTGCGCGTCACGATCGATGCGCAGCTACGTGCGCTGCACGAGACGATCGGTGACGACGACGCGCCAGTGCCCTCGGCGGTGGTGGACGGTCTCTCGCGCGATCTGATGCATCGCCTCGATCGTTTCGATCGCCGGGTGCTCGCGGGTGTCAAGCGCCGCGAAACCGACGCGATGCGTGAAGTCTCCGCGATGCGTGCGGCGGTCCGGCCGATGGGCCAGTCGCCGGAGCGAGTGCTCAATCTCATGCCGATGCTGGCGCGTTATGGTGTCGGTGTGCTCAATCGCATGATGGAGGCCGCCCGCCCCCACGCGCATGGGTTGGTACACGGTGAATCGTCCACTCCGTGAGTGAAGCCGCAGGCGGACGCTCCGCGTTCGTCGTCGGTGCGGGCATTCTGATCAGCCGCATCGTCGGGTTGCTGCGCAACACGGCGTTCGCGTACTACTTCGGTTCGGGGGCAGCGTCCGACGCGTACAATGCGGCGTTCCGGATTCCCAATGCCCTGCGTAACCTGCTCGGTGAAGGCACGTTGTCTGCGGCGTTCGTGCCGATCTATAGTCGGCTCCTCACGCGTGAGGATCCGCGGGCGGCGCAGGCGTTTGCCAATGCGGTCCTCGGGCTCCTGCTCGCTGCCGTCTCGGTACTCACGTTGATCGGCATCGCCGCCGCACCGCTGCTCACGCCGCTGTTGGCGCAGGGGTTCGATGCGCCGACCCGTGACCTCACCACGCGGCTGACCCGTGTGATGTTCCCGATGACCGGGCTGATGGTGCTGAGTGGTTGGTGTCTCGGCGTCCAGAATTCTCACCGCCGGTTCTTCTGGTCGTATGCGAGCGCGGCGCTCTGGTCGGTGGCGCAAATCGCCCTGCTGCTGGTTGGCGGTCCGCGCGCAGCCGATGCTGCCACGCTGTCATACTGGCTGGCATGGGCCACGTTGGGTGGTGCAGTGCTGCAGATCGGGGGACAGTTGCCGCAAGTGCTGCGGTTAGTCGGCCCGATCCGCCCCACGCTCGATCGCGCCGCCGAGGGGGTGATGAGCATGCTGAAAAACGTGGTGCCCGTTGTCACCGCACTCGGCGTCGTTCAGATCTCGTCGTTTGTGGACTTGTTCATTGCGTCCTATCTGCCAGCCGGCGCCGTGACCAACATTGGCTACGCGAACACGCTGGCGTTGCTACCGGTTTCGTTGTTTGGCGTTTCGGTCGCCGCGGCATCGTTGCCGGATTTTTCACGCGATTCCGGAGCGCTCGCCATGGATGCGCTCCTGGAGCGACTGCGCGGCGGCTGGCAGCGGATCCTGTTCTACATTGTCCCCTCTGCCCTCGCCTTCATCACGCTGGGAGACTACTGCGTGGGGATTCTGTACCGCGCGGGACGTTTCGGCGCGGCTGAACAGTCGGCGGTATCTGCCGTTCTTGCGGCGTACGCGATTGGGCTGGTGAGTTTCGGCTCGGTCAAGTTGCTCGGTTCCGCCTACTACGCGTTGCAGGATTATCAGACGCCGCTCCGCGCCTCGATCGCGAGTATCGTGGTGTCCATCATGATCTCGGCGAGTATTGCGGTGCCACTGCGTGCCTTTCCACTGGCGGCGGCAGGAATCGCGCTCGGTTCGGCCGTGGGATCGTACGTCAACCTTGCCCTCCTGGCACGCGGGCTTCGTCAACGACTCGGTACACTGTACACGCCCGCCATGTGGCAAGGCACCCGGCGTATCGTGGTGGCCGGTGTGGCTGCCACGGTGATCGGTTTGCTGCTCCGGCTCGTTCAGCAGCGCTGGTGGCCGACGGTTCATCCGCGGATTGTGGGGGTACCAATGCTCGCGGGGTTCGGCATCACCTATCTGGTGGTGGCATGGCGGATGGGTTCCGCCGAAGCGGCGCGGTGGTTGCGACGTCCCGCGCGGCGCGTAGACGACGGAGGACAACGTGGAGCGTGATTCGACATACGAGGCAGGATTAATTCCGGTGTCAATTCCTGTGCCGGATGACGACTGGACGCAGGCCGCGATCGCACGGGGAATGCCCGATGCCGTGGCGCACAAGTTGCCGCATCTGCCCGAATCACCCGGAGTGTACCTGTGGAAGGATCGCGAGGGTACGATCCTCTATGTGGGGAAGGCCAAACGTTTGCGCTCGCGCGTACGCAGTTACTGGGCGCAGGATCATCTGTCGAGCCCCAAAACGCGCGGCATGCTGCGAAAGGTTGCCACCCTCGAGACCATCGTCGTGCCGAGCGAAGCGCACGCGCTGATTCTCGAAGCGACGATGATCAAGGAGAACCGACCGCGGTTCAACATCGCGCTGCGCGACGACAAATCCTATCCGTACATCAAGGTCACGATCAACGAGCCGTTCCCGCGGGTACTCGTCACACGCCGCGTGGCCGACGACGGGGCGCGCTACTTCGGCCCGTACACAGATGTCGGCGCCATGCGCCGTGCGCTGAACGTGGTGAAACGCATTTTTACCGTGCGCTCGTGCCACTACGCGTTGCCCGGTGAAGCCCCGGACCGGCCGTGTCTCGACTACGCCATCAAGCGCTGTCAGGCGCCGTGCGTGGGCTACCAGAACGAAGGCGACTACCGGGCGATGATCGATGAAGTCCTGTGGTTTCTTGACGGGCGCACGAGCGACGTTATGCGGCGGGTGAAAGAGCGCATGCAGGAAGCCGCCGATCGTCTGGATTTCGAGCGGGCGGGCGAAATGCGCGATGCACTACGCCATCTCGAGAAAATGGAAGAGCCGACTGTCGTGCTCGAGGTGGAAGGTGGTGACCGCGATGTGGTGGGGTATGCGCGGGATGGCGAGGATGCGTGTGTGACGGTGCTTCGCATCCGCGACGGTAAGCTGCTGGCGCGGGACCATCGGTTGCTGGAGCACGCTGAGGGGGAGGAGGACGGCGTTGTGCTCGGCGCCTGCCTCGCGCAGTGGTATCGGACCGCCGAAGCGCGGGCGGCGGATGTACTGGTGCCGTTTGATTTCGAAGACCGCGAGTCGCTGGAAATATCCCTCGGGCGCACGAAGATCCGCATTCCGCAGCGCGGCTCGCGTCGTGCGTTGGTGGATCTCGCGGATCAGAATGCCCGGCACCTGCTGGAAGAGTTTAAGCTGGCGTCTTTGGAAGCCGACGAGCGGGCCGCTGATCCCGTATATGAGCTGCAGCGGGAACTGGGGCTGGCGCGGTTGCCCCGGTCGCTGGTGTGCTTCGATATTTCCCACGCGCAGGGCACCGACGTGGTGGCCGGCGCCGTCTGGTTCGAGAATGCGCGCCCGAAGCGGTCGGAGTACCGGAAGTTCAAGATCGCCGTGTTTGCGGGGAACGATGACTTTAAGTCGATGCACGAGGTGGTGACCCGTTTCTTCTCGCGTCGGGTCGACGAAGAGAAGCCGCTGCCCGATCTCGCGGTCATCGACGGCGGCAAGGGGCAGCTCGGCGCCGCGCGTGAGGCACTCACTGCCCTCGGCCTGACGAACGTGGCCGTCATCAGCCTCGCCAAGCGTGATGAGGAGATTTTCATGCCTGGGCGGAGTGATCCGGTCAGGCTCCCGCGTCGCTCCCCCGCGCTGCGGATGCTGCAGCAAGCACGCGACGAAGCGCACCGGTTTGCCGTGACGTTTCAGCGTCAGAAGCGCGCGGCGCGTACGATCACGTCAGAGCTGCTCAAGATGCCCGGCGTCGGTCCGACCAAGCGTCGCGCGCTGCTCACGACCTTTGGAAGTGTGCAGGGGGTCCGCAGCGCTACGGTGGAGCAGGTCGCGGGCGTTCCCGGGTTCTCCTCGGTGTCGGCTCGAGCGCTCCTCGCCGCGCTGGGCGGGGCCGTGTCACCGCCAATGCCATCCGAAGAGTCGGCAGTGGCCGAGTCCTCCCCTCCTTCTCACACGGTCCCACTCGAATGACCGTTGCTTCGTGGTCGTTGACCTGCTCCGCCTGCAACACCCCGTCCGCGCTGGATGGCGCCGCATTGTGTACCGCCTGCGGACAACCGCTTTTTGCGCGGTATCAGCCGGTGCCAGTGGGGACGCCGCTGGCTCCTCGCTGGGATTCGTGGCGCTACACGCCGTTCCTGCCGCTGCTGGCCGGGGAGGACCCCGTCACGCTGGGCGAAGGGCTGACGCCGATGGTGGAGTCGCCGGTGCTTGCTCGCGCCGTGGGCGTGCGCCGACTCTGGATTAAAGATGAGGCGCGGAATCCCACGGCGTCCTTCAAGGCGCGCGGGATGAGCGTGGCGGTCACGCGGGCGAAAGGGCAGGGGGTACCCGGGCTGGTGGTGCCCACGGCGGGAAATGCGGGCGCGGCACTCGCGGCCTACGGAGCCGCTGCGGGACTGCCCGTACAAGTATTCGCACCGCGCACCACACCGCGACCGATTCTTGATACGATCGAGGCCATGGGGGCAACGCTCATTCGCATTGACGGCCACATTGGCGATGCGGGCAAGCTCGCCTTGGCGTACGCGGCCGAAACGGGTTTCTTCAATGTGTCCACCCTGCGCGAGCCGTATCGGGTCGAAGGCATGAAGACGATGGGCTTTGAACTCGCGGAACAGTTGGAATGGCGGGTACCTGACGCCATCGTGTACCCCACTGGTGGTGGGGAAGGGACGATTGGCATTTGGAAGGCGCTCGAGGAACTCATGGCTGGGGGATGGCTCCCCGCCGGCAGTCGGCAGCCAACCTACGTGGTGGCGCAGGCGGAAGGGTGCGCCCCGATTGCCCGCGCCTTTGCGGGGAAGGCCGATCGTGCGGAGCCTTGGGTAAACCCGGTCACCTACGCGAGCGGTCTCCGCGTGCCGTCGCCACTGGGGGATCGCCTGTTGTTGCGTATTCTCCGCGAGACGCAGGGAGTCGCGGGTACCGCATCGGAGCAGGCGATGCGTGACTGGACCCACACGCTGGCGACCGCCACCGGGCTGGATGCCGCTCCGGAGGGCGGGTGTGCGCTGTCGGTGTTGTCCGAGGCGGTGCGCGCTGGGCGTATTGCCCCTGACGCCGAGGTGGTGGTGTTCAATACGGGCAGTGGCGCGTCGTATCGCGCCTGATGGCAGATCAGGTCGTTCGCACAGGGGACGGTCGGATCTTTATATTCTCGCGGCTGGTATAATCCGAAGGCTTTTCAGGAGAAACGGGATGATGGTGCGGATGTGGAAGCACGTTGCGGGTGTGTCGGTGTTCACGTTGGCCACACCGCTGCTGATGTCGGCGGCGGCGCAGGACGGCGCCTGCAAGATCAACGATAGCAGCCCGTATCAGATCAACGGTGCTAGGCAGTACGTGATTACGGCCGCCAGCTCGCGAAACTCGGACGAGATCCCGAAGCACCTCAGCAACGCCATCAAGGTGCTGACCGAAAATCCCTCGCGCATCAATAACGAGGCCGGACGGCAGTTCCTGCTGGTGCGCACGTACTCCCAGTGGCTGAAGCGCGACGGCGCCTCGTATGAAATGAATCGTGGCGAGATGGGGTTCACAACGAACCTCGAAGGCACGCAGAACCTGCTGCTCGCGCTCGACTCGGCGGTTCTGGTCCTCGACGGGTTGATGCCCCAATGCAACTCGCTCGTTCATCCGTACCGAGATCAGTTCTCCAACGAGATCTACAACCGGGCCGTGGAAGCGATGAACGCCGAACAGAATGACTCCACGGTGTACTTTGCCAAGCTGGCGCTCCAGTTGGCGAGCACCGATCCGCGTCCGTGGAATGTGCTCTCGTCGGTGTACCAGAAGATGGGCCAGATGGACAACGCCACCAAGGCGATGGGAGAGGTGATCTCCTTGTCTGGAAGTGATTCGCTCTTCCTACAAGTCAAGCAGCAAAGCCGGTATAATCTGGCGGTCGTTCGACTCACGCAGGCCGAAGCGGCGGAGGGGAGCGCGAAGGACGAACCGCTGAAGGAGGCGAGGGCGCTGCTTGAGGACTACCTGAAGGATTCGCCGGGTGAGGCGGACGCCACGCAGGCGCTCGGGCGCGCGATGCGGCTCGGAGGGGACACGACGGCGGTGGCCACCGTGTTTGCCGAGATGCTGAGCACACCGGACAAGTACACGGCGAATCAGCTGTTCGAGGCGGGGTCAAACGCGTCTGCCTCTGGCCGCGAGGCTGACGCGGTGAGCTTGATCGAGAGCGGCCTGAAGCAGAATCCATATCACCGAGTGGCGCTCTTCAACCTGTCGAACACGCTTTTTCAGCTGAAGGATGCGGAGAAAATGGGTCCGGTGGTTCGACGCTTGGTAACGATCGATCCCAATTTTGATCGGGGCTGGCGTTTGATGGCGGGCTACTGGCAGCTGCGCGCCCGGTCCGAGACCGACGCGGCGAAGAAGAGGGTGATGAACGACTCGACGCTCTTTTATCTGGACAAGCAGAGTAAGACCAACCCACGGATTGATATCACGCTGGCTGGTCGTGCGGGCGCGTCATTCCAGGTGCAGGGCATGGTGAATAACGATGGGGCAGCGGCGGGGTCATGGACGATGGTGGTCGAGTTGCTCGATGAGACGGGCGCTGTCGTGGGATCCAAGGACGTGGCGATCGGTCCGGTGGACGCGGGCTCCTCGACGTTATTTTCGGTGAAGGTGGAGTCTCCGAAGGCCGTGGCGTTCCGGTATGCGCCGCTGAAGTAAGCAAAGCGGCTGCCGCGCGTGCCGGGAACAACCCGGCACGCCGCGAACGTCAGAAGTATATGTAGTTAATTGACTTCGGGGCTTACGCCTCGTATGTTTGTTGAAGTAGCGGTCGTCGACAGGACGCCGCGTTGAGTTATCCTCGGGGGGAGGCCACTGGCCTCGTCCCCCGTTTTCGTCCCGGTTATGGTCCGCGTCACACAGGTGGAGCCGGGGAGTATTGCTGACGCTGTCGGCATTGTCCCCGGTACAGAGCTTTTGGCAGTGAACGAGCGGCCGCTGGAGGACTTCCTCGATTGGGAGTTTCTGACGGCCGACGACGCGTTCCTGGTGTCCGCGCGATTGCCCGACGGCACGAACGTCGAGTACGACATCGAGCGTACGGAAGGCGAGCCTATGGGTGTGCAACTTGCGCCACCCACCATCCGTCGTTGCGCGAATCGCTGCGAGTTCTGTTTCATCGAGGGCCTCCCTAAAGGGTTGCGCAAGCCGTTGTACGTGCGCGACGACGACTACCGGCTCTCCTTCGCGTACGGCAATTTCGCCACGCTGTCGAACGTGAAAGAAAAAGACATCGCGCGTATCCTCGAATACCGGCTGTCACCGTTGTATGTGTCCGTGCATGCCACGCCGCACGAGGCGCGGAAAGTGTTGCTGAACAATCCGCGTGTGCCTGACATTCTTGATCAGCTCACGCGGTTGGCGGCGGGTGGCATCCAGTTCCACGGACAGATGGTCATTGTCCCGGGTCTCAACGACGGGGACATTCTGGAACAGTCGCTCCAAGACCTCTGGGATCTGGGTGACGCGGTATTGTCCGTGGCGCTCGTGCCGGTGGGGGTGACGCAGTTCTCGCATCTCTACAACGGCAAGCCTATGGACGCGGAGCGGTCGCGGGTACTGCTGGATGCCGTGCACCGGTGGGAGGCGCGCGGCCTGGCCGAGCGTGCAGATCGCTGGGTGTTCGGATCCGACGAGCTGTACCTGTTGGCGGAGCAACCGCTCCCAGACGAAGCTCACTACGGCGAGTTCTCGCAGATCGAGAACGGTGTTGGAGCGGTCACCTCGCTGCGCGCCCGGGTGCGCGACGGGCTCGATCAGCTGCCGCGCCTTGACGGTCGGCGTATTGGTGTGGTGACGGGCGTGTCCATGGCGCCGCTGATGCCGGAGTTGCTGGCGCAGTTGCGTGAGGCTACCGGCGCCGAGTTTGTACTGATTCCGACCGAAAATTCCTTGTTCGGTCCTACCACGACGACGGCGGGACTGCTGGTGGGGGCCGACATCCGTCGCGCGCTTGCCGACCGTCACGATCTCGACCTGGCGCTGATTCCCGCGGAGTGCATCAATGACGACGGCCTCTTCCTCGATGAAGAGTCGTTCGTGAGTGTGCGGGAATCACTGCCGATGCCGGTTTATCCGTCGTACGACTTCATAGACGCGCTCGTCCCCGAAGGTGACGCGGCGTACCAACCAGCCGCATGAGCCTTCCAGTCGTAGCAATCGTTGGCCGCCCCAATGTGGGCAAGTCGCACCTGTTCAATCGCTTTATCGGTGAAGCTACCGCCATCGTGAGCGAGGAAGCCGGAACCACCCGTGACCGTCACTTCGGTCTCGCCGATTGGGCCGGGCACAATTTCTGGCTCGTGGACACCGGCGGTCTGGTGGAAGATTCCTCCATGCTCATGGACACCGAGATCCGTAAGCAGGTCATGCAGGCGATCGATGAAGCGGATCTGCTGCTCTTGGTGGTGGACGCCAAGGTCGGTGTGCATCCGAGTGATTCACGGCTGGTCGATCTGCTCCGGCAGTCGCGAAAGCCGTTTGTGATCATTGCCAACAAGGTGGATGTCCCGGAGAGCACGGACTACTACGAATTCTATCGGCTCGGTGCCGGTGACGTTTTTCCGGTGTCAGCGCAAAACGGCAAGGGGTCGGGCGACGTGCTCGACGCCGTGGTGGAGCGGATTCCCGAGTCGCCCGAAGACACGAGTGATGCGGTACGGATCGCCGTCATTGGCCGCCCTAATGTTGGGAAGTCGTCCTTCGTGAACCGTCTGCTGGGCGAAGAACGACTCGTGGTTCATGAAGAGTCCGGCACTACGCGTGACTCCATCGACGCGCCGATGCGCTACAAGGATCAGGATCTGGTCTTCGTGGATACGGCCGGTCTGCGTCGGCAGTCGAAGATCGACGACGGAGTAGAGTTTTACGCGGCGCTCCGCACACGGCGCGCGATCGATTCGTGCGACGTCTGTGTTTTGATGATCGACGCCACTGAAGGGCTGCAGAATCAGGATCTCAAGATTGCGACGATGGCGTGGGAAGCCGGTCGCGGACTGATTCTGGTGCTCAATAAGTGGGATATCTATCAGGACAAGACCGACAAGAGTTCGCAGAAGTTCAAGAAGGACGTGATCGAGAAGGCCCCGTATCTGGGCAATGTGCCCTTTCTCTTTACGTCGGCGTTGACCGGCATGCGCGTCACCAAGGTGCTGGATATGGCGCTCGAAGTACAGGCGCAGCGCAAGCGTCGCATCTCCACCTCCCAAGTGAACGATGCGCTGCAGGAAATCATCGCGAAACTGCAGCCGCCGCAAGCGGCCGGCCGCGAAGTGAAACTCAACTATGCCACGCAGGTAGAAGTCGAGCCTCCCACGTTTGCGTTCTTCGGCAATCATCCCGAACTGATTCCTGAACACTATTTGCGCTACATCCACAATCAGCTGCGCGATAAGTTCGGATTCCTCGGGTCGCCAGTGCGCATTCTGATGCGACGCAAGAGCAGCGGGGCGGCCGGAGCCGCGGATTGACACTCGCGCCGGCACTGGCGCTGGTCGCGGCCCTGTTGCTCGGGTCCATCCCCAGTGCGTACCTCGCGGGACGCGCGAACGGGGTCGACCTGCGCACGGTCGGATCGGGAAACCTCGGAGCGACGAACGTTTTCCGGACGCTCGGCTGGCGCTGGGGATTGCTGGTGTACCTCGTTGACGGCTTGAAGGGAGCGGTCCCAGTGCTCGTGCTCCCAGAGCTCGCCGGGGTGTCGAACGGATGGCCTTGGGGCGTCGCTTTTGGCGTGGTGGCCATTCTTGGCCACGTGCGCCCCGTCTTCTTGCGTGGTAAGGGTGGCGGGAAAGGGGTGGCGACGGCGAGTGGCGTGTTCTGTGCGCTCGCGCCCATCCCCACGCTCTGGGCGATGGGCGCGTTCGCGATCGTCGTCGCATTGACGCGCTACGTGTCGCTCGGATCGTTGGTGGGGGCGGCGGTATTGCCGACCGTGCTGTTGCTGCAGTCGCGTACCGTGACGCCGTTGGTGGGTGTGAGTCTGGTCGTCGCCGCGTTCGTGTTCTGGACGCATCGGGAAAACGTGGGACGTCTGCGCCGGGGAGAAGAACGGCGTGTCGGCGGCCCAGCGCGGGAGCGGGTATGACGGAGCCGGGGCAGCGTTGTGCGGTGGTCGGGGGCGGCGCCTGGGGCACGGCGATCGCCGATCGTTTGTCGCGTAACGGTCATACGGTGTGTCTCTGGGCGCGCGAGCGCGACGTGGTGGACGCGGTGAACCACGGACGCGAGAACGTGCGCTTCCTAGCCGGAATCCCCCTGCATCCGACACTCGAGGCCTCGGAGTCCATCGAGGACGCGCTTCGTGGCGCGGAACTCGTCATTTATGCCGCGCCGTCGCATGTGCTGCGGCCTGTGGTCGCCGCGTCGGCTGCGCATCTTGCGCCGGGTGCCGTGTTGTCGGTCGCCACGAAAGGCATCGAGCGCGACACCTTGTCGCTCATGACGGACGTCGTTTCGGATGCTGCGCCCGGTCATGCCGTCGTGGCAATCAGCGGCCCGAGTTTTGCCTTTGAAGTGGCGCAGGGTCAACCCACGGCGATCGTCGCCGCGAGCTCGTCGGCTCCGGCGGCGACGCTCGTGCAGCAGCGACTGAGTGCCGGCGCGTTTCGCGTATACACCAGCGACGATGTCACGGGCGTGGAATTGGGCGGCGCGCTCAAGAACGTCATGGCCGTCGCCACGGGTATCCTTGATGGCCTCGGCATGGGCTACAACCCGCGCGCGGCGCTCATGACGCGCGGTCTCGCGGAAATGACACGACTTGGTGTGGCGCTGGGGGCGCGCGCCGAGACCTTCGCTGGCTTGGCGGGGCTTGGTGATTTGGTCCTGACATGCACCGGCGCTCTGTCTCGGAATCGCGCCGTGGGCGTGGCGATCGGGCAGGGACGTACCCTGGATGAGGCGCTGGCTGGTAAGGACAGTGTGGCCGAGGGCGTGCTCAATGCAGAGAGCGCGAAGGCGCTCGCCGATCGCGTGGGGGTGGAGATGCCCATCATCGATGCCACCTACCGCATTTTGTTCAACGGGCAGCCGCCGCGCTCGGCAATCGCGGAGCTCATGCTGCGCGAACTGCGCGCGGAGCGCGACTGAGTGGGAAGCGCACGTGGGGAGCCGGTGCAGGAGTTCTATTCGATCGGCGACGTCTGTGCGCTGACCGACCTCAAGCCGCACGTGCTGCGGTATTGGGAGAGCCAGTTCAAACTGCTCAATCCCGCCAAGAACCGGAGTGGGAATCGCGTGTATGCGCGGCGTGAGGTCGAGCTGATTTTGCTGGTCAAACAGTTATTGTATACCGACAAGTACACGATCGACGGGGCGCGACAGCGGCTCGACGAGCATCGCAAGGGAAACACGCTCCGTCCGTCGGCGCGGGCCGCGCTCGAGACCCAGGCGCTGGAAATAATCGAACGTGATCTTGCTGAGCTGCAGGCACTGCTTGAAGATTCCGCCGAGCGCGCCGCGACCTGAGCGCTGATTCTCCACGTGATACCGCTTCTTCCTCCCCAATCCACGGCATGCACATTCTTCTCAGTAACGACGATGGAATTCTGGCCAACGGACTAGCCGTCCTCGAACAGGCGTGCGCGCCGTTGGGCGATCTCTCCGTGGTTGCCCCTGATCGGGAGCAGAGTGCCACGAGCCACTCGCTGACGCTGCATCATCCGCTGCGGCCCGTGCGCTTGGGCGAGCGGCGCTGGCAGGTGGATGGCACTCCCACGGACTGCGTGTTGCTGGCGTGTGAGGCGCTGCTTGAGACGCGACCGGACTTCGTGGTCAGCGGAATCAACCACGGCCCCAACATGGGTGAGGATGTGCTATATAGCGGCACCGTGGCGGCCGCGATGGAGGGCATTGCGCTTGGCATTCCGTCGATTGCCGTGTCGTTCGGTGGCAGTGTGCTGCGAGCGGATGCGTTGCTGGACACCCAGGTGGGTGCGTTGCGATCCTTGCTGGCGCACTTGATGTCGCTGCCGGCGCTGCCGCCCGATACGTTGTTGAATGTGAACCTGCCGGCGGTTCCCGGTGACGAGATCCAAGGTGTGAAGCTGACGCGACTTGGACGTCGCGTGTTCAGCGATTCCATTACCAAGATGAAGGATCCGTGGGGCCGTGATATCCTCTGGATCGGCGGGGGCTCAGTGGTGTGGAGTGGCCCGGCCGATTCAGATTTCGTGGCGGTGCAGGACGGCTTTATTTCCATCACGCCGCTGCATCTGGACCTCACGCATCAGGTACTGCTGGACACTGCGGCGGATTGGTGGCAGGCGCCATAGAGCCGGAGTTCCGGGGCGCACGCCGACGGCTCGTTGAGGCTCTGCAGGACAAGGGCATTCGCGACCTGGCGGTGCTGCGCGCAATCGATCAGGTGCCGCGGCACCTCTTTGTGCCGCCGACGGTTCGGCATCGCGCGTATGAAGATGCGGCACTCCCCATCGGCAGCGGACAGACGATCTCGCAGCCGTACGTGCATGCACGGGCCATCGAGCAGTTGATGCTCACGGGCAAAGAGCGTGTGCTGGAGATCGGCACCGGATCGGCATATCAAACCGCGTTGCTGGCGGAGTTGTCGGCGCAAGTGTTCTCGGTGGAACGGTACGCCGCGCTGCTGGACAAGGCGCGGCCGCTGCTGCAGCAGGCGAACGTACGGAATGTCTCGGTGTTGCTGGGCGATGGGACGTTGGGGTGGCGGGAGTACGGGCCCTATGATGGAATCATCGTGAGCGCAGGTGCACCGCATGTGCCGCCCGCGCTGGAGGAGCAGCTCGCCGAGGGTGGGCGGATGCTGATTCCCATTGGGGACCGCGACGAGCAGATGCTCACGTTGTTCATCAAGCGAGATGGCCAACTTGAGCGACGTGACATCACACCGGTCCGCTTCGTCCCCTTGGTGGGCGCCGGTGGGTGGCCCGCGTAACCACGGGCCGACGCGGAATTTGCGCACGCCGGTTTGGCCGTGCATACTCGCTGTGAAGCCTCTGCCGGAGCGACCATGACGTTTTCTGCGGCCCTCGAAAGCCAGCAAGCCGTGCCTCTTTCCGCGTCGCCATACGCCATGCCGACGCCGTTTCTCTCCGAAGCGACTAACGGTATTCTCGCATCCGCGGGGGGATCGTCGCGTGTGATCGGACCGTACATCCCGGCTCCATGGCGTGATACCGTCGTGGCGCCCGACGGCGCGACGGGGCACACGCCGGAATCGGCGTCGATTTCGGCTTCGGCGGAGGATGAGCTGGACGTCATCGGTCCGTCGATGGCCAGTGATGCGGCAACGTCCGGGTTGCCATGGATTGAGGCGTTTCTTTCCACGGCGCCGGCTCGGGGCAGCGGGATCATCGTGGAGCCGGTGCTGGCGGCTGAACCGACGGCTGAACCCTGGCCTGGAGACACGTCTGACGTTCTGGAGCAGGCGAGCGATCCGGATGCCGAGATAGACCCGCTGGTGGTCGGGCAGGACGCGCCGTCGTTTATGCAGCCGCTCCACCCGGCTGATCAGGCGGGCGAAGACGTCGTGAGCGCCAGCGAGGGCTGGCCGTTAGACGATGCCGGCTTACGGATGGCGTCGCTCGCCGGAGAGATCGGCGACTTGCAGCACGACCGGGTACAACGGGAGGCGGCGCAGCTCTTTGACTCGACGCGCCCCTTGGAGCCCCTGCCGATGTGGGACGACGACGACATGCTGGACATCATGCCGCTCGCACAGCCGCAGCTGCGTACCTCGGCGTTAACGCCGCCGACGCCGAGTGAGCCGTGGGCTTCGCTCGCCCGCCAGGAGGCGCCGGACGAACGGCTCGCCGAGCGTGCGGTGAACTACGAAGCCGCTGCGAGGGCGCTCGAGGTGCTCGCTCGACGAGTCAGGGATGGCGAGCTGCCGTTGCCGGGCTATGATCCAGGTCTCGGTGACGCCGCAGCGGTGGCGGCGGCGTTAGCCGCTTTGCTGGGCGCGCGCGGCTGACCATGCAGGTGGTGCGACGGTATCGCGTAGCGGGTCGCGTGCAAGGGGTGGGGTTCCGGTGGTTCGTGCGAGAACAGGCGCGGAGCCTTGGCCTGCACGGATGGGTACGTAACGAGCCGGACGGTGCAGTGGTTCTGGTGGCGGCAGGGCCTCTGGTGGCGGTTTCTCGACTGGAGTCGGCACTGGCAGCCGGTCCGGAAGGCGCGCGGGTTACCGAGGTGGTGCACCGCGAGTTGACGCCGTTCGACGCGGACGGACTCAGCTTTCCGTTCGCGATTCTGCGCTGAGCCGGCAGCGGCTACATTGGCCTGATGCCCACCGCTCTCGATCTCGATACTCGTCTGGCCCTGACGATCCGTGACGTGCCGGATTTTCCTTCACCTGGGATTTTGTACAAAGACATCACGCCGTTGCTCGCGGCGCCGGGATTGCTGCAGGAGGCAATAGCCGCGATGTCGGCACCGTTTCGCGACGACGGGATCACCCACGTCGTGGCGGTGGAAAGTCGGGGCTTTCTTTTTGGGGTACCGATGGCCTTGGTACTGGGGGCGTCGTTTGCGCCGGCACGGAAGCCGGGCAAGCTGCCATGGCGCACGGTGAGCGAATCCTACACGCTCGAATACGGGGCGGACGCTCTGGAACTCCACGTGGATGCGGTGGGGGTGGGGGATCGCGTGCTGGTGGTGGACGACGTGCTGGCGACGGGTGGTACGGCGGCCGCGACCTGTCGATTGGTAGAGCGGCTTGGCGGCCGGGTGGTGGGTTTGAGCGTCCTTGCCGAACTGACTTTTCTACATGGCCGGGATCGGTTGCGTGACCGGCGGGTTCACTCGTTGATGCGGTATTGACGGCGGCGCGGAGCGCCACGACAGGCCATGCGGCCCGGTGCCGAGAGGGTGACGCATTGCGCCCCGTCGCATTATCCTAGCAGGAGAGATTGCCCCCGTAGCTCAGTTGGATAGAGCAGCAGTTTCCTAAACTGTTGGTCGGAGGTTCGAATCCTCTCGGGGGCACTGGTGGGTGTATTGCGATCGCCCTAGGTGCTATCTTTTCAGGTTGGAGAGGTTCTGCACGGGCGCAGACTTCATAGGTCCCTTTTCCGCAGGCTTTCCGTATGGCGCAGGCGAAGTCGTTCTCGGACGATCCGATCGAACAGGTCTCCAATTGGTTCCAAGTCAACCGCAAGGTGCTCCTGTACGGAGCGATCTCACTGGGCGCAGCGGGCGCGGCCATTCTGGTCTACCGCAGCACCACGGCGTCGACGCAGGCCAAGGCGTCCACAGCGCTCTACGAGGCGCAGGCGCCGCTGAATCAGGGGAATCTGTCGGCTGCGCAGACTGAACTGCAGAAGGTCGTGACCCGCTATGGTAGCACGTTATCGGGGCAGCAGGCCACGATCCTGCTGGCGCAGGTGTTGTATGATCAGAAGCAGTACGAGGCCGGGATCGCGGCGTTGGAAAAGGCGCGCGGGGGAGCGTCGACGGACTTCCGTTCGGCAATGGATGCCATGATGGCTGCCGGTTACGAGTACCAAGGCAAGCTCGACAAGGCGGCCGACCAGTACGCCAAGGCTGCGTCTGCGGCGCGGTTTGACGGCGAACGGTCGGGGTATTTGGCATCGCAGGCCCGGACGCTGCAAGCGGCCGGCCAGCTGGTGGAATCGAAGGCGCTGTGGGAGCAGCTGGTGCTTGAGGATGGCACCGCAGCATCGCAGGAAGCGCGGGTTCGCTTGGGCGAAATCGCCGGCGCGGGTAAGTAGCGCCGCCGCCGGTCCGCCACCGCTGAGAGCGCCCCGGCACGCGAGATAGCGAGCTGGGGCGTTTTGTGTCACGCGGCGGGGAAGCCGCCAGCGGTGCGCCAGCGGGTGGCATTTTCGACACACTTTTGAGCCAGTGGCGCCAGCAGCAAGTGCGCATAATACATGTTATGTAAACCAATCATGGTGGATAACTGTGGGTAATTCCCACGCGCTGCGCCGACCGAAATGTGGGAAGACCTCGTAACGCCTTTCCTATAAACAGGTTACGAGGTCAATCTTCCGGTGGATGCGAGCCGGAAGCAACTTCTTGGCAAATCTGTACACCTGTCCACATGGATTCCGCGGAAATGCCCCAGGCATTCCACGCAAACGCTTATGGGGTGTGGTCGATCTCTAATGTGCCGATCGTGCCGCGGAACACCACACGGCCTTCACCGCGGAGCGTCGGCTGAAACGCCTCGGAGCGGCCCTCGGCGACGTCGCTTAGCGCCGGACGCAGCAGCACCGTAACGTCGCGACCCGAGCTAGTCTGCAACAGCACCTGAGGTCCGACGGCGAGGCCCCAGCTCGCCAGAAGAACCGCAGTGGCCACCGCACCGGTACCGCAGGCCAAGGTTTCCCCTTCCACGCCACGCTCGAAGGTGCGGTACCGCCAGCGACCATTGGGAAGCACCGAGACCCAATTCACGTTCGCGCCGGCCGGCCCCAGCGCGTCATGGCAACGCAGCGCCGGCCCGCGCGCTGCAAGCCCCACCTCGTCCGCGTCGCGGCAGACAATCACCAAATGCGGGACGCCTACCATTGCGTATCCCGCAGGGCCCTCGTCGACCTCGAGCGCCACTGGCACGCCCAGCCGTACGTCGCGCACGGGCTGAAGGTCTATCTCTGGAACACCGCCTGTGACACGGCTCGTCACCACGCCCGCCCCGGTTGCAAGCTGCATACCCGATGCCGCGCCGAGCCCGAGTTGCGCCGAAAGCGCCGTAGTGCAGAGTGTGGCATTTCCGCAGAGGTCGCCGGCCGTGCCGTCTCGGTTGAAGTACCGGATCCGCACATCGACCGGTGCAGTCCCGGGTTCGATGACGACTACGCCGTCTGCACCTATCCCATTGTTTCTATTGCAGATACAGGCAATGACCTCAGGTGCTGTGATATCTGTGCCGCGCAGGTCCCGCGCGTCGAGCACCACGAAGTCGTTCCCAGACCCTGTCATCTTCACGAACGGGAGACCGGAGAGCGCCCGGGCAGTTTCTGCCGCGGTACGCGGAGCGTCGGGTGCTGACATCAAGCCTTCCCCGTCATTCCCCACCAGCGGAGACGCCACACCATCCAGATGGCTTCTCGCACGATTCCTTTCGACATCTTCGATTCTCCTTCCGTGCGATCGTGGAAGACAATCGGAATTTCCGCGATCCGGAAACCGCGTTTCCATGCGCGGAAGCTCATCTCGATCTGGAAGGCGTACCCATTGGAGCGGACCTCGTCGAGCGGAATCGCTTTCAGGACTTCGCGGCGGAAGCACTTGAAGCCACCCGTGGCGTCGCCGAATCGCATGCCGGTGACTGCGCGGGCGTAGATGTTCGCGCCGTAAGACAGAATCAGCCGGGTCATCGGCCAGTTGACCACCGTGACCTTTCCGTCTCGGTAGCGCGAGCCGAGCACCATGTCGGCGTTGCGAATCGCGGCCAGAAATTCCGGCAGATGCGCCGGATCGTGCGAGAAGTCGGCATCCATCTCGAAGATGAACGCATAACTCCGCTCAAGCGCCCAGCGGAAGCCGGCCAAGTAGGCGCGACCGAGCCCCTCCTTTCCAGGCCGGTGCAGCACGTGCACCCGTGGGTTGTCGGCCGCGAGTTCATCGGCCAGCCGTCCGGTGCCATCCGGTGAGTTGTCGTCCACCACGAGAACGTCGAGCAGCGGGTCCTGCGCCAGAATCTGTGGGACGATCCGGGTGACGTTCTCGCTCTCGTTGTACGTGGGAACGATGACGAGCCCTCGTTCTCCCAATGCCAGCATCCCGCGGGCGGGTGTTGCCATGCGACTCATGCCCTGCCCCGACTTATGTCGCCGACGCCGCAGTCGCGGCGTCAGAGGATGGTGCCGTGCGGCGTCGATCCATGACCAGGCCGCCGATCAGCAGGAGCACGGCGAGCAGTATCGCGCCTTGTGTGAGTCGCTTGCCCGTGTCGTACGGGGCGCTGGAAAAGCGCAACTGCACGCTGCGCGCTCCTGCCGGGAGTTCCACCCCGATGAGGGTGAAATCGACGCGGCCGATCGCGGCTGGCTGGCCGTCCACCGTGGCTGTCCAGCCGGGGTAAAAGTTCTCCGACACGACCAGTGCGCTGCCCGCTGGGGCCGGTCCCTGCAGCGTAAGATCGATCGCGCCCGCATCGTAGCGGGAAAACTCCACCCCGAAGGGGACGCGGTCGGGTAATGGCGAGTCGACGGGTTTCGCCGACACGGTTGAGGCTGTGTCGAAAATGGCGACCCGCTGCACGTCAAACAGCGGATTGAGGACCGTAGCTTTTGTCGTCGCGTCGTCGAGCTTGACGATGAGTGGCGCCACCCACGCCGCGGGGTGATCGCCCGGTAATTCGAAGAGGTACGTCATGGTGCCGGCCGCGTTTCGAACCGGGCCTGCCACGAGCTTGGCCCCTTGGAATGGCACCTCGGGCGCGTTGGTGTAAAAGTAGCGCGAATTCGTGAGGGACCAGAAGTTCGGATTGGCAATCGGCTGATAGCCGACGGCCTTGCCATACAGCTCCTGAAAACGGCCGAGCTCGTTGCCATGGTAGCCCAGCACACCGCGGATGCCATGCGACATGAGGGCGTCGCCGGCCACGAACGGGTCATGCGGCGCCATGTTGGCGCTGAGCGGTAAGGCGATGACGCGGCCAGGCTGTGGTTGGCTCTTGATGTACCGAATGATATCGTCTTCGGCGAAGAGCTCGGCGGCCGGCGCGGAGAAGCTCCAGTAGCGTCGCCCGATGCTCCACAGGTCGAGCGCGACCAGCGCAGCGAGCAACCAGCCGGCGAGTGGTGCCTTGAGCACGCCGCGTGCGACTGCGGCGAGCAGTGCCGCGAGCGCCACCACCACTGCGGCCGATCGCCACGCACCCAGCGTAACATTGCTGGCATTCGCCTCGACCAGTTCTGCGGCACCGTCACGGGCGAGCGACAGCCCGAGATTGGTGATGGCGCCAGTGGTGGCGAGCACGCCAACGAGTCCAGCAAAGGCGACCCACGCGCCGAGATACCGGAGGCTGGCCCTGCCGGCGAGTGCCCGTTCCGCGCCGAAGGCGGCGAGCACGGCACACGCGAAGGCGGAGACGTAAAGAATCGTGCTTGGTGCGCGGAAGAACTTCGAACCGGGCACGATCGCGTAGACCAACTGGTAGAACGGCGTATTTCCACCCCAGGCCCAGAACAGCGAGACGATCAGTGCACCGAGCCAGAACCAGGCGTGACGTCCGTGCCGGTTGGCGACACCGCCGCCGAATGCCAGCAGCGCGAGCATGAGCACGGCCGCGCCGATGTACTCACTATGGAAGTGGATTCCGTTCTGTCCCCAGTAGTTGTCGAGGATACCCGAGAACTGCGGAAGATACATGTTCAACGTTTCCTCAAGAGGAAACGAGAAACTGGTGGCATAGTCATAGCCCTTGCCGCCGGCGCGCGGCGACCACGGCACGTATTCCTGAACCGGCAGATATTGGACGGCGCCCATAACGCCGCCCAGTACCACCGCACCAAGTGCGAGCGCGAGGCGCGATAGGGCGCTCGGTACGGTGGATCCGGACGGCGCGGCGGTGAGCGGTGTCGAGTCGCTGGCCATGCTGCGGGAGCCAAAGGCGACCCAGAGGGCGAACGCACCCGACGTCAGCAGCATGTATTGCAGCAATTGCGGGTGAGGCGAAAGCACCGCCAAGCCAACCACAATGGCCAGAGCGCCCCACGCCGCGAGAGATCCGTCACGGATACCGCGGATGAGCGCCCAGAGTGCCGCAGGGAGGAGGGCGCTGACAAAGAGTTTTCCGTCGTGTCCCGGTGACGCATACGACGCTACGGCGCCGCTCAGCAGATACGCCACACCGCCGATGCACGCTGCTTGGAATCTGACACCGGCTGCGCGGAGAAATCCTACCGTGAAGAAGCCGGCGAAGAACATGTGCACCACGAACCCCCACGTCATGGCGACGTCCGTGGGGAGGATCATACGCAGCAGGAAGGTCGGATAGAAAATGTCGCCATGCATGGCGGCGACGTAGGGCATGCCTCCGAACTGATACGGATTCCAGAGCGGAAATCCTTGTCCGTTCCGCAGGGACGCCGCCGCAAATTCACGGAACGCATACCCGGCGATGTACTGGTCGGAATTCGGATTGACCAGGAACGCGCCACCGAGCGCCGGCCACGCCAACAACAGTGTGGCGATCACGCAGACGAGCGCGCCCCACGCCAGCGGATATCGCGGGGCGTTGGTGGTCAGGTTCGTCGTGTCGGTTCGAGCCATGAAGAGGTCAGGAGGTGTGTTCGGCTGTGACATCCGGAGCGGATATCTCAGCCGGCGCGCTTTAATGTCGCACGTTGCGCTGGTGACAGCAGGAGCAGGCCGATCGTGCCCGGTAGCACTTCGAGCGCCGTCAGCCAAAGTCGGGACGTTGCGCTCAATAGTACCGCCTCTCCATTCCCCGCCGCTCCCAGCCCCACAAGAAGGGCAACGAGTGCGTACTCGCGGACTCCGATACCTCCCGGCGCGAAGAGGGCGAGGAAGCCGACGAGGTAGGAAGCGGAGTAAACTGCGATGAAGAGCGCCGGATCGCTACTGATTCGCGGTGTGACGCCTTGCGCAAAAAGCGCAAAGGCCACGCCGTATCCAATCCAGGAGACACAATTGATTGCCGCGGCGATCCAGATAACCGATGGTCGTAACGGTTCTCGGGTGAGCGGGAGACCTCGCCACACAGCGAGACGATTGAGCACGGTGGGCAGAACCAGCGGAAGGGCCAGGACACCAAAGCCGAACACAATCGCGCCGGCGATGGCGATCCGTCGGACACCAGGGTAGATGCTATCGAGTCCTTCGGCTCCGAAGATCACCGTCACGGCGAATCCCGCGCCGATGTTGAGCACCGTACCGAGAACGGCCGCACCGGCAGCCGCGACGCCCGATACCCCTTCGCGGGATGCCATCACGCCGAGCGCGCCGATCGACCAGACTTTGCCGGGCAGATAGCGTCCGAGGTTGGCGATGGTCCATATTCGAACAGCCGTGCCGTAGGGCAGCTCCCCGCCCCATCCCCGGAGCAGTAACCGCCAGCTCTGGATCAGGAGGGCATACGTGGCGAGGACCACGGAGCTGGCGGCGAGCACCCAGCCCCAGCCGACCTTCAGATCCTGAGCCGCCGCGCGCATTGTGTCCCATTGCGCCGCCAAGGCCCACGCAATGAATCCGAACGTAACGCCCAGCAGGACGAACCGGACAACCGGATGATGCAGGACGCGTCTCATGCGGAAGCCTCGCGGTAGTGCGCGAGATAGCGGGCCGCTACGGCCGTCGGCGCGAATCGCGCTCGCATGTCCGCGCGCGCGACCTCGCCGGCGCGGTGCGCCTCGACGGGATCACGCAGTAAGCCGGCGATGGCGACGGCCAGCGCGATGTGATCGCCCGGCGGGACCAGCGTACCTCCGGCTTGAGGACGAACGACGTCGAGGAGACCGCCTTCTGCATAGGCCACCACCGGCGTACCACACAGCTGGGCTTCGACGGCCACGAGCCCGAGCCCCTCCTCGCGGGAGGGCACGGCAACGAGCGCGGCATGCTGATACATCGGGACGAGCGCCGGCTGCGTGAGTGCACCATGCCACGTGATGCGAACGTCGATGCCTGACTGCTTTGCGGCCGCCCGTAGCGAGTCGCCCTCGGATCCCTCGCCGACCACGTCCAGCGCAACGCCGTCAAGCTCAGGACGAGCCAGCGCTCTGAGCAGATCCGCGAGGCCCTTTTGCCCATTGAGGCGTCCGACGAACAAAACCCGCGGCTCGCGTACGTTGTCGGCCAATGCACCCCCTTGCTCCGGCGTGGGGAGATCGAAGTGCCGGGTGTCCACCGGCATCGGCGACACATGGATCGCGCCGTCGGGCGCGATTCGTGATGCGGTGTCCGCCAACCACTGCGAGACCGCAGTACGAATAGCCGCGCCGTCGAGAACCGCGCGCATGATCGGATGGGCTGAGCGGGTACGGGCCGCCAGTCGGACATCGGAGCCATGCATCGTGATGACGAGCGGCGGATCGTGCCGACGGCGAAGTCCCCAGAGTGCGAGCGCCGCCGGAAGCCACCAGTGGGCGTGGATGATGGTGTAGGGCGTGCCGGCGCGGTGCGCGGCATCGAGTGCGTCACGCGTGGCGCGGCGCAGCGCCACGAGTAATTGCAGCAGCGCTGCGCGCCCGCTCCACGAGCCGCGAACGTCTTCGGCCATGTTCCCGGTGTAGGCCAGTGTCATGCGGGCATCGCTCGCGTACCGAACCCGTCGAATGCTGACACCCTCTAGCACGTCCCGCTCCGACAATCCCGGGGCGCCAGGCGCGATGATGTCGACGATCGCGCCCGCGCTCTGCAGGGCGACGGCGAGTCGGAGTACGAAGGAACCCGCCGCGTCGCCGGTGAATCGCGGGACATTATGCGTGACGAACAGCACTCGCACGGGCGAGGTGCTCGGCGAGGTGTCGGACGCGGTGTTCAGCGGTCGGCGGGACTGCGATCGGTCGGCACATCGTTGGTGCGCCCGGTTTCCGCCAGCCGAACATCCATCGCGACGTCATCGAGTTCACGCCGCAGCTCCCGCACCTCGGCGCGCTGTTGCGCGATCTGCTCGCCCAACAAACCGGTGGCGAAAAAGATCGAGCCGAGCATGAGGCAGGTCTGGATCAGTGTCCACACCCAGCGTTGCCCGTTTCCCGTGATGACCAACCATGCAAGCGCGCTCACTCCCGCCAGAACGCCAACGGCGAACAGTGCGACGCCGAGCATGCCGAACGCCAACAAGGGCTTCTGACCGAACCGCAACTCGAACCAGACCGCGAGCATATCGAGCACGCCGATCGGAATGCGCGACAGTCCGAACTTTGACCGGCCCGAGTGCCTGGCGTAGAGCGGAATGGGCACTTCAGTGACAGTGAATCCCTGCGCGGCCGCCATCACAATCATGTACCGGTGAAAATCCGGACGCATGGGTAAGGCGGCCATGATCTCGCGGCGATACGCTTTCACGTTATTCAGGTCGCGCACGGGAATATCGAACAGGCTCCGACTGAGCCCGTTGTAAATCCGCGAGACGAACGCCTTTTCGTACTTGCCTTGCTTGAACCCGGTCACCATATCGGATTCGCCGGCGAGAATGGGTCCGACGAGGCTGGGAATATCCTCCGGCTTAAACTGGAGATCTGCCGGATAAAAGACGAGAATGTCGCCGTGCGCGTGCAGGTACCCACTACGAAGCGCCTCCGCGATGCCCCGCTGGGCCCGATGCCGCACGGGCCGCAGAAACGGGTATTGTTGCTGCAGGGCGTGAAGAATGGACCAGCTCTCGTCGGTCGACCCGTCGTCGATGACCACCACTTCGTAGCGCGCGTTCTGCGCACGAATCATGGCGTCACACAACTCGAGGAAGAGCGGCAGGTTGCCCGCTTCGTCCTTGGCGGGCACGAGGATGCTCACGTCAACGCGGAGGCGCGCGCGGGTGGCGCTGCGTCGGGCGGAGGTCTCCGGACGGGTGGTCACTGCCATACGAGGTATAATAATGCGACGGCGCCCGGGTTCACACGCGCTTGCGCATCCGAGCGGGGAGCACTCCGAGCTGGTCGCGGTACTTGGCGACGGTCCGCCGCGCGATCTGGACGCCGGTAACCAGGAGAATCTCCACGATGGCCTGATCGGTGAGCGGACTTTTGGTGTCTTCCCCGGCAACCAGCTTCTGAATCTGGTCTCTGATGCCGCGCGCCGACACGTCGTCGCCGTCGGAGGTTGAGAGCCCGGACGAGAAGAAGAACTTGAGTGGCAGGACGCCGCGTGGGGTCTGCACGAACTTCTCGTTGGTGACGCGGCTGACGGTGGATTCGTGCATGCCCACCGCTTCGGCGACTTCACGCAGGGTGAGCGGCCGCAACCCCTGTACGCCGCGCTCGAAGTATTCGCGCTGCCGATCGACGATGTAGTGCATGACCTTCAACATGGTCTGCCGACGCTGCTCGATGGCCTGAATCATCCAATGGGCGGAGTTCAGCTTGCTGGCGATGAAGTCCTTGCTCTCGGCATCAAACCGTTTCTTGTCGCGCGCGAGATCCTGGTAGGATCGCGACAGCTTCAGGCGCGGCAGATTCCCATCGTTGAGGAAAATGTGGTAGTGACCGTCGATCTTCTCGACCACCAGATCGGGAATGATGTAGTTGTCGCTACCGGCGCTGAAGCGCAGGCCCGGCTTGGGGTCGAGCTGCTTGATCATATCGGCGGCGCCCTGCACGTCCTGCGCACTGATGCCGAAGCGCTTGGACAGCTCACTCCAGCGGTGGGCGATCAGTTCTTCAAACGCTTCTTCCACCAGTCGATAGGCGAGTGACTCGCGTAGCCCGGCGGCGCGCAGTTGCAGCAGCAGGCACTCGCGGAGGTCCCGTGCACCGACGCCAGGGGGATCGAGCTCCTGCACCACCTGCAGCACGGCCCGCATCTCGTCGTCGCTGAACGGTGCGACCTCGACGTCGCTCTCCCGATCTTCCGCTTCGCGGCCGAGCAGCTCGTTGACGCCGCGTTGGATCTCATCCACCGGACAGGCCAGATACCCGTCGTCGGAGATGTTGCCGACGAATTCATCGGCGAGGAACGCCAGACGCGGCGAGAGCTCGAGCATCGCGAGCTGTTCGGTGAGATGGTCCGACAGGTGTTTCGTATCCACCGTGACCGGTTCGATCCACTCACGCTGTTCGTGCTCCTCGCGCATGCCACCGGTCTCGAACCCGTCGAGCAGCACGGCCTCCCAGTCGACTTCATCGTCTCCGGTCTTCTCCGGTTCAGCCTCGGCAGCGACCTCGGGCTCCGCCAGATCCTCTGCCTCCGGTGCCTCGTCGTCGGCGGACTCGCTGTCCTCGTCTTCTGGTTCGACGAGTTCGAGGAACGGATTGGTGAGCAGCTCCTGCTTGAGGTGCTGCTGGAGATCGAGCAGGGGCATATACAGCAGATCCATCGCCTGATACAGGCGTGGATTGATCTTGAGCTCCTGACGGAGCCCCGTCGTCTGCTGCAGCCCGGTTCTCACGGGGCGCCCGCCGCTTCAGGGACGTCTTCGGTAAGCCGAGACCGCAAACGCGCGGCGAGGGTCGGGCCGAGATAGTCCTCGGCGACCGTCTCGTTCAAGACCAGTTCGCGAACAGTCCCAGACACTTTCACCTGTCCGTCGAACATGATGTATGCGCGGTCGACGATATCCAGCGTCTGCTCCACGTTGTGGTCGCTGATCAAGACTCCAATGCCGCGATGCCGGAGCCCCGCCACGATGGTTTGAATATCGTGCACGGCGATCGGATCCACACCGGCGAATGGCTCATCCAGCATCATGAACTTTGGCTCGGTGACCAGCGCGCGCGTGATTTCCAATCGTCGGCGTTCCCCCCCGGAGAGCTGGAACGCCTTGCTGTGGCGCAAATGCTTGATGCTGAGTTCGTCGAGGAGCTGTTCAAGGCGGGAGGTACGCTCCTCCTTGGAGAGCGGGAGGGTCTCCAGAATCGCCAGAATGTTCTCTTCGACGGTCAGCTTCCGGAAGATCGAGGGCTCCTGCGAAAGATATCCGATGCCGGCGCGCGCTCGCTTGTACATGGGCATGCTCGTGATGTTTTTGCCATCGAGCAGGATTTTGCCGACCTGCGGCTCGATGAGCCCAACGAGCATATAAAACGTGGTGGTTTTTCCCGCGCCATTGGGGCCGAGCAATCCCACAATTTCCCCTTGCGCCACGCGCAGCGCGACGTCGTTTACCACGCGCCGGCCGCGGTACACCTTGACCAGCCCTTCCGCCGACAGCACCGACGGGGCGGTGCCAGCGGGACGTATGGTTTCAGAGAGGGAATCCGACGCGAAGGATTCGGTCATGGGGCGCGACGTTTGGCTGGAGAAGGCCACGGAGAGGCAAAGGCAACGGGCTGGGCTGGCGACGGCACGGGTTCCGGGCCACCGGGCGGACGCCGCACCGGTGGCGGCACCGGCCGGCGGGAAGCGCCCGTGCTGTCCACAAGACTATCAGTCACCGGTTCAAGAAACACACCCGACGCCGCGGAGTCGACCCGGACCGTGCGGACAGCGCCACTGTCGAAATCGACAAAGATGCGGGCCCCTCTGGTGTAGTTGATTGAAGGTGGGACCGTCCGTCCCTTGTTGGACGCCATCTGAAACAGCGAGCTGGCATTCCCGAGTGCCCGGATCTCCCGGATCTGCACCGTTTTCGCGGTATCATCGGGCGCCGCCGTGGAGTCGAAGAAGGCGAACACGCTGTCC
>JBBQUH010000031.1:0-41097 GCA_038212625.1 Gemmatimonadales bacterium | reverse complement strand
CCGGTTTCAGCAGGGCCGGCGCACCGAGGATGACCCGGTCGTCGACCACCAGACCGATCAGCGCGACCAGCAGGAGCACGAGGCACGCCACCGTCATCCGCATGAGCGGCGGCGACCATTGGTCGTAGTGCGAGTATCGATGGAGCACGCGTGTCATGCTTTTCATGAAATGTGAGGTTGATGAAATGAGCACCCCCAAGGGCGGGAACGGCCAGATCTCGGACCCGACGTAGGACGTAATCGAGATCCCGATACGGTGCCTGTAGCCCACGATAGGCGTGAAGGTCGACCTCCTGCTCGTCGACGGGCCGGCCCATTACCGCCTGCGCGAAACGCATAGTGGCGGTCTCTGTGCCTACAGGATCGTAGTGCGCGCTCAGCGGCGCTAAGGCATCGGCCGCCCGATCCGTGCCGAGGAGATCGACGAGCGCCGCGACGTCCAGAAAATCACGCGTGGCCCCTCGGTCCGCGATCATCCAAGCCTTGATCCGCAAGGTCTCTTCCGGCGTTGGCACCCAGACGTCCTGTACCTGAGTCGCGTCGAGCGGGAAACGACGGCGCTGCTGACGTGCTCCGAATTGGATCCCATGTCGCTCCCCAATGATCGCGACCGGATGCCGGATGCGATTGGTCTTCCACCCTTCCCAATCCATGAGCGCCACACGAACAGCCTCAAACTGATCGCGAACGTGCTCGCCCATGTGGTCCGAATCGGTGCTGAACCGGTGACCGCATGTAGCGCGGCCGCCGTTCCGCCCACACAGATGAGCCGAATCCACGGAAGCTGCGCCAGGAGGGCTTACGCTTCCGCGACGACCGCGTCGAAGTCGGAATTGGGGTCGCGTGGTGACATAGGAGGTTGCCCAGTTACCCGAAGCAAGTGGCCGCCATCACCACAACCTAAAAATACCAGACATGCACGCTGCCGGCCATGCAGCGGGTGTGCGGCACGGACTCAGCCGAGAGAAGGTACGACGTGCCTCAGTCGTGTCGATCTCAGAGTAGGTGCCTAATGTCGATCCGGCGCCCGGTCGACCTACCCATCACCGCCATTCGCCTCAGCGCCAACGGGCACTTCGCGACGCTGACTCCTGCGCTGGCCCGCCGGCACGTCGTCTAGTCCGTCTGTGAGACCCGCGGCGGCATTCGGATCGGGGAGAACGCCGAGTACCTACAGCAGCGGCGTCGCCTCCTCGCAGAGCACCAGCGGCCGCGCGATCTGCGTCAGCGGGGACGACGCCAAGCAGCCCGGGGGCCACTAGCGCTGCGAGTCTGTGTCGCGAAGAACGCGGCCCACTCGCGACCCTAAGCAGAGAGTATCGTGCCGCCCGATACCCCAGACCCGCGCAATAGAGGAACGGAGCCTAAACGAAAGAGCGCCAGAAGCGTTTCCCGCCCATGCGGGGATGATGTAATGTTGCCGACGTGAACGGTATTACCGCCGATTACCACGACACATTTCGTACGGTTTCTCAAGGCGCACCATGCCACGCCCCCAGCGGTTGCGCCTCGCCATTGGAGCCAGCGGGAACGAGCGCTCCACGCAGGACATGCGCAGCAAGCGCTGCAAGCGCGCCCACCACGGAATCCGCCGTGAACGCCTGTTCGTACGGCCGCGCACGGAACCACTGCCCAATCATGAGCACCTCGTCGAGCTCATCGGCCGCCGCCCCGCTGGGCGCTGCGCCGTCGGTGCGCTCCATGGCCTGCATTATGCCAACGCCCTGCGTATCGAGGCAGGGGGTTTGGTACACCACGCGACCGTGCCGCACGAGATACAGCCGATCGTCGCCATCGCGACCGGGCACCGCGTACACAAAGCTGGGGTGCGCGACCACTTCCCGCACACGCGTGAGCTGCGCTTCGAGCTCCTGCAGCGCCGCCAGCCGGTCGCGCAGCCATCCGGCTCGCTCATACGACAGCGCCGCACTCGCCACCGACATCTCGCGCACCAGCTGCTGCTGAGGCGTCTGATCGCGCCCCTCGAGGACCGCCTTGGCCCGCGTGAGCTGCGCGCGGTATTCGTATTCACTGGCGGCCCCCACGCACGGCCCGAGGCAGCGCTTGGTCTCGTAGCGATGACAGGCCGGCGTGCGCGCCATCGCCGGCTCCGACGCATCGAACAGCTCCGCCTCGTCGCGCATGATCATGGGCACGCGCTCGGCGCAGTCACGAAGACCCAGCGCGTCGTTGAGCACGCGGAGCGCTTCCACGAGTGGCCGTCGCGAGGCGAATGGCCCGATGATCTGCGCCCGCTGTCGCGCGCGCGCAGCGGCACTCGCGCGCTGAATGCGCAGTCGCGGCGCGGCGCCCTCACCAATAGCAATCACCCACCAGCGATCGAGCGGCCGCGCGCTGCGGATGTTGTACTTGGGCAGGTGCGCCCGAATGAGTCGCACCTCGCGCAACAGCGCCGCAAACTCGCTGGGGGCGGGCTCCCACTCGATGCGGGCCGTCTCGCGCAACAGTCGCGCATGGCGATGCTCGGGCCACGGTAAACGGAAGTACGAAAGGAGGCGGGTGCGCACCTGCGTACTCTTGCCCACATACAGCACGTCGCCGTGCACGCCGCGCATGAGGTACACACCGGGCTCATTGCGCGTCTGTTCGCGCACCTGTGCCCGGAGTCGGGCCACGTTGGCATCGGCGGTGCCCACGGCGAGGTCGAGCTGGGTGGTGCGCGGCGCCCGCGCAGCGCGCCCGGCGCGGGCGGCCTGCGATTTCGCAACCTGCGAGTTCGCGGCCTGCGCGTGAGTCGCCTGCGACTTACCGCTGGCAGGTGGGGCAGAAGACGGTACCGCGTCCGTCGATGGCATGGGTGCCCACCAGGCGCCGATGGCACCGTCGGCAGGGCTGACCGTCGCGCCCATAGGCGGCCAGCTGCTCAACGAACCCGCCGCGCTCACCGCGCGCATCCCGGTAATCGCGGAAACTGGTGCCCCGCGCCGCAATGGATGCCGTGAGCACCGCACGCAGCGCGTCGAACAGCGCACCGGCTTCGGCCGGACTGAGGCTGGCTGCCTCGCGCGATGGATCGATTCCCGCCCACCAGAGAGCCTCGTTCGCGTAGATGTTGCCCACTCCCGCGAGGCGTCGCTGATCCATGAGGGTCACCTTGATAGCCTGACGCGACGCCCGAACACATCCCGAAAATTCGGCAATGGTGAACGCCGGGTCAAGGGGTTCACCTCCTAAACCGCCCGAATACTCCGCAAATCGGGCAGGGGACATCAGCGCCACAGTGCCCAGACGCCGCACGTCGCGATAGTGGAGGGCGCGGCTGTCCGCGAAACGCCACGTCACGCACACGTACGCACGGTCTGTCTCGGTGAGGGCACCGCTGTCCACGATCAACCCGCCGGTGAATCGCGGCTGCACGACAATGTGCCACGACGTCGTGTCATCACGACCCGACAGGTCGAGCACGATGAGTTTCGCGCGCCGCCACACTCGCTGCACGCTGGCGCCAGCAATCGCGTCGGACCACGCGTCCAAGTCGGCTTCCCGCAGCACATCGAGGCGGGGCGCTTCGATGGCACGGAACTGCGCTCCCGCGATCATTTCGTTCAGATCGCGGGCAATCGTCTCGGTTTCAGGAAGCTCAGGCACCAGCGGCCAGCCGAGCCGCTTCACGCCAGCCGATATCACGACGGCTGATCGCGCCCTCAAATCCGATCTGGCCCGCCGCGTCTCGGCTCGCGCGCTGGGCGTCCTCGAACCGGTCGGCCATTGCGGTCACCGCCACCACACGTCCACCACTGGTGCGCAGCGTACCGTCGGCCGCTCGCGTGGTCCCGGCATGGTACACACGAATGGCGTCGCTCAACGACGGCATCTCGATCACACTGCCGGTGCGTGGTGAGTCGGGATACCCGTCGCAGGCCACCACCGTGGTGACCGAGGCGCCCCCCCGCCACGTAAACGGCTCGCGATTGCCGATGCGTGCACCGCGTGCCACCGCGAGCATCGGCTCGAGCAGACTGCTCGTGAGCATCGGCAAAATAGCCTGCGTCTCAGGGTCGCCGAAACGGCAGTTGAACTCCACCACCTTGGGGCCTTCTTCGGTGAGCATCAGGCCCGCATACAGCAGCCCCGTAAACGGCGTGCCGCGTTTGCGCAGTGCGTGCAACGTGGGCAAGAAGATCTGCTCGGTCACCTGATCCACCAGCGACGGCGTGCTGAACGACACCGGCGTATAGGCGCCCATGCCGCCGGTGTTCGGTCCGTCGTCGCCATCGAGCAGGCGCTTGTGGTCCTGCGCGCCGAGCATCGGCATCACGTTGTAGCCATCGGTGACGGCGAAGAGAGACAGCTCTTCACCCGTCATGAATGCTTCCACGAGGCACTCATTACCGGCGTCGCCGAACGCTTTGTCGCCCAGAATGCGATCGATGGCCGCGTTGGCCTCGCGGATGGTGCTGCACACGATCACTCCCTTGCCGGCGGCGAGTCCGCTGGCCTTGATCACCACCGGTGCGCCGAAGCGTGCGCGCACGGCCTCTTTCGCGTCGGCCGCTACCTTATGGGTCTCGGCGCGTGCCGTGGGGACACCCGCCGCCATCATCATGGCCTTCGTATCGGCCTTGGACGTTTCCACCGTGGCGGCGCCGGCGGTGGGACCGAACACGGCGATCCCCTCCTGACGCAGGTGATCCACCAGCCCCACCTCGAGCGGTGCTTCGGGCCCCACGATCACGAGATCCACCTGCTCGTGTCGGGCCAACGCCGAGACGAGCAGCGGATTCATGATGTCGACCGCGGCAATCCGCGCGAGATCGGCGATGCCGGGATTCCCCGGCGCCGCGAGTAGATCAACCGTGGTGTTCTCGCGCGACAGGGCGTCGGCAAGCGCATGTTCGCGGCCGCCCGAGCCGATGAGCAGGATCTTCATGTCGCGCAATCTAGCCGCACCATCGGTGCGTGCGGCTACGCGCCGAGAACGCCGTTACACCGCAGGTGCGGGCGCAGGAGCCGGCGGCGGTTCCGGAGCGGGCGGCGGCGGTGGCGGAGGCGGCTCATCACCCATGCTGGCCGCACTCGCCGCCGCCTTGAACGCATCGCGAAACGCGTCGGCCGCGCGATTGATCACACCGCCCACCGTTTCGGCTGCGGCCTTGGCCTTGTCCGTGTAGTACTCCCCCGCGTCACGCAGGTCGTCGCGGAGCGGACGCTCCGCTTCGCTGCCGCGACGGATATACTGGCCGGCCACGATGGTGGCATAGGCGCCCGACTGCTCCCAACGGCGCAGTTCACCGGCCCGCACGGTATGAAACGGGAGCTCGCGCAGCGCCGTGTTGAGCGCCTTGAGCACACTGTCCCACGCCGAGCCACCCACCTCATATTCTGCCGCCTGGTCGAGGTAGGCATCAAGGTTGATCGTGTCGCCGGCCGCGCGGCCGCCGGCCATCTTGAGAAACGTCATCAGGCTGGCGCGGGGGTCTTGCGTGCCCAGCATGCCGGCCCGATCGGCCGAGAGTTCGGAGGTGCGGTACCACTCCAGCAACGCCAGCTGGAAGGGCAGCAGGGCGATCGAGGCGAGCAACGGCAACGCACTCATGCCGAAGAAGAGCACGATCAAAGCGATCGTGCGGTAGGTCGTCCGCCCGGTCATGATGTGGCCCAACTGCTGGGCCAGAATGAAGCGTTCTTCGTCGGGCTCCAGTAGTTCGAGGGTGCCGGAGCTGATCACGATAAACGGCTGCGCGAAGCCCACGGCGCCGGCGTTGGCGATCGGGTTCTGCGCCACGTACAGCTGCGGGGGCGCCAAACCGGCGGCTGGCCAGTCGAGCGCCGCCAGCACTTCCTGATAGCGCGCGTACAGCGCCGGACGCTGGGTGGGCCCCACCAGCACGGCGTCCCCCAGAAACAGGTTGCGCACCCCGCGCTCGCCGAAGGCACCGGCAATACGCTTGACGACCTCGTCAAACGCCGGAATGGCGCGCAGGGTGTTGAGGGCGGCGCGGTCAGCCGGATGCTCCCAGCTGACCGAAGAAATCTGTGTAAGCGGCGTGGCAGGCATTCTAGGTAGGGGCTGGGGTCATCTCCCCGTACGGCCCAACGCGCCACAGGTTCCAGCAATCGCCAATTACAGCCCCACCAGCGCGGTTTCGAGGTCCGCAATCAGATCCTCGGGGTCTTCCACGCCGCAGGACAGGCGGACCATGCCGTCGGTGAGCCCCATGGCCACCTTGATATCGGTCGGTACCGAGCCGTGGGTCATGGTAAACGGGTGGTTGGTGAGACTTTCCACGCCGCCCAGCGATTCCGCCAACGCGAACACCCGGACCCGTTCCAGAAATTGCCGGGCGTTGTCCTGGGTGCCGAGGTCGAGCGTCATCATGCCGCCGAAACCGCTCATCTGCTTTTTGGCGAGCTCGTGATGGGGATGATGCGCCAGCCCGGGGTAAATCACACGCTCAGGTCCGAGACGGCCCAGCAGGTAATCGGCCACCGCTCGACCGTTCAGATCATGCTGCCGCATGCGCAGCGGCAGCGTTTTTGTGCCACGCAGCGCCAGCCAGGCATCGAACGGGCCGGGTACGGCGCCCGCCGCATTGAGGATGAACTGCAGACGATCTGCCAGGTCGTCCTCAAGAACCACGGCGATTCCGCCGATCATATCAGAGTGGCCATTGAGGTACTTCGTGGTCGAATGCCACACGATATCGGCACCCAGTTCCAGCGGGCGCTGAAAGACCGGCGTGGCGAAGGTGTTATCCACGATCAACAGGGCCTCATGGCGCTTGGCGATCTCACTCATGGCGGCCAGGTCGGTCAGGCGCATGAGCGGATTGGTCGGCGTTTCCACCAGCAGCGCACGTGTGGCGGGCGTCATCGCCTCTTCCACCCGTTGCGGCTCGTCGGTATCCACGTAGGTGAAGGACAGACCGAAATGACGAAGGATGCGATCGAAGAGCCGAAAGGTTCCGCCGTACACGTTCTCACCGCAGACGATATGGTCGCCGGCGCGGAACAGCTTCATGATCGAATCGAGACAGCCCATGCCGCTGCTGAAGGCGAAGCCGTGGCGACCGTTTTCGAGCGTGGCCACATTCCGTTCGAGCGCCTGTCGCGTGGGGTTCTTCCCGCGGGCGTACTCGTACCCTTTGTTGACGCCGATGCTCTCCTGCACATAGGTGGACGTGAGGTAGAGGGGCGTCATGATGGCGCCCGATACAGGGTCGGGTCGCTGACCGGCGTGAATGGCGCGTGTGGACATGCCACCGGCCAGGTCTTCGTCGTAGATGCGCGTCATGGGCTCCGTGTGGTACAAGGGGGGGGTGTGCGGGAAGTTAGTGGGCACCCACCACGCGGGCGAGCACGTCCCCTCATGTTCCGCCGCCCGACCCAGAGCCATCGCGTCACTGCAACGCCACCGGTCATGGTGTGGCCCGTCCTTCCCTCCGATCCCAAACCGGCCGCCTGATGCGACATGCTGGAGGACTCAACGGGACTGCGCGTCGATGCCTGATCGTCGATGACGAAGCGTCAATGCGTTCCGTGATGCGTCGCCTCATGCAGGCGGATGGATTCGAGTGCATGGAGGCGGCCTCCGGCGTGGAGGCGCTGGCACTGCAGGAGGCGGACCCGATGCCGCTTATCCTGTCCGACCTCCATATGCCGGTCATGGACGGCAACGAACTGCTCCGTCAGGTCGCCGCCCGCTGGCCGGAAACGGCGGTGGTGATGATTACGGCAATCTCCGATGTGGACATGGCCGTGAAATGTCTCGAAGCCGGCGCGCTGGACTATCTCACCAAGCCGTTCGCTATCGAAGAAGTGCGCGCGCGCGTGGCGCAGGCGCTGGAGAAGCGACGGCTGCTGATCGAGAATCGCGCCTATCGTTCGGATCTCGAGGAGCGCGTGGCGGTACAGGCGCGCAAGTACGAGCATCTGTTTCTCGCGTCGCTGCAATCGCTCGCGGAAGCGCTGGAAGTGAAGGATGCGTATACGTGGGGACATTCCACGCGGGTGTCGCGGTATGCCATGTCGATCGCGCACGAGTTGCAGATCGATCCCAACTTACTCGCGGAGTTGGAATTGGGGAGCCGACTGCACGATATCGGGAAGATCGGGGTGCGCGAGTCGGTGCTGAACAAGGAAGGCGCGCTCACGGATGCCGAGTACGCCCATGTGATGGAGCATCCAGTCATCGGCTGGCGACTGCTCGCGCCGCTGCTCGGCGACATGCCGCACGCATTGGCCGTGGTGCGCTCGCACCACGAGCGGTTTGACGGACGTGGCACGCCCGATCGGTTGCGGGGTTTCGAGGTGCCACTCGTGGCGCGGATCACGGCCGTGGCCGACTCCTTCGATGCCATGACCAGCGGGCGCCCGTACCGCGACGGGATGAACGTGTCGGATGCCGTGGCCGAGCTGCGGCGCTGCTCAGGCACCCAATTCGACCCGACCTGCGTGACGGCCTTTGAGCGCGCGCTCGAGCAGAAGACGTTTCCGCTGCCCGACCGGAGCGTGCAGCGCCAACGCCCGCTGCAGATCGTGGCGTAGTTCGTCGCGTCGTCCGCCGCGCGGCACGTGGCGGCTCAGCCGATCCGGATTGGCGAGAGGCCGGTGCGGTGGGCAAAGTACGCGAAGGTCGTGTCGTCGGGCGGTGCCCCCCACGTGAGCACCCGCCGCAGGGTGACGTTCGCTCGGCGCTCCGGCGCCGAGTCCGAGTCGACGGCCGGCCATGCCTCCGCCAGCGCAGCGAGCTGTGACGCGTTGGCTACCAGGGTGGTGATCGACTCGCTGATCAGGAGCGCCAGGACTATGGCCAATGTGGCCTGTTCGGCGGTGTGTACGTGCCCGCCGGCGAGCAGTGGCGCGAGCGCGCCGGCGCGCAAACCAAGGGGGTGCGCGAAGGGCACTACGCAAAGCGTGCGGTCTACCGGCGTCAGTCCTACCGCCGCCGCGAGCGCCCGGGCGGCGGCCAGCTCGTCGCGGTGTGTCCGCACCGTGACTGAAGCGAAACCGTGGTTGGACGCTTCGGCACCGAGCGCGACCCACGGTTCGTCGCGCCCAAGGGTGGCCGTATCGCCCACGAGGTCCAGGCCGTGATGCGAGCCGAGATCTACCTTTATGTCACGATCGGCCGTGACCACTCGTGCTGCGCGGGGCACGTGGTCGAGCAGCACGCGTGGCAGATCGGGGGGGAGTCGATGGGCCAGCGCGGTTACTGTGAACACGGCGCCGATCTGAGCGGGCGTCAGCGCACGCGCCAGCTCCGCTTCGGGCGTGTCGGAAGCGAACAGGTGTGCCACGCGGCCGTCCGCCGCCGCCAGCGCGGTCAAGAACGCGGGTCCGGAGGGCAGAAGCACGGCCGTATCGCGCCCCGAGAGTGCACGAACGAGGGGGGCACAGCGCTGAAGCAGAGTGATGCCGGCGGCGATCAAGCCTGCGGCCTCCAGCCCATCGACGCGTCCACCGCCCGCGGCCACGGCCAGCGGTACCAACGAAAAAGGATCATCCATGAGCGGAGGATAGGAAGCGCAGTCCCTGCGGGCCAGTGCGGTAACGGATGAGTTGGCTAGATCGTCTGCCCTCCGAGTGGGAGCGCAGCCAGTGACGTTTCCGTCATTGATCCATTGGTGACAGCCCGGTTGGAATCTACTTTATACCCTTCTCGCGAACGGACGCTGGGCGTCCGGGGAGTGTCATGGCGTTTGATGGGCTGATGGTGAGTGTATCTGGTGTGCGCGGACGCGTAGGGGCGGGGCTGACGCCGGAGATCGTGGCCACCTTTGCGGCGGCGTTCGGTGCGTGGGCATCCCGCACGGGCACCCGCACGGTGGTGGTCGGTCGTGACAGCCGAGTGTCCGGGCCGATGTTTACGCGCATCGTGCATGGCGCCCTGGAATCGGTCGGTTGTACGGTCATTGATATCGGCATGGCCCCCACGCCCACGATTCAGCTCGCGGTCGAGCACCACCACGCGGCGGGTGGCCTGGGTATCACGGCCAGTCACAACCCCATCGAGTGGAACGCCCTCAAGTTCATCGGACCGTCCGGGCTGTTCCTGTCGGCCGCCGAAGGCGCCGAGCTGCGCGCTATCATGGACGGCGGCGTGCCGCGCGCCACATGGGATCAGCTGGGCACGATTGTGCGTGACGACGACGCCATCTCGCGGCACATCGCGCAGGTGCTGGCGTTACCGTACCTGAATGTGGTCGGAATTCGCGCGCGCAAATTTCGTGTGGCGCTCGATTGCTGTCACGGCGCCGGCAGTGTGATCATGCCGCAGTTGCTCACGGAGTTGGGCTGCGAGGTGTATGCCATCAACATGGAGCCGGACGGCCTCTTTCATCGACCGCCCGAGCCGGTGGCCGAAAATCTCGGGGAGCTCGCCGCGCTCGTGCGCGCAACCGAGGCCGACATCGGCTTCGCCACTGACCCCGACGTGGACCGACTTGCCCTGGTACTTGATGACGGCACGGCGCCGGGCGAGGACTATACGTTGGCGTTCGCGGCGCGGACTGTGCTGCGGCACCGACCGGGGCCGGTGGTCACCAATCTGTCCACCAGCAAAGTGGTCGCCGATGCCGCCCGGTTCGCGGGCGTGCCTTTTCACTTTGCCAAGGTTGGCGAAGTGAACGTGGCCATGACCATGCGTGATCTCGGCGCGACCATCGGCGGCGAAGGGAACGGCGGCGTGATTCTGCCTGAGATGCATCTTGGTCGCGATGCTCCGGTGGGCGCGGCGCTGCTGTTGCAGTTGATGCTCGAAGAAGCGCGCCCGCTCTCGGCTTTGTTGACCGAGCGGCCGCGCTACGTGATCGTGAAGGACAAGTTGGATCGCCCGGATGCGCCACTCGACGCCGTGTACGCCGCGCTGCGCGCCGCGTTTCCCGACGCCGTGGCCGACACGCAGGACGGCCTGCGTCTTGATTGGCCGGATCGCTGGGTGCATTTGCGCCCGTCGGGCACCGAACCGATTGTGCGGGTGATCGCCGAGGCGCCAGCCGAGTCGGACGCGCGTACTTTGATTGCTCAGGCGAGAGAGCCGTTGATGGCGCTCGCCTCCCTCTGACCTACCCAGCTTATGTGCGGAATTGTCGGCTACGTTGGACACCGGATCGCGACCCCGATGCTGATCGACGGGCTCAAGCGCCTCGAATATCGCGGCTACGACTCGGCGGGCGTGGCGATCATGAACGGCACCGGCGTGGTGACGCGCAAGGCAGCTGGCAAGATCGCGCGCCTTGAGGCGGCCATTGCCGCCGATCCACCGCAGGGCACGCTGGGCATCGCGCACACGCGGTGGGCCACGCATGGCCCGCCAACGGAGCGGAACGCGCACCCGCACAGGAGTCAGGACGGCACGATCGCGGTGGTGCACAACGGCATTGTTGAAAACGCCACCGCGCTTAAAGCGGGACTGGAGTCGCGTGGGTACGTGTTCAACTCGGACACCGACACCGAGGTGCTTGCGCATCTGGTGCAGGAGGCGTATGCCGGGAATCTCGAAGCGGCGGTGATCGAAGCGCTGCGTCAGGTGGATGGCACCTACGGCATCGCCGTGATCTCGAGCAACGAGAAGGGCAAGATCGTGGCCGCGCGCAAGGGCAGCCCCTTGCTTCTCGGACTCGGCGAGGGGGAGTTCTACATTGCGTCCGATGCGTCGGCGATTCTCGCGCACACCCGCAACGTGGTGTACCTCGACGATGGCGATGTCGCCGTGGTGACGGCCGACGGGTTCAAGGTGCTCGATCTCGATGCGTTGACACTCGACAAGCCCGTGAGCCGGATCGACTGGGACTTGCAGCAGATTGAGCGCGGCGGATACCCGCACTTCATGTTGAAGGAAATCTTTGAGCAGCCGACCACGGTGGAGAACACCATGCGCGGCCGACTAATTCTCGAGGAAGGCTTTTCGAAGCTGGGCGGTCTCAATATTTCGAAGGAAGACCTGCTCAAGGTGGACAACATCATCATCACCGCGTGCGGCACCAGCTGGCACTCGGCGCTGATCGGCGAGATGATGATCGAAGAGCTGTGCCGGATTCCGGTGGAAGTGGAATACGCGTCCGAATTCCGCTACCGCAATCCAATCGTGACGCCGACCACCTTGTGCATAGTGATCTCGCAGTCCGGTGAAACGGCGGATACGCTGGCCGCCATGCGCGAGGCCAAGCGCCGCGGGGCGAGGACGCTGGGCTTGGTGAACGTGGTGGGATCCACGATCGCGCGTGAAGATGACGGGGGAATCTATCTGCACGCGGGTCCTGAAATCGGTGTCGCCTCGACCAAGGCGTTTACCAGTCAAGTTGTTGCGTTGGCGCTGTTTACGCTCAAGCTCGCGCGTTTGAAGAATCTGAGCGTGGCGCGTGGTCGTGAAATCGCGCAGGCGCTGGCGAACCTCCCGGCGCAGATCCAGTCGATCCTCGATCGCGCTGAAGAAATCGAGGAGCTCGCCGAAGAGTTCAAGCGCGCCACCAACTTTCTGTATCTTGGACGCGGCTACAACTTTCCGGCCGCGCTCGAAGGGGCGCTCAAACTCAAGGAAATCTCGTATATCCACGCCGAGGGCTATCCGGCCGCCGAGATGAAGCATGGTCCCATCGCGCTGATCGACGAGATGATGCCGGTGGTGTGTATCGCGCCGCACGACGCCGTGTTCGAGAAGATCGTGTCGAACATCCAGGAAGTGAAGGCGAGAAAAGGGACAATTATCGCCATCACCACCCGTGAGGAGCCGTCGCTGGCCGGCAAGCTGGATTACGAGTTCCGGATTCCCGAAACGGTCGATCTGCTGACGCCCATTCTGGCCAGCGTGCCGCTGCAGCTGCTGGCGTACTACATCGCCGTCAAGCGAGGCTGTAACGTGGATCAGCCACGGAACCTGGCCAAGTCGGTCACGGTGGAATGAGGCGGTCAACGGGTTCACGCGAGATTGCGTGGACCCGTTGTGCAAACCCGCTAGATTTTGTGGGATGACCGACGCGACGCCTGACATGGATGTTCTGGAATCCGCAGCACCGAGTACCCCGGCCTCTGAGCGCATGGAGCGTGAAGTCACCCGTCGTCGCACGTTTGCGATCATTTCGCATCCCGACGCCGGCAAGACGACCCTCACCGAAAAGCTGCTGCTGTACGGTGGCGCCATTCACCTGGCTGGCTCAGTGAAGGCCCGGCGTGCCACCCGGCATGCCACCTCCGACTGGATGAAGCTTGAGCAGGAGCGCGGTATCTCCGTTACCAGCTCCGTGCTGCAGTTCGAGTATTCGGGATACCAGCTCAATCTCCTGGATACCCCCGGGCACGAAGACTTCTCCGAAGACACGTACCGCACCCTGGTGGCGGCGGACAGCGCGATCATGCTGCTCGACAATCGTCGCGGCGTGGAGGAGCGCACCCGACAGCTGTTCGATGTCTGTAAAATGCGCCGGACGCCGATCTTCACCTTGGTCAACAAGTGTGATCGGCACGGCGAAGATCCGCTCAAGCTGATTCAGGATGTCGAGGCAGATCTTTCCATCGACTGCTTTGCGGCCACGTGGCCGGTGTTCGACAACGATGTGTTCGTGGGGGTATACGATCGCCTCAAACGTGAGGTCCACCTCTTTGAACGCAGCGGCGATCGCGGTGCCACGCGCGCAGACGACACGATTGTCAGTATCGACGATCCGGCGCTCATCGACACGATGGGCGAGAGCGCGTTTGATCGCCTCATGACTGACATGGAGTTACTGGATGCGGCCGGTCACACGTACGAGCATGACCGCGTGATTGACGGCACCCTGACGCCGGTGTTTTTCGGCTCCGCCCTGACGAATTTCGGCATCGAGCCTTTCCTGCGTGAGTTTCTCGAGCTCGCCCCATCGCCCGGGCCGCGCGAAACCAGCACGGGCGACGTGGACCCGATGAGCAAGGACTTTACGGGCTTCGTGTTCAAGATTCAGGCGAACATGGACCCCAAGCACCGTGATCGCGTGGCGTTTGTACGCATCGTGTCTGGGCACTTCGAAGCGAATATGCCGGTCTTGCATCCGCGGAGCGGCAAGACGATCCGTCTTGCGGCGCCACAGCAGTTCATGGCGCGCGACCGCGTGTCCATCGAGGAGGCGTGGCCCGGCGATGTGATCGGCATCATGGACCGCGGCAATCTGCGCATCGGCGACACACTCGGCGGTGACGGCAAGCTGGAATTTCAGGGCATTCCGCGTTTTCCCCCCGAACATTTTGCGCGGGCCATTCCTGCGGATCCGCTCAAACGGAAACAGTTTGACAGCGGCCTGCGTCAGCTCACCGAAGAAGGGGCCGCGCAGGTATTCTTCGCAGAAACGTCGGCCGGATCACAGCCGATCGTTGGGGCCGTGGGGCAGCTGCAGTTCGACGTCATGGCGTTCCGGCTGGAGCACGAATACAGCGCTCCCTGCAAGTTCGAGAAGATGACGTACCGTTGGCCGCGCTGGGTGACCGGCCCCAAGGCGGACGTGGAGCGCGTGGCGAATGGGCAGGGGCGCCTGCAGCTGTTTGATCACAAGGGCCACGTGGTGGTGCTTTTTCAGGATGCCTGGGCACTGCGTCGTGCGCTGCAACACGAAACCAGCGTCACGTTTCACGAGACGGCGCCCTGAGCCACCGGTTGGCGTTGCGCGCGTTTCCCTGAATCAACGCCAAAGCGCCCCGCGATGCATGGCATCGCGGGGCGCTCTGACGTTCGGTCTTGCAGGGCGTGCGGAATCGCTACTCTTCGTCGTCCGCCGCGCCGCCGACCGCCGCCATGGCGGCCGCTGCGACGACGTCGATCTGCTTGCCCACGTGGCCGATGACAAACCCACCGTCTTCGGACGAGGTGAAGTAAATGCGCAGACACGTGATCGGATTACTGCCTTTGCGTAACTGATCGGCACAGGCAATTTCGCGATCGCCGTCGCGGAACATGTACGGCGCGTTGCGTGCGGGATCGGAAGAGCCGGGAGAGAAATCGACTTCAAGATCCGTGAACACTTCCGCCAATGGACGACCGAGGGCACGGTCCTGCCGACGACGGCCCACTTCACCGAGCGCCTTGAGATACGCCCACGCGGTGTCGGGATCGGGGAACGTGGACTCACGCGCCGAGGCGAACGCCGACGGCAGCAGTCGCAGCGCGTCAGAATACATCGCCTGGGCACGCTCCACGGCTTCCAGGATGGACTGCGGAGCGTCGCTCGCCGGCTTTGAGATGGGCTGCCGTTCCTTCATGGCCGCGAGGGTGGTGCGCAAGGCACGCGCCGACGCCCGTTCCGATTCCAGCTGTTCACGTGCTTCGGACATGCGGTCGCGGGTGCGGGCCAGTTCGCCTTCCGCGGCGCGAACCGCCTCTTCGAACTGCCGCACCAAGGCGATGAGTTGCCCTTGATCCATCTCCATCCCCGACTCGGCGGCCGCAAGCGCTTCGGCGGCATCTGGACGGGCACTGTAGGCGGCGGAACGCGCATCGCGCATTTCGTCGGCGACCGCAGGATCCGACATCGGGCGCTGCACCGAGACTTCGGCGAGGCGCTGCACGAGGCGACGACGCTCACCGGGGAGCGACAGGGCCCGCGCAAGCACCAAGGGATGCTGGAACGGGTCTGCTTCGAGAGAGAAGCCGGGCAGATACGCCCGAGCCGAGCCGAGGAACACGCTGCGGGCGTGGCCGCCGACCGCATCGGAGAGGGCGAACGTGTCGGAGTGACGGAGCATGAAGCACAGCCCCAGTCCGAACATCTCGGTCGCGAACTGTTCGGGCGGCAGCACGTAGCCACCGTCTGGCAGTTCGGTCAGCAGCAGCACCGGCATGGTACGCGCCGGATCACACAACACGAAACGCACGAACGCATCGAGTGTCCCGGCTTCCAGTTGGGTGGGGACGCGCTGCAACGGACCATCGTTGGAGATCAGCGTGAATTGGGTGTCCAACTCGGAGAGCAATCGCGGTGGACGAACCGGCGGCGGCGCGCCATTGCTCGTGCCCCCGTCGGTGCCAACGCGGATGTTGATCTGCCGGTGAACGGCGCCTGCGGCATTGGTCGTCGACACGTAGGTCACGTGGGTCGACCATTGGAGCGAGCGATCGAGGGGATCGGGTGCGTGCACCACGATGTCGGCGAGTGACTTCCCTTTCTGTTGGAACGGGGCCCATCGCAGGATGCGGCCGCCGTCGAGCGTGTGATTGGAAGGAGACTCCCAGGTGAGCTGTTGCCCCTGATCGAGTCCCAGCCAAGCTACGCACGCCGCAAGAAAGGCCGAGTCAGCGTCGGTTGCCGCATGTCGCGGCACCAAATCTAGATGTAGCGCAAGTCGTGGATGCACGGTCGTTTTGATTGACATTGTCTGCACTACTTCCGTAGTCCGGAATAATGCAGCCAAACTAAGCGTTATGAGAATACTACTGCAACGGGTCAGCCGAGCTGAAGTGTTGGTGCGACCCGATTCGAGAGATGGAGTGCCCTACATCACAGGAACGATTGGTACGGGCTTCCTACTTTTTGTTGGATTTACACAGAGTGACACCGAGCACGAAATTGCATGGTTGGCCGACAAGATCGTCGGACTTCGGCTTTTCCCGGATCATGAACGGCGCCTCAACTGCACTCTTACGGATTGCGGCGGTGAACTGTTGGTGGTCTCACAGTTTACCCTGTACGCTGACGCCCGGAAGGGCAAACGTCCCAGCTTCATCCAAGCGGCCCGGCCTGAAACCGCTCTCGTGCTATATAACCAATTCGTGGTGCGACTGCGTGAATTGGGCTACACCGTAGCGACCGGGGAGTTCGGCGCGACCATGGAGGTGTCGCTGGTGAACGATGGACCGGTGACGATCTGGCTCGAGCGCGAGGCCCCGTCCCATGACCAGCTCAGCCGCCACTGAGCGCTTGGTCGATATCCGCGATGATGTCGCCGATGTGCTCCAGCCCCACGCTCACCCGGATCAGGCCATCGGCAATGGCGACCGCCGCGCGCTCGTCGGCAGAAAGCTTGCTGTGCGTGGTGGAGGCCGGGTGTGTGACGATGGTGCGCGTATCCCCGAGGTTGGCCGAGTGCGAGACCAGGCGCACCCGGTCGAGGAATCGACGACCCGCCGCCAGCCCGCCCTTGAGCACCAACACCACGATGCCGCCGCCTTGTGACATCTGGGCAGTGGCCAGCGTATGCTGCGGGTGTGAAGGCAGGAACGGATAGCGGACTGCCTCCAACGCCGGATGCCCCTCGAAGTGCCGAGCAAGGGCTAGCGCGTTCTGGCAGTGCCGGTCCATGCGTACAGCGAGGGTTTCCAGTGATTTCGAAAGCAGCCAGGCGTTGAAGGCGCTCATCGCCGGCCCGGTGTGCCGGGCGAAGAAGCGGCAGTCGGCGATGTAGCTGGCATCACCGATGATGGCACCGCCCAGCGCGCGCCCTTGGCCGTCGATGTACTTGGTGGCAGAGTGGGTCACCACGTGGGCCCCGAGGGCCAGGGGGCGTTGGAGGTACGGCGTGGCAAAACAGTTGTCCACCACCAGCGGGATGCCATGGTCGGCCGCCAGCGCGCCGAGTTGGCGCAGATCGACCAGCTCCAGCCCCGGATTGGACGGGGTCTCCACAAAAATCAGGCGCGTGGTCGGACGGATCGCGGCGGCCCATCCCGCCGCGTCGGTCGCGTCGACGTACGTGGACTGCACGCCCCACTTGGGCAGAATGCGCGTGAAGATCTGGTGCGTTGACCCGAAGAGGGCGCGCGATGCGAGCACATGGTCACCGGTCGACACGCGCGCTGCGATGGCGGTAAACACGGCCGACATCCCCGACGCCGTGGCGATCCCGTCTTCTCCGCCCTCCAGCCGGCACAGCTTCTCCACGAACTCGTCGGTGTTCGGATTGGCATACCGGCTGTAGATGTTGCCCGGCACCTCCTCCGCGAAGAGGGCCCGCGCATGCTCGGCGTCATCGAAGCGAAAGCTCGACGTGAGGTACAACGGCACGGCGTGCTCGCGAGCCGCCGACATCGGCGCTTGCGTACGGATCGCAAGCGTCTCGAAATGGGCGCTTGGCGGCGTCGGGGAGGCATCAGCCGCCGGCACGGTCGGCGATTCGGGCGAGTGGTCGGACGGGAGTTCGGACATGGCGGACGGGGGTGCGAGGAGAGAAGGCGTGCTCTAAAGTTACCGCATGTCGTTTACCACTTCCGTCTCTGCGCCGCCTGCCGCCCCCTCCACCCGGGTCATTTTGGCGTCGCAGTCACCGCGCCGCCGGGACCTGCTGACCCTGATAGGCATACCGCACGAGGTCGCACCGGCCGACGTCGATGAATCGGTGCTCCTTGGCGAGTGGCCAGTGCCACACTGCGAACGGCTCGCGCGCGCGAAGGCCGCTGTCCTCGCCACGTTGCACCCCGAAGCCGTGGTCATTGCCGCCGACACCATCGTGGTCATCGACGACACCATCCTCGGCAAGCCCTCCAGCCGCGAGGCAGCCATCGCCACTCTCGCGCGGCTCAGTGGTCGCACGCATACCGTGCACACTGCGGTGGCGGTGGCGCGTGGCACCCTCGTTGCGTCAGGCGTCGAGACCGTCACCGTCACTTTTCGGCCGCTCACCACAGGGCAGATCGCGGCCTACGTGGACACCGGGGAGCCGATGGACAAGGCCGGCGCGTACGGCATTCAGGGGTACGGGGCGACGATTGTTGAACGCATCGACGGGGACTACTTCGCGGTGATGGGGCTCGCGATCGGGCGAATGCTCGGTCTGCTGCGCGAGATCGGCTGGGACTATCGCTTCGGACCGCTCACGCCCCTCGCTTTACCGCGGAAAGCGTAGCGCCAGGTCGGCTCGTCGTGCGGGCTCGTAGCGCTCACGCCATCGGATGAGCATGGCGTGTACCATCTCCACCGTGATGCGCGGTAACCGGTCGGGGCGATACACCATGTCCAGGGGGTAGTCCTCGCCGGGATCGCCGTAGGCGTCGATCATCAGGTCGTGCGCGTAGTCGTAGGGCCCCACCCGTCGGGGGTTGGTGTAGCCCAGCAACGAGATCACCGGCGTACGGAGCGCCACGGCCAGGTGGAGCGGGCCGGTATCGGGGGACAATGCCACGGCCGCGCCGTCGAGCATGCCGGCCAGCCTGCGCAGTCCGCTGCCGAGCGCCGAGTGCGCCATTGGCGCGGCCTCACGAATGATCGCCTCGGCCGCGAGCTCCCGCGGTGACCGGCCGCCGACGAGCACCGGCTGGAGGCCGAATTCGTGCCAGAGCAGGTGGCAGACTTCGGCCCAGCGTTCCGGCAGCCAGTCTTTCGCCGCTTTGCTGGTGGCGACCACGATCGGTGCAATGGGCCGGTCGAATTTCGCGAGCAGGTCGCGCTGCCAGGCGCGCTCTTCGTCGTTCCACGGGCCGAGCCCCCACTGCGGTGCGGCGTGTGGTACGGCGAGCGCATCGAGAAACTCGAAGTACTGGTCCTGCACATGCTGCCCGACGTGCGGCGCGATTCGGTGGGTGGTGAACAGCCAGTTGGCGTCGCGGGCCCGGTCGCGGTCGAAGCCCAGCTTGACTGGGGCATGCGTGAAGTGCGTGATCAGACCGGCTTTCAAGTACACCTGCAGCCCCAGCACCACGTCGAACTGCCGCTCGGCGAGTGCGGCGCGGACGTCGAGGAACGCGCGCCATCCACGGGAGCGATCAAACAGAATGATCTCGTCCACCAGCGGATGCCCGCGTACCAGCGAGGCCGGGCCCGGCTGCAGGACCCAGGTGATGCGCGCGTGGGGCGCCTGCGCCTTGAGAGCCTGGATGATCGGCATCACGTGCACGGCGTCCCCGACCGCACTCATCATGACAATGCCGATCCGATTGAGGCGAACCGGCGGCAAGGGGGGCGTGGTGGGCCTGGGATGGCCCGTGGAGGCCGCAATCGGCGGGGAGAAGGTCACTGCAGGGCGGCGAGCGCCGATTGCGTGAACGCGGCCAGGTGGGATTCGCCAACGTCGCAGCCGAACTGGGTATGCCACTTGCGCACCGACCGGGTCAATCGGGCGACGTTGGCGGCCATGGTGTCGGCGGGCGGTCGCTCGGGGTCCCAGCGCACCACGTCCACGTCGATCACGAGCGCTTCGAAGACGTCGGTGGCCGTTGGGCGCAGGAGCACGTTTTTGACATTGAGATCCGGGTGGATCACGCCGGAGCGCGCCAACTGCACCAGCAGCGTCTGTGTTGCCTCAAGGGCCGCGTCGCAGGAAAAGTTCGGCGAGAGCCCGGCGAGCACCATGCCGAGGTCGGCGGCATGGTCCACGTACCGCGTGACCACATCGATCCGGCAGAGCCCGAGGGCGGCCGGATAACGCACGAAGCCCAGCACTTCGGTGGTCGGAATGCCCGCCGCACGCAGCGCGGCCGAACGCTGCAGCTCAATCGGCGCCCGTGATGGGCGCCGAAAGCGATCAGCCGTGATGGGCGCCAGAAAGCCGCCGTGCCAGGCATGCCGCACCACCACTGTGGGGCCATTGTCGGGGAGCGCCGCCACGAAGACGGGTGCGCGCCCGCGCAGGGCCCGAGGCTGCGGTTGTCCGGCCGCCCAGTCGTACAGCGAGTCGTGTGTTGCGAGGAGGGTCGCGAGCGGAGTGATGACCGACGGGACCGCGACCACCTCGGTGGCGCCGACCCGCTGCGTCTGGGTGTCTACCACAGTGCTTAATGCCGCACGGGCGCGCGCGGGTGATGCCGTCATGGCGCCGACACCTGCCACACGGCCTGCGGTGTCGCATGGTGTCGCACCACGTCGAGATCAGGGCGCGGCGTGTAGTGCCACGGCTGCGTGCAGAGCGCGACCACCGAATCGCTGATCAGCACCTCGCCGCCGCGCGCGAGGCCGCAGAGCCGGTTGGCCACGTTCACGGTATCGCCGATGAGCGTATACTCGAGCCGACTGGGAGCCCCGATGTTTCCCGCAAACGCCTCGCCGGCGTGGATGCCGATACCGGCGGACAACAGGGGCCGTCCTTCCAAGGCCCAGCGGCTGTTCAGCGCGTCGAGCGCGTGCTGCATCTCGAGGGCGGCGGTCAGCGCCCGGTGGGCGTCATCCTCCTGCGGCTCCGGGGCCCCCCAGTACGCCATCAACGCATCACCGATGAACTTGTCGAGTGCCCCGTCGTGGCGGAACACGCACGCCACCATTGCGGCGAAATACTCGTTGAGCTGCGCCGCCATCGCCATCGGTGGCAACGACTCGGCAATAGTAGTGAAACCTCGCAGATCACTGAAAAGTACGATCACCCGCTGACGGTCGCCACCTGGCACCACCGCACTGGTGGACCGCGCGATCCGCTCGGCGATGTGCGGGGAGAAATAGCGCTCGAAGTTTTCGCGCACGCGGGTAGCCTGCCGCAGTCGCGCGGCAGCGGCTTCCCGCTCCACCGCGACCGCCGCAATCGAGGCAAACGCGACGAGAAAGGCCAGGTCGTCCTCGGCATACACGGCACGGTCGCGCAGATGATCCACGTAGAGCACCCCGATGGTGGCGCGCGACTCATCGAGCAGCGGCGCCGCCATGGCCGATTTCACCGCTTGCTGCTGCACCGAAGCGCCTGCGGTGCGTACGTCAGCCCTCGCGTCGCTGGTGAGGAGGGCGACCTGCCGATCGGCGACGCCATTCACGATCACCCGCGGCACCGGGCGCGGGATGTGTCCATGCCGGTCGCGCGATACGCGGGTTTCGAGCGTGCCGTCTTCTGCGGGCAACAGAATGGTCACGCGGTCGGCATCGAACGCCCGGAAGAGATCGGATGTGATCGATTCCAGCAGCGCATCGCGCGACGAAAATCCGCCCAGGCGATGCGCGATGTCGACCAGTTGCGCGAGTCGCGCGGCAGTGGCCGTGCCGTCGCCGTCGCGACCGGCACCGGTTAAGGCGGCCATCGCCCCTGCGCGCGACGGCACGACCCGTTCGTGCAAGAGCGTGGCGCTTCCGTCAAGTGCCACGAGCGCTGGCGCTACCGCGACCGCCTCTTCTTCCCGACGCACCGTGAAGAGCACCGTGCCGAAGGCTACGGTATCACCGGGCATCGCGGCCGATCGGGTGATGCGCCTACCGTTCACCCAGGTGCCGTTGCGCGATCCCAGATCCTGCAATTCCAGATGGTCGGCGAACGGCGTGACCTCCGCGTGCAGGCGCGACACCGCCCGGTCAAGAATCGGCAACTGGCTGGCCGCATCGCGTCCAACCAGCAGGACGCCGCCCAAGGGCAACACAAATCGTCGATCGCCAGTCTCGGCGGCGAGCATCAGCGCCACGGGCGGTCCGTCAGGACAACGTGGTGCTGTTCGCGCGCACACGGCCGATGGCCGTGAGCAGGGCACGCGCTTTGGTCTCCGTCTCCTCCCACTCCTTGTCAGGAACCGAGTCGTGCACTATGCCGGCCCCGGCCTGTACCGACGCCACGCCATCCGCGATCACGCACGTGCGGATCGTGATGGCGAGATCCATGCGCGTATCCCCGGCGCCGATGTAGCCCAGCGCGCCGGCGTACGCCCCGCGCCGTTCGGGCTCGAGTTCGTCGATGATCTCCATGGCCCGGACTTTCGGCGCGCCGGTCATCGTGCCGGCCGGGAAGACCGCGCGGAACGCGTCGAGGGCGCTGGACCCGTCGCGCAGCTCGCCTTCCACTTGGCTCACAATGTGAAAGACATGCGAGTACCGCTCCACGGTCATCAGGTCCGTGACGCGCACCGAGCCGTAGGTGGCCAGGCGTCCTACGTCATTGCGGCCGAGATCCACGAGCATCACGTGCTCGGCCCGTTCCTTCTCATCGGCCAGCAACTCGGCCGCGAGGGCATCGTCTTCCTCGGCGGTCTTGCCGCGTGGCCGTGTGCCGGCAATCGGACGCACCGTGAGTCGCCCATCGGCGACACGGACGAGCAGCTCCGGCGAACTGCCCACCAGCTCCATCCCGTCGAGCACCAGGTGGTACATGTACGGCGACGGATTGAGCGCTCGCAGGGCGCGGTACAGTGACGTGGGGTCGAAGTCGAGGGCGACTTCCATGCGACGGGCGAGCAACGTCTGAAATACGTCGCCCGAGAGGATGTATTCTTTGATCCGCGCAACATCGCGCATGAAGTCCTCGCGCGGGTACGCCGACCGTGCGACGGCGGGCGCGGCACTTTCGTTCAACGTGAGCGGCGGCAGCACCTCCGGCCCTTGCATGCGCGCGATGGTCTCGTTGAGCGTGGCCGTGGCTTCGCCGTGTAGCGCCGCCAACGCGGCGTCGCTCGTGTTGGGTGGCACCGGTACCGACACAATGACCCGCGCCTGGCCACGCCAGTTGTCGATGACGACGAGTGCATTCGTGAACACGAAACAGGCATCGGGATAGTCGAGCGCTCGCCGTGGCGGGTGGGGCAGATGCTCGATGTGCCGCACCACATCGTAGGCAAAGAACCCGACGGCTCCGCTCCAGAACGGCCCGAGCTCCGGCGCCGGCACTGGCCGCATGTCGCGCACGATGTCGCGCAGGTCGGCGATGGGATCGGCGGGTGTGCGCGCGCCAAACCATCCCTCGGCGGCGGTCCAGTCCTCCACCACGCCGTCACGGAGGCGCCAGGCACCGCGGGGCTCGGTGCCCAGATACGTGTAGCGCGCCCACGTTTCCCCGCCGGCCGGCGCGGACTCCAGCAGGAACGCAAACGGGCCGCGGCGCAGCTTGGCGAGCGCCGACACGGGGGTACACAGATCGAGCAGGCAGTCGCGCCAGACCGGCACGAGGCCGCCCGTGGAGGCACACTGCGCCGCACGGGCACGGAATTCAGCGAAGGCAGTCATCCAGTGCAACTTCGCCGTCACGCTCGCCGCGTGGCAAGCGACCCGATAGCATTCGCCCATGACTTCCGGGAGCGACACCGCAGGACTGGCCGTGGGGCGGGCCCCGTTGGATGCGGGCGTCGGCGGACGCACCACCACCATTGACGTGGGCATCGTGGATGTGGTGGTGCTTGCCCCGGCAACCCGCGGGCGTCATCACTGGCAGGTGCTCACGATGCGCCGCGCTGTCGGGGGACGGTGCACCGGCGCGTGGGAACTGGTGCATGGCACCATCGAGCCGGGGGAGCGCCCCGCCGAGGCCGCGCGCCGCGAGGTCCGCGAGGAAACGGGATTCGTGGCGGAGCGGCTGTACAGTCTCACCGTCAATCCTTTTTACCTGCCGCAGCGGGACAGCGTGCAGTTGGCCGTGGTGTTCGCGGCGATTGTTTCGCGGGCCGAACCGCCGTGCCTCGGCATTGAACATGACGCCGCCCAATGGCGCACACCGCGTGGCGCGATGCAGGCGTTAGCATGGCCGCGCGAGCATGACGCAGTGCGCTACGCGATGCATCTGCTGCGGAAGGGGGATGCCGGGGCCGTCGAAGACGTGTTGCGGGTTTCCGCGCCGCCGGGGTAGCGGCGCGGGGCTACTCACGCTGCAGTTGATCAGGCTGGCGGCTTGTTGGATGCGCGCGAGCGCACCAGTGACCGCTCGCGTTCGATACGCTGCAGCACCGCATTCCAGTTGGTCACGCTGGGTACGCTCTCCATGATCGCCGTGACCGGCTGATTGACGTCGATCTGCCCGTCAAAAATCAGCAGCGCGGACTGTGTATCACGCTGCCTGAGACGGTATTCCCCGAAGCCCGGGGTAAGCGGCACGATGTCGAGCGGACGGAAATCGCGCCCGGTGTTGCTGATGATGAACTCCTGCGGCGAAAAGCGTGTTTCCCCCTGCTCAATCGCAAAGAAGCTCACGTACCAGATGGAATAGTTCGGCAGACGATTCCGCTCCTTCACCGCGAGCAACTCCTTGGCCTTGCTAAGCTGCAGATCGCGCAACGATCGATAGGAATCGGGGGACAGCAACCGGATGATCCGCTCGTCAAGCGGAATGGCGCGGACCTGCAGACCACTGCTCGGCGCAACCTTGATCGCAATGTCGTCCTGCCGCAGCGTGCCAAAGCCCACAGGCACGAAGTTCGGATCGAGCGTGTCGCCCACCAATCCACTCTGTCCGGCCGGTGGCGACGCCGTCTGCGCCGGTACGGGGCCAGCCGGCACACACGCGCCCAGAAGTACGACCGCCACAAGCGCCGGCAGGCGGCGCGAAACACGGAACACGGTCATGTCGCGATCCTCCAGTCGGGCGTTGCGAGTAACTCCATCAGCGCTTCAGCCAAATCCTCTCGTCCGGCACCGGTGGTCGCACTGAATGGCACAATCTGCTCCGGATCGAGCCCCACCCGATTGGCCAGCGATTCCACGCGACCCGCGATCTCCGCCGGCTTCAACTTGTCGATCTTGGTGACAACCACAATGGTCGGTACCCCGAGCTCGGACAGAAAGTCCAGCATCACGCGGTCGTCTTCGGTGGGGTCATGGCGCACGTCGAGCAGCTGCACCACCCCCCAGAGCACGGGACTGTCGGCGAGGTACCCCTCGATCAGCGGCCGCCACTCGGCTTTCCGGGTCTTCGAGATCTTGGCGTACCCGTACCCCGGCAAGTCGGCCAGCACGAACTGCTTGTTCACGTCGAAGAAGTGAATCTCCCGCGTGCGGCCGGGCGTGTTACTCACCCGCGCAAACGCCCTGCGGCGCATGAGCCGGTTGAGCAATGACGATTTGCCGACGTTCGAGCGACCCACAAACGCGATCTCGGGCAAGCTGATCTCAGGGCGCCAGCCGCCCTTCTTGGCCATCGGGCCGAGGTAGTCAAGATGTCGAATCACGAGTGGATCCGGACGCGGCGCGACCGGTTCCGCCGCCGGGCCAGGCTCGGCTGGTCGTCCGGATGTCTCGTCGGTGCTCATGTGGGCCGCTCCTGCTCCGCGTCCACCATCACATGATCGGCGCGCTCCGGAATCGGTGAACGGAGGGCCAGGGCAAGGACTTCATCCATTGTGCGCACGGGATGCCAGACCACGTGATTCCGCACGTCTTCCGGGATTTCCTGCAGGTCTTTGGCGTTGCCGAAGGGAATAATCACATGGGCAATATGATGACGATGGGCGGCCACGCCCTTCTCCCGCACGCCGCCGATGGGCAGGACACGCCCGCGCAGGGTGATCTCACCGGTCATCGCGACATCTCCGCGCACCGGAATGCCGGTCAGGGCGCTGGTCAGCGCCGTCGCGAGGGCGATGCCCGCGGAAGGGCCGTCTTTCGGGGTGGCGCCGGCGGGCAGGTGCACATGGATATCACGATTGCGATGAAAATCTGGGGCGAGCCCAAGCGACCCCGCCCGTGACCGCACGTAGCTGAGCGCGGCGGCCGCCGATTCCTTGATCACGTCACCGAGCGTGCCGGTGAGTTGGAGACGGCCTCGCCCGGGAACGACACTTACTTCGATCTCCAGCAACTCGCCGCCCACGCTGGTGTAGGCCAGCCCCGAGGCCACCCCCACCTGATCGCGCAGCCCGGCATCTTCCTGCTCATGCGGGGCCGGGCCCAGCAGCGCGGGGAGCTCCTCGCGCGTGATGGTGACCAGTTCCCCGGCGCCGATGGTCCGGCGCGCCAGTTTGCGCGACAACCGCGCCAGCCGCCGATCGAGATCCCGCACGCCCGCCTCACGTGTCCAGCCGCGGATGATCGCAACCAGCACGTCGGGCGCCACCGTCACGCGGTCGGCCGGTACGCCATGTGTGGTGAGTTGACGCGGTAGCAGGAAGCGCCGCGCGATCATCACCTTTTCCGGTTCGAGGTAGCCGGGCAAGCGGATGATTTCCATGCGATCACGCAACGCTTCGGGAATGGAGCCGAGCGTGTTGGCGGTCGTCAGGAAGAGCACCTGCGAGAGGTCGTAGTCAACTTCGAGATAATGGTCGTTGAAGGCGTGGTGCTGCTCGGGGTCGAGAACCTCGAGCAACGCCGCCGAGGGATCGCCGCGGTAGTCGCTGCCGAGCTTGTCCACTTCATCCAGCAGAATCACGGGATTGATCGATTCCGCGCGACGCATCGCCTGAATGATTCGTCCGGGGAGTGCGCCGATGTAGGTGCGGCGGTGACCGCGAATCTCGGCCTCATCCCGCACCCCGCCCAAGGCCATCCGCACGAATTTGCGCCCCAGCGCCTGCGCGATGGAGCGACCCAACGACGTCTTCCCCACACCCGGAGGGCCGACGAGACAGAGAATCGGCCCCGGCAGGTGTCCCACGCGGCCAAGGACCGCGATGTGGTCGAGAATGCGTTCCTTCACCTCGTCGAGGCCGTAGTGATCGGCGTCGAGCACACCACGAGCGTGCTCAAGGTCGATGGTGTCGTCGGTCCGGGTGTTCCACGGCAGCGCGAGCACCCAGTCCAGCCAGCCGCGCGTGACGGCCGCATCGGGGGACATGGGCGAACTGCGACGCAGTTTGCGGAGCTCCCGGTGTGCCCGGGTGGCGATCGGCTCCGGGAGTCCGCGCGCCGTAATCTGGCGGGCGAACTCCTCGTGTTCGTCGCCGTCCTCCTGTCCAAGTTCCTTGTGAATGGCGCGCAGCTGTTCCTGCAGGTAGAACTCGCGCTGGTTCTGAAACAGTGAGCCGCGCACCTGCTCGTCGAGCTTCCGCTCCAGCTTGAGCAGTTCGAGCTCGCTGCCGAGAATGCGTACCAGATGCTGTGCGAGATCGCTCAGCGTGGGGGCTTCAAGCAGCTGCTGACGGAGTTCGAGCGGGATGTGCAGGTGCGCCGCGATCCCGAACGCCAGCCGTTGCTCGTCGTCGAGGCCTTGCAACAGGCCGACGATCTCCGGCGGCAGTCGCCGCTGCAGGCCGGCGTACTCGTCGAACAGCGTGAGGGCGTGGCGCACACTCGCTTGCTGCACGGGACTGGCCGCGTTCGGGCCAGCGAGGATCGGAGCTTCCAGTGGAAACGGCGTTACGCGCGCGTCGAGGAGCGGCCCGCGCTTGGACGCGGTGTAGCGCTGCACGCGCACTCGCTCGAGCCCTTCCACCAGGATTCGCGTGGTGCCGCCGGAGAGTCGGGTGACCTGCTGGAGGCGAGCGCGGACGCCGACGCGATACAGGTCGGCGCCCCCCGGCGCGTGCACTTCCGTACTGCGCTGCGTGACGAGGAGGAGTTCCTTGGTGGTACCGTCGACCGCTTCCGAGACCGCAGCCAATGAGCCTTCGCGGCCGATCAGCAGGGGCATGGCGACGTGGGGGAACAGCACCACGTCCCGAAGCGGAAGGACCGGCAGCCGTTGGCTGCCGGTCCTTGAAAGGCGATTCGTGTTCAGGCTTCCTTCTTCTGTCGCTTCGGAGCGATTTCCAAGAGTGGGGGACCACCGGTGAGCACTGAGGCTTCGGTCACCTTGACCTCGACCACATCTTCGCGGGTTGGGAGATCGTACATCGTATCGAGCAGCGTTTCCTCGAGAATGGCGCGCAGACCACGTGCGCCGGTGCCACGTTTGAGGGCCTTGGCCGCCACCGCGCGGAGCGCCGATTCCTCGAAGGTAATTTTCACGTCTTCCAGATCGAAGAGGCGCTGATACTGCTTGATGAGCGCGTTCTTGGGTTCCTTGAGGATCTGCACGAGCGCCTCCTCGTCGAGCGCCTCGAGCGGCACACAGACCGGCAGCCGACCCACGAGTTCGGGGATGATCCCGAAGCGCAGCAGATCGTCCGGCTCCACCTCGGCGAACGGCGTTTTGGGGGTGGTCTGCTTGATCGACACCACCTTGCCGTCCTGCTTCTTGCTGTCGAAGCCCAGCTGCCGACGTCCTGTGCGCGCCTCGATGATCTTCTCCAAGCCGTCGAACGCGCCACCGCAGATGAAGAGAATATCCTTAGTGTTGATCTGGATGTACTCCTGCTGCGGATGCTTGCGGCCGCCCTGTGGCGGCACGCTGGCCACGGTGCCCTCGAGAATCTTGAGGAGCGCTTGCTGCACGCCCTCCCCCGACACATCGCGCGTGATGCTGGGGTTCTCCGACTTGCGCGCGATCTTGTCGATTTCGTCGATGTACACGATGCCGCGCTCGCACTCGGCCACATTGAAGTCGCCGGCCTGCAGCAGCCGCACCAGAATGTTTTCGACGTCTTCCCCCACGTAGCCCGCTTCGGTCAGCGTGGTGGCGTCGGCGATGGTGAATGGCACATCGAGAATGCGGGCCAGCGTCTGCGCGAGCAGCGTCTTGCCCGTACCCGTGGGGCCGATGAGCAGGATGTTCGACTTGTCCAGCTCCACGTCGTCTTCACGCGCGGAGCTGGCGGCGTTGATGCGCTTGTAGTGATTGTAGACCGCCACCGAGAGCGCCTTCTTGGCCAATTCCTGCCCGATCACGTACTGGTCGAGCGTCCCCTTGATCTCGCGGGGGGTCGGAACCTGCGTGATAGATTCCGTAACCTCACGCTCCTCATCCTCGGCGAGGATCTCATTGCAGAGTGCGATGCACTCATTGCAGATGTAGACCGACGGGCCCGAAATGAACTTCCGGACGGCGTCCTTGGACTTGCCGCAGAAGGAGCAGCGAAGATGTTTGTCGTGGGACATGGGTGTCCGGTGCGGTTGGCTACCGACGGAGGCTAGTGCCCCCGCCTAATGAGTGGCGGGCGTGTTGGCGAATCCGCCACACCCTTAACAGTAAACTCGGAGACCCCGATAGGGTCAAGCGAATTTGCCCCAGTCCTCGAACGGGCGGGACGCATTCCCTTATTGAGGAGTGTCGGCAGACCGGAGCAAAATCCGACAGGTCCGGTGGGAGATCCTCCGCTGGCGCGGTGCCCGTCACGGGCGTACCCTACGCACTACCCCGCTGCGGCGGGTTCGGTATCATCGGAGTGATTGCCCGGAGCCGCCCCGTACGGGCGGTCCTGCGAGGCGGTTTTCCCCAGCACAGCGCAGGGTAGCGACTTTTATGTGGCCTTTTGAAGGGTTCTTACTCGTGCACGTGACCACCGGGGCGGTCGGTCTCGTGCTGTTCTGGATTCCCGTGATGGGGAAAAAGGGGAGTCTCACTCACCGCCGGTTCGGTAAGGCCTTTGCCTACCTCATGCTGGTGACGGCGTCCATGGCGCTGGGAATGGGCATCAACACCTTGTTGGCGCCGCTGCCCACCCATCCGCATCAAGTGGCGCTTGGGTGGCCGGCGTGGCGCATTCAGGGGATCTTCGGGTGGATGATGATCTACTTGTCGATCCTCACCCTGCACTTGGTCTGGCACGCGCTGGTGACCATTCGCAACAAGAAGCAGCACGCCGAGAACCGGCGCTGGCCCAACGTGGCCGTCAACGTGTTCGTGATTGTGGCGGCGTTGGTGTGCGCATGGCAGGGGTGGCTGATCAGCGAGGTGCTCATGATGGCGATCTCTCTGGTAGGCATCGCCTCGGGCGTCACCAATCTGTGGTACATCTACACGCCGTCCCCGTCACGGATGGCGTACCAGTTGGAGCATGTGAAGTCCGGTGTAGGAGCGGGGATTTCGGTCTACACCGCGTTTATGGCTTTCGGTTTCGTGCGACTCAATCCATCAGGGGCGCTGGACCCGCGCATGTGGGCCATCCCGCTGGTGATCGGACTCTCCATCATCATCTATCAGCAGACCCGCATCCGGCTCGCACAGCGCCGCTCCGCGCCTGTGGCGGCCTCCAATGTCTGACAGCCCGCAGAGCGCTACACTGTACCGTCCGCCCGCACCGGTGCCGCGCGGCGCGGTGCCGTCGCTCATGCGGATGCTCTGGCGTCGCCAGAAGGACCTGCTGAGCCTCCTGCCCGACGTCGCCTACCGGGAGATGATCACACCGCTTGGCTCGTCGCGGCGAGGCATTCTGCTGCTCAACGACCCGGAGTGGGTGGGCAAGGTACTTTCCGACCACGATCTCTTTCCGAAGAACGATCTGTTCGTGGAAGCGCTCGAGGACCTGGTGGGGAACTCGATGTTCGTCACCAGCGGCGATACGTGGCGACGGCAGCGAAAAATGGTGGACCCCGCATTTTCGCACATGCGCATCAACCGTGCCTTCGATTTCATGGTGGGCGCGGTGGACGATTACGAAACGCGGCTCGATGCGCTGAGCACGAGCGGCGAGACGTTCTCGCTCGATGCCGCCATGAGCCATCTCACTGCCGATGTCATCACCCGCACCATCTTCTCGGTCCCGCTGGGCGGACGGGCATCGCATGAAGTGTTCGAGGACTTCATGCGTTTCGAGCGGCAGGTGGGGAGCATCGATATCAAACGGCTGCTCTGGGACAAGCCGTGGTCGCCCCATACGCAGCCCGAGCCGGTGCGTCAGGCCTGTGCGCGCATCCGTCGACATCTAGGCGAAATGTTGGACACGCGTCGTGCAACGGCGGGCCTCGACGATATTGCCGGCGCCGTGATGGAGGCGCGAGACACCGATACCGGCCTCGCTTTCACTCGGGAGGAACTGATCGATCAGCTGGGCGTGTTTTTCCTCGCTGGCCACGAGACCACCGCCAGTTCGCTCACGTGGGCGTTCTACATTCTGGCTATGCGCCCCGATGTCGTTGTACGGATGCGCGCCGAAGTGGCCGCCGTGGTGGGCAACGGGCCGGTGCTGTTGGAGCACACCAAGCGCATGCCGTACGTGCGCAACATGTTCCGCGAGACACTGCGGCTGTATCCGCCGATCACCTTTTTGCCGCGCGTGGCGGCGCGTGACACGGTCATTGCCGGCCGCAAGGTGCCGCGCGGCACCATGCTGATGGTCGCGCCGTGGAGCATGCACCGGCACGAAAAGTTGTGGAAGCACCCCGACCGTTTCGATCCGGATCGGTTTCTACCGGAGCGTGAGTCGGAGATGACGCCCGGCGCGTATATCCCATTCGGCGCGGGGCCGCGCATCTGTGTGGGCGCCGCCTTCGCCACCATCGAGACCGCGCTTATTCTGGCACGTTTGGTACGGCGTTTCGACTTCACCGTACTTTCTCCGGAAACAGTGCGCCCGTTCGCCCGTCTGACCACGCGACCGGCCACGGAAGTGCACCTGACGGTGCGTCGCGCGCCGTAGCGGTACGCGATTAATCGGCGCGAGGGTACTGGAAAACAGCACGGGCCCGACGTCGGTGATGACGTCGGGCCCGTGCTGTTACCTCCGGTTACTTCGCGACAGCGACCAGTTCGGCCTGATGCAGGATGACGTTGTCCACGAGACCGTAGACCTTCGCGTCTTCCGCGCTCATGAAACGGTCACGATCCGTGTCACGCTCCACCTGCTCGACCTCACGGCCGGAGTGCTTGGCCATCAGCTCGTTCATTTTCGAGCGGAGATACAGAATTTCGCGCGCCTGAATCTCGATGTCGGACGCCGAGCCACCGCCGCCGTTCTGCGACGGCTGGTGGATCATGATGCGCGAGTGCGGCAGGGCGCTGCGATGACCGGCGGCACCGGCGCAGAGCAGGAACGCGCCCATGCTGGCGGCCATACCCATGCACGTGGTGTGCACAGGCGCCTTGATGAACTGCATGGTGTCATACATCGCCAAGCCGGCAGAGACGCTGCCGCCCGGCGAGTTGATGTACAGGTGGATCGGCTTCTCGGGGTTGTCCGCTTCCAGAAACAGCAACTGCGCGATGATGATGTTCGCGACGTCGTCGTTGATGGGCGATCCGAGGAACACAATACGGTCCATCAGCAAGCGCGAGAAAATATCGTAGGTGCGCTCGCCGCGGCTGGACCGCTCGATGATGTACGGCATGTAAATCGATGCCATGCTGCGTGTCTCCTGAACGGGGTGTCGGTCGGAAGCGGGCGTTACGCCGCGCTGACCGGATTCTTTTCGAGCAGCCATGCAAACACCCGATTCTCGGTGAGTTCGCGTTCGATCTCCTGCAAACGGCCCGACTTCTGGAGCTGCGCGTACACTTGGCCGGGATCCACGTTCCGGGCCTTCGCCAGCTCCTCGATGCGGGCATCGACATCCGACGCACTCGCGGTCAGCGACTCCCGCTCGGCGATTGTATCGATGATCAAATCACGACGCACCTGACGTCCGGCCATTGGCCGGAACTCTTCGGCGAAGCGACCCTTCTCAGCATCAGGCACGCTATACATCTGCATATAGCCGTCGATCAACTGATTGACCCACGCGTTCGGCACGTCGAACGGATTGGCTTCCACGATCTGGTCGATCAACTGGTTGCGCACTTCCGCCTCGCCTTCGCGCGAATTGTGCTCACCCATGTCGGTACGCACGGCGTCGCGGAGCGCCTGTATGGTATCGAAATCGCCCATCTCGCGCGCGAACGCATCGTCGAGGGCCGGCAGCGACTTGCGCTTGACGTCCCTTACGTCGACTTGCACCAGCTTGGTCGCGCCACGTTGTGACTCATCGGGGAAATCCTCCGGCCAGCGCACGTTCTTTTCGGACGAGGTGCCCGGCGTGGTCTCCATGATGAGCTCTTCAATGCCGGCGATTGCCTGACCGCCGCCTAACACGAGGCGGTACTCCTTCCCCTCAGGCAGTGTGCCGTCGGCATCGGCGGTGGAGAGCATCACGGTGACCATATCCCCCGGTGCGGCCTTTTCGGTGACCGGCGCCCACTCGGCTTTCTGTTCACGAATACGTTCGATCTGTTCCTCGATCAGCTCGTCGGTGACCGTCGTGTCTTTGCGCGAGACGGTGTAGCCGTCGAGCTTCTCCAGCGAGAGCTCGGGGCGGACCTCACAATGCAGCTCAAACTCGACCGCTTCACCCGGCGGCGCCTTGAGGTCGTGCACCTGCGGTTGCGCCGCCAGCTTGAACCCTTGACGATCGATGGCTTCGCGGAAGGCTTCGTTGATGACGAGCTCGATGGCCTCTTGGCGCACCGCTTCAGCAAAGCGCTTGCGGACCATGGCTGCGGGGGCTTTGCCTGGGCGGAAGCCGGGCAACCGGACCTGCGTCGCGTACTTGCGCGCCGCCTGATCTTCGAAGGTTGCGACCGTTTCGGCCGGGACCGAGATCTGCAGACGGCGCGAGACGCCGGCTGCCTCGGCGGGGGTAATGGTGATGTTCATCCCAAGTAATCTAAGGAGGGGCAGGTGGCCAACTGCAGGGGGGGACAGCAACTGCTGTCCCCCAAAAACCGGCCTAGCGCAGCTGGAACTCCGGCTGCGGTGCACCCGTGCGGACCGGCGCTCCGCCGATCAACTCCGCGACGATTTTACCGCTGGAGATGACGCCGGGCAAGCCAGCGCCCGGATGTGTGCCCGCACCGCAGAAGAACAGATTGGGAATGTCCTTGCTGACATTGTGCGGCCGCATGTAAGCCGACTGCGTAAGCACCGGCTCAGGGCCGAACGCGCTGCCCATGTAGCTGTTGAGCGTATTTTCGAAGTACCGTGGATCGATGCGCCGTTCGGTGACGATGTGCTGCTGCAGACCCGGCAGGTAGCGCTCTTCGAGGTAGTCCATGATGCGGTTGCGATACCGGTCGCCTACCGCTTCCCAATCGATGTCGCCACCAAGGTGCGGTACCGGCGAGAGCACGTACCAGCAGTCGTGGCCCGGTGGCGCCAGCGACGGGTCGGTGGCCGTGGGGCGGTGCAAGTACAAAGAGAAATCGTCGGCGAGAATCTTGCGCTCGAAAATGTCCTCGAGCAGTTCCCTGTAACGCTTGCCCATGATGATTTCATGGTGCGCGATGTCCGGATACTGCTTGTCGGTGCCGAAGTAGATCACAAATAACGACATCGAGTGGCGCATGCGCTTGATCTTGCTGTCGCTCATGCTCGGTCGCACCGACGGCGGTAGCAATGTGCGATAGGCCTGCGACACGTCACCGTTGCACACCACAGCATCGGCCGGCAACTGCTCGCCGCTGACGAGACGAACGCCGGTGGTCCGCTTGCTCTGCAGCGAAACCAGAATCTGGGAAACTTCACTCTCGAAGCGCATGGTGCCGCCGAGGTCTTCGAAGGCCTGCACGAAGCCCCGCACCAGCGCGCCGGTACCGCCCATGGCAAAGAGCACGCCCCACTGCTGCTCGAGCTTGTGGATGAGGGCATACATCGATGACGCGCGATACGGATTGCCACCCACCAGGAGCGGGTGGAACGAGAATACCTGACGCAGGCGTTCGTCCTTCATGTACTTGTCGGCGAGGGCCGCTACGGAAACGTCGGAGCGCGTGCGGATGAGATCGGGAAGCATCTTGAGCATCGAACCCGCCGTTAAGAACGGCTTGTCGATCAGCGGCATCCCGACGTTGAAGATCTCCCACGCCTTATCACGGAACTTGAGGTACCCGTCGACATCTTCCGGCGAGAACTCCCCAACCTGCCGGATAATCTCCTCGCGATTGCCATTGTAGTGGAAGACCGAGCCGTCCTCAAACCGGATATTGTAGAACGGATCCAGGAGAACGAGCTTGAGGTAGTCTTCGGTCTTTCGACCGGTCAATGCGAAGAGTTCGTCGATTAACCAAGGCGCCGTGATGATCGTGGGCCCGGCATCGAAGGTGAACCCGTCCTGTTCGAACACGTACGCGCGACCGCCCGCCTTGTCGAGCTTCTCCACGATCGTAACGTCGTGTCCTTGAGCTTGCAGGCGAATCGCGGCGGCGAGACCGCCGAAGCCACTGCCGATGACGACAATACGCATGAATCGATGTGCTGAAGAAAGCGGGGAGCGCCGCTCCACCGCGGTACTCAGCGGCGGAGCAGGACGACGATATGCCAGAGGTGAATCACCATCGCAGACAGCATGGCCACTGCAAACCCTTCGGGAGACGGCTCGGGCCGCCGATGAAAGATCATCGCCGCCACGAGTGAGCCTCCAGCCCCAAGGAACGACACGATGCGCGCGGTGTTCGGCGTGCCTAGTGGCGAGCCCGGGTTCCGACGCTGCCACACGTACAGTACCGTCGCCTCAAACGCGATGAGAACGAGGATGCCGATCGGCAGGGCGTCGGAGTCGAAGATCGGCGTGAACCGATCCACTACCTGTTCTCACTAATGAACGCCGGAACTCCGAAGACGGTGCCCAGCATCAGCGACCGGAAACGGCGACGCGGCCAGCCGAGGCCGTTCCGAGCGACATCAGCGGCTGAGGGTCGTTGCGTAGCGCGGCCCACAGCGGGATCGCCATGGCGATCCCGCCCAGCACGCCGGCCAAGACCATATCCTGACGGAAGCAAATGGCCAGCGGCAGCAAGCCGTTCACCGCGTAGAGCATGATCGGCAACCGATGCGGCGACACCTTGGCGGCCCACATCGAGGGCGGAACGATCATCAGCATCACGCGCGCTACGATGATGCCGGTAAACAGCCAGCCCAACCAGTTGGTGATCGGCATGCCAAAGAAAATGGGATTGCCGATGAACTGCTCAAACTTCGACCGGCTGGAGAGGTCGCCGACCTGCCAGAACCAGTGGTTGGTTTTCACCATGGCCGGGTCCATGGAAACGTCCCACGCCGTCAAGACAAGTCCACCTATCAGCGCCCACCACCATTTGGAGACGTTGTCATCCTTGGCGGGCAGGAAGCGGCCGCAGATGGCGAGCGACGCCACCAGCATGTAGAACCACGATGTCGGAATATTGAACGGGACCCGCTTCGCGATCTTGTACCCCAGTTGACTGGAATACTCATAGGCACCAAATGGATAATCGGTGACCGTGCCGAGATACTCGGCGATGAACGCGAGGACGAACGAGACGACAAAGACCAGGATCGCCCGACGCGTGCCGATGCAGTACGCGAGAAACGCCAGCCCGGCGATGGCGCCCAGCGTCACGGTGGTCGCGCCACCGTACGTAAAGCCCATCGCCATGACCTTCTGGTTTTGCGGTGTTTGCAGCCAGTCGGGGTAGGGGGGCACCAGAAACGTCGCAAAGGCGAACGCCGAGAAGGCGCTGAAGAACACGTGCCCGATCATGGCCAGCGTCGCGATGCGAAAGAGCGACGTACCGTGGTCGCCCTGGAGGTCGTGCGAATGAGTCATCGGTAATCCCTCAGGCAAGTCGGATCAGCGATTCCGACGGAGCGGAGGCGCTGTTGGGTTCCCACACGATGCGCGGCCCATGACCGAGCGTGGACAGATCGGGGGCTGGTGCGCGATATCGCCATGCATTCCACAAGATCCCGACGCGGGCGATTGTTCCGAGGCGGGCCCGCATACTGATCGTGTCGTAACCTTGCGCTTCGATGGCGGTCAAAATTCCGGCATACCCCGTCGCACACGCAGCGGCACACCGCTGCGCATCGGCATCCAGCAGCGCGATGCCTGGGAGGGCCGCCGTATACAGCGCCCGCGCGCGGCTTACCTCGTAGGCCATGAGCGGCGCCCAGCCGACATGTTGCGCCAACTCCGGTCCCCGCGTGAGCACATCCTGCGGGGTGAGGCCAAACAGGGCCATGTCCTCAGCGGGCAGATAGCAGCGCCCCCGCTGCGCGTCTTCCCCGACATCGCGGAGGATGTTGGTAAGCTGCATGGCCGTACCCAGCGTGCGGGCGTACTGAATAGCCTGCGTGAGCATCGAGGGGCCGGCTGGCACACCGAACACGTAGGTGCACATCTCGCCCACGGAGCTCGCGACGCCTTCGCAGTACTGCTCGAGCTCCACCCACGTGTCGTAGGTGTGTGCCTCAAGATCCTTCCGCACACCGTCGAGCAGTTCAAAGAGCGGGGCAGGGGAGACGTCGTATTTACGCGCCACCCATGTCACTTCGCGGAAAATCGGCCCGCTGGGCTGCCCGTTGAGCGCCGCCTGCAGTTGCCCGCGATAGGTGTCCAGCTGGTCGCCGAGGCTGACCACGTTCTTGTGATCGGCTTGGTCGACGAGATCGTCGGCAATTCGACAGAAGGCATAAAGCGCATAGGCGGCGCGGCGCTTCTCGTTGGGCAGCAGCTTGCTAGCCAACGAGAAGGTGCGGGCGTGGGCCTGCGTAATCCGCGCGCACTCCATGGCGTCGAGCTCAGACGCGCGCTGAATCATGCCACCACGAGCAGCAACGGCTGCAACTCAGAAATCATGCTGGCACTCGGTCGGAATCGGAGTCGGCGCCTCCCAGGCGCCGGTCTGGCGCGAAAACCCGGGACGGCCGTAAAGCGGAAAGACGACATAAGATAAACAGGATGCACGGAAAGCCGAGCCCCCATGCGCTGAACGCCGGTCGTCGCGGGAGGTTCCGTGCCGTCGGCGTTCGTCGACTTCTTCGTGGGAAGAGTGCGGCTGGATGTGGGTGCTGTCAACTCAGAGTGACACATTGGGTGGCAAGTCTTAGCGCTGGCGCGACGTTTGTACGGGTTTGTGGGGCAAACGGCGGTCAGACGCGGTGCAGTGCACTAGCGGGCGGGGGTGAGATCGGCTCGGGCGAGGTCGCGGTGGAGGGCCCAGCGATACCCGGCTGGCTCGCCACGATGAGCCCCAGCGCCAAGGGGCCTTGCAACGCAGGCGGCACCTGCCGGACGACCGCCGCGCCGAGAAGCATGCTCGTTACCCTACAGATCAATAAGCTCCCAAGGGCCGGGAAGCTGACCCGACCGCTTCTGACGCGCCGCTGCCCTCGGGACATCACGGGCAGACACGCGACGGTAAGCGCCACCTGTATCCCCCAGTCGGCGTTCGGAACTGGAGCGTTGTCGCCAAGGTGCGGGAGTGGTACCCCCATCACGGAGAAGGCGCCGTAGGAGTGGGTGGTGCTTCGCCGCGCGTGTCAGGATTGCCCTCACATCTTCGTCGGCCCGCAGTGCGGCCACGATGTGGGATCCACGATCTGCGGGGCCGTCGACGCCAGCCGGATGCCGCACCCTGACGCCTTAATCTCCCGCCGGCGTCGCGTGTACGACGCGTCGGTGTTGGTGCGCGAATCTTCGATGAGAAACGTGCCGGCCATCTCGGTTTGGACGGCACGGGAGGAGTCCGTCGGGTCACCGCACGTTTCAGCTAAATGCGCTCGAATATCACGCGTGCCGCGTCATAGTTGCTACCAAACGTGACCGGCGCCTTGATTTCATTTCACAAGACGCGGCAATCGCCGGCGCACTACTTTCGTGGAGATGCTGCGACAGGATCGCTGGCTCGTCGGTGGAGGCCAGCACCATCCAATTGGGGCAGATCGCGGGTTTGTACGCGGCGCTTTCGATGAGTGCCGGCAGTGGATAAGGCAACTTCGTGATGCGCGCCGACGCGTTGGGGAATCATTGCCCACCGACCGCCGCCGCGTCACTTGCTGCTGTGCAATCCGCGAGGGCGACGGGTCATAGAGCCGATCTGTGTGGCAGTGTACCACCGCGAGCCGTTGCATCCCGGGCTCGGCGTACTGCGGATGGCGCAGGCATACCGTGTATGCACTGCTCCTCGGCCTGCCAGGCACGGCGCTGCGTGAGGAACTCACGTTGGAGGAGCGAGTCCAGAACGACACCCTCGCGCGCGGCTGGGGACTGCGTCGCCGATGCGGGGGTGCATGGTGTCGGCTCGGGCGACTTGCTACCCAGCGTCAGTGCGGGAGCGAGCAGCATCAGCAGCATCCGCTGTGCGAGCATCGGAATCGGCAGGAGTACGGCGCGCAATGTTCACCTGGCCGTTCGTGAATCCAATCCCGGCTGCTCTCGGGAATTTATACGCGAGGCTGTAATTCCGGAGCGTTGCCGGATCTCGCCCGGTTGAGGGCTGGGATCCCGGTAGCGGCGACGCCGCGCGGCACGAGCGCGCATGCGATAGGTTTGGAAAAGCGCGCGCCGTCCGCGCGCGGCCTCGATACTCAATCACTTTTCGGCAGGTCTCGAATGTTTCGTGCCTTAGCGCTTGTGAGCATCGTTGTCGCAGGTACGGCGTGCTCCGAGCCGAGCGCGCCCGGCTCAACCCTGATTGTGTCGTACTATGCGCAGGATTCGGCGTTCGCGGATGCGTCGCCACTCCGGGTGTCGGTCGGCTTCGGCGATCAACTCGGCAGCCTGCGAGGGGCGGAGCTGTCGCGCTACCATCCGTTTCTCGTGTCGAGCGCGATGCCACTCGACAGCGGGGAAACGCTACCGGTCTCGGTGGTGATGCTCGGAGTCACGGACGACACACTGGCCCTCGCACGCTTAACGCTTGGGCCGGTGGAACCCGCGATGGCGTACACGCTTGGCGTCAATGCTGGCGGACGCCGCCCGGCCAGCGCGCCATCGCGGTGTGGCATGCAAGTCGCGGTTCCGCTGCAACGCGAGAAATCCGATCGAACCGGCGATTCACTCTTTGTGAGCATCAGTGGGATGCGTGGTGCGGTTCCGTGCTGAGTGCCGTCGCTCGCGTAACGTACGCCTCACAACGTCGTCGTCCGTAAATACGGCCGTACCTCATTCCACCCCTGCGGAAACAATCGCACGGCCTCTTCGCCCTGAATGCTATTCGGGATAATCACCGTCCCACCCTCCACCCAATCCGCAGGCGTTGCCACGCGGTTCTCGTCGGCTGTCTGCAGTGCGTCGATCACGCGCAGAATCTCCGAGAAGTTGCGACCCACGTTCATGGGATACGTCATGGTGAGGCGGACTTTCTTGTGCGGGTCGATGATGAACACCGAACGTACTGCGGCGGTCTCACTCTCATGCGGGTGAATCATGCCGTAGAGCCTCGCAACGGTAAAGTCGGGGTCGGCGACAATGGGGAAGGTCACGGTGGTGTGCTGCGTGTCGTTTACATCCTCGATCCACGCCAAGTGCTCCGCCGCCGTGTCAGTGGAGAGCCCAAGTGGTTTCACGTGACGACTGCTCCATCCGCCGGCTAACTGCGCCGTGCGGCCGATTTCCGTGGTGCAAACCGGGGTGAAGTCTCCGGGGTGGCTGAAAAAAAGCACCCACTGATCGCCGATCCACTCGTGAAAGTGAATGGGGCCGGTGGAGCTGTCGGCCGTGAAATCGGGAGCCGTGTCGCCTATACGAATCGTCATCTGGAACGGTCCTTGGGTTTGGTGAGCGTTGCGTCCATGCCTGACGATGCCCCACGTTTTGCTGTTGCGATAGTGGGGAATCCCTGACTGCGCAGCGCGCGCGATTTACGACCGACCGAACAACGACGTACGTTGATTCTCTCTGCAGCGGGCTCTACAAAATGACCTATGGCCGTGGCCGCTTGCGCTGCAACATCGTCCGGTACTCTGTGTATTGCTATGCGTAACGCTGCACGGCGCAGCACACTCCCGCCGGTAGACGTTGACGAGGGGCGAAGGTTCAGATCTTCGCTGATTCACTCACTTGCCAAGGACGGTTTGTATGAAGCGTTTCATGATTG
>JBBQUH010000030.1:0-43112 GCA_038212625.1 Gemmatimonadales bacterium | reverse complement strand
ACCCCCCGCCGGTCGCGTACTGGTTCAGTGCACTCTGCGTCGACTACTTCGCGACGGCTTCAGCTACGGGCGCCGCGGGCGCGATTGCGCGCAGCGAGTCGACGATCTGCTTGATCTTGTCGAACGTGAGACCACCCGGGTACTTTTGGTTACCGATAACGATTGTCGGTGTCGAGCTCACCCCGAGCGCTTCGCCGGCCGTCTCTAGCCACCCTGTCCGCCCCGGGGGTTTTTTGTCCCTGTTTAACCACCCCCCGCCGGTCGTTTTGCCAAGGCGGCGCTACGACTCTTGCGCCTCGTACTGATCCTTGAGCCCCGCCACCACACTCGGATCGGCCAGCGTGGTGGTATCACCCAGCGCGCGCCCCTCCGCAATGTCCCGCAGCAAGCGCCGCATGATCTTGCCCGAGCGCGTCTTTGGCAGATCCGCGCTGAACAGAATGTCATCCGGCCGTGCGAGCGCACCGATTTTCATCGCCACATGCTCGCGCAACTCGTCGCGCAGGCTGCCGCTTTGCGTGAACCCCGCGCGCAGCGTGACGAACGCCGCGATCGCCTGGCCCTTGATCTCGTGCGTCTTGCCCACCACCGCCGCTTCCGCCACCGCGGGGTGATCCACGAGCGCGCTCTCCACTTCCATCGTGCCGATGCGATGACCGGCTACGTTGAGCACGTCGTCCACGCGCCCGAGAATCCAGAGGTAGCCGTCTTCGTCGACCTTGACGCCGTCGCCGGGGAAATAGAGATCGGGACGCCCGGGCCACTTGGAGAAATAGGTGTCCACGTAGCGCTGATCGTCACCCCAGATGGTGCGGAGCATGGAAGGCCACGGATGCGTGATAGCCAGCAGTCCGCCACCCTGCGCCACTTCATGGCCGGCGCTATCCAGCAGCACCGCGCGAATGCCGGGAAACGGCACGGTGGCCGAGCCGGGTTTTGTAACCGTCACCCCTGGCAGCGGCGAGATCATGATGGCGCCCGTTTCTGTTTGCCACCACGTGTCCACGATCGGGCAGCGTTCCTTGCCGATGTATCTGTGGTACCACATCCACGCTTCCGGATTGATCGGCTCCCCCACCGAGCCCAAGAGTCGAAGCTGGGATAAGTCATGCTTCTCCACATACGGAACGCCCCACTTCATGAACGAGCGGATCGCTGTGGGCGCGGTGTAAAAGATGGTCACCCCATACCGTTCGCAGATCTGCCAGAGGCGGTCTTTGTCGGGCCAATCCGGCGCGCCCTCGTACATCACGCAGGTCGCCCCGTTGGCGAGCGGACCGTATACCAGATACGAGTGGCCGGTGATCCACCCGATGTCGGCGGTGCACCAGTACACGTCGCTGTCTTTCAGATCGAACACGTACTTCGTGGTGGCCGCCACGCCGGTGAGATAGCCACCGGTGGTATGCACGATGCCCTTCGGTTTCCCGGTGGTGCCCGACGTGTACAGAATGAACAGCAGATCCTCGGCGTCCATCACTTCGGGCTCGCAGTATTTGGGCACCTGCCGCTTGAGGCGATGCCACCAGTGATCACGTCCCTCCTGCATTTCCGCAAATGTTTCATCACCCACGCTACTGCGACGGCGCATCACCACGAGCAGATGCTCGATGGTAGGGCATTCTTTCACCGCTTCGTCGGCGTTGCGCTTGAGGGGAATGATCTGACCACGCCGATAACCGCCGTCGGCAGTAATGAGCACCTTGCAGCCGCAATCGTTGATCCGGTCTCGCAGCGACTCGGACGAGAACCCGCCGAACACCACCGTATGCACGGCGCCGATACGCGCGCACGCCAGCATCGCGATCACCGCCTCGGCGATCATCGGCAGATAAATCGCCACGCGATCACCTTTTTGCACGCCCAGTTTTTTGAGCATGTTCGCGGCGAGATTCACTTCGCGATACAGATCCCAGTACGTGTAGGTGCGACGATCACCGGGCTCCCCTTCCCAGATCAACGCCGCTTTGTTACGACGCGCTCCGTGAATGTGCCGGTCCACGCAATTCACCGACACGTTGAGCTGGCCGCCCTGAAACCACGTCGCGTGCGGCGGCGTCCATTCCATCACGGTGTCCCACGGCTTGCTCCACGCGAGTTCTCCCGCCTCGCGCGCCCAGAAGCCGAGCGGATCGATGGCGGCATCTTCGTGCAGGCGCGGCGTCTGCACACGCGCCGTGGCGCGGAACGCGTCGGGGGGTGGAAACGATCGGGTTTCGTGCAGCAGGACGTCGATGTCGTTCATGGGCGGAGTGGAGGCGGGTCGCGGAGCCCGAAGCGAATGTCGCGGGCCTGTGCGTGTCCTGCTAATGTAGAGCGATGCCAACACCGCACGGAACAGGGGCGACCACAGTCGCGTCGTCCAGCACCGAGGCCGCGCTCGCCGCGTCCGCGCTCGTGCGCGCCTTCGGCGGGCGTCGGGCCGTGAATGGTGTGTCACTCACATTGGGCGTCGGCGACTGCCTCGCGCTCTTCGGGCCCAACGGGGCGGGCAAGACCACCCTGCTGCGCCTGCTGGGTGGGTTGCTCAAGCCCAGCAGCGGGAACACGCTGCTGTACGGGCACGCGATGCCTGGCGAAGCCGAGACGCGACGCCTGGTGGGGTTGATCTCGCACTTCGCCATGCTCTATCCGGCGCTCACCGTGCGTGAGAACGTGCGTTTCGCCGCCGAGTGTCAGGGCGTGGTCGATGCCGATGGTGCCACCACGCGTGTGCTCACGCGCCTGCGGGTGCTGGAGCGGGCCGATCAGCCGGTGCGCGCGCTCAGTCGGGGGCTGCAGCAAAGGGTGTCGATTGCGCGGGCGCTCGTTCATGGGCCGCGCCTCGTACTGCTCGACGAGCCCTACACCGGACTTGACGACGTGGGAGCCCGCGCACTCACCGAGGCGCTGCAGGAGATCCAGGCGGACGGTGCCATTCTCGTGCTGGTGACCCACCATTTGCACGAAGGGCTCGCACTGGCCACCGAGGCCGCCATTATGCTGGAGGGGCGGTTCATGCACACGGAGCGGGCCGGTCCGACCGGTTTTCACGTGGCCACGTATCAGGAGCAGTACCGTCGGCTCGTGTCTGAAGGGACTGCATGACGGTCCCGCACCGCGCTCCGGCGTTTCTGGCCGACGCCTGGCGGATTGCCCGCAAAGATCTTCTCATCGAGTTCCGGACCCGCAGCGCCTTTTTAGCCGCTGCCGTATTCGCGGTGCTGGCCGTCGTCATTTTTCGCTTCACGTGGGATCCCACAGCGATTCCAGCCATTGATCTCGCACCAGGGGTGCTCTGGGTCATCTTCACCTTCTCCGGCCTGTTGGGGCTCAATCGGTCGTTCGGGCTCGAACTGGCGGAGCGGGCGTACGACGGCCTGTTGGCGTCGCAGGTGTCGCGGGAAGCCATTTTTGCCGGGAAAGTGCTCGCCAATCTCGTCTTTGTGGCGGCGGTGCAGGCGTTGGCGCTACCGGCGGTGGCGCTCTTCTTCGATCTTTCGGTGGGACCCGGTTGGTGGGCGGTGGTAGGGATCGTCCTGCTGGCGTCGCTGGGGCTCTCGGCGGTGGGCACATTGTTCGCGGCCATCGCGGCGAACACCAAACTCGCCGAGCTGTTGTTGCCGATGATGACGCTGCCGTTTTTTGTGCCGCTGGTGATTCCGGCGGCGCAGGCCTCCGCGCTGGTCATGCGCGGGCAGCCGCTGGACGACGGCATGGCGTGGCTCAAGGTGTTGCTGGCGTTCGATCTGGTCTTCGTGTCCGCGTGTCTTGCGGTGTTTCCGTTCACGATCGAGGAATAGTCATGTCGGTATCCAGTACCGCGCCGCGTCCTGTGGCGCTGCCGTCGGCCAAGGGCTTTGATGCGTGGCTCGCACTCGCGCTCGTTGCGTGTGTCGCGGCGTCCGTTCGCGCGATCTGGTTCACGCCGGTCGACGCCATGCTCGGCGCCGCCCAGAAAATCTTTTACGTGCATGTCCCCGCTGCGATCATCGGGCTCTACCTGGCCTGCGGTCTGCTCTTTGTGAGCAGTATCATGTACCTCTGGATCAAGGACGAACGACTCGACCGGATGGCGGAGTCCGCCGCCGAAGTGGGGTTGGTGTTCATGGGGATCGTGCTGATCACCGGTCCGGTGTGGGCCCGGACCAGTTGGGGCACGTGGTGGGTGTGGGAAGCCCGGATTACCAGTACGCTGTTCCTCTGGCTGCTGGTGCTCGGTTATCTCGTGCTGCGTGGCGGCGTGGAGTCGCCCGAGAATCGCGCGCGATTATCCGCCGTGATGGGCACCCTCGCAGCGCTCCTGGTGCCGTTCATTCACCTCACCGTGAAGCTGTTCCGCGGCATGCATCCCGAGCCGGTCGTGCTGGCGCCTGAAAAGCCCAAGATGCCTCCCGAAATGTTGTCTACGTTCGGCCTCTCCATGGGCGCGTTTCTTCTGCTCTTTATTGCGCTGCTCCGGCTGCGCTACCGGTGGGCGGCGGTGCGTGACGCGCGCGCGGCCCTGGAGGCGGCGTGATCCTGCCGGACTTGACCATGCGGTTGGCTACGGTGGCCACCGCGATGGTCGATGCCGTGCAGGACTCCAGCGCGGTGGCCTATGTCCCCAAGGCCAGTGGTCCGCCGGATTCGTCGCCCTACATGTGGCTGGGCTACGCCATTACCTTCGCGGCGTACGGTGGGTACATCGTGCTGCTGCTCCGCCGCATGGCTCGCGCGCGGCGGCCTTGATTCGCGGCCGGTGAATGCCCCACTTGGCACTTGGCTGTCCGGCGTCCGCATCGCCGTCACCCGCGCCGGTGAGCGTGGGTCGCCGCTGGCCGATGCGCTGCGACGCGTCGGGGCCAGTGTGCACGAACTGCCGCTCACGCGGATCGAAGCGCTGAATCCGGCGCCGCTCGCTGCGGCCGTCGCCGGGTTGGCGGGTTACGACTGGATTCTGCTCACCAGTGTGAACGCGGTGGAGTTTCTGGCCCGCGCCGTGCAGCAGGGACACGCCGACGCGGTCATGGCCACGCGCCGCCTGGCCGTGGTAGGGGTGGCGACCGCCAACGCCGTGGAGGCACAGGGCTGGCGCACGCCCACCGTGCATCCGGAGCGGGCGCAGGCCGAGGGGATGCTCGACGCGATGGCCTCACGGATTGACGTAGACGGGGCCCGCATGCTGTATCCGTCGGCCGCCGGGGCCCGCGATGTGCTCCCCGACGGGCTTCGCGCGCTTGGGGCCGAGGTAGATGTGGTGGCCGCGTACCGGAGCGCCCCTGACGCCGAGGGGCAGCGTCGGTTGCGGGCTTTGGTGGAGGCTGGCGAGCTCGATCTGGTGGCCGTGGCGGCGCCGAGCGCCATTGACGCGCTGCTCGACGCGCTGCCGGCCGAATATGCGCGCCGGCTGCCGGTGACCTGTATTGGTCCGGTGACGGCGCGTGCGGCGCGCATGGCGGGCTTTCCGGTGGCCGTGGAGTCGTCGGCGGCCACAATGGAGGGGTGGGTGAAGAGTCTCGTCACCGCCTATGGCAACGGACGCATCGCGCCGCCTCGGTCTTGATCATATCTTGTACGGATGACTGAACCTGTTGTCCGCATCGGCACCCGCTCCTCGGCGTTGGCGCTGTTCCAAGCGCGCCAAGTCGCCGCCCTGCTCGCCGAACGTGGGATCGCGAGTGAACTCGTGACCTATACCACCATTGGCGACCGCATTCTTGATCGCCCGCTCTCCGCGATCGGCGAGAAGGGACTTTTCACGGCTGAACTCGAGGCCGATCTTCTGGCCAATCGCACCGACTGTGCGGTCCACTCGCTCAAGGACTTGCCCACGGCCGATCCCGAGGGGCTGACCGTCGTGGCGATGCTTGAACGCGAAGATGCGCGCGATGCGCTGGTCACGCGCCCTGGCATCACGGCCCGGTCACTGGCCAAGCTGCCCAAGGGCGCGCGTGTGGGCACGTCATCATTACGCCGACGCGCGCAGTTGCGGGCACTGCGCCCGGATCTTGAGGTGTGCGAACTCCGCGGCAATGTGGGCACGCGCCTCAAGAAGATCGATAACGGCGATGTGGATGCCGCGCTGCTTGCTGCGGCAGGCTTGCGTCGCCTCGGCCTGGCCGATCGCATCGTGGCACTCCTCGATCCGCCCGACTGGTTGGGCGCGCCGGGGCAAGGCGCCATTGCCGTGCAGGCGCGCGCGAATGATGACCACATGACAGCCATTCTGTCGTCACTCGATCACGCGGCCACGCGCCACGCGGTGACCGCAGAGCGCGCGCTGCTGGCGGCGCTTGAAGGTGGATGTCAGGTGCCGATTGGTGCGGCTACCAAGTTCGAGGCGGAATACGGTCTCATGCTGCATGGCATGATCGCCTCGCTGGATGGTGTGTCGGTGGTGCGCGGCGGCTTGCCGGTGCGAGCCGACGACCCCGCTGCGAGCGGCCGCGAACTCGCACGGCAGCTGCAGGCAGCGGGCGGCGCGGGCATTCTCGAAGAGTTACGCGCCGGCGCTGAGCAGGGTACGCATGGCTGAGGGTCTGCTCCCTGTTGATCTGCCGGTGCGCATGCGTCGTTTGCGTCGCACCGATGCGATCCGTCGCGTGGTGCGCGAAACGCGCCTCGATCCGGCCCAGTTCATCTGGCCGTTGTTCGTACGGTCGGGCACTGGCCTCCGTGCGCCTATCGGCTCGATGCCGGGTGTCTCGCAGACGTCGGTAGATGAGCTGCTGAAAGACGCGGGGCGCGCCGTGGCAGCGGGCATTGGCGGCATTCTGCTGTTCGGCATTCCCGATACCAAAGACGCCACCGGCTCCTCCGCGTGGGACCCACATGGTCCAGTGGCGGAAGCGGTGCGTGCGGTGAAGCGCGACTTCCCGCAGTTGCTGGTGATTACCGATGTGTGCATGTGCGAGTATACCGATCACGGACACTGCGGCCTGCTCACGCCCGCAGGCGACGTAGACAACGACGCGACGCTTGCGCTGCTCGCGCGCGAAGCCTTGGCGCACGCTGAAGCGGGGGCGGACATCATCGCCCCCAGCGACATGATGGACGGGCGCATCGGGTATCTGCGACGCGCACTCGATGCAGCGGGATTCACGCACGTGCCCATTATGAGCTACGCGGCCAAATATGCGTCGGCGTTTTACGGACCATTCCGCGAGGCGGCGGAGTCCACGCCGACCTTCGGTGACCGACGCAGCTATCAGATGGACCCGGCCAATGCGCGCGAAGCGATCCGCGAAGTGCGACTCGATGTGCAGGAAGGCGCGGACATTCTGATGGTCAAGCCGGCCGGTGCGTATCTCGACATTATCGCCGCGGTAAAGCAGGACACCGGCATGCCGCTCTGCGCCTATCAGGTAAGCGGCGAATATTCGATGATCAAGGCCGCCGCCGAACGCGGCTGGATTGACGGCGAGCGCGCGATGATGGAATCGCTGGTGGCGATCACACGCGCCGGTGCCGACCTCGTGATTACATATTTTGCCCTTGACGCCGCCGCGGTGTTGCGGCGCTCCTGACCTCTCATATACTCGGCATGCATAACCCTTGGCGCGATCTTCCCCCCGGTCCCCACGTTCCTGAGTTGGTGACCGCGATCATCGAAATCCCCGCCGGATCGCGCAACAAGTACGAGCTCGACAAAGAGTCCGGACATTTCAAGCTCGATCGCGTGCTCTATTCGGCCGTGCATTATCCCGGTGACTACGGGTTTATTCCGCGTACGCTCCACGAGGATAACGATCCGCTCGATATTCTCGTGCGCATCAACGAGCCCACTTTCACCGGCTGCCAGATTACCTGCCGCCCGATCGGTGTGCTGCGCATGCTCGACCGCGGTGAGCCCGACGAGAAAATCCTCGCCGTACCCGCCGACGATCCGTATCACCAGGATATTTTCGACATCGCCGACATGCCCGCCCATTATCTGCGCGAGATCGAGCATTTCTTCGGCATCTACAAGGATCTGGAAGGAAAGCGCGTAGAAATCGCCGGCTGGGAAAAGAGCGAGAAAGCCATGGAAATTATCGAGCGGAGCATCCAGCGATACGCCGAGACGTATTTGAAATAGCTAAGAGCTAAGAGCTCAGAGCTCAGAGCTTAACTACTCGCCGCTTTCAGCTCTTAGCTCTTAGCTCTTAGCTCTTAGCTCTTAGCTCTCAGCTCTCAGCTCTTAGCTCTTAGCTCTTAGCTCTTAGCTCTTAGCTCTCAAAACCATCGCCGCGTTGATCCCGCCAAAGCCGAAGCTGTTCGACAACACCGTCTTCGGTTGCACGACCCGACCCGTTTTGGGTACGTAGTCAAGATCACAGGCCGGGTCGGGGGTATCGAGGTTGAGAGTGGGTGGGATCCACCCGTTCGCGATGGTCAGTGCGGAAATGGCGGCCTCAAAGGCACCGGAGGCGCCGAGGGCGTGGCCGTAGTAGCCTTTGGTGCTGGAAATGGGTACTTGGTACGCGTAGTCGCCAAATACCGTTTTCATGGCGAGCGTTTCGGTGGGATCATTGAGCGGCGTGGCACTGCCGTGGGCGTTGATGTAATCCACCTCTGTCGGCGCAACGTCGGCGTCGGCCAGTGCCTGGCGTATGCAACGGGCGGCCTGTTTGCCGTCGGGGAGCGGCGCGGTCATGTGGTGCGCGTCGTTGGTCGTGCCGAAGCCGCTGATCTCCGCGTAAATGCGGGCGCCGCGAGCTACGGCGTGCGACCACTCTTCGAGCACGAGGACGGCGGCCCCTTCGCCCATCACGAAGCCGTCGCGATTGGCATCGAACGGACGTGAAGCCGTGGCCGGATCGTCGTTGCGTGTGGACATCGCGCGGATGAGTGCGAATGCACCGAAGCAGAGCGTGGCGAGCGGCGCTTCCGAGCCGCCGGCGAGCATCACGTCGGCGTAGCCATCACGGACCTGCCGAAACGCTTCACCAATGGCGATCGAGCCCGAGGCGCAGCTCATGGCGTTGGTGCTGTTGGGCCCCGACACGCCAAACTCGATCGCCATGTTGCAGCTGGCTGACCCTCCGAATACCGCCAGCGCCAGCGTGGCATCCACGCTACGCAGTCCGCCGCGCATGAAGCGCGCCGCCTGCTCCTCGGCGTAGCCCACGCCGCCCAGTGCGGTGCCCATCATGGCGCCCACCCGATCGCGGTCTTCACTGGCCAGGTCGAGGGCGGCATCCTTCACCGCCAGCAGTGAACTCACCACCGCGAACTGGCTGAAGCGGTCCATCCGCTTCACGCGACGCGGATCGAGATAGTCGGTGGCGTCAAAGCCATGAATTTCTGCCGCGCACTGCGATCGATAAATGGAGGAATCAAAGCACGTGATCGGGGCTACCACCGATCGCTCTGCCTTGAGCCCCGCCCACAGCGCGTCGACGCCTGTGCCGATGGGTGTCACACAGCCGATCCCGGTGATCGCCACACGCCGGCGCGGCGGGCGTGGCGAGGCGTGCGATGTTGACGTGGCGCTCATCGTGCCGCCTCTTCCGCGACGCGGCCCAGTCCCGCCAGCGTCCGCGACGCGATGCCGTGCACGAACACCGGTCCGATGACCTGCGTGGCGGCGAAGGCGCCAATCAGCGGCCACGACGGTCCGTTCCAGACGTGCACGATCCGCACCAAAGTACCATCCGATTGAGGGGTAAAACTCCATTCGACATCCATCCGCTTGGTGACACCGCCCACATGGCGGAAGCGGATCCACGGCACCGTGTCGTTGACTGCCATTTCGGACAGCCACCAAGTAGGCCAGCCCACCGGGCCGAACGGCCGGTTGGCCGACATCTCGACCAGCCCGCCACCGTCGGGGGTCCGTTGGCGGAAGCGCACAAACCGGTAGTGCGGCAAATAGGCGGGCCAGTGCTCCACGGCGCGGGCGATCTCGAAGATGCGCGATACCGGCGCACGCACCACTGACTCGTCCACGGTGGTGAGCAGTCGATCGGTGGGCAACGGCCCGAGCGCGTAGTTGGTGGACATTGGTGAGGAAAGAGGAGAAGCGCGCATCAGGCAGGAGTCCAGCAGGCCACAACCCGGAAGCCCAGCCGCCCGCGCGTCATCACTGGTCGACCGGTGGCGCGTTCAATGAGCGCCCGCAATTCGTGGCGGGTGAAGCCGCGTAGCACGGAGACCACGCCGTCATGGCGACTCACTGGATGAAACCCCAGCAGGAATGATGCGGTCCATAGTCCAGCCACGGCGAACCAGCTGCGGCGGAGATCACCGATGATCACCACTTTGCGTGCCACGCGGGTGCACTCTTGCAAGAGTTGCTCGGCGGCGGGCGTGTCAAAGTGATGCAGGACCTGCGAGCAGGTCACGATATCGATGCTGCAATCGGCGAAGGGTAATCGCATCGCATCGGCGGCCAGCACATGCGTACAGGCAGGCTGTGCGGCGCGCGCGAGCTGCGGAACGAGCTCCACCCCCACGGTGGTCAGCGGCACTTGCAGCGACTCGGCGACGCGCTGCGCCGAGCGCGGAATATCGCCTAGTCCGGTCCCGACATCGAGCAGCGAATACGCTCGGCCTCCGGGCGGAATCACTCGCAACAGGGCGCGCACTTCCTGCACCACTGCGCGACGTCCACCAAAGAGCGCGTTGGCCAGCGCCACGTCGCGCAGCGAACGGATGGCGAGTGCCGGATCGCTCGACGGATCGTCGAGGATTTCCGTGCCGCGTCGGCGCGCCGGTGTCAGCATACGGGCGCGCTGCGTTGCCGCACTCAGCGCTCCAGCTGCGCGTAGCCGCCACGATAATACAGCAGCGGGCGACCATCATGGGCGCTGGCTTGCTCCACCTGCCCCACCACAATGACGTGATCACCCGCCGGATGCCGCGCCACGATCCGGCACTGGATGGTGGCCAGCGCATCATCGAGCAGTGCATCGCCGTGTTCGCCCTTCGCGTATCCCACGCCCGCGAATCGATCGTCCACTTTGCCGGCAAACCGCCGCGACATGGCTTCCTGGCTATCGGCGAGCACATTCACCGCAAACGTGGTCGCGGCCTCTATGATCGGCGCCATCGTGGCGTCGGTGCTCACACACACCAGCACGAGCGGCGGGTCGAGGCTGAGCGACGAGAACGCACTGACGGTCATGCCGTGCGGCTGTCCGCCGGCATCACGCGCCGTGACTACGGTGATGCCAGACGCAAAGCGGCCAAGAACCGCGCGGAACAGATCACGATCAATCATGAGACGCGAGACGTGGTGAGCCGGAGAAGATACGAAGCAGGGTGCGTGGGCTCAACACGGCCGACGGCGGGACAAAATCGCCAGTGACGCCCACCAGCAGATCGGCGAGATCACGATCCCGGCCAAGCACCTTCGCCGCCTGATTCATCAGCCACGGAAAGGCTACCGCCGCGCTGATGAGTTTCTCGACGCGCCACTTGCCCGCGAAGGTCCGTCGGCGCGCGGTCTCGTAGGCGCGCAGCGGAACGGTCATGGCGCGGAGTCCCGACTGCTCGCGCGCACGCACGGCATCGAGTGCGAACGGGGCGAGCAGTTCGCCGCCCAGCAGTGCCGAGTAAATCCCTTCGCCGGTGAACGGATCGAAAAAGTCGGCAGCGTCGCCGGTCAGCAGCGCGCCGGGTGCCCACGCCCGCGCCGCGTGCGACGCGAAGGGGCCGGTGGCGCGAACGGGTGTGACGCGGCTGGCCCCCGCAAAGCGCGGGGCCAGCGTCGGCTGCGCGTTGAGCCAAGCGGTCATGAAGGCGGCGGGATCGCCGGCCATGGAGGCGGCGTGCCGCCGCGGCACGACCATGGCCACGTTGGTAAGGCCACCCGACACTGCGGCCAGCCCTACGTAGCCCGTGGACGTCACGTGCATCTCGCCGAGGGTCCCGATGCCCCCCACGTCCCGATAATGCGCGACGAGGGCTATCCGGCGCGGCCAGCGGGATTGTCGGGCCAAGCCGAGGCGACGCGAGACGACCGAGCGTAGGCCGTCCGCCCCGATTACGAGCGACCCGGCGATTTCGAACGCACCATCAAGGCTGCGCCCGGTGACACCGGAGACTGAGCCGTCGGCCGCCTGCGTGAGCTGGTCCACCTTGGCTTGCTCAATGACGTGCACGCCGACCTTCCGGGCGCGTTGTAGCAGCAACGTGTCGAGGACCTCGCGCCGTACGCCGAGCCCCCGGTCGCGAAATCCGCGAAAACCGTGCTGTGCCACGAACTCGCCGTGAATCCGGTCGCCCGATGGCGCGTGCACCACCATACCGGTGAGCGCCGCGGCGTCTCCGGTTTCCAGCGTTTCCAACGCGCCCATGGCGTGAAGAATGCGGGCGCCTTCAGGGCTCACGTATTCGGCACACGGTTTCGCCCGGGGAAACGCTGCCCGATCCAGCAGGCAGACGTCCAAGCCGGCGGTGGCCAGATGCCACGCGGCCGAGCTGCCCGCAGGCCCGCCGCCTACTACGATGACCTGCGCACGCTGTCGCATAGGTTGCATTGCGTCTCGATGGACCACATGGACTGCCGTCGGCACTGTTGCCAAACGGCGGGAAGTCGTTCACTACAGTGTAAGATAACGTCTGCCACCGGGATCAGGCGGCAAATTCGATCATCAGTGCCATCAGGGCACCTGTCAGACTCCCAATCAGATTCACGACATCGTTATCGAGGCGACCCCAGCCGCCCACGCGTACGGTCGGCTCGCCACACGCGTGCACCGACTGCTCGGTGTCCATCGCACAGAGGGCGCACCAGCGTCGCTCCTGCGCGGCGGCGCCGATGACGGTGTCCGTGAACGCTCCGGTAATACCAGCCAACGCCAAGACCGGCACGGCGCTGCCGGGCACGAGTCCAAGCGCCGCCGCCGCAGCGCCGAGCAAGACGGCGCCGACGATCATGGCCATGGTGCCGACCGTGCTGATCGCGCCCGATGTTCCCGGGGGGACACGCCGAGCGTTTCGCAGCGACCACGGCGTGCCGCCCCACCATGTGCCGAACTCGGTGGCGAGCGTGTCGGCGCCGGCTGCGGTGAGCGCCCCAGCGGCGGCGAGCGCGGCAGTCGGCGCCCACGCAGGCGCCGCGACGGCCACGGCGGCACCCAGCGCGAAGACGCCGCCGTTGGCGAGCACCTGCCACGCATCGCGCGCGGCGGGCTTGGCGACGATACCGGCGGTGCGCGCCGCTTTCTGAGCGCGTCCCGCGCGAGACGCCGCCGCCGTCAGGACAAACCAGCCAATCAGCAATGCGCCCCACGGGATGCCGGCCACGAGGGCCATCGTGCCGACGCCGGCGGCAGCGAACGCCCCAGAGCCGGTGAGACTCTTCGCGCGCCACGCGACACCAGCAACAGCCGAGGCTGCTAACACCGCGGCGAAAAATGGGAGCGTGTTGGCCTGAGGCATGGTGGCGGTAGGGTGCTGGTGATCTGTGCCGCGCGCAAGAGGCGTTGCGGAACCGCCGCACACCGGAACGATAGCGCAACCCCTGTGGGAGTGATCGAGCACACATTAGCTTCGCACCACTGTGACCTCGATGACTGACGGCCGGCCCGCCCGTGCCACGAATCCTTCCGGAGCGCCCTTGGCGCTGTCCGGTTTACCGCTCGATGCGCGGTTGCCGTTGGCGCTGCTCGAGGCGGTCAAGGTCATCGATACGCCCGAGGCGGAACTCGACGCGGAATTGGTGCATGAGTTGCGGAATAAGCGGTTGGGGCTGAGCGACACCGTGTATCAGCAGATTCGGCGCTACCATGAGGCGGTGCGCGCGCGCCATCGGGTACCCTTCGAGGAAGTGCTCGCCCTAGCCCGCCTGATCGGCCGTCGCCCCGATGCGGATCTCGCGTTCCGCGAGGCCGGGCGTCGCTGGGCGCGGGCGTTCGTCGGCACCGCCAGCAGTGCGCAGCGCGGTGCCGCGACGGGCCTTCCGGCGTTGCTGGGTCGGCCGATTGCGTTGCGTTTGCTGCGCCAAATGAGCCGGCGCTACATGGACGCCTCGCTGGTGCGCCAAGGCAGTTCCGTCATTCTCGACGTGCCCGCCCCGGTGTCGGTAGATGCCGCACCGCACGCCGCCGGCTGCGGATTGTATGAAGCCGCATTTCGCGAGGCGATGCATTTGCTCGCCAACGCCGATGGCCCCGTCGAGCACATCATGTGCCGCGCGCGAGGGGATGTGCAGTGTCAGTGGCGGGCGGAGTGGAGGAGGAGTTGAGAGCTAAGAGCTCAGAGCTCAGAGCTAAGAGCTAAGAGCTAAGAGCTAAGAGCTAAGAGCTTGGGGCGTGAAGCTGTTAGCTTATGTTCTCCGCTTATCATCCTCCGCTTCAGCTCTGAGCTCTGAGCTCTTAGCTCTTAGCTCTTAGCTCTTAGCTCTATGCTCTCAGCCTCGCTCGCCCGTCTCCAGCAGCTCCTCACCGCCGCCGGGCTCGACGGGTGGTTACTCTATGACTTCCGCGGCACGAATGCGATTGCGCAGGGGCTGCTGGGGTTTGAGGGGATGGTCACGCGAAGGATTTTTGCGTTCATTCCGCGCGAGGGGCTGCCGGTTGGCATTGCCCACGCCATCGAGCCCGGTCCGTGGGCCAAATGGCCGAGCGAGTGGCCGTTGCGCACGTATACCGGATGGCGGGCACTCGAGCATGAGCTGGCCGCACTCGTGCACGGCAAGCGGGTGGCCATGGAGTATTCGGCGGGGGATGCGATTCCGTATCTCGATCGGGTGCCGGCTGGTGTGCTGGAGATGGTGCGGGCGAGTGGTGCGACGGTGGTGACGTCGGCCGATCTGGTGTCGGAGATTTACGCCACGTGGACGCCTGCGCAGCGCGCCTCGCATGAGCGCGCGGCGGCGCATATCGCCGCGATTGCGCGTGAGGTGATCGACCACGCGGGCGCAATGGTGGCGGCGGGAACGCCGGCGGCGGAGCATGAACTGCAGGCCCGTATTCTGGCGGCGTTTGCGCGCGTGGGATTGGAGACCGACCACGGGCCGGATGTCGCGGCGTCGGAGAGTGCGGCCAATCCGCACTACGTGCCATCGGCTGCGGCCCCGCGCCTGGTACAGCGCGGTGACACGCTGCTCGTGGATCTCTGGGCGCGCGAGCCTGGTGGCGTGTATGCCGACCAGACCTGGATGGCATCGCTTGGTACGCCGTCCGATCGCGTGGTCACTATCTGGGAAGCGGTGCGCGATGCGCGCGATGCCGCGCTCACGCTGCTGCAAACACGCATTGCCGCCGGTGTGCCGGTGCGTGGCGGTGAAGCAGACGATGCCGCGCGTGCGGTCATTGAAGCGCGTGGCTTCGGCCCGCAATTCTGGCATCGTACGGGACACAGTATCGATGCGCGTGAGCTGCACGGCTCGGGCCCGCAGATCGATAATCTCGAGTCGCGCGATGATCGGTTGCTGATTCCGGGTGTGGGCTTCTCCATCGAACCGGGCATCTATCTGCCCGGTGAACTCGGCGTGCGCTCCGAAGTGAATGCGTTTGTCGGAGACGACGCGCTGTTGATCACGCCGGGCGAGCCCCAGCGCGACCTGTTCGTCGTTTGATGGGGGCAGACGACCCCGCGAAGCGGCGGTGTGGGTCGCGGGTGTTCGCGGGCGGTGCGAGGCGCGCAGTCCTTACCTCCGTGATGATGGTCGCAGGGGCGGTGGCGTGTAACGAGACGCCCAATCGTTCGGGCAGCGGGCGCATCGCCGATGTGCAGGCCGGGGGCCCGCTCGGCGCCGATGATGGCGTCGCTCTGGAAGGCGACCGCGCGCTCCGCACATTGGCGCGAGCGGCGGGCGGACCGGATGGACGACAGTACACGGTCACCACGCGTGGCGCGTCGGGTGTCCTGGTGGGCCGTGTACGCGGCGGCTCGCCGCGCGACACGAGCATTACGCCGACACATGATTTGTCCGTCTGTCGGCCGTTCACGGAAACTGTCGTGCCCAGCCGAGAGGGAGGGGTGGGGAATAGTGTGGTGTGGTTGGTAAGTGTGGCGTCGGGGCCTGCCATCGAGACGCCACGTGTGGCGCGCTTGGTGCTCGACGGTTGCCGCATCTCACCGCGCGTGGTGGCAGTGGCGGCGGGCGGTACCGTGATGCTCACGTCGCGCGACGCCATGATGTCGCGTTTGCAGTTCGAGGCCATGGGCGAGGCGCAGCCTTCGCGGGCCACCGTGCTCTTTACCGATGCCGGACAGGTGGTCCCAACCAGTGTGCCGACCATCACGCCCGGTCTCGTGCGCGTTCGTGATGACCTGCATCCGTGGGTGCGCGCGTATCTCGTAGTCACCCCGCATCCGTTCGTGGCCATCACCGACGCCGATGGCGAGTTCCGCTTCGATGGCGTGCCGGTGGGCCGCTACACGCTGCTGGTGTGGCACGAGCGGCTGGGCGTGCAGTCGCAGCGAGTGCGGGTGGAGAGCGGGATTGAGGCGCGCGTGGAGATGAAGTACGACGAGTGACGCCAATCAATGCTTAGTCGGTCGCGCCCGTCACCGACACACCGCGACCGGTACGGGGAAACGACCACAGCGGAGCACGAAGCGCCTCGTGAGAAACCAGGCTAGGCGCCCACCTCGTACAGCCGCGCAAAGAGCCCGCCGTCACGCGCCAGCAACTCGTCGTGCGTGCCCGACTCCACGATCCGCCCCGCATCCAGCACCACCAGCCGATCCGCGCGGCGCACGGTGCGCAGTCGGTGGGCAATGATCAGGGTGGTGCGTCCCTGCAGGAGTTCCTCGAGCGCGTCCTCCACCAGGCGTTCACTCTCGGTGTCGAGGCTCGAGGTGGCCTCATCGAGGACGACCACCGACGGGTTCTTGAGGAACACGCGGGCAATCGCGATGCGCTGCCGTTGACCGCCACTGAGTTTGACGCCGCGCTCGCCCACGCGCGTGTCCCACTGCGTGGGCAACCGTTCGATGAACTCCCACGCATGCGCGGCCTGCGCGGCCTGCATGATCTCCGCGTCGCTGGCATCGGGACGCGCATAGGCGATGTTCTCGCGGATCGTGCCGCTGAACAACACCGGCTCCTGCGGCACAATACCGATCGCATCACGCAGAGTGTCGAGCGAGAGCGCGCGAATGTCGATGCCATCGAGCGTGATGCGCCCGCTGGTCACATCCCAGAAGCGTGGCAGCAAGCTGGCCACCGTGGTCTTGCCGGCGCCCGAGCGCCCGACCATGGCCACCACCTCGCCAGGTGCCATGGTGAGCGAAATGCCATGCAGCACATCGTCCTGATCGGGCTGATAGCGGAACGCCACCTGGTCGAACACCACCGCGCCGCGCAGCGGCTGTGGCAGGGCCACGGGGGCTTCGGGTTCACGCACCGTGGGGGTGGTATCAAGCAACTCGAACACCCGCGTTGCCGCGCCGATGGCCTCCTGAAAATTCCCGAATAACGAAGCCATCGAGCCCACAGCGGCCGCCACGAACAGCGCATAGAACAGGAAGGCCACCAAAGTGCCGGCGGTCAATCGCCCCTCCAGCACTTGCGCACCACCCTGCCAGAGCACCGCCGCCACGGCGGCAAACGCCACGAAGCCCACCACGCTGAACAGCAGCGCGCGCGTGTGCGCCCGCCGCACCGCGACACGCACCAGATCCTCGAGCAATGTGCTGAATCGGCGTGTCTCTTCGCCCTCGCGCGAAAAGCTCTGCACCGTGCGGATGGCCCCGAACGTTTCGTCCGCCATGCCCATCGCTTCGGCGATGCGGTCCTGCACCCCGGTGCTCGCCTTGCGGAGCGCCCGCCCAAATACCAGCGCCGCACCCACCACCACGGGCACCACCGCCAGCGTTGTGAGCGTGAGGGTGGGGTTGGTGAAGAACATCATCAGAATACCGCCTACCAGAAAGAGCGTCTGGCGGGACAGTTCGGAAATCCACGTGCTCAGCAACGATTGCAACAGCCCCAGATCGCTGCTCAGCCGACTGGTGAGTTCACCGGTGCGACGCTCCGTGAAAAACGCGGCCGACAGTCTCACGAGATGCGCGAATGTGTGCTCGCGGAGCGCAGCGATGATCCGTTCAGTCGAGGAACTGAGCAGATACACCTGCACAAAATTTGCGATGGCCTGCACCGCGAACACCGCCAGCAAACCCACGGCAATCCGATCGAGCGCCTCGCGGTCTTTGAGCACGAACGCGGCATCGAGCAGGTAGCGCAACACCGCAGGGAACACCAATCCCGCGGCCGCAGCAATTACCAGAAAGACGAAAGCCACCACCAAGCGCGACCGGTACGGGCGCAGCATGGGCAGCAGTCGCTGCAGGGCCTTCGCCGATCCACCCCGTGCGCGCGACTCAGCGCGCGCCGTACTCACGGGGATACGCTCACCACGCAAAATTCATGGCGTGCCACTTAGCGTGCGATGGCGCGATCGATCGCCATGGCGAGAAACAGCAGCGCCAGATACAGCAGGGTGTACTTGTACACCCACCACGCCGGGCCACTCCACGGCCGACCCGCGCGCGCTTCGCGCAGCATCTTGAGCACGCCCCCCATCAGCAGCGCATTGAGCACAATCGCCGACGCCAGGTAGAGCATGCCGAATCCGCCGAACAACACCGGCAGGATGGTCAGGGCAATGAGGATCACGGTGTACCACACCATCTGGTGCATCGTTTCCCGCTCTCCCCACACCAGCGGCGCCATCGGCACCTTCGCGCGTCCGTAGTCGGCTTGCTTGAGCAGCGCGAGTGCCCAGAAGTGCGGCGGCGTCCAGTAGAACACAATCAGGAACATGAGCAGCGCCGACACGTCGAGCGAGTTGGTCACGGCCGCCCATCCCACCAGCGGTGGAAACGCGCCGGCGGCACCGCCGATCACGATGTTCTGCGGCGACGTGCGCTTGAGCAGCCGCGTGTAGATGAATACGTAAAAGTAGAACCCGGCCAGCGCGAGCCCCGCGCTGAGCACATTGACGAACTGCGCCAGCATCCACGTGGCGAACGTGGCACACAAAATCCCGAACGCGAGCACCTGCGTGGGCGACATGCGCCCGCTCGGAATAGGCCGCAAGCGCGTGCGCGCCATGACATCGTCGATATCCCGGTCGATGTACATGTTCACCGCATTGGCCCCACCCGCCATCAGATATCCGCCAATGGTGACAATCAACACCGTCAGCCACGATGGCGAGCCGGCCGCGTACATGGGCGCGATGGTGGTCACCAGCAACAACGAAATGATGCGCGGCTTGGTGAGCGCGATCAGATCCCGCGCGAGCGGAGTGGTCTTCTCCGGCTTGATGGCAACGGTCATGAGGCGGCGGACCGAGTGAACGAGAGGATAGTCATAGCGGAAGCGACGTCATGGCGCGCCAGGCGCCCACGAAGGCGGCGGCGAGGAAGCCGACGGGAAGAATCACCCACACGATCTCCACCCAGCGCCGTGGCGCCGGGACGTCGGGAGAAACGGGAGAGGCAGGGAGCACGCGAAAAACGGCGCGCAGAATGAACAGCTGCGCGACGACACTGCACACCACGGCGAGCCAGAACAAAGCGGTAGCGACGGCCGGAGGCAGCGCCAATGCGGAGAAAGTTTCCATACCAATTGAAAACTAGACGCTGCCACCCCGTGCGGTACTGGCGTCGTGGCGCTACCATAGCGCGCATGTCCTTTTCAACTGAGTCTGCCTCCCCGTCCGGCACCGCCCTCCCCCGACAGCTGGGGCTCTGGAGCGCCATTGCGGTGCTCGTGGGCACCACGATCGGATCCGGCATTTTCCGGTCACCGGCCGGCATCGCCGACAAACTTCCCGGGCCGCTGCCGATGCTGGCAGTGTGGGCCGTGGGTGGAATTTTCGCTCTCTGCGGCGCCCTGACGCTCGCCGAGTTGGCCGGCGCGATGCCTCGCACGGGCGGATATTTCATCTATATCCGCGAAGCCTGGGGACGTCTCCCGGCCTTTCTGTACGGATGGTCGGAGCTCACCCTCATCCGCGCGGCGGCCCTGGGTGGTATCTCCATGACCTTCGCCGAGTATCTGCTGCGCGGACTGGGGTTCAACCCGTCGATTGCGCCGTACGATACCTACGCCCACTGGGTAGCCGCCGCCACGTTGGCGCTGATGGCGCTCATTAACGTGGTGGGCCTCAAGTGGGGCTCACTGGTGCAGAACGTGACCACGGTCGCAAAGTATGCGGGACTCATGCTCATCATTTTGTTGGCGCTGATCCTTGGTCTGCCCCAAACGGGTGGCAATTTCACGCCTGCCGCACCGCCCGGCAGCTTCTCGGTGTCGGCCTTCGGACTGGCGCTGGTGTCGGTGCTCTGGGCCTTCGACGGGTGGGGCGACGTGTCGAAAGTGGCCGGCGAGGTGCAGGACCCGCGGCGCACTCTCCCGCGCGCCATCGTGCTCGGGACGCTGGCCATCATCGTCATTTACCTGCTGGCCAACGTGGCCTATCTGTCGGTGCTGTCGGTCGAGGAAATGCGGGGCGCGCAACTCGTGGCCGCCGATGTGGCCCAGAAGCTCGTGGGGCCGTGGGGCGTGACCCTGGTCGCCCTCATCGTGTTGATGTCCACCTTCGGCTCGGTGAATGGCTCGCTCCTTACGGGTCCGCGCATCTTCTTTGCCATGGCTGACGACGGGCTCTTTTTTAAGCAAGTCGCCAAGGTGCACCCGCGGTTTCAGACGCCGTACGTGGCGATCATCATGACGGGCACGCTCGGCATCATTTTCGTGCTCATGCGCACCTTCGAGCAACTCGCCGACATTTTCGTGACCGCGTCGCTCGTGTTCTACATTCTGAGCATCGGCGCGATTTTCAGGCTTCGCCGTCGCCCCGATTGGAATCCGCCGGTCCGCACGCCGCTGTATCCGTTGGTGCCGGCCCTCTTCTGCGCGGCGACGCTGTTTTTGTTGGTGAATGCGCTGATGGACCCGGGGCAGCGCTGGGGCACGATCGGCGTGTTCGGGGTGATTCTCGCCGGGATCCCGGTGTACTACCTCACCGTGGGTCGCTCGGCCACGCAGCGCGCCAGCTGACCATTCTCCGAATCCTTTCCGGGCTACTCCGCCGTGAGCAGGTCAGCCCACCCTCCGGACGAGCGCTGTCCACAAGCGAGCACAGTGACCTGTAACAATCATCCGGTGGCTCCGCCGGAGTTCGAGCAAAGAGCCAACGGCACGTGTCCCCAAAAACAAACGCCCCGCCGGCTTGATGCCGGCGGGGCGTTTGTTCACTGCGAACTACGCGAACTCAATTGAAGAGGTAGCGGAGTCCGAGCTGCATGCGCCACACGTCACCCGTGAAGGCCGTGCGCTCGAAGCTCTCGGTGCGGAGCTCCGATCCCTGCAACGGCATGCGATAAAGCGCGCGGCCCTGTGCATCGGCACCTCGCGAAGTGAGTACGCGAGTGTCGATCGGACGCAAGCCCTGTCCCCAGCCGTCCTGAAGCAAATTGCCGAAGTTCAGGATGTCCAGGCGGACCTGCACGGTGTTCTTTTTGCCGGCCACATTCGTGAAGATGTCCTGTGTCACGCTCACGTCCGCGTTGTAGATCATCGGCAGGAATACGGCGCCGCGCTCGGCGTAGCGACCGCGGTTGCTGCGGAGGTACGCATCCTGCTGGATGAACGTCTCGAACGCTGCCTGCTGCTGCGCCACCGTGTAGGTGCGTGCGTTGGCGCCCGTGCCCGTGGTGAACTGCTCGAAGTTCATCTCCGAGGCATCACGCGGAATGTAGATCAGGTCATTCGACGTACCGCCGTCGCCGTTGAGATCGCCGTTAAAGGTGTAGCTCACGTTGCCGGCCGTGCGGCCTTCGAAGTAGAACGAGACACCCGTCTTGCCGAAGCCGAAGTACTGCTTCTCGTAGCTGGCCGTGGTGAAGAACCGGTGCCCCGCCGCGTTGGCCGAGAAGCCGACACCTGGGTTGTTCGGATCGCCAGCATGCGGGTTGTTGTTCCACGATCCGAACGCGATCGAGCCGGCATCCACGGTGTTTCGAGCGAGGCCGTAGCTGTAGGCGGCCTTGGCGAACAGACCGTTCATGAAACCGCGCTCCAGCGAGAACGCGGCGTTCCACGCCGAGCCCACGTCCTGGTTCTTCAGTACCACCGCGCTGGTGATGTTGCAGTTCAACCGTGTCTGCAGGCCGGGCGCCGGGCACACATCGGTGTACCGCGGACGGTTGTCGGCACCAGTGAACGTGGTGGTGGGCACGGACTGATTGGCATTGATGTAATACACGCCATTCACGTCCTTGCTGTACAGAAACTCCGCCGTACCCGTGAAGCCGAACGGCAGCACGCGGTCAACCGCGATGTTCGAGCGCCAGATCTGCGGAAACTGAAAATCCGGGTTGGTGAGCGCGAGCTCATACGACGCGGCCGGGGTTCCCGTGGGCGCCCGCTTGTAGGCGTCCGGATCCGGGTTGAACGGGCGGTTGCGGCTGTTGTCGAACTGCTCGAAGCCGGTGAGCACGCCGTTGTTGCCGATCTGGTTGGAAATCCACACGTAGGCCGGGCGACCGGTAAAGACACCCGTTCCGCCACGGATCTGCGTCTTGCCATCGCTGGCGACGTCCCAGTTCATGCCGAGGCGCGGCGACCAGAGCAGATTGGTGTTCGGCAGCTTTTGCGTCTGGTATTGCACCGCCTGTCCATTCTCGTCACGGAAGGTGAGCGCGTTGGCCTCGGTATTTTCGAAGCCCGTGTCGCCGAATCGCGGAACATCGACGCGGAGGCCGAGCGTGAAGCGCAGGTTGTCCTTGGCGCGGAACTCATCCTGCGCATACACACCGCCGTACAGCACTTCGAGCGGCTGCAACGGCGTGGTCTGGCCCGGGATATTCGCCGAGCGCACCTGGAAGCGACGGAGGTTCACCGGCGACGTGGTGCGATTCGGGTTCGCCAGGAAATCGTTGGCATCCGTATAAAAGTCGGCCAGCGAGTTGTACACGTACGAGCTTTGCGAGCCGGGGAAGAACGAATTCTCCGAGTTGTACCGCTCAAGACTCGCACCGATCGTGAAGTCGTGACGGTCACGCGAGATCGTGAGGTTGTTCTGGAGCTGGAAACTCTTGTAGCGGAGTTCGTTGCTCGGGGTGAACGGCTCGAAGCCGAACGATGTGTAGGTAACGCCAGCCTCCAGGATGTCCACAAACGGGAAGAACGTCCCGCGAGAAGTACGACTCTCGTCCTGCGAGGTGTAGCCGACGATCAGGTTGTTGGAGATGCGGTCGCCGATGATCGAGTTCCACTCGCCGACCAGGCTCTTGATGTTTTCCTGAATCTGGTAGTTCGAGTTCTGGAAGCTCAGGAAGTTATTGTTGTTGGCGCGCCCGAATCCGAGTGAACTGGACGTGGACAGATTGACGTCAGTGTTGGAGTTCAGCTGGCTGTAACGCAAGCTGAACTTGTTCTTGTCGTTGAGGTTGTAGTCGAGACGCGTCAGGAAGCGCCGCGACGGCGTTTCGTTGTTGTATCCCGAGTACGGACCGGTCTCGTAGTCAAAATTGTCTCGCAGGAAAGTGCTCAGGCCGTCCAGGTCGGACTGCAGCACCCGCGTCGTGTTCCCGACGACCGGCTGGCCACCCGTGTTCGCCACGCGAAGAATTCCGGGCTGCGTGTTCTTGTCGTCTTCGAAGCTTGTGAAGAAGAACAACTTGTTCTTGATGAGCGGGCCGCTGAGGCGGGCGCCAATTTGATTGAAGTTGAACGTACCGGGATTGAAGTCCACGTCGCCCGCCTTCTTCCCCACGAGCCCTTCGTTACGACCGAAATAGTACACCGAGCCCGAGAAATCGTTGTTGCCGCTCTTGGTCACGGTGTTCACGCCAGCGCCGACGAAGTTGCCTTGGCGGACGTCGTACGGTGCAATGTTCACCTGAATCTGCTCGATGGCGTCGAGCGAAATCGGCGCCACACCTGTGCGGTCACCCGGCTGCCCGCCGAGGCCGAACGAGTTGTTGAAGTATGCGCCGTCTACCGTGATGTTGTTCAGACGGTTGTCCTGCCCGGCGAACGAGTTACCACTCGCCTGCGGGGTAAGGCGCGTGAAGTCGCCGATGCGACGCGAGATCGTGGGCAGCGCTTCGAGCGTGGCGCGCGATACCTGTGTGGCGGCGCCCGTACGGGTCGAGCTGATCTCCGCCGTGGTTGTGACTGCGGCCAACTGGACGGCCGCCACGCGAAGCGTGAAGCTCTGGTCGAACGTGATGCCCAGCGTCAGGAAGACGTCGCCGACGCTTTGACGGGCGAAGCCAAGGGCGGTGGCGGAAACGGTGTAGGGCCCACCAACGCGCAGGCCAATCAGCGAGTAGTTGCCGTTGCTGCGAGTAACGGCCGCATACCGGGTACCGGACGGCTCATGGACGGCCTCGATGCGTACGTTCTCCACGCCACGCCCGGCCGAGTCACGCACACTGCCACGGATGGCAGAGCCCGTAACCTGAGCATGGGCGGTGCTGGGGGCGATGGCTGCAGCGGCCGAAACGGCCACGGCCAATCCCGCCAGGCCGCGCCACGCACGCCTGATCACACTATACATGTACGACTCCTCGTTTTCGATAAGTGTTAGGTAGCCGGAGGGGAGGCTACGCAAAGCGAACACAAACCGGCCCCGCCGTGCTCCCGATATAGTAGCACGTCCGGAGGCTTGGCACACCCGATTTCGTCCCTCGGCTGCGCGCCAGTTACCGGTCCGTTACGCGTGTCGGCCCTAGGTGGCCAAAGGTTTCCCAAAGCGACAGTACGAAAAACGGGCGACACCGGTGGGTGCCGCCCGCAAACATTGGCGATCGAACGCTAGAAGACCCGGAGATTTATGTATTTTTTCGGGTTCTTCTTCAGATCCGCCACCAGCGAATCCACCCGTAACAGCAGCGTGTCCACCCGCGCATACACCGACGGGTCGTTCATCAGCTTGCCCACGGTGCCGGGGCCGCTGGAGGCCTTGTCCACCAGCGAGCGCACCTGCGCGTTGGTGGTCTGAAGCTCCCGGGTGAGCTGTTCCACGTTCACGGCCGTGGCCTGCACGCTTTTCAAGGTGGCGTCGACGCGCGTGGAGTCCACACTGGCCAGCGTGGAGCGCAGCTGCTCCTGGGTGAGCGTAAGCTGCTTGGACTGCTCTGACGCAACCGTGCTCAGCTGTGCCACGAGTGACGTCAGGTCGGCGATCGTCTTCCGGACCTCGCGGATGCCGCCGCTGTCCACGAACTGGGTGCGTGTTTCCAGTGTCAGCGCCTGAACGTTCCGGGCGATCGAATCCCCTTTGGTCAGCAGCTCCGGCACGCCCGGTGACCCCTTGCCGACGGGAATCGTGTCTCCCTCGGCCATGAACGTGGTGGCGGCGAGTACGGGCGTGACGGCGATGAGTTGGTCGCCAAAAATCCCGTTTGCCTGCACGCTCGCCGTGGACCCGGTGGGAATACGGAACTCTTTCTGCACCCGCAACCGGACCCCGATGGTGCCGTCGGGGATCAGTTCCACGCCGTCCACGTAGCCCACCTGCACACCGGCCAGCAGCACCGGCTGGCCCTGTTTGAGCCCGGCGCCCCAATTGAAGCGCGCATACATGGGATAGCCGGACGAGAGGCCGCCGCGGGCGATCCAGATGGTGCCACCGAGGCCGAGGGTGAGCGAGACCAGGAGCAGCAGTCCCACCAGGACTTCGTCGCGTCGTTTGGTAGTCATAGAGTCACGGAAAGCAGGCTACGCCTGAATGAACGGCGCCAGCACGGCCGCCACGATCGCATCGAGCACAAGAATGGAGACGGACGCGATGACCACCGCGTGCGCCGTGGATCGGCCAACCCCTTCGGCCCCGGCTTCGGTCACATAGCCTTCGTAGGCGCAGACAAACGCAATGGCCGCGCCGAACACGAAGGCCTTGATGAGAGAGTACACCACTTGGAACGCATTGAACGCCAACCGGAGACCGGCCACAAAATCGTCCGTACGCACGTCGGTGGCGAGCACCAGCGTGGCCCACGCGCTGAAGATGGCGGTCGCGTTGGCGAGCATCACCAGCGCAGGAAGCATGACGATGCCGGCGATGAAGCGGGGCAGTGCCAGATACGCCACCGGGTCGAAGGCGAGCGTCTCGAGGGCATCGATCTGCTCCGTGACGCGCATGGTGCCGATTTCAGCTGTCATGCGGGCACCCACGCGACCCGTGAGCACCAAGGCCGTGAGCAGAGGGCCCAGCTCAAGCACGATACTCTGCCGGGCGATCAGCCCGACCACCGATAACTGGACGCCAGGGAAGAGTTGGTAGCGCGTCTGAAAAGCCGTCACGCCGCCCAGAAAACCGGCTACAATGATTGTGAGTGGTACCGATTCCACGCCGATCGTGCGCATTTGGCGGATGGTCTCGGGCATCCACGTTTCGGGATCCCGCATACCGCGCACGATGTCGCGGGCAAAAAAGGCGCGCAGACCCAGCGCCCGCAAGATGCCCCCGATGCGGCGTTCGGCCAGCTGGAGGACGGCGTTCACGCGTGAGATCCGGTCAACCGAAGAAAATGCCGCCGCAGACCGGTCATGTCCGCACACGGGCCAGCAACACCACCGCCAACAACCCCACCATCGCGTTTGGCATCCACGCCGCAAGCTCCGGGGGCATCAGGCCTTTCCCACCAATGGCTTTGGTGAGCTGGATCAGCACGAGCACGAGCACCGTGGTGGCCAGACTCAGCCCGATGCCGTAAGCGGCCCCACCCCGCTGTGAACTGGTGGCCAGCGGCGCGCCGAAGAGTGCGATCAGCAAGCAGGTGACTGGAATGGCGAGCTTGAGCATACGCTCCACTTTGAGGGTATTCACCTCGGCTCCCGACCGCTCCAAAACCCGGATGAACCGGGTGAGGTCAGCGAAATTCATTTCGCTCGGCTCGCGCTCCGACGCCCGCAGATCCTGCGGGGTCTCCGTGAACGCGCCATCGCTGAGTGAATCGAAGGCGAACGCGGTATCCATCGAATCGTTGGGGATCACATGCATGACCCCATCGTACAACATCCAGCCGTTGGTTGCATCCCACACGCCACGTTTGGCGGACAGCAGCATGCCCGGTTGTTTGGCCGACGGACGCGATTCAATCTCAATATTCTCCACGAGCTGTCGCGTCACATCCAGCGTATAGATACGATATACTCGCCCCGTTTCACTGGCGAAGGCAAAGTTGTAGCGATCCGCATCGCGGAATCCCCCTTTGCCGGCCAGCAACTCCAGGCGCTTGGCGTTGGCCGGCGGCGCCACCTCGGCGAACACCAGATCAATCCCCATCGCCAACGTCGCCATGACCACAATGGGGGCGATGAATCGGTAAAAACTAATCCCCGACGCTTTGGCGGCCGTGATCTCGGAATAGCGCGTGAACGTGCCGATCGAGAACACGGTCGCGAAAAGCACCGCCGCCGGCAGCACCATGAACAGCGTATCAGGAATCCAGTACCAGTAGCTGAGGGCGACATCGGCGAACGGAAGTTTCTTCTCCGTGTACTTTCGGAGATTGTCCACCAGGTCGATCATGAACACCAGCACCGGGAAGCCCAGCGTGGTGACGACGAAGATCCGCGCGAACTCGCTGGCTACGTAGCGATCGAGCGGCGTGATGAACCGACGACTCACGCGCCCACCGGGGACACGGCGGCTTGCTGCGCCTTCTCTCGCGCAAGCATTTTGCGGACTTGGCGATCCGACCACCAGTCGCGCAGCCCGCCGGCCCGACTGCGGTCGGTGGTTGACTCCACGCCCCACAGGAGCACAATGCCCACCAGCGTGAATGTCACGTTGGCGATCCACATGGCAACATACGCCGGGAGCCGTCCTTTGTCTGCCAGCGCTTCACCGCCCATCAGACAAATGTAATAAAGGCCAAAAACTACGATGCTGACGCCAAGGGTCATCCCCACGCCGCCGCGGGGAAAGCGCAAGGCGATGGGTGGGCCAAACAGCACGAAGACGAAGCAGGCGAAGGACAGCGCAAATTTCTTGTGGATTTCCACCGCGAGGCTGTCGAGCCCCTCCCGGGCGGCGACCAGCTGCGTGGTGGCCGCCATAGCCGCGCCCCGGAAGACACTCAGCGAATCCACATTCGGCGGCGGCACCACGGGCAGCGGCGCGACGGTCGGCGGCACTACTGGCGGCGGCACCACGGTTGGCAGAACCACCGGCGGCTGCACGGAGTCCTGCGCCTTGGCAACCTTGGGTAAAAAAAGCGACGGGAGCGTGACGCAGTATAAGCGAGCTAACGGCTCCTGCGCGGGCCGACCGCGCGGGGCGCTGAGCGTCGTCTGCCCGGGCGCCACCAACTGGCTCGCGTATCCGATGTATTCCTGCCGGATGCGCTCGAAGTCCATCGCCTCCGCCACGTACTTCCGATGCATCTCGCACACGCTCATCTCGCGGTCGGTCTTGTAACTGTCCGACGTGGAGAGCTCGAAACTGTTCGCAATGTCGCTGACCTTCACCACCTGGCTTTCGAAAAACGTGCGCTGCAGCCGCCGGGCGTCACCGCGGGTGAACTCCTGAGAGTAGCCGCTGAGCAACTCCAGCTGCAGATCCTTGCCATTGGCGAGCGAGAAGAGCCCGCTGTCGGCGTAAATCGTCTTCCGCTCAGGGCCTTTGCGCAGGTCGTAGATGACCACGTCAAACATTTGGTTGGTTTCCGAATTGCTGCGGGCAATCCGCATGAAGAACTGATCGGTCACCGCATTGAGCACCTGATCCCGCAAGGCGAGAGTGGGTCGCGTGCGGGCAATATCGTTTTGCAGTACGCGTAATCGGTGATTGGCCCGCGGCAGCACCTGATCGTTAAACGCCACCATGGCGAAGGAGAGCCCAAGTGCACAGAGCAGCACAGGCGCCATCAGCCGCCGGACGCGCACGCCGCTGGCCTTGAAGGCGGTAATCTCATGCTCGCCCGCCATGCGCCCAAACGCGTAGAGGGTAGCCACCAGCACGGCCATGGGCAGCGTCATGGCGATCGTGAAGGGCAGGGACAGGACGAAAAACTGCAGGATCGCTGACCACGGCAGCCCCTTGCCCGCCAAATTCGCAAGCTGACGCGCCACGTACTGCAGCATGAGCAGTGACGTAAGCGCCGACAACGCGAACAGCAGGGGGCCGACGTGCTCGCGCACGACGTAGCGGGTAATAAGTTTCACGACGTAAATTCCCTAGTGACCACCCGCATTATCAAGGGCGCGGCCACGACCGGCAGTAGATGTTGGACAGTTCGTGACGTTTCGCCCCGTTACTTACGACCGTATCAAGGCGCTCACCGGCGCCGTTGATACCCCACGAACGGAGTTCGGTGCGCAGGCTGCAATTTGCATGGGCGTGGCTGGTAGTGCCCATGGCGGCCTCCCTGACCTTGGCAGCTCCCCTGGTCTCGCCATTGGCGGCCCAGCAGGATTCCGCGCGTTCCCTCCCGGCACGTCAGGCTCCTCAGCGCGAGCTCCCGCCCTTGGCTGTCCCGCGATTGGCGGCGGATACGCTCCGAATCCGCATTCCCACGCTCCTCGGTCCGTTGGGGGCGGCGACTGCGTTTCGTCCCGACCCGGCCCGCGTGGCCGATCGGGCCGTCGAGGTCACCCGCGCGCGTAGTGTCGAACGCCTGCTGGGGCGCTGGTCGGCCACCGTCGCGCGCGGCCTCGCGCCGCGAATCGATTCGGCCGCGCTCCGGGTGGTCGCCGAGGTGGACACCGGCCCACGGCCCGGCGCCCTCGTGCCGCTGGTGCCACAGCGTCGCGACGGCGCCGATGCGGCCACGCAGATCTCCACCGATATCCTCGGCGAGATCGGCCAGTTGGGGATCAACCTCAACTCACGCCTGGAGTCCAAACTCCAGCGCAGCCGGAATGAGCGCTGTACCACCAATCAGCTCACGATCATCGGCAACAACTGCGCCGGTAGCGGCCTGCTGCCCTCGTTCGATTTCAATTTCAACGTGCGGACCGGCGGCGTGGTGGCCGATCGCATCTTTGTCAACGTGGATTTCGATTCCCAGCGCGAATTCGACGCCTCCAACAACATTTCGGTTCGCTATCAAGGCAAAACGGACGAATTGCTGCAGCAGCTCGAAATCGGGAACGTCACCTTCCAACCGCCGGCCTCGCGCTACCTCACGTCGGGTATTCCGTCGGGCAACTACGGCGTGCAGGCCACCGGGCAAATCGGCCCTATGCGCTTCACGTCGATTGTGGCGCAGCAGCAGGGCAACGTCTCGAAGGACAACGTTTTCACCGTCGGCGAGCGGTCGCAGCAACAGGTGGATCGCGTGATCGAGGACATTCAGATCGAGCCGCGTCGCTTCTTCTTCACGATCGACCCGCGGCAGCTTACGGGCTACCCGAATGTGGATCTGCTCAATCGCCAGCAGATGCAGCAGCTCGCGGCCGGCCTCCCCGACTCCATCCGCCCGTCGCGGCTCTACGTGTATCGGCAGCTCGTGATCGCGACCAATCAAAATCCCCGCGGTCCGCAGCTTTCCGTGCGGGGCGCGCGGAATCCGTCACGGCAGATCTACGAAGTGCTGCGAGAGAACGTGGACTACTACGTGGATCCGTCACAGCTCTGGATCGCGCTCATCCGGCCACTGAACCTGAATACCGAGCGATTGGCCATCGCGTATGAGGTCACGGTGAACGGCCGCCCCGGACGAAATCCCAATACGGGCGGGACCCCCGACATCGAGTTTACCGAGGCACCGCAGTTCGCCAATCTGCTGTGGGAGCCCGAACTACAGCCCACCAACCCCGCGTACTTCTTCCGCGAGATCAAGTCGGTGTACCGACTTGGCGGCGAAGATATACAGCGCGAGTCGGTGAAGCTCAAACTCGTGACCGGGACGTCGGGTGACCAGGAAAAGCCGCCCGACCCGTCGCGCGGCGAAACGTATCTGCAACTCTTCGGCCTGTCGGAGGCGACCAATGCGTCCGCCTTCGACGTCGAGAATCGTGTCTGGCCGCGCCCCAACGATCCGAACTTTTCGGCTGCATTCTCGGGGGCCAGCGGGCAGCAGAAGTTGATCCGCGACTACTTCGTGTTCTATCCCTCGGTGCAGCCGTTCGCGCGCGCCGGTCTGGCGCAGCCGCTCGCCAATCCGGCCAACGACACGCTGTACCGATACCCGAACGAATATCTGTATTCCGCGCAGCGCCCGCAGGCCATTTATCGCATGGTGGCGAGCTACCGGTCGGAGGGCGGCGGCAATAATCAGGCGATCCGCCTCAGTACCATTCAGCTCCGTCCCAACTCGGAGCGCGTGGCCATCGACGGCCGGCTGCTCGAGCGCGAGACGGACTACAGCATCGACTATGACCTCGGCGTGATCACGTTCAACCGCCCCGATACGCTGTTCCCCAATCCGCGGCAGGTCTCGGTGCGCTACGAGGAAAACCCGCTCTTTGCCGCCGCACCCACCACGATCCTCGGATTCGCGTCCCAGTTCCCGCTTGAAAATGGGCAGCTCGCGTTTACCGCGATCTCACAGCAGCAGCGCTCGGGTCTCAACCGCCCGCCGCTTGGCTTCGAACCCGTAGGCTCGCTGGTGGCCGGTGTCACCGGCAACATGGCGTGGGATGCGTCACTGCTATCCAGCGCGTTGGGCAAGCTCCCCTTCGGGCAAGCGAACGCCCGATCGCGAGTCTCGCTCATTGGCGAATTCGCGATGAGTAAACCGCAACCCAACGCGGCGGGGCAGGCATACATCGAATCGTTTGAGGGAGACGCCGGTCTTGGTATCCCGCTCGCCGAAGGCGCGTGGTACTACAGTTCGCGCCCCGCCAGTGGCGCCACGCTCGGTGCGCGGTTTGGTGCGAACGCCCTCGCGCTCAATCGGGCGTCGACGCTCGCCTTTCAGAACAACGGCGTCGATGCGGCCGGTAACTTCATCCAATTCAGTATTCAACAGATCGATCCGTCGGTGCGCATTGTGGGCGGCGGGGTGCAGCCGAGCGAGCAGTTACTCTGGATGACGTTGTATCCGCTCAAGACGGGCGGTGTCTTCGACTTTGAACCCGGTACATCACGTCGGCGATTCGCCTGGACCGTCGGCGACAATAGTATGGTCGGTACCACGCCGAGCGGGCGGCGGTGGCGCTCGCTGCGCACGGTGCTCAATCCGAGCGGCGCGGACCTCTCGCGAATTGAGAATATCGAGTTCTTTGTGTTGGTGCAGTCTGAAGCGGACAAAGTGCAGCGCAACCCCACGCTGGTTTTTGACTTCGGTGAGCTGAGCGAAAACAGTGTTGCGTTCGCCCCCGAAACGCTGACCGTGAACTCTCCCGTGCGTCCCGGGCTGCCGGTGGACTCCACGTACCGCGGAAAGCGGCTGGTGGGTTACGACCGGTTCGACTCCGAGCGCGATCCGTTCTCGCGGGCCTTTAATGCCGTGGAAAACGACAAGGGATTACCAGGGGATGTGGCGGACACGTTGGTGGTCGTTGATCGTACCGGGGCCACGCCGGTTGTGACGACGGCGATTGGGGTGACCCTCTGCACGCAGGCGGTCCAGTTGGTGCAGGTGCTGGGAGACAGTCGTGCGAACTGCACCGTGCGGAACAACCGTCTGGATGAGGAGGACATCGATCTCGACGGTCGGCTGAATCTGACCAGCACAGCCGTCGATCAGGAGCAACTCAAGCGCTTTGTCGTGGACCTTGCCGACACGCGCAATTGGACCCGCGTAGGACGCTGTTATCGGCAGCAGGATTCCACGTCTGCTGGTATCACCAGCGATTCTCTCTGCTGGGTGCAGATCCGGCTCAACTGGCGCGCCCCCGCTGAGGAGTTGAACGCTCCCAACGATCGACGCGTGCGCGCAATGCGCATGACGATGGTATCGAGTGCGCAGAGCGCCGACGATGATTTCGTGCGCGTGGCGCTCACCCGGATGCGGTTGGTCGGCGCGCCGTGGCTCAAACGCACCGAACAGCCGATCAGCGGTCTGGCGGGCGATTCCATCGGTACGGTGGGCGGATACGTCGTTGCCAGCGTGGTCGGGACGCTCGACTCCACAGCGACCCTGCCGTATTCTGCGCCGCCGGGCGTGGTGGAAGCTCCCGAGAACCGGCAGTCAGGTTTCGAGAACCAGCGCATTCAGGTGAATGAGCGCGCGCTGCGGCTGCAGGCCGGTATTCCAGGCCGCGAGTTCCGGCCCTTTGATCGGGCGGAGGCGTTTTTCCGTTTCCCCGAGGGGACGAAAACGTTCATGGGGTATCGCACGCTGCTCATCTGGATGCGTGGGCGCGGCAACGGCTGGGGCGAAAACGGAGAGCTCAACGGCTACATAAAGATCGGTCGCGACGAGCACAACTTTTACATGTACCGCACCACCGTGAACACCGGGCCCGCGCAGAGTGCGTGGGACCCCGAGGTGCGCGTAGATCTGACCAGATTCCAGATGTTGCGCGCGCAGTTGGAGAATAACTTCCTCACTGCCTCGCCCGACTCTATCGCGTGCACGGGCGCCGACCTGGAGTTGATCCGACGCTCCGGTCTCCCGCGTGGTGTGGCGGTGCGTCGCTATGCGGTGTGTCAGGATGGTTATATCGTGTACAGCGCCGATCCCGCCGTCACGCCCCCCAACCTAGCGGGCGTGCAGGAACTCGCGGTGGGTTTCGTGCGCATGGACAGTGTGGCGCGCGGTGGCACTGGCATCATGGCCAACGACACCCTCGAACTCTGGGTCAATGATGTCCGGCTGGCCGATGTCGTCGACGACGTGGGCTTTGCCGGTGAGCTCGGTGTGGCGGCCAATGCCGGCGACCTAGCCGACTTCCGACTCAACATCAGCCGTCGTGATCCCAATTTCCGGCAACTCAATGAAATCCCTTCGTTCCTCACAACCAATGGGGTGAACCTCGGGACCACGCTGCACCTCGAGCGGATGCTGCCGGCCCGACTCGGTGTGGTCATGCCCGTCACCGTCGATTACTCCGGCACGGGGGTTGATCAGCTGTTCATCAATCGCACCGACGTGCGCGCCGGCGGTATCGATGGCCTGCGCAATCCACGCGATCAGCGCCTCAATTACACCATGGCGATCCGGCGGGCCACCCCGTTGGGGGGCGGATGGTATGCCCCGCTGGTGAATGGGCTGGCGCTCAACGGCGCTTGGTCCAACGGCTCGTCACAGAGCGCGTTTCAGGAAGCGCGGAACAGTGCCTACGTCATGGGCGCTACGCTCAATATCAGCGACGACCTGCGCGATGCCCGGCTGCCACGGCTGATCGATCGGTTCCTGGGCGCCCTGCCCACACGGCTGCGGCAATCCAACGCCGTTCGCGGACTGCGCGCGCAGGAGTTCCGCTGGAAGCCGACGCAGTTTCGTCTCACCAGCTCGCTGGCCCGCAATACCAATACGTTGACCTCGTTCACCAAAGCGGCTACCTCACCCACGGACACGGGGCAGGTGGTCACCGGTCTCACGCACTTTTGGCAGAACAGCGGGAATCTGGAGTTCCGGCCCACGCCCGGCATCACGGCGACGATGAACGCGCGCCAGTTGCTCGACATGCGCGACTATCGCACCACGGCGCTGATTGCGGATAGCACCGATCGCGGACAAGCCGCTGCCGCCGAACGGCTGTCGTTCCTCGGCACCAGCATTGGGCTCGAGCGCGAGCGGTCGCTCACGTCGGCGTTCCTCTTTCAGCCGAACCTGTCGCTCTGGTTCACCCCGCGCTTCGACTTCACCAGCACCTTCACACTCAACAAAGACCCCAACGCCCGCGTGTTGCTCCGCGAGCAGGATACCACCGGCGCCTTTCGCTTGCCCAAGCGCTTGGGGGCCGCGCAGACGATTACTACTGGCACGCTGTTCAGCCCCGGTCGGTTTCTGCAGTCGAGAACCGGTGCCACATCGTGGCTCAATCGCGCCAGTCGGCTACTGGGGCCGATCGACTTCAACTGGCAGCAAAGTCTGACGTCGAACTACGACAACACGTCGTACATCCCCGGGTGGGGCTATCAGTTCGGTCTGGGCGGCGTGGAGTCGTTCCGCGGCACGGAATCCCGACTCGCCACCACGGCGGGCCGCCTGCAGCGCGGCACGGTGATCGGTTCGTTGAATTTGCCGTTCGCCCTCAACGTGCAGTCACGGTTCGAGAAGGGCACCACCGAAACCTGGACCCGTCGCACACTCGACGGGTTCCAGGCCGTGATCAACAGCACGCAGCAGGTCAACCCGGACCTCAGTGTGCGCTGGGGCTGGCGCCCGGTTCGCCTCAGCAGAATCATCACGTTGGTGAACGTGAACAGCCGCTTCGTGGTGACGGAACAGGAAACCCTGGTGCCCAACGAGACCGGTGGCCTCGCCGACCGCAGTCGCACGATCGCGCGCAGTCAACCGGTCTCCGGGTCCATCACGTGGGCCTTTCTGGGCGGCCTCACCACCAACGGTGCGATCGACCGCACCAATCGCGAAGAGAGCCGACCGGGCTCGGTCACTCTCGGTAGCACCAGCCGCCAGTCGCTGGACCTGTCCCGCCGGTTCCCCTTGCCGAAGAAGTGGAACACGCGTAACGGTACCATGCGGGCCTCACTCTCATATCAAAGCGAGGAAAGCGAGTCGGTCGTAGCCGGCGTCACCACGTCGAACGCCGACGGCACGACCAGCATCTCGCCCGGCTCGGTGCTCACCAACAATGGGCGCCGCGCGTTCAATCTGAACGCTGACACGGACCTCACGGAGCTGCTCTCGTTCAGTCTCACGGGATCGCGCGTGGTAAATTTCGACCGCAACTTCAATCGCCAGTCGAGCACTCTGATTTTCAGCGCGGTGTTGAATTTGCGGTTCTTTGCGGGGGAGATGAGGTGAGAGCTCAGAGCTCAGAGCTAAGAGCTCAGAGCTCAGAGCTCAGAGCTCAGAGCTCAGAGCTCGGAGCTCAGAGTGGGTTCTTCGCTTAAAAAACACCCTGTGCGTTCGGGGGGTTACCGCGGCCGCTTCGGCTGCGGGTATCGTGGCATATGGCCACTGCGGCGGAACGTCAGGCGCTCCTTTTTCTCTCGCTCCTCGCCATTGTGGGGGGCGGGGTGCGGGCGGTGGGGGTGCAGCGCGTCCGCCAGGAGTTCGCGCGGGCGAACGGTGGGGCCACCGACTCGTCGTTGTCGATGGCCGATCGGGCGTTGGCCCACCAGCGTTGGGCGGTGGATTCGGCGCGTGCGGCGCCGCGTGCCTCCCGCAAGGCCGCAGCGTCGTCCACCGGGAAAACGCGGACTTCAAGCTCGCGTCGCCAACAGCCGAGACTCTCCCCCGAGGTCTCCTCTCCCGAGGTTGTACCGGTTGATCTCAACGGGGCATCGGCGGCGGAACTCGAGCGTCTTCCTCGCGTCGGGCCGGCGCTGGCCGGACGCATCATCGCGTGGCGCGAGCAGCACGGGCCCTTCTCGTCAATCGACGACCTCCGTCACGTGCGTGGCATTGGTCCATCAACGGCCCGGCTGTTGGAGCCCCTCGTGACGTTTTCCGGACGGCACAGTCCCATACAACGTGAGGCCTCCGTCTCGCCACGTCACATCGCGCCCTCCGAGTAATAGAGGAAATAAGGATCAATGGCAGCTCCATCTGCACCTCTCTCTGGTCGGACCACCGAACGGCTCGGCGATCTCCTCGTTCGCGAGGGGCTGCTCAGTAGTGAGCAGTTGGCAAAAGCGCTGGCGGAGCAGGCGCAGAATCCCGGACAACGGATCGGTCTGACCGTCGTCAAAATGGGGATGGTCCCCGAAACCGAAGTCGTGCGCATGCTGGCGCGCCAGTATCGCATGCCGGCGGTGGACCTGTCACGCTTCGAGGTCGATACCCGACTGCTCAAGCTGATCCCCGCCGAGCTCGCGTCGAAGCATACCGTGCTGCCGCTCAAGCGCGACGGGCGCCAGCTCACCGTGGCGATCGCCGATCCCACGGCCATGGGGGTGGTGGACGACCTCAAGTTCATCACGCGCTATGACATCGTGCCCGTGTTGGCGGGCGAGTACAGCATGCGGGCGGCCATCGAAAAGCACTACGAGGCCAATGAAATCCACATGCAGACGTTGCTGCAGGACATCGCCGACGACGACGACAATGTGGAAGTCCTTGACAGTCAGGATGACACGACCGACGCCAGTATTCTCGCCGCCCAGGTGGACGAAGCGCCGGTCGTCAAACTCATTAACGCCATCCTCGTGGATGCTGTGCACAAGGGCGCCTCGGACATTCACTTTGAATGTTTCGAGCACGAGCTGCGCGTGCGCTACCGGATTGACGGCGCGCTGGTGGAAGTGATGAAGCCGCCCCTCAAAATGCGACCTGCACTGATCTCGCGCTTCAAGATCATGGCGTCGCTGAACATCGCCGAGCGTCGCGTGCCGCAGGACGGGCGTATCAAGCTCAAGGTGGGCAAGAAGGTCATCGACTTCCGCGTGAGTGTGCTCCCCACGCTGTTCGGCGAAAAAGTCGTGCTCCGGATTCTTGATAAGGGCAACCTGACGCTCGATCTCGAGAAGTTCGGGATCGAACCGCGCGCCGAACGCGAGCTCATGGAGGCGATCTCCAACCCCTACGGCATGGTGCTGGTCACGGGCCCTACCGGATCGGGCAAGACCACCACGCTCTATTCGGCACTGTCCAAGATCAATACCGGCGATACAAACATCATGACCGCCGAAGATCCCGTGGAGTACAACCTCTTCGGCATCAATCAGGTGCAGGTAAAAACCGAAATCGGCATGACCTTCGCCGCTGCGCTGAAGGCCTTCCTGCGACAGGACCCGAACGTCATCATGGTCGGCGAAATCCGTGACCTGGAAACGGGCGGTATCGCCATCAAGGCCGCGCTCACAGGCCATATGGTGATGAGCACCTTGCACACCAATTCGGCGCCGGAAACGATCACGCGGTTGCTGGATATGGGCCTCGAGCCGTTCAACGTGGCGTCGGCGCTGAATCTGATTCTGGCGCAGCGTCTGGTGCGTCGGATCTGCAGCAAGTGCAAGGTCAAATACGTACCGGACGTCGCCGAACTGGCAGGCGCCAAGGTCAAGCACAGCACCACGCTGCGCGAGCTCAGGTTCACGGACGAGGCGATCGACAACGCCAAGGCGCGGGCCACACCCGAGGCCCTGCCGTTCCTCGACAACTTGTCACTCGACACCACCATCGGTGAGCTCCCGTACTTCAGGGGTCACGGCTGCGATGCGTGCGGCGGCACTGGCCTCAAGGGACGTCAGGGCCTCTACGAAGTGATGTTCCTGACCCAGACGCTGAAGAAACACGTGATGCAGAACGCCGACGTGCAGGTGCTGCGCCATGCGGCCATCGAGGAAGGGATGCTCACGCTACGCATGGATGGCTGGCTCAAGGTGCTCAAGGGCGTCACCACGCTCGATCAGGTCATCCGTGAAACAGCCAATTGAGTTTCTGTGACGGTCGGTATCCCGTCGCCCGTCCGGTCGTCTCACCCGTAACCATGTCGTGGTTGTGTCACTCCGTCCGCCTCTCTGATGACTGCCCCTACTCAATCACCGGTTTCGCTGCGCCCTCTGCTTGATGAGATGATCGAGCGTGGGGCGTCGGACTTGCATATCACGGCCGGCGACCGGCCGAAGCTGCGCGTGGACGGTGACATCCTCAACTCGAGCGTCGACCACGTACTGGCCCCCCGTGACACGCTACAGCTGGCGTACTCGGTCCTTACGGAGAACCAGAAGAAGCGCTTCGAGATGGAGGATGAGCTCGACTTCTCGTTCGGTATCGCCAACCTCTCGCGTTTCCGTGGGAACGTGTTCAAGCAGCGCGGATGCGTCAGCATGGTCATCCGCCAGATCCCCTTTCAGATCAAGACGTTCGACGAGCTGCAGCTTCCTGCCGTGATTGCCGGGTTTGCGGAGAAGCCACGAGGACTCGTTCTGGTGACGGGGCCCACCGGGTCCGGCAAGAGCACCACGCTCGCTGCCATGATTGACAAGATCAACACGGAGCGTCGTGGTCACATCATCACGGTGGAAGATCCGATCGAGTTCATTCACCGGCACCGCAATTGCATCATCAATCAGCGGGAAGTGGGATCGGACACCAAGAGCTTCGCCTCGGCACTCAAATACGCACTCCGGGAAGATCCCGACGTCATCCTCATTGGAGAAATGCGCGACCTGGAGACGATTCAGGCCGCCATCACCATCGCTGAAACGGGGCATCTGGTGTTCGCTACGCTGCACACCAACAGCGCGGCCGAAGCGATCAACCGCATCATTGACGTCTTCCCCAGCCATCAGCAGAGTCAGGTGCGTGCGCAGTTGGCGTTCGTGCTGGAGGGGATCATCACTCAGGTGCTGCTGCCAAAAATCTCCGGTCGCGGGCGCGCCATGGCCGCCGAAATCCTCGCGGTAACGCCCGCCATCCGGGCGCTGATTCGTGACGACAAGGTCCACCAGATCTATTCGTCAATGCAATCCGGCAAAAAGTTCGGCATGCAGACGCTCAATGATGCGCTGTACCAGCTGTATGTCACCCGACAGGTCAGCGCCGACGAATGTGTTCGCTCGTCGGGCGATGCGAACGAATTCCTGCGCATGATCGGCAAGACAACAGGCGATGAGGGGCTGTCGCACACCGCCAGCGCCTCGAACGGGACCAAAACCGGGGAGCGTCCGCTGGTTGGCGGACTGGGCAAGCGATGAACCCGTCAGCGCACAGTGGCCGTCCTCTTTCGAACGATCAGGAGTCGTAGATGCCGACCTTCCAGTATACCGCCCGCGCGAACAACGGCGAGATCAAGCAGGCCACGATCGACGCCGCAAGTCGCGATGATGCCGTCGCCCAACTCCGACGGCAACGGCTGACCATCATCAAGGTGGACGAATCGCGGGCAACCCCGAAGAAGAATCTCGGGGCGATCAAGATGCGCGACATCGTGATCTTCACGCGGCAGTTCTCCACGATGATCAACGCCGGTCTGCCCTTGGTGCAGGCGCTCGATATTCTTGCCCGGCAGAGCGAGAACAAAGCGTTGTCCGCCGTGGTGCGTGAAGTGGTATTCGACGTGGAGTCGGGTAACACGGTGGCCGATGCGATGCGCAAGCATCCGAAGGCGTTCTCCGATCTGTACACCAATATGGTGGCGGCTGGTGAAGCGGGTGGTATTCTGGATACCATCCTCAATCGCCTCGCCATCTTCATGGAGAAGAACGACGCACTGGTGCGGAAGGTGAAAGGCGCCATGATCTACCCGGCGGTCATCATGGCCGTGGCCGGATTATGCATCGTGATCCTGCTCTGGAAGGTGATCCCGGTGTTCGCCAGTATGTTCGGCAGCGTGGGCATGGAGCTACCGCTGCCCACCAAGGTGGTCATCGCCATGTCCGGTTTCCTGACCAGCTACTGGTGGGCCATTCTCGGCGGCCTCGCCGGATCGGCGTTTCTGATCAGACGGGCCTACGCTACACCGTCCGGCCAGTTGCTGATTGATCGCTTCCTGCTGCGCGTGCCGGTACTCGGCGACGTGCTCCGTAAGTCGGCCGTGTCGCGCTTCACGCGCACGCTGGGAACGCTGATCTCGTCGGGTGTCAGCATTCTCGACGGCCTCGAAATTACCGCGCGCACCTCAGGGAACCGCGTGGTGCAGGACGCCATCATGGACAGTCGCGCCAGCATCGCCGGTGGTGATACCATTGCCGGCCCGCTCCAGAAAAGTCAGGTGTTCCCCCCCATGGTGATCAGCATGATCGCCGTGGGCGAACAAACCGGCGGCCTGGATGAAATGCTCACCAAGATCGCCGACTTCTACGACGACGAAGTGGACGCCGCCGTGAGTGCCTTGCTGTCACTGCTGGAGCCGATCATGATCGTGTTCCTCGGCGTGGTGGTGGGTGGAATGATCGTGGCGATGTATCTGCCGATCTTTGATATGGTGAATGCGGTGCAGTAGGTGTCGGCGCTCATCACCCCGCCGAATTGAAGTCTTAAAACCTGCACAATTCATGTCGCAGGCGCCGCAGAATTCTTGTCGCAGGCTATAACTGCTTCAGATACAACGGATTAAAGAAGCGGCCACGAGTCTTGAACTCGTGGCCGCTTGGCCTTCCTGACGGCGTTTGCCGGCGCGCATTCCGCTCGGATTGGAAGGTATGCCGTAGCTGCTGCGCGCTTTTCTCTGGGGTGATATATGGCTGCGACGTATAGAGGCCGTAAGGGCTTTGCCGTTTCGCTACCACAGCGGGACCTTGCCCCATGTGCCGATCAGTCGTCGACTTGGCCGACGCGAGATCGTCTGGGCGAGGCCAAAAGTCTTGACCCGAAGGGTAGACCAAAAGTTATGACCTGACTGCCAAAACAGCACGGACGGATGAAGCGGGAAGGCTTCTACCGGGGGGCCCAGCCAGCGTAGCATAGGGTTAAAGGCCGACTCCCGAGAACGCGACCAAACCATCCGCCTGATGCGTACCGGCGTTTTCGTGTGACTCACTGACTGTCCCGCGGCCATCTACCCTCGACTTCGGGCCAGACCCTACCTCAATGCCTACTCAGCTAGAACACCCCGCGCCCTCGACATACGCTCAGGCCATGGATTGGTTGGCCAGCGCTCGCTGCACAGACGATGTCGAAGTCGTGGCCCGCTTTGTGGACGACCCGGATGGCGGGCTCTCGTCGATGTGTCGCAACATGCTCCGCGGCGCCATCGCGGTCGCACGGCGCGACCTCCTCTCCGGCCTCACCAAGCCAACTACGAAAACGGATCTTCTCCACGCGCCCGCCGCGCCCGTTCAACGCGCGCCCGATCATCTATCGCGGAGACTGAGCCAGCACACCGTTCGACCAGTTCGCGCGCATCTCGCAGTGAATCGTCGACACCAGCATGCCCGCGCATTACGTCCTCGAACAGTGGCTGGAGAGCGTCTATGCAGGCGTTTACATGGCGCGTTCGTTCCTGCTCCTGCCACGCGTCAATTGGGTCGATATCCATCGCGGTTACCTTCTGAACAGCGGTCGTGGTGATTTCGCACTACACGCCAGGACATGAGCTGGCGAACGGAGATCTCCGCGTGGCGACAGCGCGTTGCCACCGCCCTAGCGGCTGTTGGAAATAGATCCGAGCAAGCTGTAGCCGAGCGCGTCGCGCTCCGGTGTACGATCGTCGTTCCAAAAGGTATTCACAAATGGCGCGTTTTCGATGTAAACGTCGAGTGTGCCATTAGGAGCGGTCCGGAGCACTACGTTGCCCGCTTGGTCGCCACGCGCCCGTCTCGCGGCGACCTTCTACGGCCACGCACGCCGCGGGGGATTTACCGCCGTCGACGGCGCCTTCGGCGAGACGCGATACGTCGTCACGCGCTATCTCGAGACGACGGGTCGGCAGCCCAAAGAGTTCATGGCCACGTTGGCGCCGGACGCCACGCGCACCCACGACGCCGAGGCGGTCTACGCCGCGCTGCTGCGGGCGGCCGGCGACGCGAAGACCTGGGTGACGAGCGAGCAGGTGCGTGAGGCACTCCAGGCGCAGGGCGGCGCTTTGCATTCGTCCGACATCAACGCCGTGCGCGTCCGGCTCCGGGCGCTCGCGACGACGCGCACACGCGGGGCCGCGAGTCTGCGCGAGGCGCGGGCCCAACGCGCGGAGCGGATGATTGCCCCGGGGTGGACGGCGGCGTTCTGGTGGCCGCTCGCGTTGGGCGTGCCCGCCGCGCCGCCTGGGGTCGCGTCACGGTCCCATGGACTGCGTCTCGCGGTCGCGATGGCGGTGCGGGCGCTGGGGCGGCCCGTGCACATCCGGGAACTCAAACTATGGGCCCGGGCACATCCGCAAATCCCAGAAGTCGCGTTGGTGCTCGAGCCGGGGGCGATCCCCCAGCTTCACGCGGCCATCCGGTACGACCAAGCGCAGGGCGACCACGTGTGGGGGCTGCATCGCGTCCTGCCGCTGGATCTGGGGCTCGAGCAGGCCGGGACATTTGTGACCGCCGGCCGTCCGAACCACGCCGACCGCGCGGCCGTCTCGTTCCTGTTGGCACTCGATCGGTACCAACCCGCCATCGACTACGAACAGATCCTCGCGCTACGCGCCGACACCAGCCTTGCCGCGCCCGTATTGGCCGCGTGGGCGGACGATCGGGCCGGGGCAGCACGCCATGCCTTCGGGACGGCGTTGGGGCGCTGTGAGGCCTATGCTGACGTAGAGCACGTCCTACGCCAGCTGGCCGACCGGGAGATCGCGCGGCTCGGAGTGGTCCAGGCGTGGCACGGGGAGGTCACGGCAGGAGACA